>CAZXMN010000001.1:0-66623 GCA_964641375.1 uncultured Candidatus Saccharibacteria bacterium
GGAATGATACTTCTGAAAGATATTGAATTATATTCAATGTGCGAACATCATATGCTACCTTTCGTCGGGAAATGTCACATTGCCTATATCCCGGATAAAAAAGTAATCGGCATATCCAAGCTAGCGAGAATAATGGAAATATACGCTCGTCGTCTTCAAATTCAAGAACGATTGACTGATGAAATCGCCGACGCAATCAAGGAAATGCTCCAACCAAAGGGAGTGGCTGTGAGAATTGAAGCTGAACACTTTTGTATGAGAATGCGTGGTGTAGGCAAACAAAATTCGGTCATGGTCACAACTTCTCTTAGGGGTTCATTTATTAAAGATGATGCAACAAGAAACGAATTTCTAAACTCCATAAAACCATAAGTTAATTAGTGTTTATTTAATATTTTACAGGCGTGTCCTCGGGCTTCCTTTTTTATTTAGTGCTATAATCTACATATGCAAGAAATAACTCTCAAAAAAATCGAACAAGGTGATTTAGCTGATATTCGGCTTCTTCTAAAAGACTGGGTAACTATTGAAGAGACTGATGAAATTGACTATGACCGCATTGAAAGAATCCTTACTCTAGTACAGAAAGAGTCTCATGAACGAGGTGACAGGGTGTATCTAGTAGCCAAAGATAATGACGGAAATATTGTTGGTATGATTGGCTACAAAAACCCTTGCGGTTATATGCAATCATTTTGTGACACACATAATGCTGCAGAAGTAATAAACTTCTATACAACTGACCACTTTACTGATTACTCTATCGCTGATGCAATTCTACAACAAACTGAGACGCTTATTCTTTCCGAAGGTGGCCAGGAAATTGTAATTAATCGAGCCCCGCGTTATGCAACTGGAGTCGAAGCTTATTTCAAAACAAAATCTGATTATAAATGTGTTGGAAAGGCTGAAGGTTTTTTTGGCAGAAATTTAGACACTCCTGTTTGGGTTAAGAATCTAGCATAATCACGGATTATTCGAAATTCCCCATTGAGCCTATAAGCTCTTTTTTGTTACACTTACATATATGGACAAAAAGAACGAAGTAAAGATAGTTACGTACTCAAATATTGTGAAGAAGACAAAGAAGTATTTGGCGAAATCTTTAAAGATATTTGGCTGGGGGGCTCTTTTGTTATTTACTTCAGTGGTCCTAATTGTGACTTTTTGGTTAATTGGAATGTATTTCGAATACTCTAGTGAATTTGCTACCACACCGCCACAGAGTAATTCGACTCAGCTCGTGATGTATGATAAAAACAACAACGAAATATTCCGTGGTTATGGAGCAGCCGAACCAGATAGGGTAGCCCTTAAGGATATCCCACAAGTAATCAAGAATGCGACCCTCGCGGCCGAAGATGTAGATTTTTACAAACATGGCCCAATTGACCTAAAGGGTATTGCTAGAGCGATTTATATTAATTGGCAAGATAGTAAACAAACTGGTTTTGCCAAACTGGCCGGACTTTTCAGTGAAGGAGATTATAGCGCTGGCGGAAGTTCAATTACACAGCAACTGGTGAAAAATATTTACTTAACTTCAGAAAAAAGCTTTGATCGCAAGATGAAGGAAGTTGTTTTTTCTTACAAATTAGAAGGAAAGTACTCCAAAGACAAAATCTTGGAGCTTTACCTAAATGAAATTTATTATGGCGAACAGGCACTCGGCATCAAAAACGCCGCCAAGATCTATTTTAACAAAGACATTTCCGAACTAGATCTAGCCGAGGCAAGTATGCTTGCTGGTTTACCCCAAGCACCCACGACATATTCTCCAATCAGTGGTGACGCTGACGCTGCCAAGAAGAGACAGGTCTATGTTCTACAACAAATGTATCTCGCTAAAATGATTACCCTCGACCAGGCCAAAGAGGCGGCTAATGAAGATTTGACATATTATGGTAAATCGCTGACAGTCGATAAATATCCGTATTTTGATCAGTTTGTGAAGGATGAACTGACAGCCAAGCTTGGTAATGAGAATGTGGAAGATAAGGGACTGAAAGTTTATACCAGTCTCGACCCGACAATGCAGCAAATCACTGAAACTAGAGTTGCCCAAAACCTTGTGAAACTGGCTTATCGTGGAGCCACAAACGCAGCTGCTGTCGTCGGCGATGTCCATAACGATACTATACTGGCAATGGTCGGGGGTGCCGATTGGAACAAAAGCAATGTGAATGTCGCAACTAGTTTGAGACAACCAGGGTCTTCTTTCAAACCAATTGTTTATGCAACGGCTCTCATGAACGGCTTTACTGACACGACGATACTTCATGATATATATGTAAATTATGGGGGTAATCCACCATATATTCCTCATAATTATAGTGGCGGATATTCTGGAAATGTGACCCTCAGAAACGCTCTAGCCGAATCTCTTAACACTTGCGCAGTCGCTGTCGGTAAAGCCGTTGGACTAGATAAAATTATTAACACTGCTCATGCCATGGGGATAACTAGCCTCAATAGTGAGCCTTCTAGTTATGGTTTGCCACTAGCCCTGGGTGCAGGCGAAGTAAAGCTTGTAGACATGGTAGAAGCATTTTCCGCGTTCGCCGATGGCGGCAAACGTATGCCACAAACGGCCATATTGAAAGTCTTAGATAATAAAGGAGATGAAATCCCCATGCCAGAGAGACATGAGCAACAAGTTATTCCCGAGCAAGTTGCCAAAACTATTTCTAGCATTCTATCGGATAACAAGGCCCGGTCGGCTACCTTTGGAACCAACAGTCCACTAAAGACAATCAAGACTACTGCAGTAAAAACAGGAACGACTGATAACTATGACGATTCTTGGACACTAGGCTATTCTGCAGACTACACCGTCGGGGTTTGGATGGGGAACAATGATCATACTCCGATGAAGCAGGTGAGTGGCGTTGAGGGTGCTGCCTATGTTTGGCATGATATTATTACCGACATACTTGCCAACGTTCCGGATAAAGCCTTATAATCAACCCAGAGGAAATATGACAAAAATATTATTAGTTGAAGATGAGAAGTCTATCCGAGATCTTTATGAGATAAAGCTTACAAAGAGCGGCTTTAACGTAGTTACTGCTGATAATGGCGGAAAGGGTTGGGAACTTGCTCAAAAGGAGATTCCTGATCTAATACTCCTAGACGTGATGATGCCTGTGATGAACGGATTTGATGTCCTGAAAAAATTACGTGAAAAAGCCGAGACCAAGGATATCCCTGTCATCATCCTTTCAAATTATGGTGAAGTCGACCAAGTAACTAACGGCTTTTTGGTTGGAGCGACTGACTATCTGATCAAGGCCGAGCATACTCCTTCAGACGTTGTACAAATTATCAATGAAACACTGAAAATTAAGGGCAATATTGCTGGCCATGCTTTCAAAGAAGAATAATGGCTAGCTACAAGACCGCTGCTATTATTATAGCCAGATTGAACCTAGGAGAGTCAGATCGTATCTTGACTCTTTTTTCACCCTCGAAAGGAAAAACTCGGGCAATCGCAAAAGGCTCGAGAAAAACAAAGAGCAAATTTAGCGGTCATACTGAGCTTTTTACTCTCTGTGATTTAATTATTTCTACAGGCAAAAGTCTCGATATAATCACGGACAGTGAGCTTACCACGAATTTTCTCGCCTCCAAACCTGATTTAGAAAGTGTCAAAACTGCTTATTTCATGGCCGAGGCCATTAATAAGCTACTACCAGACGATCAACCAAACATTGATATCTACAATCTCTTTCTTTGGTGTCTCAAACATTTAGATTCAGACAAGACAAATCTGGTTAGACTAATTTTTGTGACTAGGATTCTGAAAATATTAGGCATCTATCCTGAACTTTCGAAGTGTGTAAAATGTGAGATAAGACCCGACCCCGAAACTATCTATTTCAGTAAGGAAGCCGGTGGCGTTATCGATAAGGGCTGTTCGCTTCATTTTGCCGACGCAACGAGGACTAATCAAGATGTGATTAAACTATGGCGATTTCTGGCTGATAGTAACTTCTCGGAGTTAAATAAAATTCGACCCTCTGCCGCTCTAGTGAACACGGCAAGTGAACTAGCCTTGGAATACATGAGGTGCGTAACTATGATTGACTACCGCAGCATCAGGGTGCTATCATAGCTCTATGAAAAATCAGGGCGAAGATATATCAACATTGGCTTGGACAAGGGCAGATTTCGAGAAAGAGGGTGAAGAAATCCCTGATTGTTTACAAGAAGACGACGTTCACACTGAAGGCGAGTTAATGAGCCGCGAAGAAATTGACACCTGGATTGCTGATTCCCATAAGTCATTCTGTATATTTCAAGAGCAGAATCCGGAACTTTTTAGTTTGCTCTATGACGAATTCGTCGTTGATGTTCATTATCTACAAGAGTTGGGAAAAATTACAGACGATGAAGCGAGTGTTATACTAGATAAAAGTAATTACACGTTTTAGGAGAAATATGGCTGCAAAAGACGAAAAACTGATGGAAAAAGTTCAAACTCTCGCTAGAAACAGGGGCTTTGTATATCCTGATTCCGAAATTTATGGTGGCATGGCAAACACTTGGGATTTTGGACCCCTGGGTGTTGAACTCAAAAATAACTTAAAACGCGAATGGTGGAAGTTTTTTGTACAGTCTCATATCAATATGGTCGGTGTCGATTCAGCTATTATTATGAACCCACGCGTTTGGGAAGCTTCAGGTCACGTTGGACAGTTTGGCGATGTCTTAGTCGATTGTAAAAAATGCAAAAATCGCTTTCGAGCCGATCATCTCATCGAAGATGCTATCAAGATTGACGTTGAAGGAAAACCGCTCTCAGAGATCTCCAAAGTTATCAAAGAAAACAACATTAAATGTACTGTTTGCGGCGCTTCTGACTGGACTGAGGCTAGAAATTTCAATATTTTATTCCAGACAAGCATAGGTGTTGTTGAAGATGAAAAATCCCTGGCCTATTTGAGGGGAGAGACTGCCCAAGGTATGTTTGTGAATTTCAAAAATATTGTCGCTACATCTAGAAAACGAGTCCCTTTCGGTATCGCTCAAATCGGGAAAGCTTTTCGAAATGAAATCACTCCAGGTAACTATATCTTCCGAACTCGAGAATTCGAAATTGCCGAGTTTGAGTATTTCATTAACCCAAAAGAATGGGAAAAATCTTTCGAATTCTGGCTTACAAAGATGCATGAATTTGCGGAAGTTATTGGTTTACCCAAAGGAATGCTTCATGATCATGAAATACCAAAAGAAAAGATGGCTCATTATTCTAAACGAACTGTTGACATAGAATTCGATTTTCCTTTTGGTCAAAAAGAACTTTGGGGCCTCGCATATAGACAAGATTATGATCTCTCAAAACATATTGAGTATTCCAAAGAAGATCTTTCATATACCGACCCTGTCACTAATGATAAGTTCGTTCCACACGTCATCGAGCCAACCTTTGGCGTTGAGAGAACAATGCTAGCAATATTATGCTCAGCTTATAGCGAGGAAGATGTTCACGGCGAGTCTAGAACGGTCCTACGTTTACCGGTTACACTTGCACCTTTCAAATTCGCTGTCTTGCCACTCTCGAAAAAACCGGAGCTTGAAGAAAAAGCCAAGGAAGTATGGGATATACTTTCAAAAAAGGGCAATACAGATTATGACGAAACCCAAAGTATTGGCAGACGTTACCGTCGTCAGGACGAGATTGGAACACCCTATTGCGTCACTGTCGATTTTGAATCGCTTACAGATAACGCCGTTACGATCCGTGACCGAGATACCATGGAACAAAAACGTATAAAAATCTCTGAATTATCCACTTTTCTTGAACAATCGGGTCAATAAAAATACTTGACATTATTCGTTTAAAAAAGTAAGATTTCAAAAGTAATTATTACCTCTATACCACATAGGAGTGAACGAAACTCCTATCTTTTTACTCTAAAAAGGAGAAAATCATGGACACAACCAAAGAAGTTTACCTGACAAAAGATGGCTTGGAAAAGTTACAAAAAGAATACGATGAACTTACGACAACTGGTCGCAAGAAAATTGCTGAAATGATTAAAACTGCCAAAGAATATGGTGACCTTTCTGAAAATTCTGAATACGCCGATGCTAAGGATCAACAAGTCTTTATCGAAGGCAGAATCTCAGAATTAGAACATATTCTAAAAAACGCCGTAATGATTGACGAATCTCACAATAATTGTTCAGTAGTTAATGTTGGCTGCAGTGTAAACGTGGAGCTTGAGACTGGTGAAATGGAATTCAGGATAGTTGGTTCGGCTGAGGCTGATCCTTCTAAGGGCTGGATATCAAACGAGTCGCCAATCGGCAAGGCGCTGCTCGGAAAAAAATCCGGTGATGTCGTAGAGGTCGCGGTCCCAGCCGGTAATATGCAGTACAAAATCAAGAAAATCAAATAATTTGTTATGAAACCCCTTCAAAAGCCCATTAGCGGCAACGTCAAAAGGGGTTTTTTGATAGCAATTTAGCCACAACTACGCTAAAATATGTTTATTGTTCGAGCCTGTCGAGAACCAGTTTGTAGGTTCACTTTGTTCACTCGAAGAATATAATATTTTATACGAAAGAACTTGGACGATGTTTTGGGCAGATGAAATTGCAATCAAATTAGATAAAAAGAAAAAGCAACTAGTAGATGATGCTTTCAGTACTTCAGGACCAGCCCACGTGGGCAGTCTTCGTGGTTTTGTAATACACGATATAGTTCACAAAACTTTACTTGCTGATGGGTTGGACGCAAGATTCACTTTTATCCTTGATGACTTTGATCCCGTGGACGAACTTCCGGGAGTCAATTTTGATAAGAAAATTATTGAGGCCGAGATGGGCAAACCTCTCTTCATGGCAATCTCACCAGACAAAAACAAATCTTTAGCTGACTACTATTCGGAACAAATTGTCGGATCAGCTAGCAAGGCTGGGGTCCATCCTGAATATCTGAAAAACTCTGAGCTTTATCAAACTGGCAAATTTAACGAAGTTATTCGTGTTGCCCTAGATAACGCGACAAAAATACGTGAAATTTATAAAAAAGTTACTGGTTCTGAACGGCCCGATAATTGGTATCCCTTTCAGCCGATTTGTGAAAATTGTGGGAAAGTTGGAACTACAACAGCCGTTGATTGGGACGGCGAGCAAGTTTCATACGAATGTGAAGTGGATAAAGTTGACTGGGCAAAAGGATGTGGTCACAAAGGAAAAGTGTCACCCTTTAATGGAACTGGGAAACTCTACTGGCGTGTCGAATGGCCTGCTCGCATGACTGCTCTAGGAGTTACTGTCGAGGGTGAGGGCAAGGACCATTGGGTAGCCGGTGGGTCCAGAGAAATGGCAGACATTATTATGAGGGAAATATACAAATATCCATCACCACAAGACATCCGCTATGAATTCTTTGTCATTGATGGCAAAAAAATGAGTAAATCCAAAGGCACCGGAATCACTGCTGACGAAATTACCGATATTTTGCCAGTTGAACTATTACGATACTTACTGGCCAAGAATCCACGAAAAGAAGTTGATTTTAATCCTAAGGGTGTCACGATTCCAAACCTTTTCGATGACTATGATCGCGCCATGCATGCTTTTAACAAAGAAGTCGACTTCCCGGATCTTGGCAGGGCTTACGAAATTGTGCAGGAGAAAGGCTTCGAACCAGGCTATAGGATGAGATTTTCCAAAGTAGCACAAGCTATCCAAATGCCAAAAATTGATATTTTTATCGATGCTGAAACAGAGAAGGGTAGTAAACTTACCAAATATGAAATAGGGAAGCTGAACGAAAGAATCGAATATGCTAGGAAATGGCTTGAGAAATATGCTCCTGCTGATTTTGTTTTCAAAGTCCTAGACAAAGAACCGGATATTAAACTTTCCGAAATCCAGAAAGAATTCCTCGACAAACTTTCAGCTGTTTTTAATGAGAATAAAACTTGGTCAGGAGACGATCTACATTCAGCTATCCACGAGGTCAAGAAATCAACGGATATAACCCCACAGGATGCTTTCTCGGCCATTTATCTATCTTTCCTAGGCAAAGACTCGGGACCTCAGGCTGGCTGGCTCCTTGCTTCCCTAGAACATGATTTTGTAACAAACCGCTTGTATAATATATGTAGGAGTAAATAATGCTAGACATCAAATATATTCGCGATCATGCGGACGAAGTAAAAGAGAATATCAAAAACCGTGGACTGAATGTAGATGTTGACGAGCTGCTTAAGCTCGACAAAAGTCGTTTGGAGTTACTATCAGAAGTTGAAAAACTCAGAAATACCAAAAATAAACCGAGTGGTAAGCCAACTCCTACCGAACTCACTGAGTTAAAGAAGGTTAAAGAAAAAGAGGACAAGCTTTCTGCCGAACTGGACAATGTCGAAGTAAGTTACAAGGCTTTGCTTTTTGCCATCCCAAATACGACCCATCCTGACTCTCCAATTGGTAAGGACGATAGTGAAAATGTCGAGATTCGTAAAGTCGGGAAAGTTCCCAAATTTGATTTCTCACCTCTTGACCATGTCGAGCTGGGCGAAAAACTTGGCATCATAGATTTCGAGGCCGGTTCTAAGGTTACTGGGGCTAAATTTTATTTTCTAAAGAATGAGGCTGTTCTTCTAGAACAGGCACTAATTAATTACGGCCTTGATATTCTCCAGAAGGAAGGTTTTTCTCTCATAGCCACACCTGATCTTGCAAAAACCGAAATTGTGAATAATATGGGATATCAACCACGTGGACCAGAAGCCCAGATATATAATATAGAGGGAGGCGACCTTTCACTAATAGGTACTGCCGAGATTACCCTGGGTGGACTTTATGCCGGAGAAATTATTGATGAGAAAAAGTTGCCCATAACTCTCGCTGGCCTGTCTCATTGTTTTCGTACTGAAGCAGGTGCATATGGCCGCCATTCTAAGGGTCTCTACCGCGTTCATCAATTCTCCAAGCTCGAAATGTTCGTATTTTGTAAACCTGAAGATTCAGATAAGTGGCACGAGAAACTGGTCAAACTGGAGGAAAAAATATTTGCTGGTCTCGAAATACCATATCGCGTAGTCGACATCTGCACCGGTGATATGGGTGCCGTCGCTTATAGAAAGTATGACCTCGAAGGCTGGATGCCAGGCCGTGGTGATTATGGCGAAATAACATCAACATCCAATTGCACCGATTATCAGGCTAGAAACTTAGGTATTAAATATCGCAAAGCGGATGGCTCGTCTGAATATCTTCATATGTTGAATGGCACTGGAATCGCAATCTCTAGAGCGTTAATTGTACTTCTGGAAAATAATCAGCAAGCCGATGGCAGTGTGAAAGTTCCAAAAGTCTTACAAAAATACATTGGAAAATCTGTTATTAAACTAGGAGGCAAAGATGAAGGTTAACATCACGGGTCATGAGACAATTTTAACCCCCCAAGTCAAGAAATATGCTGAACAAAAACTGAATAAACTCTGTAAGCGTTATAAACAAATTATGAGCGCTGACGCGGTGTTAGAAGAAGACCACAACAAGAAGGAGAAAACAGCTGCAACTGCAAAAGTTTTGCTCAAAATGAAGGGGCAAGACATCACGGCAACATCATCAGAGAGAACCGTATTCGCAGCTATCGACGAAACCGAGAGAAAACTCGTAAAACAGCTTGACCGTGAAAAATCAAAATACGATCCTAATAATTTGAGGGTTTTAAAGGGTAAAAAACTACTTCAGAAACTTTTCCATTGGGATCAATAAGGACATTATGACAATTTTTTCAAATATATTCGGTGATCCGAACCAGAAGAAGATTAATAAGATTAAACCTATCGTTGACAGCACAAATGCCCTCGAAGAAGGTGTAAAGAAGCTCAGCGATAAGGCTATTCGTGATCGTATCGTTACTCTACGCCAAGAAATTGAGATAAAACTCGGGAAAGAAAAGGGGAAAGAGGAAGATAACGAATCGGTAAGAACGGTTGAAAATGACGTATTGGAGCCCTATATTCCTGAAGTCTTTGCGTTGACTCGTGAAGCCTCATGGAGGGCTATTGGTCAAAGACACTTCGACGTTCAACTTATTGGTGGATATGTTCTTCACGAAGGCAGTATCGCCGAAATGATGACAGGTGAAGGCAAAACACTGGTGGCAACACTAGCGACAACCTTAAATGCACTTACTGGTAAGGGTGTTCACATTATTACCGTTAATGATTATCTGGCGCGCCGTGACGCTGGCTGGATGGGACAGATCTACCATTTTCTTGGACTCTCTGTAGGTGTAATTGTTCACGATGAGGCCTTCCTCTTTGACCCTGGGTACGATAACGAAAAGGTTTTAGACGAAGCAACTGAGCACTTGAGACCTGTTTCTCGTAAGGATGCTTATGCCGCCGATATCACTTATGGCACAAATAATGAATTTGGTTTCGACTACTTACGCGACAATATGGTCCAATCTCTCGATCAAATGGTTCAGAGACCACTTCACTTCGCCATCGTTGACGAAGTTGACTCTATCTTGATTGACGAAGCCAGAACTCCGCTTATTATTTCCGCTCCAGCAGAGGAAAGCACTGATAAATACATGCAAATCGATCGCTTGGTCAAACAGTTAAATAGTGAGAAGGATTATACCGTAGACGAGAAGCAAAAAGCCGTCTCACTGACCGATGAAGGCATCGCACATATGGAAAAACTCCTTGGCGTTGATAACATTTATGAGGAATATGGCATCGAGAATGTCCATCATATCGAACAAGCCCTGAAAGCAAATATACTTTTCAAGCTCGATAAAGATTACGTCGTCAAAGACGGTGAAATCGTCATCGTTGATGAGTTCACTGGACGTCTGATGCTCGGGCGTCGTTTCAGTGAAGGCCTTCACCAGGCTATTGAAGCAAAAGAAGGCGTTGAGGTTAAACGTGAGTCTTTAACTTTAGCTACCATCTCTTTTCAAAATTTATTTCGTCTGTATGTAAAGCTTGCAGGTATGACCGGTACGGCCGTTACTGAAGCTGAGGAATTTTCAAAAATATACAAACTTGAAGTTATCAAGATTCCTACCAATAGGACAAATGTTCGTCATGACGAAACTGACATGATTTACAAAAACGAACGTGGCAAGTTTATGTCAGTAGTAAATGACATCAAAGAGAGAAACCAGAAAGGTCAACCGGTTCTCGTTGGTACAGTTTCTATCGAAAAGAATGAGATACTGGGTGATCTACTTAAGCGTGCCGGAATCAAACACGAACTTCTGAACGCCAAGAATCACGAACGTGAAGCTATGATTATCAAAAATGCCGGCCAAAAAGGCGCTGTTACTGTAGCTACCAATATGGCTGGTCGTGGTACAGATATTGTTCTTGGTGACGGTGTTGCCGAACTGGGTGGATTACATGTTATAGGCACAGAAAGACATGAATCCAGACGTATCGATAATCAGCTCCGTGGTCGTTGTGCTCGTCAGGGCGACCCCGGCTCGACTCAATTCTTTGTTTCATTAGATGACGACCTCATGCGTATTTTCGGCAGTGAGCGAGTCGGTCAAATAATGGAAACTCTCGGTCTTCCAGAAGATCAACCAATCCAACATGCTATGATTTCTAAATCTCTTGAATCTGCTCAACGTAAGGTTGAAGGTCACAACTTCGATATCCGTAAACATCTCGTGGAATACGATGATGTTATGAATAAACAGCGCGCCTATATCTACAATTTACGCTATCGAATCCTCTCAAAAGAAAGTCTGAAGGATGATTATTTCGAGATTTTACACAATACAGCTGCGGGTCTGGTGGCTTTGAACACAAACGCTGAAACGAATGAAATCATGCTAGAGGGCCTCAAGAAAGAACTGGTCGGCATTACAGGTCAAACGGTTGAGCTTGACAAGAAACTCATTCACAGGCCGGTTGCAGAGGTTACAGAGGCTATTTATGATATGCTCGCAAAGGTTTATGATGACAAAGAGAAACGCACCACACCAGAGATGATGAGAATCTTAGAACGTGCTCTTTATCTACGTACTATTGACATGCTCTGGATTGATCACCTAGACGCTATGGATCATCTGAGAGACGGTATTGGCCTTCGTGGTTATGGTCAGAAAGATCCACTTGTTGAGTACAAAAACGAGTCTTATCGAATGTTTAAGACATTGCTTGGTGCAATCGAAAGTGAGCTTGTCGGACTAGTTTACAAAGTTGAAATCACCTCGAATCTGACATCACCAACTCAGAAAAGAGCTGCAGCTGATTCTGCTGGTAGATTATCCAGAGACATCAACAAAACCATAGGGCGAAATGACCCTTGTCCATGTGGTAGCGGTAAGAAATATAAAAAGTGCTGCGGTAAATGACCCTACAAGAACAAGCCGAAAAAATAATTACCGATTTGAAATTAGTAGAGTTACTAAGCGTATTCGGTGAAACACATGTTGTTGGTAGTATTGCATTTGGCACGACAACAAAACCCGACATAGACATACAAGTCTATGCGGCCGGACATTATGAAAATATTTCTAGTGATATCATAAGTAAGCTTTCCGAGATTGGGCTTACTGATATTAAGGAGCGTCGGCTCAAAAAGAGTAAAAAATACCTTATTACTGGTAAACTTCAATCTGAAGATTTAGTGTGGGATATTGACATCACCCTGACTCAACCAGACGCTCGCTATATTCGTGATTCCTATCATTTCTATCTGGATTACTTTCCAAAAATGACTGATGAAAAGAGAGAGAAAATTATTAAATTCAAAAATGAGTTCGCAGACAATAAGGTAACAGGTGATAATTCAGCCTTTTACATCTATATTGGAGTCCTAGACAAAGATATCAAATCCACTGAAGCAATGAAGGAGTATCTGAAGACATTATGATTAAAGCCGTTTTTTTTGATGCCATCAAGACGATCTTTGACCCACAACCTAGTGAGGTTGAATTACATAGAAAAGTCCTTGAGAAAGTTACTGGACGTAGTATCGATGAGACAGAGTTAGAACAAATTATCAAACAGGCTATTACGGAAACGGAAAAGCTAGATATAGTCAAAACCAATGGTTTGCAGCAATGGGAATACTATCCAAATAAGGTCGCAGAACTCATTGGCTGTGAAAAGTCTGAATGTAAAAATGTTGGAGACCAATTACGTTTCGAGACCTGGGGTAATCCAGATAATTACAAACTATTCGACGATGTTTTACCAACCTTAAAAACATTGAAAGAACATGGAATATATGTGGCTTGCGTGTCTAATGAAGATGGTTGGCTGAGTAAATTTTTTGATCATTTCGGGATCAGTGAATACTTTCAATTTATCATAACTTCACAGGAAATTGGTTTTGAAAAACCAGACTCAAGAGTTTTTCACGCTGCACTTATCAAGACGGAATTTGCTCAAAATGAAGTTCTCTTCGTAGGCGACAGTGAGGTAAGTGATTACCAGGGCTCTCTGAGTGCTGGAATGATGCCACTGCTTATTGACAGAGACCACAAAAACCACGATGATAATATAGTTAAAATTGATAATCTCGAAAGAGTTTTGGAGTATATAAAATGATTAATGGACCTATTTTGCCAGTTATACTGATCACCGGTTTTCTAAATAGCTTCAACCCTTGCGCGATTTCGCTCCTACTTATCTATATATCAATGATGTTCACCTTACAGAAAGATCGCAAGGAAATATTTGCGTTTGGTTTAACATATGTAATATCTATTTATTTGACATATTTATTTATCGGCTTAGGACTTTTACGAGCCGGGACGCTGATTACTTCATATCCAATTAGCAAAATTGGAGCTGTACTCGTGATTATCTTTGGTCTTCTGAATATCAAAGAATACTTTTTTCCAAATGCGCCTTTCAGTATTCGCATCCCACTGAAAGTCCGTGCAATAGTTGGTAAGTATGCATATCAGGCAACGGTTCTGTCAGCGGCTATCGTTGGTGTACTCATCGGATTATTCGAATTCCCATGTTCTGGCGCAATTTATCTTGCTATTGTTTCTTTATTATCAACAAAAACTAGCTTTTTTGTCGGGTTACTATATCTGTTACTCTATAATCTGATGTTTGTTCTTCCTCTGATTTTTATCTTCGTAGCTGCTACAAATAAGCTTACTACAGAGAAATTTATCAATCTTCAAGAGAAGCACGGTCGCAAGCTTCACCTCTTTTTGGCCCTCGTCATGATAGTCCTAGGTGGAGTTATCCTTTACTTAGTGCGATAAATTGCACATAGGGTTATAATATTTAAGGAGAGTAATATCTCCTTTTTATTTTCCGTTACCAGCTAAACTACTTGACAATTTTCAGATATTATGATATTATGACCAGTCAACTCGAACTTAGGTTCAAGATGACTTGCACCTTACCATTCACAATATTCGCAACCGGTCGCGAATATTGTTGCATACCCATCAGAAATCGACCCGGAAGGGGGTCCTCATCGTGAGCGATGAGAGCACGGTGGTTGTGCCCGATCCGGGCCAGCCCGCAGTAACGACGGTGGAGACAAGGCCTTTCTACAAGACCGACAGAGGAATAGTGACGATTATCGTCGCTGCCCTCGTTGTTCTTGCGGCACTGGCGGCGTTCATAGTCGTCGTAACGTTCGTGATCTACACGCTCAGCTCCCAGTTCAACCCGGCGAACATCGCTGGGAAGATGGAAGCACCGCCCGCGAACCCAGGTCCAGCCTACTCCTTCGGAGTCAGAAGCTGGACCCAGTTCAAGACGGCTGCTGACGCACTGGACACGGACACAGTCGAAGGGAACATCATGTATGATTCCCTCCACGAACTCCATCCAGAGCAAGGCGACATCCGACAGGCCGTTGCAGCAATGGTTGCGCTCGAGAAGTCGGGCAAGACCTACCTGTATACCGCTCCCAAGGGCGCCGCTTTCATCAACACCGACTACAAGGTCGTTGGGGACAGCAAGCTGGGCTACCGTTTCTTCGAAGACGTGACCAAGAACAACACTACGGAGTTCCTGAAGTTCGCCGACGGAACGGTTGCCGTGAAGGCAGGATGTGCTAACGCCGTCCGCTTCCACAAGAGCGTGCCGTCTACCAAGAAGATCGTCTTCAGACCTCCGGGAAAGAAGAAGCCCCCCACGAAGTGTGACAACAACACGGGCCAGTACAAGAAGTACGCCAGGCAAGACCCTCGCAAGAACGTCGGCAAAACCGTCGGCTACAAGCGCGGCAATGCCGAAACAGTCAGTAAGCGGCAGCAAGGTGAACCCAAGGGTGGGACAGACCCCACCCCAAGCGGTACACCTGGCACTGGTTCTGGCGGTACGACACCTGGTGGTAGCGGGAGCGGATCTCCTGCACCCAACCCTGGCTCTGGCCAGACAATCGGTGGCACCGTGCCACACCCATAGACCGGTAGCTGCTGGAGGCGGCCCGATAGGCGTACATCGCCATCGGGCCGCCCCAGCGGATTCAAATTTTGTATAATGCCCAAAATAGTTAATAAAGTAAAAAACAATTCTCGAAGGGAGAAAAGTATGAAAAAAATGTTTAAAAAATCAAAAGTATTACTCGTATACTTATTTGCCGTGCTTTTTGGATTAAGCACAGCAGTAATGGCAGCCTCGACTGCCGTCCCAGTTGGTGGCTCAGAACTACAGGCCACTTTGAAGGTTGCAAACTCAACAGCCGGTACAGACTACGAGCAGTCTGTGTCAGCAAAAGTCGATGATGTCGCCAAATACGAGATTTGGTTCCACAACAACGAAAACGAGAACTCGGGTAAAAATATCGATGACCTTAATATCAAGGTGACTTTACCAACAGATCAATCAACATCCCACACCGCCAATCTATCAATTGGTGGAGAAAACTCAAACAAGATTACTGACAGCGCTACTGTAACGACCGAAATTCCAACATCAATGCAATTCATTGCGGGTACTGTCTATCGTAGATATAACACTGGCACGAATGCTGATCCGGATTGGGTAACCGAAAAGATTACTGATGCTGTTGTTAATGGTAATGGCTTCACGATTGCTTCTCTGAAACCTTGCTACAACTTCCAAGAAACTATTACATTCCAAGCTCGCGTAATGGCCCCTGTTGTTTCAATTGTTAAACAGGTTAAAGTAAAAGGTTCTAGTACCTGGGCAACAGAAATTAACGCTAATCCCGGAGATACGCTAACCTACTTGATAGGATTCAAGAACGAAGGTAACGTCACACTTGATAATCTTATTATCAGAGACAATTTACCTGAAGGTCTAACCTATGTTAATGGTAGCACGAGTATTACCAATACTTTGTATCCAAATGGGGTACAAGGAACCGATGATGTTACAAAAGGTGGATTAATTATCGGAAACTTCCTACCGGGTTCAAACGGCTACGTAAGCTTTGATGTAAAAATTCCAACCACTGTAAGCGTTTGTGGTAATAAGACATACACCAATGTTGGCGTAGTCAAAGCTGACGAAATTGGCGAGTTTTATAACACAGCCAAAACAACCGTCAATTTCCCTTGTAAAGTTCCAACTCCTCCAGTTGTAACACCTCCATCTAACCCGCTCCCAACCTCTGGACCGGTTGAGTCGGCCACGGGTGCATTCGGACTTACAGCCGCTGGTGGTGCCGGATTCGCTTGGCTGAAGAGCAAAAAAGCTTTACTATCAGCTCTCAAGAAAATTAAATAATCACAAAAAGAGCCCCGCAAGGGCTCTTTTTTGATGTATAATTGTCCTCATGAACGATATCAAAGAGAGACTGAAAAACTTATCAGAAAGACTCGAAAAGGCCTTTGCTATTTTGAATTTGGAAAAGGATAGAACAGAGCTTGCGGAGCTTGAGACACAATCAACGAAAGAAGATTTCTGGAATGATTCAGACGCTGCCCAAGAAACGATGCAGCAGATAGGTAACATCAGAAACAGACTAGAAGCCTGGGATACTATTACTAAAAGTATTAATGACCTCGCTGAACTTGCTGGCGATACAGACGAACAGGACACTGAAATGATGGGCGAGATTGTGGCAAACCTCGAAGAACTTGAAAAAAAGTTCGAGGGACTTGAATTCGAACTTCTATTTTCCGGGCCACATGATTCTGAAAATGCTATTGTATCTATCAGCGCGGGTAGCGGTGGCACTGACGCCCAAGACTGGGCCGAGATGCTCCTCACTATGTATTTGAAGTTTGCAGAAAAACACAATTTTACGGTGTCTCTACTGGACCGAGCAGACGGTGAAGAAGCCGGCATCAAGGGAGCAACGATCGAGATAAAAGGGGATCATGCCTTCGGATATCTGAAGAGCGAACATGGCGTCCATAGACTGGTCCGCATTTCGCCTTACGACGCCGCCAAAGCAAGGCATACATCTTTTGCGCTAGTGGAGGTTACTCCCGAAATGAAAGAGATCGACTATAACCTGGATGAAAATGATCTGAGAATCGATACCTTCCGCTCCGGCGGTCACGGCGGACAAAGCGTCAACACCACTGATTCAGCCGTCCGTATCACTCACATCCCAACTGGCCTTACTGCCACATGTCAAAACGAGCGTAGTCAGTTGCAGAATAAAGAAATGGCTATGAAAGTGCTCAAATCGAAGCTTGCCATATATGAAGAGCAGAAACAAGCTGAAGAATTCGCGGTCCTGAAAGGGGAGAATGTTCCCGCTGCTTGGGGCAATCAGATCCGCTCATACGTGCTCCAACCTTATACCCTCGTCAAAGATCACAGAACAAATTATGAGACTGGAGACGTCCAAAAAGTCCTAAATGGCTACATTGACGAATTTATCGAAGCCTATCTCAGAAAACAAGCATAAAAAAACTTTTGCTAGCGCTTGACCCGAATCCCAAATTCGCCTAGAATAGATACGAAGAGAGGGACAATTGATTTATTTCGAGAAGGTATCCAAGATTTACAAGCAGGTTGAGGGCGGCACATCAGAAGCTCTCAAAAATGTAACCTTACATATAAAACCAAGTGAATTTGTCATAGTCGTCGGTGCATCTGGCGCCGGTAAATCAACTCTTATTAAACTTATTAACCGAGAAATAAGGCCAGACAAAGGCAAGATATTTGTCGGTGGTCTAGATTATTCAGAACTTAAGAAACGCGATATTCCATACCTTCGTCGCAAAATCGGCGTTGTTTTTCAGGATTATAAGCTTCTACCGAAGAAAACTGTTTTTGAGAACGTCGGTTATGCCCTAGAAGTAGCCGGCATCAGACCAAAAGAAATCAAGGAACGTGTGCCGAAGATTCTCGACCTTGTTGGTCTCTCAACAAAAATTAATTGCTTTCCTAGGGAGCTCTCTGGTGGCGAAAGGCAACGTGTTGCCATCGCTCGCGCCCTAGTTCATCAACCTCGCATTTTGATAGCTGACGAACCAACGGGCAATCTAGATCCAAAAACATCGTGGGAGATCGTCGAGATTTTGCAGAAGATTAATCAGCTTGGTACTACAATCATTATGACAACTCACAATTCTCATATCGTGAATAAGTTAAAAAAGAGAGTTATCAAACTCAGTGACGGTAAAGTTGTTTCAGATGAACAGATGGGGAGGTACGAAGCCTAATGCATTCATTTATACGTATGATAAAATCCGGTTTCTCGAGCTTCATCCGCAACGGCTGGCTTTCTGTCGCTTCTATCACTGTGATGGTACTGACACTGCTTACACTGTCTATATTTTTCATTCTCAACATTGTTTTAAACACCGGCATTAAAACTATTCAAGACAAGATCGATATCTCAGTTTATTTGAACGACAACATCCAACAAAGCCAGGTTATTGATCTACAGAATAATCTTGCCGGCATGAGTGAAGTCAAATCCATAAACTACATATCAAAGGACGAAGCACTTACTAAGTTCAAAGAACAAAACAAAGATAATCAGAAACTACTTGATTCTATAAATGGCATCGACAACTCCTTGCCGGCCAGTCTAGAAATCAAAGTTTATGACCCCGGCAAGTTAGATAAGATCACAACTGTTATTGATGCTGCAGTCTATAAACCAATAGTTATGAAGATAAGCTACCAACAGAACAAAGAGATTATCGACAAACTTTTTCGAGCAACGAATATTACGAGACAAATCGGAATTATTATTACAATTGCTTTCACACTAGTATCACTCATCATTATCTTTAACACTGTTCGTATTGCTATTTTCTCCAGGATGGAAGAGATAGAGATTATGAAACTTGTCGGGGCCACGCCAGGTTTCATTAAGGGGCCATTTTTGATAGAAGGAACACTTTATGGCATCATAGCCACATTGATTTCGATGCTTATTCTTTCCTCGATTCTATACTTCGCTGCACCAGCAGTCGCCAACTACATCGGCGGAGTAGGTGATAGTATCTCCAATTTCCTCCGAGACAACATCCTAGAAGTTTTGCTCATCCAACTCGGGGTCGGTATCTTTATCGGTGTCTTCTCTAGCTGGCTCGCAATCCGAAAACATCTCAGATTCAACTAATCGTCCCGGTCATCCTGAGTCGGAACGAAGGGTCCAGGACCCAAATCCTAGATTCTTCACTCGGTTCAGAATGACGAGTAGTAAATCGACTGTCGTTCCGGCCCTCCCTTTCATTCCTGCGAATGCAGGGATCCACGTGGATCCCCGTGACAAGCACGAGGATGACAACGAGAGAAAACACCCAATATTGACACATTCTTTCATAAATATGTTATAATACCCAAGGAGGGTAAATGCACCGCCAGTATAAGGAATCCCAAAAAGCCAAAAAATCTATGTTTAAAAGAATGATAAAACCATCATTAGTGTTGGTTTTATTTGTTTATACAATTTGTGCGACATTTTCATACCCAATGCCAACAAAAGCAGACTCGAATGTCGATCAGCTTTTGCAACAAAATCAGCAATATCAACAACAGCTAAATTCACTATATGCTCAACAAAATTCTCTTGCTAACCAGATCGCAATTGCAAACACACAGGCTGCTGCAATTCAATCGCAAATAAATTTAACATCCGCTCAACTTCAAGATGTAAACAACCAAATAGATAAGACTAATCAAGATATTACGGCGGCACAGGCTAATCTGGACAAACAGAAAGTGCTGCTTGGTGAGTATATAAAGACCATGTATGTTAATAGTCAAACCTCACAAATCGAGTTAATTCTTACCTCATCAAGTTTTTCAGACTTCGTTGACCAGAGTCAATACCTCGACTCCATGACACAGCAAGTCCAAAATACGACTAATCAAATCGAAAGCTTAAAGAAGGATCTAGATTCTAAGAAGAAAGACCTTCTAACTCAGCAAGACAAAATCAATTCTTTATTGGCCTCACAAACTGATCAAAAATCGGCCCTAAACGCGCAAAACGATCAAACAAGTTCTTTGCTAGCGCAATCGAAAAATTCTGCAGCTGCAGTGTCTGGACAGATTGCAAAGAATAATTCTCAACTGAATATACTTCGAGCTATCGCATCCGGGAATACAGGCGGAGTCATCAATGGTAACTTGATTGTCGTTAATCAATCTTTTTTCGTGAATGGAGTGGAACACTCTTATGAATCACAGAGAATGTATGGTCAGGGAGCCTATATACAAGGGAATTCTAACGCTGACGATAACTTTATTGACATGTACAACAGTGGCTGCCTAGTTACGAGTCTGGCGATGGCCTATGGAGAAACACCTGCACAAGAAGCCGCTAGACATCGCTTTAGTTATAGTTATATGGAGGACTCTGGAGGAAGTGCAATCAGTAGTTCTGCGGCCGATAGTTTGTTAGCAAATGGCTCCCCAGTTATATTTGGGATTGACTGGAACGGAGATGGTTATGCTGATCACTACATTCTTTGTTTCGCTCACACAGACGGAAAATACTACATTGACGATCCTTATTTCGGTGCTGGCAAAGAGTATTCGTCGTCAGAGGTCGTTAAATACTTAAAACCTTAATTGACCTCATTAGCTGAATAGATTAGAATAGTAGGCAGGGTAATGCCTACTATTTTTTTATGAAAAAAGAAGAAGAATCTACAACAGAAATATACAGGAAGCAAAAGAACACCAAGATACTTATCGGTGCGGTGATTTTCTTGTCATTCCTTTTTGGCTGGGCTTTTGGTCATCTAGATTTTCAAGCTCAGAATGCTGGACTTTCCTCAACTATCATCAACAAGGATAACTCTGCCGTTGATTTTGGCATTTTCTGGCAGACCTGGGACAAAATCACCGGTGAGTTCGATGGCAAGATAGACACTCAACAAATGATTTATGGTGCTGTCAGCGGAATGGTAAATTCTCTTGGTGATCCATACACGGTCTTCATGACCCCAGATCAGACAAAATCCTTCAACCAAGACCTGTCCGGTAGTGTTACCGGTATCGGCGCTGAAGTCGGTGCGAAGGATAGTCGCGTCATTATAGTTGCTCCACTTGCTGGTTCACCGGCAGACAAAGCCGGCCTCAAAGCCCAGGATATCATCCTCACAATTGATGGAGTGGATACTACCAACATGGACCTGAACACTGCAGTAACAAAGATTCGTGGTAATGCCGGAACCACAGTGAAGCTCCAAATCCAAAGGGGGGATAAGAAACTCGACTTCACTATTACCCGTGCTACTGTCGAGACGAAGAGCGTCACCTGGGAAGTTAAGAACAACAACATCGGCTATATCCAGATTTCTCAGTTCGATAGTAATACTTCAGACCTGATAAAACAGGCTACAGCCGATCTCAAGTCCAAAAACGTGAAGGGAATTATTCTCGATTTACGTAATAACCCGGGTGGATATCTGGATGCCGCCGTCACGGTTACTAGCGAATTTCAACAAAGTGGTACTGTCGTCACCGAGAAGCCAACTTCTAGGACTGGCACTGAGCAGAAATTTACTGCTACAGGTAAAGGTAATCTAATGGATACTTCTATCCCGATGGTCGTTCTCGTAAATGGTGGTTCGGCCTCTGCTGCAGAAATTGTCTCAGGCGCTTTGCACGACAATGGTAGAGCTACGCTTATCGGCGAGAAAACTTTCGGTAAAGGTTCAGTTCAATCTGTTGAGGACCTTCCAGGGGGTGCCAGTCTCCGCGTGACTATCGCTCACTGGTTTACGCCAAAAGGCGTCAACATCAACAAGGCCGGCATTTCACCTGATATCCAAGTGACTCTGAGTGATGCCGATGCTAACGCCGGTAAAGACCCACAAATGGATAAAGCTATAGAGTTCGTAACAAGCAAAATTAAGTAGGAGAATCCATGAAACTGTTATTTTTACAAAGTCTAGAACACAACAAAGTCGGTGATATCAAAGATGTACCAGATGGCTATGCGCGCAACTATCTACTGCCAAAAGGCATTGCTGTACCGGCAACTCCGGAGAAAGTTGCCGAATTAGAATCAAAAATGGCGAAGATCCAAAAAGAAGAAGAAAAGGTTCTTACTGACTTGCAGGCTATCGCTGACAAAATTGAAGCTAAAACATTCACCGTTGAAGCTCAAGCTGGTGAAGAAGACAAACTCTTTGGTGCAGTCACAAATAGAGACCTAGCTGAGGCTCTTGCCAAGGATAAGATTGAAATAGAAAAACAAGAAATAGAGATCCAGAACCCTATCCACGAGCTTGGCGAACACGAAGCCTTGGTCAAGCTAGGTCATGGCGTTCACGCTACCATGAAGGTGAAGGTCGAAAGAGCGAAATAGCCTTGACGAATAGGCACTTTTCCGTTATAATTTTTTAGTCTTATATACAGGAGTAACCCATGTCACATACAAAAGCAGGCGGTAGTACAAGAAACGGACGCGACTCTAGGTCTCAGAGACTTGGCGTGAAGCTTTTTGGTAGCCAAACAGTCAAGGCTGGCGAGATTATCGTACGTCAACGCGGCTTCAAGTGGCATCCGGGTGAAAATGTAGCCGTTTCTGGTGACGACTCACTCTATGCAAAGATTTCTGGAATCGTCGAATTTACTGAGAAACGCCTGACAAAGTTCACTGGACACAGAGTCCGTAAAACTATCGTCAACGTCACACCAAACAAATAATACAAGGCCCTACGGGGCCTTTTTTATAACATTTAGTGCTATAATCTAAATATGAAATTAGGCGTTCACGTATCATCAGCCGGAAAGATAGACCAAGCCGTCGACAGAGCGGTAGCTCTTGGTTGTAATACTTTTCAGGTTTTTATTTCTAACCCCAGGGGTTGGCGCCCAACCATGATCCCTGATACCGATGTACGAAACTTCAAAGAGAAGTATCAAAAGACCAGTATGCAAGGAGCAGTTGCTCACGCCATTTATCTTATCAACCTAGCGTCACCAAATAGTTACCTTAGAGAGCAATCTATAGAATCTCTCATTTCCAGCTTAGTAAATGTAGAACGTCTAGGACTCTCCGGATTAGTCACACATATAGGCTCACATCAGGGTGATGGCTTAGAGATAGGCATAAGTCGTGTAGTGGAAAGCCTTGATCAAATCCTTACTGATACTACTTGCTGCGCTATGCTTCTTCTCGAGAATACAGCCGGTGCCGGCAACCTAGTAGGGAAGACTATCAAAGAAATTGGCGACATCCTCAGAAAAGCAGACTCAGAACGTTTAGGATTTTGTCTAGATACGGCTCATGCTTTTGAATATGGATATGAATTGAATACTGCCGCTGGACTAGAGGCATTAGTTACAGAGATTGAAAAAGAAATCGGACTCGATAAACTTCGTGCAATTCATCTCAATGACTCCATGACAGACCTTGGTAGTAATAGAGATCGACACGAAACATTCGGTAAGGGCTTCATTGGCGAAGAAGCCATGGTCAGAATTATTAACCATCCAAAGCTTCGAGATAAACCCTTTATTATGGAAACTCCAGAGATCAACAAAGGAGAATCTGGCCGACAAATTGTCAATCATGTACGATCCCTCTGGAAGGTCTAATGAACAAAATAATTTATCAGGATAAACCTCTTTACCCAAAGCTTTTGTGGCAAAGGCCAGTTCACTTCTATAAAGCCGAGGCGGGTAAGATTTTGGTACTCGCAGGTTCAAAGGGCATGACTGGAGCTGCAATACTCACTTGCGAGGCTGTTTTCCGCAGTGGAACCGGTATTTTGATCCTCGGTTTCCCAGAAGGTCTCAGATCTATTTATAGCGAAATACTACCGGAGGCCATGACTCTAGAATTACCAGAAACCCCCAGTGTGTCACTTGCCAAAAAGGCTGATACACTCATTCTGGAAAACGCTAGAACCTGTGACGTTGTCATTATTGGCCCCGGCTTGTCTCAGAATGCAGAAACTATTCAGCTAATATGGGAACTTATCTTCGCTATCGATAAACCAATAGTCCTAGATGCCGACGGTATCACTGCCTTAGCGAAAGGGATTGACGTGATGAGGACTCATGAAAGCGAAGAGTTTCTCGAAAATTATTTCGCCAAAAAACCGGGGCAACTAATTATCACACCACATCCTGGCGAAGCTGCCAAACTGGCTAGCGCTCTTAGACTTGATAAAAAATATGTGAGTAAATACATTGAAAATCACAAATCTGAAGCTGCAGAAATTTTGGCAGAGAAATTAGGTTGTATCGTCGTTCTGAAGGGTCACAACACGGCGATAGCCACAAATATGGGTAAGACAATAATCACACGCCTAGGGGGCCCAGAACTCGCCACAGCTGGTTCTGGAGACGTTTTGTCTGGCGTTATCGGTTCATTTATAGGACAAAACCCTGGTAGACTAGTTGAAGCAGCTACAACCGCTGTTTATCTACATAGTCTTGCAGGTGTTATCGCAAAAGAGAAAATTGGTGAACGAAGCGTTATTGCTTCCGATATCATCAGATATTTACCTGAAGCAATTAAAAAAGCCGAGGAATAAATCCACGGTTGAAGGTCCTTGGTGGGCAAGGAGGGGGTCGAACCCTCAAGAGATTGCTCCCATAGGTGTTTGAGACCTACGCGTATACCAGTTCCGCCACTTGCCCAAAAAAGGTCACCAAATTCCACCATACTGACATTTAGCCCAAGCGCCAGCAACAAGAGATATTATAGCTGAGAAGTGGCATTTGGTCAACAAACTATGTATGATATGAGTATGTTAAAAGAACCAACTATACATCAACTGGAACAACTTCTTGAGGCATTTCGTGCCCAAGGTGGTACCGATGCTGAGATTAATACTCTCGCTCAAGACATAATTAGGGATTTCAGACCGGAAAAGCAACGCTCCGCAGCCGAAGTTTTTGGTACCGAACAGCATCCAAGCATTAGAAAGATTACGGATTTCAAAAAAGATCCTTCGTCACCAATCAAAGAAGCCATTTCTAAGTTCTGGAATCATTGGTATACAAAATACCCAATAGTTTTTATCAGTGCCTTTGTCTTGATTTTTGTCGGGTCAAATTTGCCTCTGTATATAACAAAACTGCAACCTACGAAGACTGTCGTGAAAGAGGTAGCGTCAACAAAAGTACTGGTCCAGAATATGGACAAAAGCGCGCCACTAGAACCGGGTGAAGTAGTGCCATCATATCCGACTCTGGTTATACCAAAACTCGGAGTCACTGCTCCAATTCTTTTCATCAATACCTATGACGAAGCAACAATTGAGGATAATCTTCGCAATGGCGTTGTTCACTATTACCAGACAGCCGAGCCGGGAAAAGTTGGAAATACATTTATCACCGGTCATAGCTCAAACTATTGGTGGAAAACAGGTGCAGATAATTATATATTTGCCAATTTGGATAAACTAGCGGTTGGTGATCAAGCCAAGATATATTACGAAGGCAACAAGTTCCTGTACCAGATAACGGAAATCAAGGTTGTTGATCCAACTGACCTTAGTGTTTTAGAACAAACAAGCAAACCAACATTGACTTTGATGACCTGCACACCACCAGGAACTAGTTGGAAAAGACTAATAGTGAAATTTGACCAAATCGCACCTGTTTACAAAGCGCCAACCTTAGTAGAAATCCCAACAAGCCAAAAGAATCTGCCTAGCATATTGCCGAGTAGCGACACGAGCCTTTTGGACTGGATAGCTAAAATATTTAGATTTTAGAACTCAGAAATATATCTATAGAACGAAATTTTATTATCTGTAGATTTTGTCGAATAGATAATATTATTGTTCCCCTGATCAAGATCAGAATTCACGGTAGTACCATCAGAAATGGAAACTTTATTCGAGCCGTCAAAATCAATTACGTAGAGCCCCTCGTCAGAATTCACAATGTAGTGGTTCTCGTCAAAGTACCAATCAACCGAAAGGGTGATATCGGATAAAGAAGCAGCGACCTCTTTATTCTTTTCCCAATCATAACGCTTTACGAAGTTCGTCCCGAAATAGTTCAGCTTCTGACCGTTCTTTGACCAATCAAAACCAAGAACATCACTAGACATTTTAAGTGAGTACTTCTTGACGGCATTGCCGATATAGTAGGCGTTGAGTTCTTTGGTATCGTTATTAAGAACGGCAACGATATTGTTTTGAGTAGAAAATCCAATCTTGTAACTCACACTTGGGGCGATACTATCAACCAAAGTTTCTTTCTGAGTACCATCTAAATTCATCTTGCTAAGAACATATGTGCCGTTCGCATTCTTGGCGACATAATAAATCAGATGATTATCGGCGATATTCAGAGAGACAACATCGGTTGCAATCGGATTACCTAGACTCGTATCATTTACATTCACGAGATAAATATTTTCACCATCTCTCATGAATAGTTCATTATCGTTTGATGGATTCCACCAACTCTCGGCAAAATTTTTGCCAAGAACTGTGCTAAGTTTAGTAAGTTTAGGTTGAGAACCGGTAGCGTCCGCAATCACGGACTCAACTTTGTCACCATTCTTAACCATGACTAGAAGTCTGTCATTACCGGAGCTGTACTCAGCGGATACAATCTGAGGAGAAGTCAGCCAAGTATCGGTGATTCCAGTTTGCGGCCAGAAATCTTTCACAGATAGGTTATTCGTATCTACACTCCTCAGAGTAAAACTAGACTGTGAAGAATCTGAAAAAAGTAGGTGACGACCGTTTAGACTCTGAGCAATCATCGTGCCGGTTGGAACGTCAACTTTGTTTACGTTTAATTTCTCAGCAAAAAGTAATACATAATTTGCCCAAGTAACCATGTTCGGGGTTATTTCTAAATGATCTTCCCAAGTTCTATAGCCAGATTTTTTGATTTGGACGTCATAATTACCGGGATTGAGGCCAGAAATCTTGGCCGGTAAAAGATAAAAACCACTTAAGGTTTTACTGTCTTTTCCGTTCAAAAATATCTGCCCATTAAATGGTCTGCTGGTGACAATCAACATCCCTGTTTTTACTAAGCCGACTTTGCCGCCATTAAAGGTGAATCTATAACCCTGGGCCATGATTAAAATAACCGTTAGTACAGCTAAAAACAGTAATCCTCCAAAGGGATAGATTACAAACCTCGTAAATTTACCTGGTCTGTAGTGCTTTTCTGTAACCATCGAGAACATATTATAGCGTATTTTCTATATAATTGCTAACTTTAGTATTTACTGCTAGAATATTTTGGATGGAAAAACTTGTTATAAACGGACCCTGCAGTCTCAAGGGAGAAATCACAGTAAGCGGTTCCAAGAACGCGGCCCTACCGATTATTGCTGCAACTATTCTCGCAAAAGGCAAATATAAGATCTCAAATGTTCCAATGATTTTAGACATTGAGCACATGCTTAATATACTTGAAGGCATTGGGGCGACAACAAAACTTGAAAATAATGCTTGTGAGATAGACACCACTGCTATTAACTCCTTTGAGCCCGATGCTAAAATGGTTAGAAATATACGTGCTTCTATCCTCTTACTTGGACCACTCCTGGCTAGATTCAAAGAGGTGATTATCGCTCAACCAGGCGGTTGTCTTATTGGTGCTCGTCCAGTAAAAACTCACCTTGAGTCACTTGGAGAACTAGGCGCCAAAGATGTTAACGGCAGAGATTCATATCATTTGAAGGCTGATCGGCTTATTGGTAAGAAAATTGTTTTAAATGAGTTTAGTGTTACCGGAACTGAAAATCTGATTATGGCATCTGTTCTCGCTGAAGGTAGAACTGAGATTAGGCTTGCTGCGACCGAACCCCACGTTGTGGACCTCTGCAATTTCCTTTGCAAAATGGGAGCCAAAATAGAAGGAATCGGTTCTCACAATCTTATAATCACGGGTGTAAAAGAGTTAGTGCCGACCGATTATTCTGTCATCCCTGACCAGATAGAGGCTGGGACCTTTGCGATTGCCGCCGCTGCTTCCAGGGGAAACATCAGAATTAAGGGCTTTGTAGAAGATCATCATGAAATATTGTTAAAAAAACTTGATGAAGCCAATGTAAACTTTAGTTTCGTCGACAAAGATGTCCTTGAGGTTCGACTCTCAACAAATATTAAACCGGTGAATATTCGAACTGACATTTACCCTGGTTTTCCGACTGATCTCCAGGCACCGTTTGGCGTGCTTATGACACAAGCTGAGGGTACTAGTAGTATCTACGAAACTTTATTTGAGGGTCGCCTAAATTACCTTGATGAACTAAACAAAATGGGTGCCGATTGTATTCATCAGGGCGCGCATGAAGCTACAATAATTGGTCCTACACCTCTGCATGGCACAACCATTGAGAGCTTCGATCTTCGTGCTGGAGCCACATTGCTAATTGCATCCTTTATTGCTCAAGGTGAGAGTATTATCGAGAAAGCCGAAATAATTGATCGAGGCTATGAAAAAATTGATGAACGTCTGAACGCTTTGGGCGCTAATATCCGCCGAGTTAGCGAGAACTAATCGGTTGCTCTAAAACCGTTTTTCTGCTAGAATGACAAACGTGTTAGCAAAAAGAATCGGAATTGATCTAGGAACTGCAAACGTGCTTGTATATGTCCCCAAAAGGGGCATTGTTATCAATGAGCCATCTGTTGTTGCCGTCTCCGAAGACAATAGAGTTCTCGCGGTTGGAAACGAAGCCAAAGAGATGGTTGGACGTACTCCGGATACTATTACTGCATATAGACCGCTTCGCGACGGTGTTATTGCCGATTATCGTGTTACAGAAGCTATGATTCACTATTTCATTAATAAAGTTAGCGGCAATATTCGCCTCTTTAGACCGGATGTGATGGTTTGTGTTCCGGCTGGAGTAACATCCACAGAGAAGAGAGCGGTTATCGACGCAACCAAAGCTGCCGGTGCCAAAAACGTTTATATTATTCCAGAGCCGGTTGCCGCTGCAATCGGAGCAGATGTACCAATCGATTCTGCCGCCGGTAATTTAATTGTAGACATTGGTGGTGGCACGACAGAAGTCGCCGTTATTTCACTTGGCGGTATTGTTGCCGCTACCTCAGTCCGTGTCGGTGGTAATCGACTTGATCAATCAATTGCCGATTACATCCGCAAGAAATATGGCCTTGCCATTGGGGACAGAACTGCAGAAGAGATTAAAATTGAAATTGGTAGTGCTCTGCCAAGCGAAAAAGAAAAAACCATGGAGATTCGCGGCCGTGATATGATCGCGGGACTGCCAAAAACTATTACTATTTCATCGAACGAAGTCACTGAGGCTATGCAGAACGAGATTGAGAAGATTATCCTGGCCGTTCGAAATGTGCTTGAGCAAACTCCACCTGAACTTTCTAGCGACGTTATCGATAGGGGAATGGTTATGACGGGTGGCGGTTCACTCCTGAGAAATCTCGATAAACTACTTACTAAGGCAACTGGTATCCCAAGCTATGTTGCTGAAGACGCACTATTCTGTGTCGCCAAAGGTACCGGTGTCGCTCTAGACAACCTTGATGATTATAAACGAAGTGTACTCGCGAAATAATATTTGATACACTAAAGATATGAAAACACTTTACGTAAAAGATTTAAAAGCAAATGACAGCCTCTTCGGCGAATTTTTCGCTATAAAAAGTTTCCAACGTAAGGTCGGTAAAAATGGAGAATTTGCTGATCTTGTACTTTCCGATAAAACTGATGAGATTAAGGCAAAAATGTGGTCAGAGGCTCTTACCAAAGCTGAACCGGTGACTGAAGGAGAGATAGCTGCAGTAACAGCAACCGTTCAGGATGATCCAAAATACGGCAAACAACTGATTATTACAGATATGGTTAAGGCAAAAGACTTCGATGCAAGTGATTATATGGCCACATCAAAGTTTGATATTGAAAAAATGTGGCTGGAACTCTCAGTATTTAAATCAAAAATAAAGAATAAATATCTGAAAGCTACTCTAAGTGCGGTTTTTACACCCGAGGTTGTAGATAGTTTCAAAACTTCAGCTGCTGCAATGTCTGTTCATCATGCTTATCAAGGTGGTCTTCTGGAACACACGCTAGAAATGCTCAAGATGAGTGATTCTCTTTCTGAAAGCTATCCAAAGCTAAATAAGGATATGCTTATATCTGGAATTATCCTTCATGATTTAGGTAAAATTGTTGAATACGAGACTGGACTTACAATCAATATCTCCACGCGAGGCAAACTGCTTGGCCACATCTTTATTGGAGCTGAAATGGTCCAGGCTGCGGCCCCTAAGGACATACCGGAAAATCTTCTGGACGAACTGCTACACATGATACTTAGTCATCATGGCGAACTGGAATTTGGTAGCCCAGTCAAACCAAGGACTGTAGAAGCAATTGCCATTTCTCGTTTCGATGATACTTCAGCTAAAATCAATGCCTCCTATAATATGATTCAAAACCTTAGCGAAGGAACCGAATTTACCGCTTATCATCGTCATCTTGGCGTAGAGCTATATCGTTCACCTTATCTCGACGAGTTAGTTAACGAAGATTTACCTTTTTAAAAATAATTTTGGAGGGGGTTGGACATGGTTTGTCCTTATTGCAGCACTGATATGGAGCCAATTGAGCTAAACGGTAAAGTTTTTTGCTCAAATTGTGGTCTCACTATAAAAAGCGGCCAACCAACCGAACCTGTTAGACATGCGAGTCAACAGTCCGAAAAGGTGGAAGATGTCGCTACAAATGTGCCAGAAGAGGTTCAGTTTCCAGTTGTTCCAGAAGTAGCAGAGACGCTCGAAGCTGAAACAAAAAGTGTTCCAGATGTGGTTCTACCAAGTGCCGATGAAAACCCTATCGCGACCACACCACAAGAAGAACAGCCTGAACCGATAGAACAATTCAAACCTATTACTCAGGCTGCTGAGGAAGAACTTGGACTAACACGTCCAGAAACGGTGGCTGAGCCAGAACAAGAGTCAGTACCGGGGCTAGAATCAAAAATTCCTGACATTGCAATACCATCTGAAAGTGATTTTGAAGATACTACAAACCCCGAGTTACCACAGACATCATACCTTGAGCTTAATAATCCAGGAAACGAGAAAGAGGCTTTAGATGCTAGCAGTATTTTACTTGATATCCTGGCAGAAGAGCCAAAGGAAGCTAAGCCAGCCACCAAGGAACCAAGAAAACTAAAAGTTAACATCCTTAAAGATAAGCCTGAAAATCCAGTTGAGCACCCAGAGATTGAACCTGCGACAACCATCCCAGAAGAAGTAAAAGATGCGCCAGAGACAATTGACCCAAAAATTGAGAAAAAAATAGAAAATCTTGAAAAGAAAATAGAAGATCTACCGGAGCCAGAAGTTGAAGTAAAGCCGGAAGATGCTAACGAATATGATCCCGATACTCTAGATAAAGCCAAAGCTATCAAGGAATATTTCGATTCCGCAATTAGTGAGACCAGAAACCCACCAAAGAAAAACACAAAAAAGCCCGTTTCCGCCCATTCGACAAGCTCAGGGTCTTCGAAAAAACCAAAGAAAAAACTTAAAGAACATGGACCACAAGTTATTTTTGCTATTACTTTGGCTATTGTGATTGCTGTCTTACTTGGCGGTTTGGCGTATTATATATTTACAACGTTTGTGAGGTTTTGATGAAAGAAGAGCTTTGGGGAGATATACTCGACCGGCTAGAGGAACAATACGGTGAACTTGAAGTTGAGAAACTTAGCGAGACAAGGGAAGATGATACTGGTCAAAAGCTGACTTCAGAAATTCAAAGGGTCGAGTTCGAAACCAAGATGGGTAAAATGCGAGTAGAACTAGTAAAGGCCCCTCTTATTTTGGATAAAAAAACACATTATACTCATACTGCTGGCGCTAGAGCCAATGTCGAATATGTACTTTCCGATACAGAAACAACTACAAAAGTCCGTGCATTTCGCTACGACGAAGATATGCATGAGTGGATTGAGATTAATAGTAATGCAGGCTTTTTAGCCTAGATAGGAACAAATGGGAACAAAAAACCCAGATCAACGAGTCGGAATATTTATAGATGTTCAGAACTTATATTACTCAGCTCGTGCACTATATGGCACAAAGGTAAACTTTGGAGAAATAGTTAGAACTGCCACAGCTGGTCGTAAACTCGTGCGTGCGATTGCTTATGCTGTGAAGGCTGAAATGCCCGAAGAACAAAGTTTTTTCGATGCTCTGGAAAAGGCAGGATTAGAAGTAAAGACAAAAGATTTACAGACGTTTGTCAGCGGCCAGAAGAAAGCCGACTGGGATGTCGGGATTGCCGTCGATATTTTGAATATGGCACCGAAACTTGATGCCGTTGTTCTTTGTTCAGGTGATGGTGACTTTCAAATCCTGATGCATCAGGCCAAGACAGAGGGTTGTCGGGCTGAGGTTATGTCTTTTGGCAGATCAACGTCCGCAAAACTGATTGAAGAATCTGACGACTTTACGGATTTGGATGCTGAACCAGAAAAATACTTACTGAATTACCACAAGCCACAGACACCGGCTTCAACAACAGTTCCAGAAAAAACGGTCCCCCAAGCTACGCCTGCGAAGGTCTCGCCTTCAAAAGTTACGGCGAATGTGCCACGTTCGGTCGGCAGTTTAGAGGGTGAAATTATTAATGCCATAAATAAAACCCCAGACTCGACGTCCAAGAAACCAAGAAGATTTTTCGGCAAAAGTTAGTTTTTGCCTCTATCTGTGCTAAAATATTCCTATGAAATACAAAACACGTTTTGCTCCAAGTCCAACTGGGATGCTACATATCGGTGGCGTCCGTACCGCACTTTTTGATTATCTGGCGGCCAAATCAACGAACGGTGTTTTTAGTTTGCGCATTGAAGATACTGACAGAGAACGTTTTGTTGAGGGCGCCGTTGGTGCTATTCACGAAGGACTTGATTGGCTCGGGATAAAACATGACGGAGAAGTAGTTTATCAATCCGAGCGACTGCCAATTTATCAAGAATATGCTCATAAACTTTTAGAGAACGGCTTGGCTTATAGGTGTTACTGCACTACTGAGAGACTCGCCGAACTGAAAGAGAAGCAAGAAGCCGCACACAAACCACCGGTTTATGATAGATGTTGCCTTGGACTATCTACAGAAGATGTTGCTGCCAAGGAGAAGGCCGGGGAAAGTTTTGTCATCCGTTTTCGCATCCCAGGAAGTGTAAGCGGAAAATCAACGAAAGTCAGCTGGAAAGATAGGGTTAGGGGCGAGATAACAATAGATTCTGATACGCTCGAAGATTTTATTATTATCAAATCTGATGGTTGGCCAACCTATAATTTTGCCAACGTTATTGACGATCACGAACAAGGATTCAACCTGATTGTCCGTGGTGATGAATTTGTGCCATCCACGCCAAAACACATTTTGTTGTACCAAGCTCTCGGTTGGGAACCGCCAGAATTTGCACATGTACCGGTTATAGTCGGAACGGATATGAAAAAACTTAGTAAGCGTAATGGAGACACTGCTATTTCAGATTACAAGGCAAAAGGGTATCTACCTGAGGCTATGATCAATTTCCTGGTTCTCCTGGGCTGGAATCCAGGGACAGAAGAAGAAATATTCTCACTTGGTGAGCTTGAAAAAGCCTTTTCTGTAGAAAGGATAGGGAAGTCGCCATCAGTTTTTGACCCCGAAAGACTCGACTGGATGAATGGGATATATATTCGAAAACTATCTGTCAGTGAACTTGCAGATAGACTGATTGATTTTGACAAAGGCTCAGCCAGCGTAGACCGAGCATTCCTTGAGAAAGTGCTGACCGTAGAACAAAATAGACTGAAGACCCTTGCAGAATTCGGCGAAATAGCTGCCTTCTACTGGAAGTTACCCAGTTATTATAAAGATATACTCATATTCAAGAAAAGCTCACCAGAGGCCACCCAAAAGGGTCTAGAGGCATTTCTGGCAGCAGTTTCTGCTTTTACGGAAAAAAGTTGGCAAGAAAAGACAGTAGATGACTGGAATACACTTCTTAGTGAAATAGTTGAAAAAAATAATCTAAATAACGCTGATGTTTTCTGGCCTGTACGTGTTGCACTTTCGGGCCTGGAAAAATCAGCCAGCCCGGCAGAATTACTATGGGTGCTTGGCCAAAAAGAATCAATAGATAGGATACATAAGGCAATATAATGGAAGAAACAAAGATACTGATGTCTATCCGAGCTATTATTCGCAAAGGTAATGATATTCTACTTGTGCAAAGAGCTGAAAATGATTCATTTGAACCAAACACCTGGGAGTTCCCTGGCGGCAAAGTAGACCCTGGGGAAGATCTCAACGAGTCACTTTACCGTGAAATCCATGAAGAGACGGGCCTAATGATCACAATTCTTGAGCCTTTATTCTATTGGGACGAGAAAAGTATCAAAGAAAAATATGCCGACTTCAGACATGTTTCACTATACTTTGAGTGTTCTGTCCCCATCAACGCAAAAGTAAAAACAAGTTTTGAGCATGATCATTTTGTTTGGCAAAGCCTTGCAGAAATTTTTACTAGAGAAGACCTCTCATCTTCAACCAAAGAAGCAATGTCCAAACTCAAGAATTCAATTTAATTCACACATCGGTGCTATAATATTAGTAGAGAAACTTCAATATCCAAACATTATTTATCTGGGTTAATTAATGCGGAGTGGAGAAAGGAGTTCAAATGGATGCTAAAAAAACGTCCGGTGCATCACTCATGACTGATGGTGTAATTAGTTTTCTTGCCGGTATTGCTCTATTGTTTTTGACGGGTATTTCGCAGAGCGCGATAGTACTTGTTTTCGCAGCTTATGCAGTAGTACTGGGAATTACTCAAATGGTAGCCTCGACTGGTGAAAGAGAGGAAGGTAAGGGGACTGGATATCTGACTCTGCTTGGTCTTTATAGTCTTCTAGCTGGAGTCGGATTATTGTTCTTCCTCGGATCACCACTAACTACTGTTATCGCACTTGTTGGAGCCTACGTGATTATTACTGGAATCGCTGAAGCTATAGCTGCCTACGTTTATCGTACAGAAATGGGTGGCTATTCGTGGCTAATCGGTTCTGGAGTAATCAGGGGCATATTCGGTATTTTCCTGCTTTTCAATACAGGTGTGGCACTATCAACATTCATTCTATATATCGCTATGTATGCCGTTGTGGAAGGAATAGTTACCAGTGTCTTCGGTTATGAAGTCAGACAACAGTTGGGCAAATACCATCGTCAAATGTTATAAGTTATTGTAGTCCGAACGAGAAGAAGAGCCATCTGGCTCTTCTTTTTATTGAATTATCGGCAATTTTAGGCTAAAATATACCCCGTACCACATAATAATCGGGAGTGGCCAAGTGGTAAGGCGCTGGTTTCTGGTACCAGTATTCGGGGGTTCGAATCCCTCCTCCCGAACCAAAATAACAATCACCTAAATAGTAGGTGGTTTTTATTTTTATTCTTTGCTATAATCTCCTCATGGGATTTATGAGAGAGGCGCCAGCGCCGGAAACAACTGAATGGACGATATCCGAGGCCGAAAAGCCTCTGTCCCTCGAACCAATTTCGGCCGAGGCCTTAAACCTTGCGAATGAAATCCCGGACAAAGACACCCAAAACATCGTACTTCGATACGCTTCTTTATATCTAAATACGCTTTTACATAAAGTAAATGAGGCCGAACAGTATGAATTGCGTCGACTTGAAGATGTCGAAATGCCTGAAATTGAAGAAGGTGATCCTAGGTTAGTTGAAACGATTAGAAAAATTGAAAAAGTACTGTGCAAGCAAGAAGCAGAAATAAGACAAGATCAAGCTGCATAAAAAAAGAGCCTCGAAAGGCTCTTTTTTAATAACAAACTCTTTAGGCTCGTTGTGCTTTTAGAAAATCGAAACTCATAGTAACGAGTGTGCCAAAAACAATAAGGAAGAGCACAAAGACTGCAAGCCAACCGATTATGGGAATGAATTTAAGAAGTGCAACTATTAGTACTCCGACGAAGGCTGTTTTCCAATTGACTAATAGTTCTTTATCCTTAGCAGCAAATTTCCAAGTGTAAGAACCAGCCAATATCGCCGATATAGTACCTGCAAGAGCAATCAAAGCGACATATACGACAAGCAAATAGCCCATAATCCCAAGACCGAAGAAAGTGATAGCAAATAAGAACATTACTATCGGTGCAACAATAAACGCAAGGAGGCCAATACCTATCTTGGACCAAGGTTTTACCACGGCATTATTCACGACATTCTTTGTGAACTTCGGTGCAAGTAGAATAAAGGCCATAATCGTAACAAACGCAATCAATAAGCCAAATATAACACTGCCAAGATTTGGTACTAAGCTACTTAATGTGTTATTGGCTGCAACTTTGTTGTATACTGTCTTGCCGCCGATTTTGGCGCTGGAAGATATTGTTCCTTCGTTTTGTGAGGAATATTCTAACTCGCCAGTTACAGCTGCATCAGATGTAACTACAAGTGTACCAACTCTGTTGAAAGTGACATCACCCGAAACTGAACCACCCAGGTTTACGCTTCCAATGTAGCCATCTTTGATACTACCAAGAACGCTCCCTTTGAAGTCCACAGTACCACCGAAAACTAGAACGTCGCCATCAATGATAGATTTGGTACCGAAGACAACATTGCCACCGAAGACCACCACATCTCCACCGACTTCACCATTTATGTTGACGTTACCGCCCGCGACACGTAGGCTGCCGCTCACTTTTCCGTTAAAATTAAGCGTACTCCCGGCAACAAGTACTCCACCTGATACATCACCGTCGACCGTGACTGTACTGCCTGCCGCCACGAGATCACCGGTGACATTAGCCTCTACGGTTGGATTTTGACCTGCTAGATACAGGTTTTTAACTGTTTCGTTTTTGCCAACAGTTTCAACATTCCGAAGATCGGCTGCAAACCCTGTGGCAGGTAGAAGGAATAAAAACATTGTCATAAGCATGACAAACTTTTTCATTTTTTCCCTTTCGTTAACTATTAATACTACGTATTATTATACAACAGTTGTGTTAGAATATAGCAAGAAATGACAATAAAAAAGCATTATCTTTCAAAATCAGATTTTCTGAAATACCAGACGTGTCCTGGTTATCTTTGGTTATGGAAAAACAAAAGGGAAGTCGTTCCAGAAGAAATGACTGAGGACGTCGAACGCAGGATTGAGCAGGGCATTGAAGTTGAAAGTTATGCCAGGAAATTGTTTCCTACCGGAGTTCTTGTCGAGAAAAGACTAGAAGAGGCCAGGATGGAAACGGAGAGATTGGTCCAAGCTGGCAATGAGATAATTTTTCAAGCCACTGTCATTACCGAACATGGTCTGCTTGCTATGGCAGATGTATTAGCAAAAGAAAATGACAAATGGACCATTTATGAAGTAAAATCAACCACAGATATAAAGAAAGAACATATCATTGACTCCGCTTTTCAAAAAGTCGCATTTAGTCAAGCCGGCTATGACATCACTGATGTAAACATAATTTATTTAAATAAGGATTACAGACTCCACGGCAAAGTTGATCCAAAAGGTCTTTTTATTACTAAGTCTGTGAATGACAAGATTTCTGAAATATATGGTGACATAGAAGCAATGACCGAAGATGCTATAGCCTATATTCATAAAGCCGATGAACCAAAAACTTGCAGTTGTCGGACGAAGACCAAGTCAAATCATTGCCCAACTTTCAAATATTTTAATCCCGATATCCCTGAATACTCTATATATAATCTCACGCGCGTTAGCTCAAAAAAAGTAAATACATTAGTAGATATGGAAATTTATGAAATTCCTGATATCCCTGATGATTTCGACCTCTCTGAGGCCCAAAGAAATCAGGTTACAGCAGCCAAGATTGGGCAACCGATTATAGATAGTGACGAAATCAGAAAAATTCTGAACTCTCTCAAATTCCCTTTATATTTTCTCGATTATGAAACGGTTAGCACTGCCGTTCCACTTTTTGAAGGCACGTGGCCGTACCAACAAGTGCCTTTTCAATATTCGCTGCATATCTTACGTGAGCCAAATGGAGAACTAGAACATTATGAGCATTTGTCTCAAAAGAAAGATGGACACCCGATCCCCAGTTTACTGGCGCAGATGAGAGAAGATATCGGCCCGATTGGTAGCGTTATTGTCTGGAATAAAGGTTTTGAAATGGGCAGAAATAAGGAAATGGCAAAGAGTTATCCGGAATATTCTGACTTTTTGCTGGAAGTAAACGAACGGGTTTTTGATTTGATGGAAATATTCTCGAAGCAACATCATGTCCACCCGGATTTTCATGGTAGTAACTCCATTAAATATGTTCTACCGGTACTGGCACCTGATCTGAGTTACAAATTAATGAACATTCCAAATGGCGGGATTGCCACTTTGCGTTGGTACGAGAGTATAGCCAAAGATATGACAGAGACAGAACGTTCAAAGATCTACGCCGATTTGCTAAAATACTGTGAACTTGATACACTCGCAATGTACAGAATATATGAACATTTAATGGGGATAATATAATGAACGAACTTCACACAATCGTTTCAATGACATTTCTGGGGTTACCTCTGGTAGCTTGGGGTGGGATAACAACCTTAACCTTACTAGTCTTACAAATGCTGGTCGGTCTACGTGTGATAAAAGTTGATTTCAAGTACCATACGTACCTTGCTTGGACACTCTTTGCGGTGGCAATCATTCATGCTACGGCCGCTTTAATATTCATCTTCGGCTAAAATGACAAATAAACATTATTATTTTATCGGTATAGGTGGCATTGGTATGAGCGGGCTCGCAAGGATTTTGCTAGAGCGCGGCTACAAGGTTAGCGGTTCTGATCCAGCCATTAATAAACAAACAGAGGATTTAGCCGCTGCTGGTGCAACCATACACCACGAACAAACTGGAGCAAATATTCGTGGGGTGATTGATACTGTGGTTGTTACCTCAGCTATTCGAGAAAACAATCCCGAGCTGATTGCTGCGAGACAACAAAAACTAACTATTGTCCCGCGCTCGGTACTTCTAAATGAAATACTTATTGAACAAAAACCTATCGCGGTCACGGGTACTCATGGGAAAACTACGACCTCGAGTATGCTTGCACTTGCATTAGATGAAGCCGGCATGGATCCTACGGCTGTCATCGGTGCCGAGGTTCATAGCATCTCCGGTAATGCCAAACAAGGCAAAGGAGAATATTCTGTGGCGGAAGTTTGTGAGTATGAAAGAGCTTTTCTAGATATATATCCTTTTGGAGCCATCATCACGAATATCGAAGCCGACCATCTAGATTGCTACAAAGATATCGACGACATTGTCGATGCTTTTACAGAATTTGTCACACATTTGCCCAAAGATGGTTTCCTCGTTTATCAAGGCGAGGATGAGAATTGTCGCAAAGTGGCAGACACATACACGGGTCGCAAATTCTCATACGGTTTTTCTGATAATAATGATTACGTTGCAAGAGACATAAACGTTCCTGATCACATTTCTACATTCACAGTACATAAAGACGGTAATCAAATCGCTGACTGTACACTTAGTATCCCTGGTAAACACAATATCTTAAATGCCCTCGCCGTTATTGCAACCGCAGATATCATTGGTGCCGACCTTGATGCCATTATTCTGGCTCTCAGTAAGTTTACAGGGGCCGACAGACGTTTTCAGATCAAAGCGAAAATAGATGGAATAACAATTATCGACGATTATGCACATCACCCGACAGAAATTGCAGCCACTCTGAACGGAGCTCGACAATTCTATTCTAAGAATCGAATTATAGTTGTATTCCAGCCACATCAACATAGTCGTACACGACTACTTCTAGAGGAGTTCTCTCGGGCATTTGTGAATGCTGATATCGTTTATATACCTGAAATTTACGCTGTTCGTGATACCGAGGAAGACATTAGATCCGTTTCTTCCAAGGATCTGGTTAAGCTAATAACAACTAGAGGTCAGAATGCAAAATACTTCCCAGACTTCGATTCTTGCCTTTCCGAACTGATAAAAACAGTTCGTCCTGGAGACGTTGTTATTACTATTGGCGCTGGACCTGTATATAAAATAGGCGAAGAGTTATCCACTCGTTATCCACACTAGTAGAGTTGACAAAATCATAAAAGAGTTTCATGATACCTGTAAGGTAATGAAACCAACATATATTACAATTACAGTAAATAACAAAAACCACATTTAATAATGGGGGAGTCAAATGGCTCTCTCTTTTTTTTTGAAAGGAGATTTGGTGAAGGACAGTGAAATAGCAAAACTCATAAAGAGTTACCGCCTTGGTCAACTTACGGCCAAAGAGCTAATCGCAATCCTGGAACAAAAGCTCTATAATACTAGCCATGGGAAAGAAAACTCCTAAATTAAGGAAAATCAGACATAAACTCTTTGCACTCCTGTCTGGTAGCTTAGTGTTCTCTCAGATTATGATGGGAGTAACATATTATTCCGGTCCCGGTATCAACACTGAGACGCCTGCTGTAATGAGCCATAACATTATCACACTTACTAACACTAACCGGACTTCTGCAAATGTACCGGTTCTCACTGAGAGCTCTGTTTTAGATAAAGCTGCCGATATGAAGCTGAATGATATGTTTGTCAATAATTATTGGGATCACGTGGCACCATCGGGAATGCAAGCTTGGGACTTTATGAAACAAGCCGGCTACGACTATGAAGTCGCGGGAGAAAATCTTGCGAAAGGTTACCACGATTCAGGTTCTACGGTGACCGCCTGGATGAATTCACCAAGTCACAAAGAGAATTTACTAAGCCCAAAATATACTGAAATTGGTGTCGCCGTGGGTAGTGGTACGCTTGATAGCAAGCCCGTTACTCTCGTGGTGCAACTTTTCGGCAAACCCCAGGTGGCTTTAGCTGCTTCTCCTGTCACGGAAACCAAAGTACTGGCCGCCAGTCAAAGTGCTGGTTTTGATATTTTGTCGCCAATCACACTCTCGAGATTACCATATTTTATTGCGTGGCTCGTTCTCTTTGCCTTAATTGTTTTTGATGGTATCACGCTACGTAAACTTGGTCTCCATAAGAGCAAAAAACATATGTTTGAGTTTAGGTCAGCGCTCCTTATCAACTCTCTAGCTTTTATTATTCTCTTTATCAATTTTGCTGCTGTACGATAATCTAGTATAATTAAACGGTAAGTCAGGAGTAACTATGTATGATCTCGCGATAATTGGAGCCGGTCCGGCCGGAATGTCGGCAGCTGTTTACGCAGCCAGATACAAAATGAATGTGGTTATGTTCGGTCAATTTCCGGGTGGCTATGTCAATGAAGCTCATCTAGTCGAGAATTGGCTTGGTGAGAAAAGTATTGCCGGATCAGAACTAGCCGCCAAATTTGTCGATCATGTGAAAAGTCTAGACATTGATATGAGACTCAATGGTGTTCGTGGAATAGTAAAAAAAGATGATCATTTTGAAATTACGACAGACAAGGGCACAGAAAATGCTGAGAGAATCATTCTTGCAATGGGTACAGAAAGAAACAAGCTCGGTATAAAAGGTGAAGATCAATTCCTCGGCAAAGGTGTTTCTTACTGCACTACTTGTGATGCATTTTTCTATCGAGACAAAACCGTAGCCGTTATCGGTGGTAGCGATAGTGCTTGCACAGGCTCACTACTACTTGCTGACATCGCCAGTAAAGTTTACTTAGTTTATAGACAAGGTGAACTGAGAGCTGAGCCATCCTGGGTTTCTGACGTAAAGAAGAATCCTAAAATTGAAATCGTTTTGAACGCTAATCCGGTCGAGATAGAAGGTGACAATGTAGTTCGTAAATTAAAACTCGACACCGGCAAAGAACTAGCCGTGGATGGAATTTTTGTCGAGATCGGGACAACTCCCGGCGCAGCATTAGTGAATCAACTTGGCGTCAAAACTGACGAAAAAGGGTACATTATCGTCGACGATGCACAGAAAACCAACACTTCGAGAGTCTGGGCCGCTGGGGATATCACAACCAAAAATAATAAGCTCAAACAAATAATTGTTGCAGCCTCAGAAGGCTCGGTAGCAACATATTCTGCCTATTTAGACAAAAAATCTACTGATAAATAATTTACCTATATATAAGCAAAATATCACTCATTACGCACAAAATATTTTAGATTATTCACACTTCGCGCTTGACAATGCAGGTGCCTTAGTTCAAATTATACCTAGGCGTGAGCCGAATCCAGTGAGAGGAGGTGGATCAAAAGATGGCAACAGAAGGATATTGTGTTAAATGTAAAGCCAAGAAAGAAATGAAAGACGCTAAGTCTATCACTATGAAGAATGGCCGTCCTGCAACTCAGGGTGTTTGCCCAAGCTGTGGTACAAAAATCTTCCGAATCGGAAAATAGTAATATTCAAACTAGTTTATAAATAACTCCTTGGTTTACCAGGGAGTTATTTATTTATTGAAGGTTAGGCCATTTTCTGCTATAATCTTCGGGCAATTTGTAATTAGAAATTATAAATTTTAAGTAGCTCACAACTCTGACATGGTCCCATCGTCTAGTGGTTAGGACGCTAGGTTCTCATCCTAGTAACACCGGTTCGAATCCGGTTGGGACTACCAAAGAAACCACAATCAACTGATTGTGGTTTCTTTTTGTTTCTATGTTATGATTTCTTTATGAATAAACCAGTAATAATTTTTGATTTTGACGGTGTTATAGTCGATAGCCTTGACCTTTCATTTGGAATTAATAAGGCAATAATGCCGGATCTTGAATACGAGGAATGGCAAAGTTGGTTTGAGGGAAATTTATATAAGAGAATACGCAAAGAACATGCCAATGAAGCTTCCCAGAATGCATTCTTTGAAAAATACAATGAAGGCATAGTTAATATATTACCCATTAATGGAATGACTGACATTATTAAAAAATTGACTAAGAAGTATACTTTGATAATAATTTCTTCATCTTCTCAAAAGGGGATAAATTCATATCTGAAGAAATATGGATTGAACGATTACTTCACTGAAGTTCTTGGTAAAGAAACTCATAAAAGAAAAGTTGATAAATTTCATATGATTTTAGAAAAATATAATATTGCCCCCCATGAGACACTTATCATTACAGATTCTGTCGGAGATATACTTGAAGCAAAAGAGGTTGGTGTCAAAACCCTTGCAGTTTTATGGGGAGTGCATAGCAACGACAAAATTGAAAAATCTAACCCTCATTTTATAGCGTCAAAGCCAGATGAAATAATTGTGGGTATTAATACCGTTCTTGGCAAGTAATTACCAGCTTTTGTAGTATAATGATTCTATGAAAAGTGATGACATTTTTTGCAAAATAGTTGCTGGTGAAATTCCGAGTTACAAAGTCTACGAAGATAATGATTTTTTCGCGTTTCTCGACATCAATCCAGTGAATCCTGGACATACACTTCTGATACCAAAAGAACATTATGAATATCTCTTCGACATGCCAAATGAACTATATTCAGCCCTCTGGCTCAAAGCAAAAGACCTTGCTCCAGCAATCCAGCGCGCAACCGGTGCCAAGCGCATTGGCGTCGTCGTGGAAGGATTCGCCGTACTTCATGTTCATATCCACCTTGCCCCAATTAATAGTCCAAGAGAACTAGATTCGACTAATCAGAAACCTGCCAATCCAGAAGACCTTGCCGAAATGACAAAGAAGATAAAAACCGAGATTGCCGCGTCCTAAACTCCTCGCAATGACAATCCATTTAATTTATACTAATTATCATGCGAATATTTAAGAAACTCTTTTCCAGGTTTGTGGGGTATCTCAAATCAAATAAGAAACTCATGGCTCTCCTCGGAGTTATTACCGTCGTGGCAGCCACGGCAATTATTTCTACAATGAGTATAGAAATCCCAAAAGTTATCTCGGCCAAACCAACAGGACTATCGGCTGCTGAGATGCAAAAAGAGATTGCTGCAAATAAAGCAAAATATTATCCCAAGATGGATTGGCTGACAGCTCACCCACAAACTTTACCAGTCTCAACAAAGGCTTCAATTATTCTCGATTACAACACCAGAGAAGTACTCTTTGCACAGAACGAACATGCCAAATTACCGCCTGCCAGCATCACGAAAGTGTTGACCGCTACCGTTGTCCTAGAAAATATGAAAACTGACAAGCTTTGTCCAATTTCTCAGGAAGCCGCCGATACTGAACCGGACAAGATTGGGATGCGAGTAGGCGAGCAGATGAGCGTTGAGGATCTGCTCTATGGAATGATGATGCTTTCAGCTAATGATGCCGCAGAAGCTCTCTCTGAGTGCTACGACGGTGGTAAACCGGCCTTCATGGCGAAGATGAATGAGAAGGTAAAGTCGCTCGGTCTCACTGACAGCAACTTTGTAACCCCAAATGGCTTAGATGACCCGAATCACTATGTTTCGGCCTTCGACATGGCCACTATCACTGAGTATGCTATCCGAACAATACCAAATTTTCTTGATTATATGGGTCGAAAAACAGATTATTCTGTCGCGGCCACGGATCATAACGATGCTCATTCTTATTATCAGCTAAGTACATTACTAAAAACTTATCCAGGAATGGATGGGGCCAAAACCGGATTTACTTACGATGCTGGTAACACATATATTGGTACTGCTATGCGTAATGGTCGTAGGATAATCATTGTCTATCTCAATGCATATTCCAGTACATATGATGCGACACTACTCTTAGATCAAGGATTTTTCTTGAATCCGAGCTCATAATAAACTATTCTTACATTAGAAGCGGAGGGAATTTGTTACCACTTACCGAGAAAGCTCATAAGCTTATCAACATTATTTCTGTAGTCGCAAGTAGTCTGTTACTTTTTGGCTATATAATTTTGGCTATTTTTACAAAATCAAATATCGTTTATTACGATGGCATCAAATTCTTTCTCGGTATTGCCGTTATCACGTTTCTGTATGGTATTATCTTTACCGATTTTTACAGTAGAAACGCGAAGCTTACTATGAGTGGTCTGCTGTTTTTAGACTCACTATTACCAATATTCTTGATTGACTATATGGGCGGCCCACTGACACCGTTCGTATTTATTTTTTATATTTTGATTTCAATGAACTTCCTGTTTGCAACCGGTTTCGGAATACTCATAACAGGAGTATTCCTCTCATATCTTGGTTTGTCTATATTTTTACATCCCGGGAATCTTCTGGCTTACACCAGTGTGGCTCTATCCTTTTTGATAGCTGCGATATTCTTTGATTATTTCGGACGTAAATATCGATCCTTACTAACCCAAAGTCATGACTTAGAAAACAGTAACTTAGATCTGACAGCGAACCAAAACAAGGAAGATGCTCTTCTCTCGAGTATTGCCGATGGCGTTTATGTAGTCGATATGGACAGGAATCTAACTATGTTCAACGCCGCTGCTGAGGAAATGACTGGTTGGAAAGACGCTGAGGCGATTGGCCTCAAATGTTGGAATGTGATGAATCTAAAGAATGATACTGATGTCTCGGTTTGTCAGAAGGATTGTCCGGCTATGGCGGTCTGGAATACCGGTGAAAATGTGATGCGTGACGATACTTGTTTCGTGAAAAAACGTGGTAACAAAAAAATCCAAATATCGAGTTCTTATTCACCAATCAAAGACAAAAACGGCAAACTGACCGGCGCCATCTGTGTTTTTCGCGACATCACTGCTGGTAAAGAAGTTGAGCGTCAGCGAAGCGAATTCGTCTCAACTGCTTCTCATGAACTTCGCACTCCGATTACTGCGATGGAAGGTTATCTTGAACTGATTGAAAATACGAAAATTTGTAGCATTGATGATAAAGCTCAGGAATATGCTGAAAAGGCACGTAATGTTGCTCTCGGAATGTCCACATTAGTTAAGAATCTGCTGGCGGTAACTAAAATAGAAGAGGGTAAGGTCCAAACAAACATTACTAATTTCAGTATTCATGACCTTTCTTCTGAGGTTGTAGAAGCATTGGGTCCAAACGCAAAAAATCGAAATTTGTATCTCAAAATTGTTGAGGCGACGAACCAAAAAATTGTTGGTGAGAAAGCTGTTGGACGAAGCCTGAATGTTACTGCAGATCGTGAACAAATCCGTGAGGTTTTATTTAATCTGGTTGAGAACGGGTTGAAGTTTACCCAACAAGGTGGTGTATCTCTTAGTATTACTTATGACAAAGATTTTGCGACAGTTTGCGTCGCAGATACCGGCATGGGGATTCCTGCTGATGGTCAGAAACACATTTTCGAGAAGTTTTATCGTTATGATAATTCTGCCACTAGAGAGGTTGGAGGAACAGGACTTGGACTTTTCATTACTCGTTCAATAGTCGAAATGTTTGGTGGCAGTATCTGGCTTGAGAGCCAAACTGGCAAGGGAACGAGATTTTACTTTACAATACCTAGAAGTCTAGATTAATATAGTAAAAAGAGGGGATTATGGCAAAAGTATTGCTAGTCGAAGACGACATCGCACTTAGGGATATTTATTCCGCTAGATTTATGGCTGAAGACTTCGACATCGTCACCGCTTCTGATGGAGAAATGGCCCTTACCCAAGCCGTAAAAGAGAAGCCAGATCTAATTATCCTCGATGTAATGATGCCAAAGATAAGCGGTTTCGATGTTTTGGATATTCTCAGGGCTACACCAGAGACCAAAAATACGAAGGTTATCATGATGACCGCGCTTTCACAAAGTTCTGATATTGATAAAGGCAAATCCCTCGGCGCAGATGAGTATCTCGTCAAGTCTCAAGTGACTCTGACGGACGTCATTAAGAAAGCCAAAGAAGTCTTAGCCAGATAATAAAAACAAAGAGAGACACCTAGTCTCTTTTTTGGTACTATTAATACATGTTCACTATTAAAGATGAAACTTTTGAAGGTCCGCTTGATTTACTTCTTTCTCTCATTGAGAAAGAGCAACTAGATATAACTCAGATTTCTCTGGCAAAGATAACCGAAAGTTATCTTGCTAGAATTAATGAAATAGAAGGCGATAGCAACGAAATCGCCGACTTTCTAGTTATTGCTGCCAAACTACTCTACATTAAGTCCCGAAACCTTATTCCAGCTCTGGCTACAGAGGAGGAAGAAGCCGAGATTGACGATCTAGAAACAAGGCTTAGAGAATATAAGCAGTACAAGTTAGCAGCAAAACATCTAGAGAAAGTGCTCTCCACCGAATCACGCAGCTATGCTCGCCGCGGCAAAAACGATATCGCAATCACTTTCACACCGCCAAATAACTTGGACAATCAGGGTCTTTTTGCCCTTTTCCAGGAAATTCTAAATAAGGTTGAAGTGGATTCACCTAGAGAAATCATTATGGATAACGTACCGAAAGTTACCCTGGGACAGAGAAGGGACCATATTCTGAAACATATTAGAAATGGCGGCAAGATCAGTTTCCGCACCGCGCTTGCCGATGCGAAGACAAAGGTTGATGTCATTGTCACCTTCCTTGCTATTCTGGAAATGGTTAAACAGAAAGAAGTCCGTGTCGAGCAAGATAATAATTTTTCAGATTTCATGATAATCGGAGTAAAATAAGATTAATGACAAAAGATAACCTAAAATCAATAATCGAGAGCCTTCTCTTTGTCGCCGAGAAACCGGTCAGCGTGAAAGAGATTGCCGATGTTACCGGCAAGATGATTAGTGATGTTCAGAGTTGTTTGAACGAAATCAGTAAAGACTACGAAATTCGTGGTATTCGCTTAGTAAGGAAAGGGGAATATTTCAGCTTCGTTTCTGCTCCAGAGAATGCCAAAGAAGTCAGTACTCTATTAAATGAAGAACTTAGACATGATCTTTCCCAAGCTGCACTTGAAACTCTAGCCATAATTACTTACAAACAACCGATTACACGCATGGAGATTGAGGAGATTCGCGGCGTCAACTCTGACCAGCTAGTTCGGAATCTGATGATTCGAGGGCTTATTACTGAAGTTGGCCGCAGAGAATCTGTCGGCAAACCTATTCTCTACGGCACTACCATGGAATTTATCCAGTATTTTGGCCTCGATGCCGAAGAGTCCTTACCAAAAATTGAAGAACTACAACTTTTTGAGACAAAAAATTCCGATGAAAGTTAGAATTGCCAAATATTTAGCTTCCGCTGGCCTCGGGTCAAGGAGAAAAAGTGAGGAACTAATCATGGCAGGTAAAGTGAAAGTGAATGGGGAAGTCATCAAATCACCGGCGCTTTCGATCGATCCGGCTCTCGACAAAATTGTGTACGAAGGCAAGATTGTTGAGCCCTCAACCAAAGTCTACTATCTTTTGAATAAACCGGCTGGCCACACTTCCAGCGCATCCGATAGCCATGCAAAAAAACTTGTTACTGAGCTTGTCCCGGCCGACCCTGTAGTTTGGCCGGTGGGGCGTTTGGACCGCGAGACCTCTGGTCTCCTAATTCTCACAAATGACGGCGATTTGACTCAGAAACTCACGCATCCGAGCTTCGAAAAAAGAAAAACATATATAGCGACCGTTGATAAACCTCTCAGCGACGAGCAGGTAACTGAACTTTCAAAAGGGATAGCTCTAGAGGACGGGGTAATAAAACCCGATGGTTTAAAACCCTTAAGTGGCGGCAGCTACAAAATCACTATTCATGAGGGTCGTAACAGACTGATTCGACGAATGTTTGAACATTTTGATAGACAAGTAATAACCCTGGAACGAACCGGGCTCGCTTTTCTGAATCTTGGAAACTTGAAATCAGGTGAGTATCGTGAACTTACTACAACAGAAATAAGTAGGCTCAAAAATGTATGAATTTCTACTACTCATTACGATTTTCTTAGGCCAACTGGCCCCAAATAGCCATGTTTTGTCGCAGTTGACAAAAAATCTCCTCACTAAATCGCAGGCCGCTACGACTCAAACCGCTGAAAAGCTCCCAACTGCCCTTATCGCTGCCCCGATCAGACTAGCTTCCGATGATTACTCCGCAAACGCCGCTGCTGTCTACAGTATTGATCTAGTGTCTGATAAAGTTCTGACATCAAAAAATACTGATAGTCGTTTGCAGGTGGCCAGTCTAACGAAACTAATGACAGCTTATGTAATTTTGAAAGAAGAACCAAATCTCGACCGTGTAGTCACAGTGCCGGCTCTGACTGAACAGACAGACGATGCTGTAATGGGACTTACTACGGGAGATCAAGTTACTATCAAAACTCTTCTGGATGGACTCCTAATCAATAGCGGCGCTGATGCCGCTCAGACGCTCGCCATAGAAAATGCCGGATCAATAGAGAACTTCGTTACTAAGATGAATACTGCAGCAGAAAATTTAAACCTTACAAATACCCATTTCGCAAATCCAATAGGTCTTGACGACCCTAATAACTATTCCAGCGCCAAGGATTTGACCGAACTAGTCCGTATATTGCTTCGTAATCAGACTTTCGCAAAAATCGTAGCTACAAAAACGATGACGGCTACAACTACGACCGGCCGCACAATCCCGCTAGCAACGACAAATCAGTTACTATATAGCTCAGGTTATATCGGTGTCAAAACTGGTTTTACTGGTGGAGCTAATGAATGCCTTATCTCATTATACAAAGACGGAAATAATGAGATACTCACTACCGTTCTCGGTTCAAGCAACAGATTTTTGGAAACTGATAGTATAAAAGGATGGATTTTAAGCCACTTTTCGTGGTAAAATGATACGTCGCAAGAAATTTAGTATTTATAATTAGTAATTGGAAATTTAAATGTATCCCGTAGTCGCTATCATTGGTCGACCAAATGTCGGCAAATCAACACTATTTAACCGAATTACCGGTAGAAGGAGAGCTGTCACAGCTGACCTTGCCGGGACTACTCGTGATCGTTTGTACGCAAAGTGTGACTGGAATAGCCATGAATTTATTCTCGTTGATACAGCCGGAATCGAAGTTGGTGATGCAAAAAACAGTGTTTATGCCCGCCTTGACTCAGACGTTCAGGAACAAGTTTTGCTTGCCCTAGATGAAGCTGACGTTATTCTATTCGTTGTTGACGTCCAAACAGGGCCGACCGACCAAGATAGACGCGCTATCAAATTAGTTTTCAAAAGCGGAAAACCTTTTGTTCTTATAGCCAATAAATACGATAGCGAGAAATACCTGCCCAACGTTTCTGATCTTTATTCTCTTGGAGCCAAAGAAGTTCTGCCGATTGCAGCTCTAACCGGTAGGGGAACCGGTGATTTAATGGATAAAATCGTTGAAAATATTGAGAACGTCATCCCTACAGACAAGGGGATTGAGCTAGAGCAAGAAGGAATCAATGTTGCCATTGCTGGTAGACCAAATGTGGGAAAATCCAGCACTATGAATGCTCTTATCGGTAAGAATAAGGCTGTTGTCTCTGAAGTCGCCGGTACCACAAGAGACTTTACTATTGCCACACTCACGACCGAGAAGGGCAAAATTAATTTTATTGATACCGCAGGTATCCGTCGTCGTGGCAAAGTAGGCAAGGTAGAAGAGGGTCGTGTAGAAGGCCAAATTGAGAAGTACTCGGTTATGCGCTCCTTCAGAGCTATAGAAGGTGCTGATGTGGTTTTACTAATCGTGGATCCTACTGAAGGGCTCACGGCTCAGGATTTACACATAGCAGGCTTCGCCAAAGATCAACACAAGGGCATCATAATCGTCGTCAATAAGTGGGACGCGGTAGAGAAAGACGAGATGGACATGAATCGTTATCTGACATATTTTCATAACAAAATCTCTTTCTTGCCTTATGCGCCTATCGTCTTTATTTCAGCAAAAAATGGTAAAAACGTCGACAAAATAGCTGATATCATTTTCGAAGTTGGTGTCAGTAGATCAAAACATATTCCAACTGCAGAATTAAACTTAAGACTCGGTGACGATGTCCTCAGAAAGCCACCGTCAGCTGTCCGTGGCAGTTTACCTAAGATTAACTATATTACACAGGCCGAGACTAATCCGCCAACATTTATTTTTTTCGTCAATAAACCAGAATTAATTCATTTCTCGTACAAACGCTTTCTAGAGAACAGGATTCGCGAACATTGGGACTTCACCGGAACGCCGGTAAACCTAGTTTTCAAGAGAAAGAATGTAGACTATAATATGGACAAGAAAAAGAAACGCAACTAGGAGGGTTCGTTGAAACTGATTGTTGGACTTGGTAACCCAGGAAAAGAATATGACGGCACTCGTCACAACTTTGGTTTTGCTGTACTCGATGCCATTGCCGCGAAACATGATGCATCCTTCAATCTCGACAAGAAATTTAAGGCTGAAATCTGCGAGCTTTTTATAAACGGCGAGAAAATAATTATGGCAAAGCCACAAACTTTTATGAACAAATCAGGCGAATCTGTTCGTGAAATCGTTGGCTACTTTAATATTTCCAACGACCGCGTCTGGGTAACTTATGATGACATCGATCTCGAGATTGGTAGTGTCAGAGTCAGGAAGAACGGAAGCTCTGGCGGCCACAAAGGAGTGCAGTCGATTATCGATAATATCGGCACTGAGAATTTCGTTCGTTTCCGTCTGGGCATCAAATCAGCTGAATGTGATTTTCTCTCTACTGAAGAGGTTGTTCTCCAGAAATTCTGCAAAGATGAAGAAAAGCCAATGAAGGAAGCTATAAATAAAGCTGTTGCTGAGATTGAAAAAGCTATTAATGAAGGTGTGGTACATTTAAGCATTTAGCTTAATAAATCATTATTGTTCAAGCATCTCGAGAACCTCCCGGTTCTTTTTTATTTACAAAATCATAGAAATCTTGTATAATGCCGTGGAATCTAACAAGAACAATGATTTGTACACATCGGATAACCTGGGAGGTGAACGGCATGACTATTAGCCAGCCGGCTCAAACGGCTACATTCTTTGGTTGGCAAGAAGATCCACAAGGCATCGGGGATCCACACCAGGTCGAGCCTGACAACGCCTGCGTCATCGAGATCTGCTTCTTCTGTCATCGGAAATTCGAGGTGGCCAAGGGGGAGCCCAAGAGCAACGTCTGCCCGGCCTGCTACCACCGTTCTACGGCGTCCACTGAAGGAAGGTGAAAGGCGTGCCCGATAGGATATTCCTAACTGGCCTTACCGATAAGCAAGACGATCGAGTTCGGATTCCTCTCCTCGAAGAGGATGGGGTCACTCCGAACGACAACGCTCACGCTATCGTTCAAGTTCTCGGCATGATGGGCATCAGCATCCCGAATGTCATGCGCGGGACTGGCCTGGAGAGGATTGGCGGACACTAATCCACCAACTCTCTCAAGAACAAGGTAAATGACACGACCCGTCTAGGGAGGACACACGACACTCGTCGTACCGTCTTTCACTGACGGGTCTTCTCTTTATCTAATTTTGTCCACTTTTATAGCCAAAATATATTATATAAAGTAAAAGAGCCGCGAATAGCGACTCTTTTACTTTGTTTCAAAGTTCTCCCAGATATGCAACACCGTCCGAAGACTTGACCTAGCCCAAAACTAATTGGCTGGCGGTTGCAGGGAGAACCCTACCAACAAGTAAGCTTAAAGGAGGGTGTCTAAGGCATTACTCATTGATAGGGCACTCGCGGCAACGTGCTGATGGGGAAACTTACTGTCAAACGTCATCCTGTTTTTAGGTTGACATATTATTCTAGCATTAATAACACTTTTTGTCAAGCATTTTTTGGAGGGGATGTGGATAAGGTATTAGACTAGTATAAATATTGGCTTACACTAGGTAAAAACACGAGCTTCTCTGCAGGACTTTTCAAGGAAATTTACGCTTGTGGCGAGCCAATTAACGAAGTTTTTCATACTGAGGAGTCCAAACTTCGAAGTCTCAAACTCTCAAAGAAGTGCATTGAAGAGATTGTAAATTCTAGGAATAATTATGATCCAAAAGAGGTAATTAACGAACTTTCGAAGATTCATGTGAAGCCTCTATTTATCTTTGATAGTGATTATCCGGCGCAGTTACGCGAAATTGCTGATCCGCCATTCTTACTCTAACTCTATATCTATATGAGAGGAGAGAATGACAATTGACATTGAGCAGAAATGTCTATACCATTTAATATTGCTATGATACTCGTAATAGTTGAATCGCCCGCGAAAGGCAAAACAATTGAGAAATATCTGGGGGAAGGCTACAAAGTCCTGGCCTCTTTTGGCCATGTCCGTGATTTACCAAAAAGCAAACTTGGTATCGACATCGAGAATGGTTTCGAACCCGAATATGTCATTCCGATTAAAGCAAAGAAAGTTCTGACAAACCTTCGAACGGCTGCCAAAAGTGCAGATAAAGTCTTGCTCGCAACTGACCCCGACCGCGAGGGAGAGGCAATTTCTTGGCACCTTCGGGAAGCTTTGGGTCTGAAAGAGAAAGACTACGACCGTATCGAATTTCACGAGATTACAAAAGACGCAATTCAGTTCGCCGCGGGGCATCCGCGCAAAATTAATGAAGATCTAGTTGATGCTCAGCAGGCCCGTCGCGTCCTCGATAGACTCGTCGGCTATAACCTTAGTCCGCTCCTGTGGCGCAAGATTCGTAAAGGACTATCAGCTGGTCGTGTCCAGTCTGTGGCCGTCAAACTTATCGTCGATCGTGAGCGCGAGATACAGGACTTCAAACCGGTCGAATATTGGGAAATCAGCGCTGATCTAAAGGCGTCAGATAGTCATGAATTTAATGCGAGACTTGCCAAGAAAGACGGCAAAAGCGTTGAGATAGGGAACAAGAAAACGGCTGATGCTATCTTGTCCGATTTGGAAAAAGCTAATTATGTAGTTAGTAAGGTTGAAACCAAAGATGTTAAACGTAGCCCAGCGGCGCCTTTTACAACTTCTACACTTCAGCAAGAGGCCGCGCGCAAATTGAGATATAGCTCCAAGAGAACTATGGCAATTGCCCAACAACTTTATGAAGGTATCGATGTCGGCGAAGGTTCTGCCGGTCTCATCACCTATATGCGTACAGATTCAACAAACCTATCTAGCCAAGCCCTAAACGAGATTCGTAAATATATTGAACAAAAAATTAGTTCAGATTTCTTGCCTGCAAAACCTCGTGTATATAGAAAAGCCAAAGCAGCTCAAGAAGCTCATGAAGCCGTCAGACCAACCAGTGTGAGTCACACTCCTGAAAGCATCAAGAGTTACCTCAGCCCCGAGCAATTTAAGCTCTACGAGCTTATCTGGAAACGAACTGTTGCCAGTCAAATGGCTGATGCTATTTATGCCCAGACAAGTGTAGATGTTGCTGCGGGAGTTTACACTCTCCGCGCCAGTGGCCGCACTATCAAATTCAAAGGTTTTATGTCTGTTTATCTGGAAGGTGAAGAAGAAACACAGACAGAAGAAATGGCCGAATTTAGGCTGCCAAATTTGAAAGAAAATGATAAATGTGATCTTCAGAAATTGAACTCTGATCAAAAATTCACTGAGCCACCAGCTAGATATACCGAGGCTTCTCTCATTAAAACACTTGAAGAAAATGGTATTGGTCGTCCATCGACATACGCCCCAACTATCTCAACTATTCAGGACAGGGGATATGTCCGTATTGAACAAAGAAAGTTCTATCCTGAGGACATCGCTTTTATAGTCACAGACCTACTTCGCGATCATTTTCCATTTGTTGTCAGTGTCGATTTCACAGCCAATATGGAAAAGGAACTCGATGAAATCGCCGAAGGACACATGGATTGGGTTCTTGTCATGAAGGAATTCTGGGAACCTTTCAAACAAGATTTGGATAAAGCTCAGACAAATGTTGAGAAAGTGAACACTGACCGCGAAACTGACGAAATCTGTGAGAAATGCGGCAAGCCAATGGTAATTAAGACTGGCCGATATGGTGAGTTCCTGGCCTGTACCGGTTTCCCAGAATGCAAAAACGCCAAGCCTTTACCCCAGAAATCCCTCGGCAAATGTCCTGATTGTAAAGAAGGTGATATAGTAGAACGCAAGACTAAACGAGGTAAGAAATTCTGGGGCTGCTCTAGATACCCGGAATGCAAATGGGCAACTTGGGATAAACCAAAAACAAAAGAAAACGAGGAGGAATAATGTCAAAAGGTAAAGACGCGAAAAAACAGGTAAAAAAACCGAAAAGAGACAAAAAGCCAAAGGGCGTCCAAATAGCTTCTTCTACACAAACCAATTAGTAAAAAGAGACCAGAAGGTCTCTTTTTTTTGTTCGACCAGTCATGGTCATACCTATAGTGGTAAAATATAATAGTAAGGAAAGCTAAAAAAGGAGTATTGATGAACGTTTTATACGTATATGGTTATTTCGTCGTAGCAATAATCTTTTTACTCTTGGGCTGGATCCTCGGTAGAGCCGACCTAAAACAAACTAGAACATATGCGCTTAGTCGCGACAATCTGATTAATGGTCTCCTCGGTGTTAGCTTGCTCCAATTTCAGAAAGTAGTTGGTCTCAGCAAACAAAATATGGAAATGATAGCAGACACATTGGTACCTCCAAAAAATAAAAAGGAAGCCAGTCAAATCATTGACCATACATTTACCGATTTTTCCAGAGAGCTATTTATCGAGACTCTAGAGAAAATGTTAGGAGTTACAATTAATGAGAAAAAACCATTATAAGGAGAAAAAATGACTAATCAGATAGAAAAAGTTTATACTATAGGTGTCGATATCGATAAAGTCTGGGCTGCACTGACAGATCCGACTGAGATCAGAGGCTGGGGTGGTGGTCCTGCAAAGATGAATGCTTTCGAAGATACAGATTTTTCGCTCTGGGGTGGTGATATATATGGCCGAAACATTGAAATAAGTGCACCAAACTATTTGAAACAAGAGTGGTATAGCGGAACCTGGAAAGAGCCATCATTTGTCGAGTTTCATTTGACAGAAAGAAATGGTCAAACTGAGCTTAGACTAATTCAGAACAAAGTACCAGAGAATGAAAAAGATGAGATCGATGCCGGTTGGGATGATTATTACCTCGGCGCTATAAAAAGCTATTTAGAATCAAAATAATGACTAGAAAAACAGAGAAAACATATTTTGCCGGAGGTTGTTTCTGGTGTATGGAAGCAGCCTTTGAGTTGGTACCCGGCGTGGTAAACATTACCTCTGGCTACACTGGTGGTTTAACTGAAAATCCTAAATATGAGCAAGTTCTTACCGGTAAAACCGGCCATGCCGAAACGGTTGAAATCGAATATGATCCGGTTGCGGTTAGTTTCTCTAAGCTGTTGGACTTATTTTTCAAAGTTCATGATCCGGGCCAGAAGAATCGCCAAGGAAACGATATTGGCAATCAATATCGTTCGGCCATCTTTTACACGAACGACGAACAAAAGAAGGCTGCCGAGAAGGCCATAGAGAAACTAAAAAATCTAGGTAGTTATCTCGATATATATACTGAGATTTCTCTATTTACGAAGTTTTGGCCAGCTGAAGCTTATCATCAAAATTATTTTGAGAAACATCCGGAACAAGCTTATTGTCAGGCAATTATCAGACCAAAAGTGGATAAATTTAAAATATTTTAGGAAAATAATATGGCAAAACAGATAAACCCCAACCTGAACGAAGAACAGAAAAAAATCCTCTTTGAACATGGCACTGAAGTGCCGTTTAGCGGCGAGTTCTATTTGAATAGAGAAGAAGGCATCTTTCACTGCGCCAATTGCGATAACTCTCTTTTTCGTTCCAAAGAACAATTTGACAGCGGCTGTGGTTGGCCTAGTTTTACAGATCCTATAATCAAAGAAGCTGTAATTTACCGAGAAGATGACTCACTGGGCGTGCTCCGTACAGAAGTTCTGTGTGGAAAATGTGGTGCTCATCTCGGTCATGTTTTTCCTGACGGACCAGCACCAACGCACCAAAGATTCTGTATCAATTCTGCTGTTTTGAATCTAGAAAAACCAGAAAAATAAATAGAGGCTGAAAGGGGCAGCCTCTATTATAGGGTGAGGTGAACTATATTATTTTGTTGTTTGTTGTTTGTAAGTGACACCCCGTGTCATATATTTTTCGTATACTTCCTCCTTTCTTTATTTGCGTTAACAGTATTCTAAAACCCATTTCTGTGATGCGGCTGAGGATTATTTCTGCCCTTGCCGAAAGTAGAATAAAACGATACGATAGGTATGTAATAGGAGGGAATATGCCAACAAAGACAAAATCAACTGAAAAAACATTCAGCGGACTTCGTAAGTTCAATATTTTTATGGGTTTTCTGCATCTCGTCCAGGGAGTTGCTATTCTGAAGCTCGCAACTTCTTTCGCGCTTCCAGTCACAACTTCATTTTTACAATTTAATTTGATGTCTCATAAACTACTACCAGTGACGGAGCAGAGGTTTACGCTTCAAATCGCTCCACTAATTGCACTCTTTCTGTTTCTCTCGGCTGCAGCCCATTTCATTATTTCACTACCCAAAGTTTATGAATGGTACGTCGCTAATCTGAAGAAGGGGGCGAATTATATGCGTTGGGTTGAATATGCTTTCAGCTCTTCAATTATGATGGTAGTCATCGCAATGCTTGTTGGCGTTTATGACGGCGTCAGTCTAATGTTAATCTTCGCCTTGAACGCCTGTATGATACTCTTCGGTTGGATGATGGAACTTCACAACCAATCGACTCAGAAGACGAACTGGACAGCCTATATATTCGGCACATTAGCCGGCATCGTGCCTTGGATTGCAGTCGCTATCTATTTATTTGGAGCCGGCGGGGTCACTGGCCACACTCCTACATTCGTATACTGGATATTCTTCTCAATATTCGTATTCTTTGACATTTTTGCCTTAAATCAATTTCTACAATATAAAAAGATTGGTCCATGGAAGAACTATATCTATGGAGAAAGAGTCTATATAATTCTCTCGCTAGTTGCCAAATCTCTGCTAGCCTGGCAAGTCTTTTTCGGCACTTTACGACCACTTTAAGCTATAACTATTCTATAAAACATTATTGACTAATAGGTTTTTTAGGGTATAATATCTCTCGAATAGTCCGAGTTTGAATCGGACAACCACTATCTCGAGGGGAGAACGGGGATGAGGGGGCAAGGGTTCGATTGGCTTGCTCGCAGACTCAGGGCAAGTCGCTCATGCAAGGCGTATTTCGATCACACGGTTCCGAACCCGCCGGCCATCAAGGTCATCTGGTATGACCACGTCGACGAGCCCCACTCCATGATCTTCCGTCTCGACTTCAAGGATGCTGACTGGGCGAGATGCTCCAGTTGGTTCACCAACGACGAGCTCATGTCCGTCTGGGACTGTCTGAGCGATCTGGGGGAGCATAGCTCCACCGAGTACGAACTGCTCAGGCATTTCCGCCGGCTTCTGCTCGACCGTTCGATCCGGGTGGTCCTGCCGACGAAGACGACCGTGACAACTACCACCGAAGCCGCCCCCGCATTCGCGGCCTGACCACACAACGCGCGCCCGCAACGAGCACTCTCAAGAGAGCCCGTTCCGGGCGCTCTTGCTTTTCAACCTTAAATGATATGCACTTATTCCCTATGGTTGGGCTATTAGTTGAAAAGGGGAGTATAATATAAATATCAAGCAATAACTCCAAATATGGAGATGTTTAATGTTTAACGTCCATTACCGGCCTCGGTTAGGGGTCAGAAAGAGATAACATGGAGACACACACAGAGGAAACCGTAACTACAGAGAAAAATAACACTGGTCAGTCGACCCGTAAACCAACTAGAAGAGAAGCTACCGGCTCTCAGACGACTGCATACATAGTTTATTTTATTTTTGGAGTACTTGAAGTGCTTTTGGCTTTCCGTCTAGTACTTAGACTGTTAGGAGCAAACCCAGTTAGTTCATTTGTAAACTTCATTTACAATCTATCCGCAGCCTTCATCTGGCCATTCCAAGGAATATTTCACACCGCTGTAACGGCAGGTGCAGAGACTACCGCAGTTTTTGAACCAGCAACACTTATAGCCATCATTGTCTATGCAATAGTTGCTTGGGGTATAGTAAAATTGATAATTATCCTTTCAGGCGCGAAGGAGGAATAGATGGACATCATATATTGGATTGTTTTTGGTCTCATCGCAGGAAGCATCGCAAACTTCATATCTCCCAGCGGTCGAGGCGGGATACTGTGGTCCATTATCTTAGGTATTATTGGAGCAGTTGTCGGCGGGTTTCTCGGTCAAATGTTCTTCGGTGTTGGAGTTACTGGCTTCAACCTGAGTTCATTTTTTCTGGCTGTAATTGGCTCCCTTATTGTTCTTTTTACCGCCCGTTTATTCACTCGTAACCAATCATAATATTGGCTGACGCGAAATATTAAGCGAAACTAAATAGAGTGCCTTTTTATGGGCGCTCTATTTAGTTTCGCTATGCTTGATTTATTCTCATTTTTATGGTTTAATGTTCGAGCTCTTTCCGAAAACCGTATAAGGAGGCTGACATTGAGAGGCATAGCTCACGACCCACACAGTGTCACCGCCATCGTAAAAGATGAGGAATCTGTGTTGGTACGAGGGTGGGTGAGTAGGGTTGAAGAAGAAAAGAAAGGGACCTTCGTCTACCTCAGGACAGAGCGATATCCTGATCGGGAGTTCCGTGCCGCTGTAAGACGCAAGAAACAGCCTTTTGGCTCTATGCGAACTGTCAAGCTACAAAAGGACCAAGTGTACCCGGTGGTATGGTGGCCTGCCGATCTCAGGCTTGAGATTGAGACCCGAGTTTGCTTCGGTGTGAACCTAGTCGATAATGTCGCATTCCCGGTAATCCTGGAGGCGACTTACGACAGACTCTCAGCAAAGCTGACGGATCGTGACTTCACTCCACTTACCATCACTACGAATGGCCAGCATCGTTGGACGGAAGACACCTAACTCACGCGCCCGTAATGAGAACTCGCAAGAGCTCCCGTTCCGGGCGCTCTTGCTTTCTATAATTAGACCAAGGTCGAAATTTTGTCTTCACGAAGATATGTTGTATCATAAACAAAAGGAGACTGGAATGAAAAAGTTTATTTACGAAGAATTATGGTTAATCACCGGCGTATTACTTGGAGTTCTTGTCGGTGGACTGATAGAATACACGCTTCTTAGTACGAATTTGCTGACTTTTTCCAGATATTATATCTACTTACCAACCATGATTGCCGGGTATGTCCTAGGCATGTGGCTCGGACCAGTTGCTTGGCGGAAAATTTACGTAGAGGGCGCCCGTGGACAGAAATATGTGCTCAAAAATAACAAAAAAACTCAAAAATCCTAGGCAATAAAATTTTATTTTTTGCCTATAAATCAGTGCTTAATCGTGCTTGACTCACAATTACACAAATGTTAGACTGACCTTCGTGGAGAGTGCCAAAAATTTAGTCAGCAAAAGACACCCTATAATATGTATTATTGCTTCAATAATCCTCCTTTTTGTCCTCGCAACGGGAGGATTTTATTTATTACATTTACAAAGTTCAAACATAGCATCAAAACCTGCGGTACAAGAGATAACTGCAATCCGTGATAATATAGCGAAAGACTCAGAGATATCTATTACAGCACCAATTTCAGATTCACAACCAAGCACTGCCACAAGCGAAACGACAAGCGTGCCAATCGTGCCCATTGCTCCGGCTCCTGCCCTGGATAAACCTGCCCCAGTTCCCACAAGAGCATCAGCTTATATTCAACCTACTAAAACAACCCCTCCATCCGCATCAGCGTCCGACGGCTCTGGAATATATACAGAAGTTGCCGCCGAAAGCTACATGAACTCAGTTATGCTCCAACTAGTGAACACCGAGAGAGCTGCTCATGGTCTAGCCGCGTTCAGCTATAATAACCAGCTTGCCCAAGCAGCTAACATTCGAGTGCTAGAAGAATCAGTTCCTTCGTTTGTCGGCGTGGATCACGTGAGACCCGATGGGCGCACCTTTGACACCGTTTACGCCCAAGTTGGCTATACAGGATTTAGAACGGCTGGGGAAAACTTAGTTTGGGGTTATGTGCCTCCCGTTACCTTCAATCAGGCAGAACTTTACGCACTTGCATCTCAAATGTTCACTACCTGGAAAAACAGTCCCGAACATTACGTCCAGATTATTAGCTCAGCTTATAACCAAACCGGCATTAGCATTAATTTGATGAATTTGAACGGTCACACATACTATTTTGGAATCGAGGAGTTCGGCCAGAAATAAGCCGATACTCAAATGTGGTAAAATGTAAACATGAATAAAGATTTACATTTTGCCATTAGTACTGGAATAGTCGTATTACTTAATTTAGTCATCTTCCTATATCTGTTAGCCGATTTCGACATCAACTCAGCCGTTGCGAGGGGAGTAGCTTTCGCTATAGTACTAGGTTTATTATCGGTTTTTTATGGTTATTTTGTAGAGAAGTGGTGGTTGGTTTTCTTGGGAGCGGCCGGTATATTTTTCCTAGGAATTAGAGCAATTTTTCTAATTGGTGGAATAAATGTTCAGTGGTTTCACGACTTCACGGCCCTCCTCGGTCCACTGGTACTGATGGAGGCTTTTGCTTTCAGCGGTTCTAGAGGTAAGAAGCTCAGTATCGACAAGACAAAGCAATAAAGTTACAATAAGCTCATGATTATTATCCTCATCGTTATTGCGACAGCCATCAGCACCACTCTTGGTGGACTTTTCGCCGTGAAATTCAAAGATCAGCTACACTTAATCCTAGGCTTTAGCGCAGGGGCAGTACTCGGCGTCGCTCTGTTCGATCTTTTGCCAGAATCAATAGATTTAGCCACCAAAGTTTATAGTACTTCTCTGGTAACGCTTCTAGTTGCTGTGGGGTTTGCTACTTTCATGATTCTTGATCGAATGTTTTTAATTCATGCACACTCAGAAGAAGAGTGCGAGAATCCATCACACAGTCATAAATCGGGAGGCTTAGGTGCCTTAGCACTAACTTTCCACAGCTTCTTAGACGGATTTGGTATCGGTCTCGCCTTCAAGGTTTCCCCGGCTATCGGCTGGGTAGTTGCCGCGGCCGTATTAACTCATGACTTCTCTGATGGCATCAACACAGTCAATATGGTCATTAAAAATAAAGGGAACAGAAAAGAGGCCCTCGGATGGCTTGCCGCCGATGCATTAGCCCCCGCCATTGGCGTCGCTTCAACCTTTTTTATTCACATTTCAGAATCATCACTGGGCCTTGTTTTGGCTGTATTCGTAGGTCTTTTTCTATATATTAGTGCCAGTGATCTAATTCCTGAAAGCCATCACAGGCATCCGACCTCCTGGACAACTTTTTCAACAATCCTCGGTATGGCTGTGATCTATATTGCCATACACTTCGCCGGCTAGAACTTTTTTGTTGACACATTGGGCTGTTTTATGCTATAATTGTGTTGTTAAAAATTATGGCGACAAAAACAGCAAAATCTATTCTGGATCGCATCGCTGATAGCGAACAGAGCAAAAAAATCCTATCCTTGGACATTGAAGCCGAGGTTGATTTTGTGCTGTCTGCCCCAAAGGTCAAAAAAGACCGTGATATAGCCGTTATTCGTGAAAGATATGGTCTAGGCGGTGAGAGACCAAAGACACTTGAAGAAATTGGCAAAGAGCTAGGAATTACTCGTGAAAGAGTTCGCCAAATCGAAAAAAATGCTCTCAGAAAACTTTCTGAGTTTTTGGCCAGTGAAATCCGAGGTCAAGAGATTTTGACCACTCTAGAAACTAAGATTCTGAAAGACGGTGGTACTGTTACTAACCTTAGACTTTACGAACTTTTGCTCGGCGGTAATGCTTCTAGCGCCAAACTGAAACACATGGTTTCTTTCCTGGCTATGTTAGATAAAAAAATCAATCAAACCCTTGAAACTACTGATGTAAAAGCCGGTTTTTACCTTGATAACATCACAAAAGCAAATTTGTTAGAAATTATCAAGATTGCTACCGATATTTTGGACACTGAGAAACAGCCACTCGAGGAGAAGGCCTTCCTAAATAGAGTAGAAAAAAAAGAGATTGGATTCACAAACGATCAGGTAATCGCCATCATTTCAATGAGCAAAAAAATTCTTCGTACTGATAATGGTAGTTTGGGCTTAAGTCACTGGCGTGAAATTAATCCGAAGAGTATCCGCGACAAAACTTATTATATATTGAAAAAATATCAAAAACCGCTTCATTTCACCGAGATCTCGAAACATATTGAAGCCCTCGATGAGAAGAAGAAAAAGGTTACCAGACAAGCCGTCCACAACGAACTTATCCGTGATGATCGTTTTGTTCTGATCGGCCGTGGCATCTATGCCCTGAGTGAATGGGGTTACAAAGCCGGTGTAGTTGAAGATGTTATCGAAGAAGTTCTGATTACGGCTGGTAAACCTATGCACAAAGATGATATTGTATCTGAGGTTATGAAACGTAGAATCGTTAAAGAAACTACAATCCTTTTGAACTTACAGAAGGATAAATTTACTCGAGTTGCTAGAGCAACTTACACAATCACCAAACTGGAGGGGTAACTTGTTAGTACAGAATATTAGTCTCGCAATACTTAGCGGCCTCTGGACGTTAGTTGTTTGGACTTGGTGGCTCGTTGTCCCAGTCATTCTTTATTTTGCTTGGAAAAACTTCAAAAAGGCTGAATTCGTCGATAAGATAGAATCAGTTGTACTTTCGATGAAGGTCCCAAAAAATAACGAGAAAGGACCGGTCTCAGCGGAGATGATGTTTGCCGCTCTACATGGTATTCTACAGCCACCAAGTCAGTCAAATAAGGGGACTACGGTCCAAGAACACATTAGTATGGAATTTGTGGCCAGTTTGGATGCCATCGAATTCTTTATCTGGACACCAAAACATCTAAAAGACTTCGTTGAGGGACAAATCTATGCTCAATTTCCAACGGCAGAAATAGCTATTGTTGATGACTATTCACTAAATCTCGACATTGATCACGATCAAATACCCGATGCTGTAGTCGGAACCGAATTGACACTCGTCAAAGATGAAATTTACCCAATCAAAACCTTTCAAAACTTTGACGTGGATCCACTTGCAGGCATCACCGGCATGCTTTCCAAACTTGATCATGGCAGCGAACGCGTCTGGATTCAGATATTGGCCAAACCGGTTCCTGACGACTGGAGAGATATGGGGCTCGGTCATGTTGCTAACAAGAAAAGTGGCGGCAAATCGATAAGTAAAACAATTCCACAACACATTGTTGACTTTCTTGGTGTAACTCTCGGACTCGTTCATACTCTTATTACGACACTATTATCACCCTTGAGTGATGAACAAAAGAAAAAGAAATCAGAAGCAGAAAAGAAAAAGAAGGAAAAAGCCGAAAAAGAAGGTGTTAAATTATCTCATTCAGAAGAAACGGAACTGACCGCCATTGAAGAAAAGTCCAATAAACTCGGTTATAAAGTTATTATCCGTGTCCTTTATCTATCCAAAACTTCTGAAAAGGCGACAGAGCGTATCCAAGCTGTCCTTGGAGCCTTTAAACAATTTAATACGACAAATTTAAATGGTTTTGTCGGAACTGGTCTCTACTCGGGTCATGAATTCTTAGATGCCTACCGTGCTAGATTATTCAATAAAGCCGGCTATGTATTAAATATTGAAGAACTCGCCAGTCTTTATCATCTTCCACATGTATCGGTGGAGACACCAAACATTGTTTGGACTTCTTCCAAAAAAGGAGAACCACCTTCAAGTTTAGCCATGATTGATGGGGGACCAGAGGCTTGCCCCGATGAGATCACTCCACTCGGCATGACTACTTTCCGTAACGGGCTACGTACTTTCGGCATCAAAAGAGATGATAGACGTCGTCATATGTACCTCGTCGGTAAGAGTGGCACGGGTAAATCAAGACTGCTTGAGAACCTAGCAATTCGTGACATTCAGCAAGGTGAAGGCGTCGCAGTTATCGACCCTCATGGCGAACTTATCGAACGTATTATGAAGTTTATTCCAAAGGATCGAATCAAAGACGTCATTTATCTAAATCCTGCTGACAAAGACTTTCCAATAGCATTTAACCCACTCGAGAGTCCAGAGGGTATGAGAGAAGAAACTGCAAAAGGTTTCATCTCTGTATTAAAGCGTATGTTTGGTTTCTCTTGGGGACCTAGACTTGAATACGTCTTGAACCATACAGTAATGGCTCTTTCCGAAGTTGAAGGTTCTACTATGCTTGGTATTGTCCGCATGCTAACAGATAGAACTTACCGTAACAAAATCGTATCCCAAGTAACCGATCCTGTCGTACAGATGTTTTGGCTCAAAGAATTCTCATCTTATAATGACAAGATGGCTACTGAGACCGTCGCACCTATCTTGAACAAAGTAGGTCAATTTACGGCTTCACCAATTATTCGTAATATTGTTGGTCAACCAAAGAGTAGCATTGATTTTGCAGATATAATGAATAGTGGAAAAATATTACTCGTCGACCTATCAACTGGCAAGATAGGGGAGGTGAACTCTGAGTTACTGGGTTCTCTTATTATTACAAAACTCCAACTAGCTGCAATGCAACGTGCCTTTATGCCCGAGGAAGAGCGTCGTGACTTCTATTTATATGTAGATGAATTCCAGAATTTTGCAACTGATTCATTCGCAACAATACTATCCGAGGCACGTAAATATCGTTTGTCACTCACGGTTGCCAACCAATACATCGCTCAGATGGAAGAGACGGTCCGTGACGCTGTTTTTGGCAACGTAGGCTCACTTGTTGCTTTCCGTGTTGGTGCGACCGATGCAGCCTATCTAGAGAAGGAATTCGAGCCTGTCTTCACACAAAACGACCTTATTAACCTCGATAATAGACATATTTATCTCAATATGCTTATTGACGGCGTCACAACTGTACCCTTCTCGGCCATGACTTTGGATTCGCCAGAGATCTCAGAGGATCTCTCTAGCGTAATCACCGCTGTATCTAGAGAGAAGTATGGCACACCACGTGAGAAGGTCGAAGAAGACGTCCGCCATTGGTATAATGTCGATTCCGTCATCGCTGGTGTCAACGCAAATGAAAGTGATACAAGTAAAATTGTGAACCCCCATCGTACACCAGAAACCAAGACTGAAGTAAAGCCAGAAAACAAATCTGAGTCGCAAAAGGAGATAGACGCAAAACCAAAAGAGGTGAGTGCTCCTGAGAAGAAAGAAGATAAGTCGAAACGTGAGGAAGTTCGTCATGAACAAAAACAGAATAAACCCGAAATTCAAAATACACAGAAAACACAAACCTTCGCCGAGAAACTCAGTAAAGAGGATTTAAGAAAAATAATTAATGAAACTACCAGACCTCAGACCGAAAAGGCGATAGAGCAGTC
>CAZXMN010000001.1:66723-208751 GCA_964641375.1 uncultured Candidatus Saccharibacteria bacterium
GAAAAATAATTAATGAAACTACCAGACCTCAGACCGAAAAGGCGATAGAGCAGTCAAAGACGACTCCCCTTCAACCAGGCGATAAAGTGGAGAAACAGATCACGAGAGAGGACTTTGACAAGTTGACTACTATTATGCCCCACGAACGGATTACAATCAAAAAGGACACTACTGAAGTTAAGCCGGGCGAAACCGTTCGATTTAACTAATACTACTTGTTCCTTATAAAAAAGCTAAAATAAGCCCGGTGAGAACCGGGCATTTTATTACTCTAATTAATAATTAATTGCCAAAATATCTAGTATTGGACGGATGGTAGAGAAGGCCGATGAAATAGTAATATATTACATTATCTATATCACTGCTAGCCTCCCATCTCAAACATTAATACTATGTCGTACAATATATCTTGGACGACATTGGTCATATTCCAACTGGGACGTATAAGTAGTCATCCTTTTACTGATAAAATAACTATATTATGGCTATATAAAGCTATTTAAGTCCAGAAACTTACATTAGCTAAAGATACTTTGAGGTCTGATCAGAGTTGTTTTTATCTATCAATAAATGCACATGAAATAATTATAAAAAAATTAATGACAATTTCTCTTTATTGTATTAACTGTATTATTACATCATTCGAGAAGAAGTGAGGTAAAATCGGACAGAGTTATTAATTAATATTTATTTAATTAATATTTTCGATCTCTCTCCCGCTCCCAGCTCTCCCCTGTCTATTTGTAAAAAATTCGATCGTCAATTCTAAGGTCAACGTACTCAAGCCCACTGTTCTTGTCGTGAACCTCTTTGAGCACCCGTGTCAGGCTCGTGAGCTCGTTCTGGGCTGTCCTAGTCGTATCAAAGTAAACATACCAACCAGCTGCACTGGTGACCTTGAGATCACTTATAATATCCAGCACTTCAACTTTTGTTATTTTAGTACCAGTACTGCTTTCGAAATCGTTAAACATGTCACGAGTGAAAACAACAAAACTCTCGGGAACAACTTTGTCTCCAAGTTTAACTGGAACATTCTTAGTATCGACAATTACCGGTAGAGAAGCGTATTTGTCTTCGTAGTTCGCCCAGGCATATCCTGCATCATCAATGAGATACTTATGATCCAAAATTTGCCAAACGAAAGTAGGGGACTTCTCCACTATCTTTACTTCTATCTTATTGGGCCACTCACGAATAATCTGAAAACTCTTGATTCCTGTCACCTCCCCTAGCCTATTTTGGAAATTAAAAAAACCAAAAGTAATAATATTATTATTAGTAAACCCTTTGCTCTCTGTGACGACTTTCGTTAGTTCTGCCCTACTGACATATTTAGTATCGCTAAAACTCACCGATTTAACACTAAAAAATGGTGAGAAGAACACAAAATATATCGCCAGTATAAGCAGTGCACAAAAAAAGAGCGGATAAAGGATTGGCTTTACTCCCCGTTTCTCGCGTATCTCGTCTGTCCTAGAATACAAAGATGGCTGTCTTGTGTTCCGTAAGCGTCCAAGACCAGTCCTCTTACGTTCGCTCCTTTTCATCATCCCTCTCAAGTTCTTCAGTAGTTTTCACAAATTCTGCACCAAGCTTGTGGATTTCGTCTGCGACTATCTTGGCTGCATCAGGGGTTGTTAGTGTACTAATCTTTACAACCATAGCCTTCATTTCTTCGGGATTATCGAATAAATAATCAATCTTACGAATTAAAGTCTTCGGACTGAGACTATCTTGCAATAGTAACATGGCAGCTCCCATACGGCTAAGTATCTTCGCATTACTAAGTTGATGACTATTTGCTGAAGATGAAAGCGGTATGAGAATAGTTGGTCTACCCAAAGCGGCAAGCTCAGCAATAACGTTATTGCCGGCTCTCGAAATCACGAGATCTGCAGCTTTGTAAGCGTCCTTCAAGTTACCAGAAAGGAAATTGAAAAGAAAATAACGTTTCTGAAGATCCTCAGGAAGCTTGGTAGCCTGGAAACCGAGCCAATCATAATCTCTCTCTCCAGAAACATGAATAATCTGATATTTCGTGAGCAAATCTTTGAGAGATTCCGAGACCACTTGATTAATGACAAGTGAACCCTGACTACCACCAATTACCATTATTGTTGGAAGGTTTGGATCTAAGCCAAATTCCTTGACCGCATTCTCCTTACTCCCGCCATAGATATCGTCCCTTACTGGATTTCCGGAATATAAAAGTTTCTCCTTAGGAACGTCTGGATAAGCTTTTACGGGGTATGAGACACATACTACATCAGCTCTTTTGGCGAGAAGCTTATTAGCAAGACCCATCACGCTATCAGACTCATGAATAACCAGCGGATAGCCGAGAGATCTAGCCGCCAGACCAACCGGCAGACTAACGTAGCCGCCCTTTGCGAATACGACATCAGGATCATATTCAGACAAAATTTCACGCGCCTGGAAATACCCGCGGGCAAAACGCCACAAATCTGCAGCATTTTTGAAAAGCGTTGTAATATCAACAATATTGAGAAAATTGTTCTCATGATAACGACGGAATTTGCCGGCCTGAATACCGACATATTTAATTCCCGTTTGTGGGATAATTTTACTCTCTAGACCATCTAGAGAACCAACGTACAAAAGTTCAATACTGCTATCTAACTTTTGCAGTTCGGTGACGACCGCCAAAACTGGAGAGATATGTCCGCCAGTCCCACCGCCTGATACGACGATTCGCATTGTTTCCTCCTTCAACTGCATGTTTTGAAATATTGAGTAAGATGCCGCATGCTGCAAGCAACATCACGAGAGACGTCCCACCATAACTGATAAACGGCAATGGAACGCCCGTTAGCGGCATTAAGCCTAAGATTGCCAGGATATTAATAAATGATTGTGCGGCTACCCAAGTAGTGATACCGACAGCTACCAGTCTGGCAAAAGTATCTGGTGCTTCCTTTGCTATTTTATATCCTCTAAGCACAAAAAGCAAAATAATGAAAATGATTATACCCGCACGGATTAATCCCATTTCTTCAGAGATAATAGCAAAAATCGAGTCTGTGGCTGCCTCCGGCAAGTAATTAAATTTCTGAATTGAACGACCGAATCCCAACCCAAGCACTCCTCCACTTCCAATAGCTACAAGTGCTTGTTTAATCTGATACCCCGCGCCGCTACTGTCTGTCGATGGATTCAAAAAGATTGTTAATCTCGACATCCTATAAGGAGCAGCAATGATAAGCGCCCAGACGGAGGCAACCCCAGCAAGTAAAAGACTACCGACGTGTATCATGCTTGCCCCAGCGACGAAGAACATTATACCTGCTGTTGACACAACAACTGCGGCAGTCCCCATATCGGGCTGTATTAGAATAAGGCCAGCTACTATCCCGACAATAACTAAAAATGGAAGTGTACCTTTAGTAAGGTCACGGAGTTCACTTCCCTTCTTTTCAAACCAGGCAGCTAGAAACAGTATGAGTGCAAGCTTAATCGGTTCCGATGGTTGCAGACTTGTAAAACCGAGGTTTATCCAACGACTAGCTCCGTTATGCTTGAAACCTATACCAGGTAAAAAGACTACTACAAGCAAAACAATAGAGAGGACTAGTAAAATTGGAGCTACTTTAGCCCAAAATCGATAATCAATCTTGGAAAAAATATAGAGTAATATAATACCTATACCTGCTGCGGCAAGTTGCATAAAGAAATAATAATTATCGCGCCCAGTTACCATACGACTCATTACTACCGAAGCTGAGGAAATCATGACCAAGCCGATAACGGTAAGTATGGCTATCAGAACTATGAGCGTGAAATCCGGTCGGCCACTGCCACCTCTTTTTTGATCATTTTTTATCTGGCTCCTTGATAAAGCCATTACAGAGTGCCCCTCCCAATAAGAGCAATAATGACTCCAGTGAAGGCTGTTATTGCGCCAATAATCCAGAATCTCATCGTGACCTTCGTTTCAGGCCAGCCGATGGCTTCAAAATGGTGATGAATCGGCGCTGATAAGAAAACTTTTTTACCATGCCTGAGCTTTTTGGAAACTAGCTGTATAATGACAGATAGCGTCTCGGCAACAAATACAAATCCGATGATCGGCAAAACTAGTACAGTATTTGTAAGCATTGCAACAACACCCAAGGTTGCACCGAGAGCAACCGCTCCGGTATCGCCCATAAAAAATCTAGCTGGGAAGATATTGAACCAAGTATATGCCAGGACAGCACCCACAATTGTGGCGCAAAAGATTGCAATACCAAAGTTTCCTTGAAAAAATGCGATTATGGCATAAGCGCCAAATGAAGCAGAAAGCAAACCTCCAGCCAGTCCGTCCAAACCATCTGTAATATTTACCGCGTTTGCAGTGGCCGTAACGACAGCAATAAAAAGAGGTACATACAACCACCCAATCGTCAGATCTCCCCAAGCCGGTATGTGAATGATATTGAAACCTAGTTTGTAGTAAAACCACCAAGCACCAAGTGATGCAAAAAGCACAATCCAGGCCATCTTGAATTTACCTTTTATACCAGCAATACCACCAGGTTTAATACTATAAAAGTCATCAATCAATCCCATAAGTCCGAGTGATACAAGCGTGAATAATGGCAGCCAAGTTTGCGACCTATCGAAATTGAACGCCAGTGTTATCACAAGGACAACACCCCAAATGATAATTCCAGCCATAGTTGGGATATTTCTCTTATGTTTTGCTTCATGTAGTTTATGAAAAACTGGAGCCTTCTCCTTGCCACCACCTATCCAGGCAGTTTCATGAATCTGTTTCCACCATTTATATTTATAGGCGAAGTAAGTAAATATCGGAGTTACCGCGATAGCCAATAGAAAGCTTGCTCCTGACAAGGTAAACAGCCTCACAAGTTGTGGAATTATTGCCGGTTCATTTAAAGAAAAAATTACACCACTCATCTCAGCCTTCCTTTCTTATCTTGCCACATTTTACCTTGTCTCACAAGTAGTTCCGAAGCAAGTTCAGGTCTCTCCAAAACGTATTTTATCGCCTCCTCAGTGAACACTCCATTTTGCGAACCCTTAAAAAGGAGCACATCGCCTTCTTTGACAATAGTTTTCAGATACTCACCCGCTTCAAATGAATTATTAAATTTTTGTATAAATTTTTTATTCATTTTATTCAATACAGCGGGATAGAGATATTCTCCCGCAATTTCCCCAACGACTATAACCTGGTCAGCAATTTCAGCCGCTAATTCCCCTACTTCCTTGTGAGCTTCCTCTGTAAAGTTACCAAGTTCATTCATAGATCCGAGTACCGCGATCTTGTGTCCTTTATACTTTCCAAGCACATTAAGAGCAGCTTTCGCCGATTCAGGATTGGAATTATAGGAATCATCAATAATGATACTTCCCTGAACGCCTTTGAGGACATTCATTCTTCCTCTTTCTGGTTTTGTATCCGTAAGATGCCTTATTAACGTCTCTAAATTATTACCAAGTATTAGCCCAACCAATATCGCTGATAAGTAAGAAGGAACCAGTTGTGGTGCAGCGACGGACATATGGACCTTTTGTTTCTGTCCCTTCCAGTTAATATCGAAACTCATTCCATGCTCGGTAAGCCTCAGATTATCATATAATAAATCAGCCTTAACAGTACCAAAAGATTTCACCGTCGCAACGGTATGCTCGGCCATTTCACAAACATATTCATTATCAAAATTCAGAATAGCAAAATCATCCTTGCCTAAACTCCTTACAAGTTGAGACTTCTCCTTGGCAACTTCCGATAAATTTCCGAAACCTTCTAGATGAACCGGCAAAACTGTAGTAACGATAGCAATATGAGGTTTTGCAAAGCTGGTGAGATAATTAATATCACCTGGTTTATCGGCACCAAATTCAAGAACAATACTCTTGTACGGTGCTGGTAAGGCAAGTTTGGCAGTCATTTTAATAAAAATTGCTAACCAACTCAAAAGGTTCCGAGGATTGTTCGGAGTACTCTCTCTGAAAATAGCCAAAGGAACCCCATATTCCGTATTATAAGCACCTTCTGGTACGAATACTTGATCCGATGGCACTATATCACCGATTGTCACCTTGGCAGTGGTTTTTCCAGCACTTCCAGTAATAGCAATTATGTCGATTTTTTTTACCTTAACATAGGTACCAGCTAAGACTCGAAGAATTTGTTGTACAAATTTTTTGATCAATTCTGACATTAGTTAACACTTTCCGTTGGCGGAATTTGATAATATTTTAACAAGAAATCAAGCATGGTTCCGACGACTGGAGCGGCCGTACTTTCTGCCCACTGTACACCTTTTGGATTATCAATCTTAGACATAACTACAAAATTTGCACCATCCGCAACAGGATAACCGATAAACGAACCAATATTTTTATTTGCTTCGTAACCAGTGCCATCAGCCTTCACTACCTGAGCCGTACCAGTTTTGCCAGCAATCTTGTAACCTTTGACCGCAGCTTGGTGACCTTCACCCTTATCTACAGTGTTAATAAGCATCTGAGTCACCTCCGAAGCTGTTTTTTCAGAAATCGGTGTACCCACTACTTTGTTCGCAGTTTTAGTGACTTTTCCATTTGCATCAACTGTTTTATCAATAATGTTTGGCTGCATCATTTTGCCACCATTTGCAATCGTTGCATAGGCTTGAATCATTTGTAACGGTGTTACTGAGATGCTCTGGCCAAAACTCATCGTTGCATAAGTATGATCGTCAACATCATCAGGCTTGTTAACAATTCCTCCGGTTTCCCCGTCAAACTCCGTGCCTGTTGTTTTGCCGAAACCAAATTTCTTGATGTAATTATAGAAAATACTTTTACCCATTGTCTGTTCAATAAAAGTTGTACCAGTATTCAGTGATTGTTCAAGAATGAAGCTCATAGTGCTGACACCATATACCTTTGGAAGAGCATTACTAATCTTCGTACCATCAACCACGACATAGCCGTAGTCAGTAAATGTTGTAGCGGGCGTAATTTTACCTGAATCAAGACCAGAAGACATCGTCACGGCCTTAAAAATTGAACCCGGTTCATAAAGGTCAGTTGCTGCCTTGTTTTTAAACACTGAGTAATCCTTAACATCAGTATATTTATTGGGATCAAAGGTCGGTGCATTTGCCATGGCCAGAATCCTTCCAGTTGTTTTGTCCATAACAATGACCGAGCCACCATCCGCAGAATATTTTGAAACAGTATCATCAAGAACTTTCTCAGCCTCACCCTGAATATATCTATCTATCGTGAGATACACGTCAGATCCATTTACCGCCGGCGTTGAACCATCAGTGCCGAAAGCAATCTTTACGCCACCTGCGTCAGTTTCTTCGTTCAGATGTCCGTCTTGACCCTTCAAGATGTCGTTGAAATGTTGCTCAATACCATAGTTGCCTTCTCCGGAATTATCAACGTAGCCTAGTAATGAAGCAGCTAAAGAATTTTCCGGGTAAAAACGCCAATTCTCAGGCTGTAAGTACACTCCTTTCAGATTTGCGGCTGTTATCTTGTCACTCTCATCTTTCGAGAGCTTGTGTTTCAAAATCACGTAGACTTGACTGGGATCACATTTTGGCTCCAAATCATCTTTTGATATCCCAATAATCCCCGAGAGCGTTGTGAGTGTATTCTCCTTATCATCAATCTCTTTTGGGTTTATATAAACAAGATTTAACGTTTCACTACTAGCCAACAGAAACGGCGTATTTGAGATAGTATCATATGCGAATATTTGCCCCCTTTTCGCAGGAATCGTATCCTTGAGCGAGTGCTGAGCAGCGGCTACCGCCTTATAATCACTATAATGGAGTACTTGCAAATAAAAAAGTCTTGCTAGCGCAGAAAATGTTAGCAAGATAAAGATGGCCGCTATGAAGGGGATTCTCTCTTTGCTGGTCGCGGAATTCACACTGGAATTATATACCAAGGTAACCCCCTATTAAAGTCTATTTTACGTTTAAAGCAACGTTTGTTCCCCCAGGGACATAGTTGATGGTTTTCACAGGAACCATGCCTGAGTCTTTGATACCTGCCTGAATTTGTTGAATTGACTGCAATCTGGAGGCTTCTATCTGTAATCTTTCGTTATCATCCTTTAGCTGTTGCTGCTGGCTTTCCAACTTCGCGATATCATAACCACTAGTTGCCATCTGATTCGATTGTGAGAGATATAAAAGACCAAGAGTCAAAACTAGACCGGCTGCAGCGACAAATAAACCAATCTTATTCAACTGAAAAGTCGGCTTATAGCTTTTATTAAATCTTCGTCTTTTGGCTCGATCCCTCATTTTGTTTTTCCCTCCTGATTTTTTTTGTTTTTACTATATTTTTTGTATTACTCTTAGTTTTGCGCTTCGACTGCGTGGATTAGTCCCTATCTCTGCCCCTGTAGCAATAACCGGTTTTTTTGTTATTACCTTTATGTCAGCTACTTTCCCACAGACGCATTTTGGAAACGTGGGTGGACAGGTACATGGATTTGCTCTCTCTCTGAAGTAGTCTTTCACTATGCGATCTTCGAGCGAATGAAAGCTGATGACCGCGAGTCTAGCACCTGGCTGTAGAGAGTCTATCGCCTGTGGCAAGAACCTAGACAGCGCCCCTAATTCGTCATTTACAGCTATCCTAAGGGCCTGGAAAGTCTTGGTAGCGGGATTTATCGCTTTGGGCCAAAACCTACGTGGTATGGCGTCTGCAATAATACCAGCTAATTCGTCTGTCGTTTCAATGTGCTTTGCCGTTCTGACCTCGACTATCCTTCCGGCAATTCGGGAGGCGAATCTTTCCTCGCCGTAATCTCGGATTAGCTTCGCAAGTCGATCCTGCGACCACTTGTTTACAACTTCGGCTGCTGTTAGATCAGCACTTTTGTCCATTCTCATGTCCAGAGGTCCGCCTTTGAAGGAAAATCCTCTATCGGTTTCGTCCAGCTGAACAGATGAAACACCTATATCAGCGAGAATGCCACCATCTATGGGAAAATCTGGTAACAAGCTCGTAATTTCCGAGAAATTACCGTGTTTTTCCGAAAAGCGATCTCCAAAGCCTGTGAGCCGATTGGCTGCGAATTCTAGGGCCGCTTCGTCTTGATCAATCCCCAGTAATTTGCCATTTGGCGCGGTTTTTGTGAGAATGGCTTCACTGTGACCTCCAAACCCAAGCGTGGCATCGATATAATTCTGCCCCGGTTTTGGATCCAGTAGTCTTACAACCTCTTGTAAAAGAACAGGAACATGTTTGTCTTTCATATCTTCTCCAATGTCCAAGTAGCTAGCAGTCAGATGTAACGCAGGGCGTTACAAAGTGACATAAAATGAAATGGTAATTTAGTTGGGCTAAATTTGAGGTGGATGTTTGAATAGAAAGGTGCTTGCTGGCTGCTAGCTACCTGACTTCGAGAAGTTATATTCCTAATTCTTCAGCGATGTTGACGCTGTCTTTTTCAATGTTCAACCTGTATCCGTCCCAAGCCTTCTGGTTCCAAATTTCGATATGATCACCGAGACCTGTTACCACTGTGGCTCCGGTAATACCCGCAAACTCACGTAAGCCGGCTGGCAGCACGATTCTGCCTTGCTTGTCTATCTCGACACCGAAAGCGCTAGAAAGCATGAAACGCGCGTAAGCTCTCGCTTTTGACTGAGTCAAAGGAAGGTTAGCAAGCCTAGCAGCTTCATCTGCCCAGGCGCCCTCTGTATACAAAGAAAGACAGTTATCCAAGCCCTTCGTTACAACAGCTCCTGTAGCGAGCTGCGAGCGAAACTTGACTGGGATAGCCAATCTTCCTTTATCGTCTATGTTGTGTGTGTATTCCCCTATGAACATCTTTACCTCTCGTTACGTGAGCAGAGGGGGCACCCTCCAGTCCCCACTTCTCCCCACTTGTCCCCATTGTACACCCCTTGTCACCACTTTGTCTACTATTTTAAGTATTTCACCCCCACTATGATCGAAATACGAATATTTTAGCTATACAAGGCCACGTTAATAAGACGACTAAAGACTTTCTATATGAGTTATCCACAATAATAAAAAATAACCAAACTCGATATCTGAGTCTAGTTATCCACTTTTGGGGAAGCTCCTCCTCCCTGAACGGGAGGAGGAGCCCCGGCAATGTTCATTTGGCGTCGCGCTAGGTGACGAGGTTAAGTGCAGACTCCCCTTCCGCATCAGACTGATGCTGCCTTAGTGCTTCTATAACTAGGTCTTCGACGAGCAGGTAGCCCGATATTGGGATAGAACAGAGAAGTTCCCCCTTCCCCTCTTTTTTCCCAACACTGGGGCTCCTGAGGTTCACGACTTTCTGGTCGCAGTCAATCTCAGCAATTAGCCCGTTCGGCCTTGCACTTTCGCCAAATTCGAACACCGCCATGTTCCCCTCCATTCGTAGTCTAGAGTTAACAGAACGAGAGCTCGTTCCGTTTGTTATATATATATTATACCACTTGCTGTAAATCAAAAAAGCACCCGGTCGGGTGCTTTTTTCGAACAAAATATCTTATTTAGTAGTGACTTTGATTCCAGGCCCCATAGTTGTGGCAATAGAAATACCCTTGATATATGTACCTTTTACGCCATTTGGCTTAACTTTATTCACAGTTTCAAGTAGAGTTTTATAATTTTCGAGTAGCTCTTTCTCACCGAAAGAAACTTTACCGAAAGTCAGATGCATAGTGCCGGTTTTATCAACTCGATACTCGATCATCCCCTTCTTAATATCAGCAACAACAGAACCGATGTTCATTGTGACTGTGCCAACCTTTGGATTTGGCATGAGGCCCTTAGTTCCTAGAATTTTACCGATCTTACCAAGTTTTGGCATCATATCAGGGGTAGCGACCACAATCTCGAAGTCAAGCCAACCCTTCTCAATCTTGGCAATCATGTCATCTGAACCGACGAAATCAGCACCAGCGTCCTTAGCTTCCTTCTCCTTGTCAGCACTGACTATGGCGAGGACACGCTTGGTTTTGCCTGTGCCAAAAGGAAGAACGAGAGAACCACGAACCTGTTGTTCAGCATTTTGCGGGTCGATATTTAGTCGGATATGAACCTCAACAGACGAATCAAATTTCGTTGTACTTGTCTTCCCAACGAGAGCAATGGCTTCTGTTACAGAATACTCTTTGTCTTTTTCGACAAGTTGAACGACTTCACGATATTTCTTCGAATGCTTTTTTTCGCTTCTTTTAAGTTTAGTCTTGTCTGTTTTCACAGTTTTTTCAGCTATTTTTTTAGTTGCAGCTTTCTTGACTACTGGTTTCTCGGCAACTTTTTCGGCTACGGTTGTTTCAGCTTCAACGACTGGTTCAACAGTTTCTACCTTCTTGGTGACTTTTTTTGCGGCTTTTTTTTCGGCCATATCTACTCCTTTGTGGTACTAGCGGCTTTCGGCCTCCCACTTGTTTACTGTTCGAACTTGTTGAGAACTTCTCGACTTCGCTCGAAGAATATATTTATTTTTCTACTTCAATGCCCATGGAACGCGCTGTTCCGGCAATAATTTTCTCGGCCTGTTCGATAGAGTGAGCGTTCAGATCTTCCATCTTTGCAGTAGCAATGTTACGAAGCTGAGCCTTGCTCATCTTGGCAACTTTATTTTTCTTTGAATTATCAGAACCTTTAGCAATTCCAAGTTCGCTCAGGATAAGAACTGCAGCTGGTGGTTTCTTCATAATGAAATCAAATGTGCGATCTTCATATACTGTAATAACACAAGGAATCACAACGCCCATTTGGTCACGAGTTTTCTCATTAAAAGCATTGCAGAAGTCCATAATGTTGATACCTAGTGGCCCTAGAGCCGTACCAACTGGAGGCGCAGGATTTGCCTTGCCGCCCTGAACCTGTAATTTAACTTTTCTTGTAATTTTCTTTGCCATTTTTGCTCCTTATACCTTCTTTACCTGCAAGCTGTCTAGCTCAACTGGGGTCTCACGACCAAACATACTAACCATAACCTTTATCTTACCCTTGACCTGATCGACATCTTCTACAGCGCCGTCAAAGCCCTTGAAAGGACCATCGACGATTCCGACAAGGTCACCCTTATTTAGATCTATTAAGAATTTTGGTTCTTCTAGTCCCATGCGCTTCTGAATCACGGCTACTTCCTGTTCGCTCATCGGTATAGGAGTAGTGCCGGAACCGATAAAGCCAGTGACCTGAGGTGTATTACGAACAACATACCAGCTATCGTCAGTCACGATCATCTCAACCATTACGTAGCCTGGAAAGATTCTCTTCTCAACTGTACGACGACGACCGTTTTTGATCTCAATCGTTTTTTCTTTCGGCACGATAACGTCGAAGATCTTATCTTCCATGCCGAGTGATTTAATTCTCTGTTTTAGGTTGTCAGACACTTTTTCCTCATAACCGGAATAAGTGTGAATGACGTACCAGTTTCTACCTTCGCTTTGCTGTTTTGACATTCTATCTCCTACTTTTTGAGATTAATTAGCGATGTTAAGCCCTTCGAAAGGACATAGTCAAAGGCTCCGAGCATCGCCCCGACAATAAGAGTAATCACGAGAACCGCAATGGTCATCTCAATGACTTGTTTTCTAGTTGGCCAAGCTACCTTGGTCAGCTCATTCCATGATTGTACGAAATAACTGATGATTTTCTTCATTATTATTTCCTTGGATTTTAAAAAAGCCCCTGGGGCTTTCTTTTACTCTAATATTTTACCGAAAAAATTGGCTTTTGTCAATTACTTCTTCGTCGCAATAATACAAACATCCTCTTCTGGTCTATTGTGCGTAAAGGGAATATTTGCCAGCTGATCTGCTAATTTTAATTCCTTTACATCCCTGAATTTACCGGAAGTTTTTAACTGATATTCTAAACCCTCATAATCGTAGCACCATTTATGTTGTTCCCATGGCATACTGTAAGCAAAGATCGAAAAATAATAACTGTTTGGTGCATCCTCTGAAATTCGCTTATTCGTCCACCATTTAAAGCCCTCCCAGCCCTTGTAGCCGTCATTCAAGTACTTCTTAATATGAATTCTTAAGTCAGGGGTAGAGATAGTGATTATTCCAGCAGGTTTCAACAGTTTAGAGATATTCTTCAAAGCTATTTGCCCTTCTTCGAGGGTTAAGTGTTCAAAGAAGTGCTGCATTCTAATATAGTCAAATTTTCCCATTTCAACGATATCATCAACACTTAATTTCAGAATATCCTTCATAAAATATTTGGAAGCCATATCGTTATGCTCGGCATTGAGTTGTAAGACGTCCAAGTAGTAAAAGCCTTCTTCAAAGTTTCCGCCATTACCAATATCCAACTAAAGCTTTTTGTTTTCTTTTATCAATTTCTCTTTAGGATTCAAGATATTCCTCGATTACTGGCTTAATATTCGGCGCGACATCTTCGGGTAAATTGTTGATATCAAACCAATCCCAAGCAATTATGTCCGCTCCCGGCCTTACCTCGCCCTTTCTCTCTGCGAGATAGTGGATAAGAACCACAATCTTGTCGGTCATTTCAATCATCATCGGTTTTAGAGGTCTCAAAAGTTCAACTTCTAGACCCATTTCTTCCTTTACTTCTCGCTTGACAACTTCTTCTAGAGAAATGTCATAGCGTTCAGCTTTGCCACCGACAAATTTCCAGAATTTATCATCCCCATGTTTGTTGAGCAGAACCTTGCCATCTTCGATTATTACAGGCCCTGAGGCCACTATAATTGGTTTATCCATAAGAAATAGTATAACATGCCTAAAGAAGGAATTCATTGACTTACGCACAGTTTTTGGCTATAATATTCTAGTTCAAAAGGCCTGCCAGCGGCTATTTTTTATCGGGCCGCCTTAGCTCAGTGGTAGAGCAACTGTTTTGTAAACAGTCGGTCGTCGGTTCAAGTCCGACAGGCGGCTCCAGGGGAGTTACCGAAGCGGTCAAACGGAGCAGACTGTAAATCTGTTGGCATCTGCCTTCGTAGGTTCGAATCCTACACTCCCCACCAAATTTATTAAACGGTGTGCCCACGCCCACCTAGCTCAGTTGGTAGAGCACATCCATGGTAAGGATGAGGTCACCAGTTCGATCCTGGTGGTGGGCTCCATAAAAATATAGGAGACAAAAAATGGCAGCAAAAAAGAAAGACATTCGACCAGTTATCACTCTAGAATGTACCGAGTGTAAGGAGCGTAATTACGCTACTACAAAGAACACTCGCAACACCACTAGTCGCCTTGAACTTACAAAATTCTGTAAGAACGAGCGCAAACACACATTGCACCGAGAAACAAAATAAAGGCCCAAAAGGCCTCGAAGGGGCGTAGTTAAACGGTATAACGAAGGTCTCCAAAACCTTTATTGAGGGTTCGATTCCTTCCGCCCCTGCCAAAAAATAATCTAAACGGTTATTTTTTTATTTTTGATCCAATCTAGCTAGTTTACGGTGGGCTTCCAGGTTATCTGGGTCTTTCTCGATAATCTTCTCCAGTGCATCTTTGGCTGCAGACTTATCTCCAGATTCAATTGCAACACTCGCAAGAACTTCTAAATACTCTGTCTTTTCTGGCTCTAGGATGACCGCTTGTTCAAGTGCCGCAATCTGCTTTTTGACATCACCTGCTTTCTCAGCAGCAAGCGCTAGATTGATATACCGATGAGAAATCTTTGAATTGAGAGCGACTGAACGCTCAAAAGCCGTAACAGCATCTGAATATTTCTTGGTCTGCATCAGAGCCATACCAAGGTTATTGAATGCCATATCATTTGTGGGATCGAGCTCACTCACCTTCTTGAAAACCTCTGCAGCACCTTCATATTCCCCTTGAACGAGATAAATTTCACCAAGTCCCTGATATGCTTTTGCATTATTATGGTCTTTTTTGATAATTGAGAGATATTTCTTCTCGGCCTGTTTGAGTCTTTTATTACCGGCTAGTTCTTTGGCCTCAGAAATCACGGTTTTATGCTCTCTCTCAACTTTTTTCTCAATTTTTTCCGCGTCCAAAACCTCTTGAATTCTCTCACCAATCATCTTTATCTCTTTTTTCTGACCAACGATAATTTCGGTATCCTTGCTTCTAGATTTGGAAGCTAAGTAAACTAAATAAAAAGCGACCGCAATAATAAAAATATATGCTATCATTTTTTCCTCTTGGGTTTGTCCCCTGCTTCAAAAGCTAAGCAGCACATCAGTCTACCGCATGCACCGGTAACTTTATTGGCGTTTACATTATTTTCAAACTGGTCGCGGGCCATGTCCATGGTCACGCTTTCCATACGAGTCATGAAACGCTTGCAACAAATCGGCTGACCACAAACACCATAACCTCCGAGAAGTTTAGCTTCATCTCTAGGCCCAATTTGACGCATGATAACCTGTTTATGGCATTCGCGAGATAGATCTTTGATAAGTTCACGAAAATCGACTCTGTTCTCAGCTGTAAAATAGAAGACTACTCTTTCGCCGTCGAAAGAGAGTTCAGTCCTGGCTGGTTTCATATCTAGTCCACTTGCTATGGCCAACTTCTTGAAACTGTCGAAAAAAACCGCTCCTTCTTCGCACATTCTAGTGTAGCGATCAATATCTTTCTCATCAGCCAGACGCATAATATCTTTGATATCTTCACCGCTTTCAGGTGTAATTTCTTTGTTTACATAAACAACGCGACCAATCTCGGTCCCCTGCGACGTTTCAACTACAACCCAGTCATTCAAGTTCGCCTTATAACGTCCTGGTTTGAAATCGTATATTTTGACGGCAGAATTAAACTGCACGCCTATTACCTTAATCACGATATGCTCCCTAGAAGTAAACCTTCTATTACTAATTTTGTGTTCGCATTCCTGCGAATCATTTCGACTGATTTCGTTAATCTATTCAGTAAAGTTAGCAATTCCCCCGTTCTCACGTTCTTAGTATCTCCTGAAAGTCGCAAAAGTTCGCTTCTCACAGCCATTTCTACATTTTGTAATTTCGGTTCTAGAGAATCTTTTTCTTTGCTTAGCTTATCAGCAAATGCCACTTTCTCATGAATATCAACTGATCTATAGGCTCGCAAGAATTCGCTCGTCACATTTATTGTATCGGTCGCCAACTCCTTGTCAGCAGCTAAAGTAATAGCATAACCGATACGACCACCGGCCAAGTTTACAATCTGTTCTGCATCCGTCCGCTTCACGCCAAGTTCAGTATTTAGTAACTCGTAAATTTGTTTATCAGGGACAAGACCGAAATTAACCAAACGCGAACGGGAAACTATCGTTTCTAACAAGTTTTTCTTATTTTCGGTGGTCAAGATAATCACAGTATGTGGTGCCGGCTCCTCCAACGTTTTAAGAAACGAGTTGAGTGCTTGAACTGTAAGTCTCTCAGCATGTGAGATTAAAGCAACTTTAGCCTTACCACGAAATGGCTTGAGTTCGAGAGCATTTGTAAGTTCTCTAATCTCATCGACAAGGACTGTATCTTTATCAATATAGTGGAAATCAGGATGATTACCGCTCTCAAAGAGCTTACACGAAGGACATTCTGTACAATCAGCAGGATTAGAACCTTCACAGAGTATTAAACGAGCAAAATCAAGGCCAGCCTTGGTTTTGCCAACACATTCTGGACCACAAAAAAGATATGCGTGCGAAAGATTATTCTCGCAAGCAGAATCTCCTAGATATTTGATTATAGCGGCATTCCCGACGATGTCTCTCATAGCCACAACATTATACACGAGAAACCGCTTTAGCTCAATCTCCTAGCGTGTGTAAAACTCTCATTAACTCAGGCGGTAATTTGGATTTAAAGACAACGCGTTTACCTGTAGTAGGATGAATAAACGAGAGTTCAGCTGCATGAAGAAAAATTCGGTCTGTTTTATCAGTGTTTTTACCATATCTGACGTCACCGAAAAGTGGAAAGCCAATAGCCGAGAAATGTACCCTGATCTGATGCGTCCTACCCGTTTTCGGATTGGCCTCAACCAGAGTGAAGCCACGATAATATTTGAGTACCTTATACAAAGTTTTGGCATCTCTACCTTCTTCAGCTGGAGCGATTTTGTTCCTAGAAATCAAGTTTCGGGAAAGCGGCATATCGATAATGCCTTCCTCTGGTAAAAGCCTACCGTGAACCAGGGCAATATATTTTTTTGTGACTTTCCTGGCTTGGAATTGACCTCTCAATGCTTCCGTAGCGGCTTTATTCTTGGCAAGAACCATCACACCAGAAGTTCCTTTGTCAAGGCGATGGACAATAGTCGCCTTATCAAAAATCTCTGCAATTGTAATCTCGTTTTCACCGGGGGCCGGATGAGCTGTAATGCCAGCAGGCTTATCAATAAGCAAAATATCCTTGTTCTCGTAAATAATAGGTATCAACGGTTTAGAACTACCCTTATCTATTTCATAGATAAAGATTGTATCTTCCGACATTTCTACTAAGCCTTCTTTGATTAATTTCTGAGCTCGGGAGCGAGAGATATCAGTTTTTTCAGATAATAGAATATCAAGCCGTTTAGAAATATCGGTTTTATCCGTTTTCAATTCTTGAACAATTTTTTTATTCAACTATCCCACCAGATCAGCTACATTTTCGAGCTGTTCTCGGTTCCCCATTACAATTAGTTTGTCATCCTGATGAATTGTCTCTGTACCAAGAGGATTAATTTTCGATGTTCCGTCCTTGTGATTGATCGCGAGAATTGTGACACCAGTCTTGTCCCTCGAAATTGCACCAGCAATAGTCTTGCCAACTAAGAAAGAGGTTCTAGGTACCTCGACCTCTTCAACTTCAAGTTCATCATGACGACTATCAACTATAACATCAAGAAAATCCAAAACTCCAGGTCTGAGTGCCATTGTAGCCATATGATAACCGCCAATCTGGTAAGGGGTTGCGACTCGATTTGCGCCTGATTTTTCAAATTTTGGAATGTTCTCTTCATAATTAGCACGAGCAACAATATAGAGATTAGCATTTAGTGAACGAGCCGTAAGAGTAACAAAGAGGTTATCAGTGTCTTCACCAAGACAAGTAATTAGAGCCTTTGCATTATCAATATTTGCTTTCTTTAGACTTTCTTCAACAGTCGGATCACCGCAAATAGCGTTATAACCTTTGTCTGTAGCATTTTTAACTTCTCTCGGATCACGATCTAGAATCACGAAATCAACTCCATCATGGAATAGTTCCTCTGCAACCTGGGTACCAACTCGACCAAATCCGCAAACGATGTAATGATCCTGCATTTTACTTACACTCTTCATAGTTCTCCTCTTCTTTCTGTTCTCCTTAAATTGTCCCCCGAGAAAATAGTCAGCAGCCCAGCGAAGCAAATATGCTACAACTACATAGCTGCCTATAATTAATATTATTGATGTTATTTGTTCCCAGAGAGGATCCCCTACTCCGTGGAGAAAATGACTGAGCAGAATAATCATAGTAGAATAGAAAGCAATCCAGAGATTTTCCCGACCTAAAACAACAAACCCAAATATACCTATGCTCAAAAGTAGAGCAAAAACTAGAATGAGCCTTCTCGAAGTATTATTGTCGTTCATTTCCCTCCTGGTCTAGGAATATTTTAGCATAAAAAGCCAAAGTAAGTATATACAAAAGAGCCCCATTTGGGGCTCTTTTGTATATACTTAACGCTTTGAGAACTGTGGTGCTTTACGAGCACGCTTGAGACCTGGCTTCTTACGCTCTTTGATGCGTGGATCACGAGTTAGTAGCCCAGCCTTACGTAAAGTCGTCTTAAGGGTCTCGTCATAGGCCACAAGGGCACGAGCAATGCCGAGTCGGATAGCATCTGCCTGTGCGGAAAGACCGCCACCATCTACCATTGCCGAGAAAGACATTTTTTCCATATTTCCAGTAAGGACAAGTGCGTCATAAACCTTGGCAACGAAAATCTCGTTTCCTAAGTAACCTTTCACGTCCTTTTCACCAATGGTTGATTCGCCCTTTTTCAGATAGATACGGACACGAGCTGTCGCTTCTTTGCGACGACCAAGGCCAAAATAATATTTTTCTGTACTTTTCTCTGCCATATTCCCCTATCCTTCTATCGTATACTTTTCAGGTTTCTGAGCTACTTGATTGTGCTCAGCTCCTGGATAAAGTTTCAGTTTACCTATAATATCATCAGCAAGACGATTCTTTGGAAGCATCCCCTTCACAGCGAGACGAACGACCTTGGTCGAATCTTTCTCCATTAGTTCCTCTAGGGAAAGCTCCCTCATACCGCCAGGATAACCACTGTAATTGTAGTATTTCTTATCTATTAATTTGTTACCCGTGACTTTGATCTTGTCGGTGTTGATAACAACAACATAATCACCACAATCAACTGATGGTGAGAAACAAGCCTTGTCCTTACCGCGAAGAAGGTTAGCAATACCTACAGCTAGACGACCAAGCGTCTGTCCTTCAGCATCAATAATGAACCATTTACGGTCAATATCAGCGTGTTTTGTTACATGGGTTTTCATTATTTCTTCTCCTTGGCTGGTTTCTTAACTGCAGGCTTCTTGGTTGCTACTGCTTTTGCGACTTCGGCCTTTGTCTCAGCTTTTTTGACTTCTTTCACGTCTTTTTTCTTCTCAGGAACGGCAGCTTTAACTAACTTATCGATATCAACAAGTTCGAGAATCGCAACTGGTGCGTTATCACCAGGTCTGTTGCCAAGTTTGATAATACGAGTATAGCCACCATTTCGATCTTTATAGATTGGTGCAATCTCTGTAACTAATTTCTGAACTGCATTTTCGCCATATAGATAAGCCTGTAATGAACGAATAGCAGCAAGATCGCCCTTCTTCGCGAGTGTAATGAGTTTTTCAACAACTGGACGAACTTCCTTAGCTTTTGTTTCAGTGGTTTTGACTCTTTCATAGAGCACGACTGAAGTAGCTAGACCGCGTAAAAGTGCTTTGCGTGGTCCGCTTTTTCTGGATAATTTTCGTAAACTGTACTGGTGTCTATGCATATTTTTTACTCTTCTACGTTACCGAAACCAAGCTCTACAAGCTTCTCCTTTACTTCGTCGTATGCCTTGCTACCAAAACCCTTCAGAGTTTTTAGCTCGCCATCGGTAAGTTTGAGAATGTCAGCAACTGTCTTGATATCATTGTTAAGTAGTGCATTTGTGGTACGAGGCGATAGATTGATTTCCTCAATTAGAATGTCACCACCCTCTTCGTTGGAGATTATGTCAACACAACCGTCTTGTTTGGCAACTTCTTTGCCGGAAAGAACCATAAAGTGATCAACTAAAATCTCTGAAGCTTGTTTGATAGCTTCTGCAGCGTTTATAACACCATTAGTCTCGACTTCGAGAATTAAACGATCAAGATCTGTCATTTGACCGACACGAGTGCTTTCAACGTTATAACGAACACGGCGGATTGGACTATAGAGCGCATCAACTGCAATCACACCGACACCAAGTTTACCACCGTCATGTTTTTCAACCGGTACATAACCGCGACCCTTTTCGATGTATACGTCCATTTCGAGTTTCGCATTCTTGTTATCAAGTGTAGCAATTACCTGGGCTGGATTAATAATCTCAATATCTGCATTCTTGTCGAATTTAGCAGCAGTCACGACACCTTCGCCACTGGCAGAAAGATGTAAGGTTACAATCTCGTCTGAAAAAGATTTCACACAAAGTTGCTTCAGGTTGAGAGTAATATCAACCACATCTTCTTTGACATCTTTAATCGTCGAGAATTCGTGACTAACGCCCTCGATTTTAACTGCTGTAACAGCAGCGCCTGGAAGGCTTGACAGTATCACTCTACGAAGTGAGTTGCCGAGGGTCATACCATAACCTGGATACAGAGGCTCGATCGCGAATGTAGACAGGTTGCCTTCGGTTTTTACGTTTTTAATCTCTGGGAGATGAATTTCATGTAACATTTTGTTCTCCTAAAATATTACTTCGAGTATAGCTCGACGATTAATGATTCATTAATATTTGAATCTAATTCTTCACGTGTTGGGAATGCTAACACCTCACCGGTGACCTTCTTGGGATCCATTTTCAGCCAACTAGGCACGTTTGCCCTAGTAATCGCAGTTGGTAAAACTTCTTTGAAGTAGGTACTTTTCTGTGACTCTTTGATAAACTCAATCTTATCTCCGACACGTACTTGATATGACGGAATATCTACTTTCTTACCGTTGACAGTAAAGTGTTCGTGATTTACAAGTTGTCTAGAGAATGAACGTGATGCAGCGAAACCGAGCCTGTAAACTACATTATCAAGACGAGTCTCGAGGAGCTGAAGTAGAATTTCACCAGTAACACCCTCTTTGCGGTCAGCTTTCTCGAAATAGTTACGAAATTGTGTCTCTAAAACTCCGTAAGTTCTCTTCACCTTTTGTTTCTCACGAAGTTGCAAAAGATAATCGCTGGACTTGCCACGACGACGTGAGTTTCCGTGCTGGCCAGGGATAGTATTACGTTTAAGAATAGTGCATTTAGCACCCTGGCACTTCTCCCCTTTTAGGAAGAGCTTTTCGCCTTCTCGACGACATTGTTTACATTTTGCAGAAGTAATTCTAGCCATTTATATTTATACCCTTCGTGGTTTTGGTGGACGACAACCATTATGTGGGATTGGCGTGACATCCTTTAGTGAATTTACATATATTCCAGAAGCATTGAAAGCGCGAATTGCAGAATCGCGGCCCGAGCCAATACCTCGAACAAAAACATCAACTTTCTCTAAGCCAAAGGTTTTGGCCTTTTCAATGGCAATTTCGGCGGCAACTTGAGCTGCATAAGGCGTGGATTTACGTGAACCCTTGAAACCGCTTGCTCCAGCAGTCGCCCAGGAGATTACGTTGCCTTCAGGATCCGAGACTGTAATCATTGTATTGTTAAAAGTAGCCTGGATATGCACCTGACCCTGGGTAACTACCTTCTTTATTTTCTTTTTCTTTACAACTTTTGCCATTATGCTCCTTAAGTCTTTGCTGATGCTTTCTTACGTCCCGAACCTACAGTCACCCTCTTACCGCCGCGTTTTGTTCGTGAATTGGTTTTGGTTCTCTGCCCGTGAACTGGAAGTCCAAGTTTGTGACGTGTACCACGATAACTACCGACTTCTTTCAAACGAGAAATATTCTGGCTAACTTCACGTCGTAGATCGCCTTCGACTTTGAAATTCTTTTCAACAATTTCACGGATACGAGCAACTTCGCCCTCAGTCAGATCTTTCACGCGAACGTCAGGACTGACATTGGCTTGAGCCAGTAATTTCTGACTGCGTGTTGGCCCAATACCATAAATATATGTAAGAGCTACTTCGACTCTTTTTTCAGTTGGAATATTGACACCAGCAATTCTAGCCAAAATATACTCCTTTAATTACCTTGACGTTGTTTGTGTTTCGGATTTTCACAGATAACCCTGACAACGCCTTCGCGCTTAATGATTTTGCACTTCATACACATTTTTTTGACAGATGGTCTAACTTTCATTGATACGTTTTTCCTTATGTCTATATGTTACTCGACCTTTTGTAAGGTCATATGGGGTCATTTCTATGGTTACTAGGTCTCCGGGAAGTATCTTGATATAATGCATTCGCATCTTGCCTGAAATATGCGCTAAAATAACATGTCCGTTCTCCAGTTCTACCCTAAACATCGCGTTTGGCAGAGTCTCAAGGACGGTTCCTTCTACTTCAATTACTTCCTTTGTATCGCTCATTACTGTATTATATCGGTCCCTTTCGGACAGTTATTAATTATACACATTTCGGCCCTATTTGACAAGTCTTTTTTAGAAATCTTCATAACTTCTGATGATCATCTGAGCCTCAAGCTGATTTTTAATCTCAATGGCAACACCAACGATGATGAGTAAACCAGTACCACCGACTACGAGATTAGGGTCCCCTGTAATAGGTGTCAGCAGGAAAGGCAGAACGGCAATTATACTAAGGAAAGCAGCTCCCCAAAGAGTAACTCTATTAATTAGATAACTTAAATATTTTTCAGTTTGAGTACCGGGTCTAAATCCTGGCACAAAGCCACCTTGTTTTTGAAGGTTCTCAGCCACTTCATTCGGTTTGAAATAGATAAATGTTGAGAAGAAAGTGAACGCGAATACAAGTACAAAAAGTGCAATCGCATATGGAGTGGTCTGGGGCGCAAAAGTCGTCTGGATAAATTTGGCGGTATGAGCTAACCAGGCAGTTTTAGCATTGTTTAGGAACCCGATTATCGAAGGGATGTTCATAAAGGCACTGGCGAAAATGATTGGGATAACGCCGGCCATATTTAGCCTTAGCGGCAAGAACGTATCAATACCGCCATAAAGCTTATCCCCCCTGACTTTCTTGGCATAAGAAATCGGGATCTTGCGTTGTGCTTCCGTAATAAGAACGATTAATCCAACCACAATGACGGCAAGGACAACTATAACAAGCGTACTAATAAGCTGTGTAGCGTCAAATTGGCCGACAAATAGCTTCTGGATGGCATCACCAACAATTGCCGGCCCTCTTGCTACGATGCCTGCAAAAATGATTATGCTGACCCCGTTACCAATACCTTTCTCGGTAATAAGTTCACCAATCCACATAAGAATGATGGTTCCAGCCGTAATCGATAGGAGCATTATCGCCCATTGTCCAATTGAAAGATTATTTAAAAAAGCTGTCCCAGAACTAGCAGCAGAGGCTTGTAAAAGACGAATCATACCGAATCCTTCGATTGGAGCGATAGCAACAGCGATATATCTAGAGTACTGATTAATCTTGTTGCGACCTTGCTCACCTTCCTTAGAAAGGCTTTCAAATTTCGGCACAACCATTGTGAGTAGCTGCATCATAATAGAAGCTGTAATATAAGGACCAACCGCAAGCATTGCTATCGAGAAACGACTAATACTACCACCAGAGAAGATGTCTAGAAAAGATAGAACCGCATTACTTGAAAAAGTACTTGATAAAAAAGTTCTGATGGATGCTGGATCCGGTCCTGGGATTGGAATATGTGCGATAACACGATAAACGAATAATAAAGACACAACGAAAAGGATCTTTTTGAGCAAATCCTTGTTACTAAGTAACCTTTTTAGGTAGTCCAACTTGTGTCCTCCCCTTCTATTTTACTTGTTGTGCTTGTTTTTTGGCACCCTCGGACATCGAATCAAGTTCGAAAACCAGAGTGTTGGTATATTTTTTACTTGCAACTACCTTGTAGGCAGTTCGTTTGTCTGCAAGAAAACCGTCCTTAACTAATGTATCCACATTAACCTTGGAGCCGCTCTTCATGTTATTGAATTTATCCAAAGGAAGTGTGATAGCTTGAGGCGTAAGCGCCTTAAAACCAGGACGTTTTGGGACACGTTGAACTAGTGGCAATTGTCCGCCTTCGAAACCTGGTCTAAGTTTTTTACCAGTTCTAGAAAGTTGACCCTTGGTTCCACGACCGGCAGTTTTGCCTTTGCCTGTACCAATGCCTCGCCCGACACGCTTAGCATCTTTGTTGATATTTCCAAAAAGTGTTTCAAGCTTCATTATTTCACCTCTTCTTTAACGGCTGCAACCTTGGCTTTTTTGAGACCGTCTAGAGCCAAAATAGTGGCATAGGCATTATTGATCTTTGAATTGGAACCAATCATCTTGGACAAAATGTCACGAACACCAGCGGCTTCAAGAACGGCTCGAACAGCGCCACCAGCGATTACACCAGTACCTTCAGAGGCAGGCTTTAGAAAAACGTATGCACCGGCCTTGCGGGCTGATGTTTCGTGAGCAATTGTCGTGTTCTTAAGCTCAACATCAATCATATTACGTTTAGCCCTGGCGACAGCTTTTTGTACTGCTGTCATAACTTCGTTACCTTTGTCGATGCCAACGCCAACTCTACCGCTCTTGTTACCAACAACGACTGTCGCACGGAATCTCATACGACGTCCGCCCTTTACTACGCGGGTGACACGATCAATCTGGATTACTCTTTCCTCAAACTCTGGAGTCTCAGGAACTTCTACCATATTCTTTTCTTTGTTGAAATCATCTCTCATATTCACTCCTAGAATTTAAGACCTTTTGCTCTTGCTGCTTCGGCCAGAGCCTTTACTCGACCATGATATAATTTACCACCTCGGTCGAAAACGACCTCGGTTACTTTTGCCTTCAACGCTTTTTCTGCGATAAGCTCACCGACTTTGGCAGCTCTCTCAGTCTTTGTACCTGTAGCTTTCGCTTCTATTTCAGTTGCGGCTGTCAATGTATGACCAGCAAGATCATCAATAACTTGAGCAGAAATATGTTGATTACTCGTAAATACGGCAAGTCTTGGGCGAGTGGCGGTGCCACTGACCTTGGCTCTGATTCTATTTTGTCTACGCTCTTTTTTCTCAAATCTCTCTAACATATCATGCTCCTTTACTTGCCACCCGTCTTACCAGCTTTGCGTCGAATGTGTTCTGTGACATATTTGACGCCCTTGCCCTTGTAGGGTTCTGGTTTACGAAAGGCACGAATCTCGGCAGAAACTTGCCCGACTTGCTGTTTATCTATTCCTGCAACTGTAACTATATTCTTATCAACATTTACTGTGATCCCGGTTGGAATCGGATATTCAATAGGGTGTGAGTAGCCAAGCGAAAGGATAAGCTTACTGCCCGAAACACTAGCTCGGTAACCGATACCGTTGATCTCAAGCTCTTTCTTGAATCCTTCAGAAACACCCTTCACCATATTGGCTATCAGGGTGCGAGTCAAACCGTGAAACTCAGCGGCCTCGACGTCTTGAACTGTTTGTTCAACTGTGATAACTCCTTCAGCAATAGCTACCTTCATCTTTGGATTAATTGCCTGAGTTAGTTCGCCTTTTGAGCTTGAAACGGTCAAAATTCCACTTTCAAGTGTAGCTGTAACGCCGGCTGGTAATGTAATTGGTAATTTTCCTATTCTAGACATAATATCTCCTACCAGACCTTACAGATTACTTCACCGCCAAGGCCGGCTTTTCGAGCATTTACGCCGCTCATGATACCTTTGGAAGTGGATAAAATAACTAAACCGTGTCCCTGAAGTACAGTTGGAATCTCCTTGGCTCCGGCATAAACTCTGCGGCCAGGCTTGCTGACACGAATAATTTTCTTTATGTCTGTATTTGCAAGACTTACAAGGATAGTGGCACCATTGTTTTCGAGTGTATATTCCCCAACATAACCTTCGGCTGCAAGTACCTTGAGTACCTCAACTTTCAGTTTGGAAGCAGGAATAACAACGCTAGTTCTCTTGGCGAGACGAGCATTTCTGATTCTTGTTAGCATATCTGCTATTGGATCTGTTATTGCCATATGTTACTCCTTACCAACTTGACTTAGTTACGCCTGGAATTTCACCCTTGTTTGCTAGTTCCCGAAAACAGATTCGGCACATATCAAACTTACGCAAATAACCGTGCTGTCGACCACAGACGTTACATCTAGTTACTGTGCGGGTGGAAAACTTTGGTTTTCTTTTTGCTTTTACGATTAATGATGTTTTTGCCATGTTATCCTCTAACCCTTAAAAGGGAAACCGAGATGTGTTAATAATGCTTTTGCTTGTTCGTCATTTTTTGCTGTTGTACTTATATTGACCTGCAGTCCGAATGGTTCGCTCGCCTCTTCGAAAGAAATTTCCGGGAAAACACCGTGTTCACGGATACCGAGCGAATAATTGCCGTGCCCGTCGAAAGCGTCTTTCTTGATTCCACGGAAGTCACGGACTCGTGGTAGCGCGACATTGACTAAACGATCAAGAAATTCGTACATCATGACCCCACGAAGTGTGACAGAAGCGCCGATAACCATGCCTTCTCTCAATTTGAATCCAGCAATAGATTTCTTAGCTTTATTCACTACTGGTGCCTGCCCAGTGATTTTGGCAAGACCCGCAACAACTGCTTCTAGTTTCTTCGCATCTAGACTTGCCCGGCCGACACCTGCATTGACTACTACTTTACTAATCTTTGGCACTTGATGGACGTTAGTGAAACCAAACTCCTTTGTGAGTTCAGTGGCCACTGTTTTCTGATAAAAATCTTTCATTCTTGCCATCTTTACTCCTTCACCGTAGCTGCGCATTTTTTGCAGACTCTGGCTTTTTTGCCATCCTTGGCAACACTATAACCGATTCGGGCCGGTTTACCACATTTTGGACAGATAACAGCAACATTCGAAACATCTATCGGTTTTGTAATTTCCATGATGCCGCCCTGAGCATTTTTCTTGCTGGGTTTAACGGCCTTTTTCACAATATTTATGCCAGCGACAACCACTTGAGAAGTATTCGTAAGCACACGAGTCACTTCGCCTGATTTGCCGCGATCCTTACCAGCAGTTATATATACTTTGTCGTTTTTCAAAATCTTCATAATATCCTCTCTACAAAACCTCTGGAGCAAGAGAAACGATCTTCATAAAGTTTTTCTCACGAAGCTCACGAGCCACTGGCCCGAAAATACGGGTTCCACGAGGCTGATTATTCTTGTCCACTAGCACTACTGCATTATCATCAAATTTGATGGTCGAACCGTCTTTGCGAAGGTAATCTTTCTTCACACGAACAATAACGGCGCGGATAACTTCTTTTTTCTTTGCATTACCGCCAGGAATAGCAGTCTTTACGGAACAAATGATAATGTCACCCAAGCTTGCATAACGGCGTTTGGAACCACCAAGAACCTTGATACACATTACTTCTTTGGCACCGGTATTGTCTGCTACTTTTAATCTTGTTTGCATCTGGATCATCTTATTTCTCCAAATCCTTTGCGGTTAATACTTTCGAGAGATTCCAGCGCTTTGTAGCTGAAAGTGGTCTCGACTCTTCTATCTCTACTATATCTCCAAGTTTCGCAGTACCCTTCTCGTCATGGGCCTTAAATTTGCTTTCTACCTTGTATTTCTTCTTGTAAATTGGATGTTCTTTCGTTCGCTCTACGAGCACAACTATAGTTTTTTCCATTTTGTCAGAAACAACCTTACCTATAAGTGTTCTTTTCATCTATTTGTCTCCCTTTTGGGCTGCTTTTTCGGCCTCAAATATCTCACGTTCTCTCAGGATTGTTTTGATACGAGCTGAAAGCTTGCGACTAGCGTTTACTTCACTCACTTTAGTAAGTTCACGGCTAGCGATAGCGAAGCGATCTTTGATGATTTTGGCTTCTGTCTCGCCGAGCAACTTCGAAAGCGCTTTTGTATCTTTTTCAATCAGTTCTTTAGCTTTCATCTGTCTCACCTCCGTGATCCTTAACTATAAATTTGGTCTTTATCGGTAATTTGTGATGAGCGAGACGAAGTGCTTCTTTAGCTACATCTAGTGGCACGCCATCCATTTCAAAGAGGATTCGACCCGGCTTCACAACTGCTACAAAATGATCTAGATTACCCTTACCACTACCCATACGAACTTCATTCGGTTTCTTTGTGACAGGTTTGTCAGGAAAAATTCGGATCCAGATCTTACCGCCACGTTTGACATATCGGGTCATGGCACGGCGAGCAGCTTCAATTTGACGCGCGGTAATCCAAGCAGGTTCCATCGCCTTCAAGGCATACTTACCAAAATCGACATTAGATCCTCTTGTGGCATTGCCAGTCTGAGGATTTTTCATTGATTTTCTGAATTTTGTTTTCTTAGGCTGTAACATCTGCTACCTCTTTTTTCTTGTTCTCTGCCATACCGTTATATACCCAGACTTTGACACCAAGAATTCCATAAGTTGTCTTCGCTCTACTAGTGGCATAATCGATCTGAGCGTTAATTGTAGCTAGAGGAATCTTACCCTTGATTACGAATTCTGAACGAGCGATTTCGGCACCGTTGAGACGTCCGCCAACCATGATTTTAATACCTTTTACTCCAGCTTTTTGAGCCTTTTCAACAGCTTGACGAGTGGCACGCTTGAAAGCGATACGACGTTCGAGTTGCTGAGCGACATTGTCTGCAATAATCTGGGCGTTCCCATCAGGGTTTTTTACTTCAAAAACGTTGATATCTTTTATCTTACCAGTCGTAAGCTTTGCAAGCTTAGCTTTTAGTTCAGTTGCTCCTGCACCACCACGACCAATAACAACACCCGGCTTTGCAGTATTGATAGTTACACTAACTTGGTTAGCATTACGCTCAATTTCTACATTAGCGATACCGGCACGCATACCAAGATCGTTTAGAATGAACTTACGGATTTTGAGATCCTCATGTAATTGCTTAGCATAATCCTTACCGGCAAACCAACGAGAGGACCAGTTTTTGTTTACTTGAAGACGGAAACTGATTGGACTAACTTTATGACCCATTATTTGGCCTCCTCTTTCTTCTCTTCTACTTTTGCCTTTTTCTTCGGCTCAGCAGCAGAAACAACGACCGTAATGTGACTTGTTCTCTTGAGTAGAGCAGAAGCCATACCGCGGGAGCGTGGTCTAAAGCGCTTTAGGCTTGGACCTTTGTCAACGGTGATTGAACTAATAACTAAATCTTCTTTTGCAAGACCGGCATTGTTAACGGCATTTGATACAGCAGAGTTAAGGGCTTTATAAATAATCCCAGCGGCTTTTTTGGGCATAAATCTGAGGGTAGCAAGTGCATTCACTGCCTTTTCACCACGAACTACATCAGCGACTAGTCTTGCCTTCTTGGGTGAAATCCTAATATATTTTTCTACTGCCTTAACTTCCATGCTACTTGCCTGCCTTTGCTAATTTACCACCATGACTTCTGAATTTTCTGGTTGCCGAAAATTCACCGAGTTTGTGACCTACCATGTTTTCGGTAACGAAGACTGGAATGTGATCTTTGCCATTATGAACAGCAAAAGTGTGACTAACCATTTCTGGTGTAATTGTGGCTTCACGAGCCCAGGTTTTGATAACCTTTTTCTCTGCCCCAAGTTTTGCAACTTTATTCAGCAAACGCTCGTCAATATATGGACCTTTTTTAAGTGATCTTGACATACCTGTCTCCTACCTTCGACCCTTCTTACGGGCTTTAACAATATATTTGCCGGATAATTTCTTCTTGTCTCTAGTTTTTTTACCGAGAGCTGGCTTACCCCAAGGAGTTTTTGGTCCTGAAGCAAGAGCAATCGATGTACCGCCTTCACCACCACCGTGAGGATGGTCGACTGGGTTCATAGCCTTACCGCGAACGGTAGGTCGAATGCCCATATGACGTTTACGTCCAGCGCTACCAACCTTGATATTACTGTGTTCAGGGTTTGAAACAACACCGATTGATGCTAGGCAATTTTCACTGACCAAACGAATTTCACCAGACGGTAATTTGACTTGAATCATACCGCCTTCTTTAGCTACCAGTTGCGCCTTAGTACCAGCCGAACGAGCGAGTTGAGCACCTTTACCAGGTTCGAGCTCGATAGCATAGATAATTGTACCAACTGGGATGTCAGCTAGACGTTTTCTGTTACCATTACGGATTTCCGCTTCTTCACCATATGCAATTTTATCATCAACTTTGGCTCCTGTTGGAGCTAAAATGTAAGATTGTGTGCCGTCGGCCGTTGCAACGAGAGCAATACGAGCAGAACGATTTGGATCATATTCAATAGAAGCAACTGTGACTGTCTGATTGCCAAGCATTTTGAAGTCAACAAGACGATATTGGCGTTTCGCGCCTCCACCACGATGTCGGATAGTAATCTTACCCTGAGCATTACGTCCAGCTTTTCGTTTAATGAAAGTCGTGAGCGATTTGACTGGTTTTTTGCTAGTTATGTCAGCAAAATCATCTACAGACATCCCACGTCTAGCGTTGCTAATTGGTTTAAGTAGTTTTATCGCCATCTCTAAATTCCCTTAAAATCTTCAATCGTTTCACCGGTTTTCACTGTAACGACTGCTTTTTTGTAATCTTTGCGTTTGCCGAAAATCTTACCGAAACGTTTTACCTTACCTTTTACGATAAGCGTATGGACACTGATAACGTGAACTTTGAAGGCCATTTCGACGGCTTTTTTAATCTCAGTTTTGGTAGCCTTTGGATTCACTTGGAAAACATACTTACCGTTATCGGCGCTAGCAAAACTCTTCTCGGAAATAACTGGTTGTTTAAGTACTCTCAAAAGTTCCATTACTTTGTCTCCCAATATTTGTTAGCGAGTTCCAAAGCATTTCCGACGAATACCAGCTTTTCTGCTTCAAGAACATCATATACATTCAAATTACGATAGTCACAAACCTTGATTCCAGGAACGTTACGAGTAACTAGAATGTGGTTCTCTGTCAGAGCCGGGAAGATAAAAAGTGATTTTCGACTCTCAAGCTTGGCGTACATCTTGGCAAAATCCTTTGTTTTGGTCGTGACTAAATCTTCCAAAATAATAAAACTATCTTTCTTGGTTGCTAGAGCCGACAGAATGGCGCCACGATTTTTCTTCTTGATAATAGTGCGAGCGAAATTTTGAATACCTGTTGGACCAAAAATGGCACCGCCGCCACGCCACAGTGGATTACGGATAGAACCAGAACGCGCACGTCCTGTACCCTTCTGTTTATAAGGTTTTTTGCCACCACCAGAAACTTCAGCACGTGTCTTGGCCTTAGCAGCTGCTTCCCTGCGATTAGCAAGCTGAGCGACCACAACTTCATGAATGAGTGCTGGATTTACTACTTGATCAAAAAGCGTGACCTTCTGATCGATGGCTTCTTTTTTCTCTCCAGTTTTCGAATATACTGCTATTTTCATACTAACCTCTCACCACAACTACTGATTTACGTGGACCAGGAACGGCACCACGGATTGCGATAGTTCCATTTGTTGTATCAACTTTGACAACTTTTAGATTTTTCACAGTCACTTGCTCAGCACCCATATGGCCAGCCATATGCATACCCTTCATGACATGTTCCGGATAACCAGCGCCGATAGAACCAGGTGCACGATAATTATGTGAACCATGAGTCTTTGGACCAGTTGTGAAGTTGTGACGTTTGATTGTTCCGGCGAAACCCTTACCTTTTGAAGTACCAGTTACCTGGACTAAATCACCTTCAGTAAAGATATCAACTGTCAATTTGTCACCGACTTTGTAACTTTTTGCCTCTTCGCCTTCGACTTCGACTTCTTCGTTGAGGTTAAATTCACGAAAAACCTTGGCAGCTACTCCAGCTGCTTTGGTGTGACCGGCCATTGGCTTGTTAATATTCTTGTCCAAGCCGAAGCCGAGCTGCACGGCACTATAACCGTCTTTCCCTACCGTCTTAACTTGAACAACAGTACACGGACCAATCTCGAGGACGGTCACCGGTACCACATTCCCCTTCTCATCGAAGAGGTGGGTCATTCCGATTTTCTTACCTAGAAGTGCCTTCATTGTTCACCTTTTTTAACACAATAAAATATATTTCGACAGATAGACAGTTTCCATTTCTAGACTATTCTATCCCCCGACGCGTGCTTGTTTATACTTAATTAACGCATGAAATATTATATAGAAATTCAGAGAGAATGTCAACGATTTTGTGTGTAAAACGTAAGAGGACCGACTACCCGTAGGTAATTGGTCCTCAGAACGTCGAAAGTGGTACTTACAGAAGTTACTTGATCTCTTCGTCCGGAACGAACATCGTGATCGCGACGTTGGCCAGCCGCTTGTGCTGGCAGTCGTATTCGTTCGCGACGAAGTCGTAGATCGGTCCGATCCCCTTCTTGAGAGGCTGGATCGATACGCCGTAACCGCCCTTCATGCCCACCACGCGAGCTTGACCAGGTTCCTCCATGAAACCATGGTCCAGAAGCCATGCTGTGCCATGCTCGGTGAGCTCCTGACGGAACTTCTCACCGTTCTTGTCGTCGCGCACCGCATCGGTCTCGATGCAAGTGTCGCCGATCTTGCTCTCGACGCCTGAGCTTTCGAGCTCGGCCCCAAGCGCACGGATGGTTCTCTCATTGAGATCAGGCATTACCTGTTGTGCCCCCTTTTCGATTGTCGACGTTCATGTCTACTCTTGTAGACACTAAAATATAACATTTTTATGTCTATTTGTCAATATAAAGTAAGTAGATACCAAAAGAGCCCCTTTCGGGGCTCTTTTATCTAGCCTTACGGCTATTACATCTTGATTTCGATATCTACACCGGCTGGTAGTGAAAGACTCATGAGTGAATCCACAGTCTTGGCAGAGAAATCTGTGATGTCGATTAGTCTCTTGTGCACTCTCATTTCGAATTGCTCACGTGAGTTCTTGTCAATGAAGCTTGCGCGCTGTACAGTAATCGGCGTGCGATCAGTAGGAAGTGGGATTGGACCCGCTACCTTGGCACCGCTGCGGACTGCTGTTTCGATAATCTGAGCCGTGGACTGATCGATAATCTTGTTATCGTAAGCCTTGAGCTTAATGCGGATTCTTTGTTTGTCTTTAGTTTCAGCCATAGTTTCTTTCTAAATCCGATTATTTATTGATTTTGGTTACTGCACCAGCACCAACTGTACGGCCACCTTCACGAATAGCGAAGCGAAGACCTTCTTCGATAGCGATTGGCTGAATAAGTTTAACCTTCATTTTGACGTCATCACCAGGCATAACCATTTCGCCGTCAAATTCGATTTCGCCAGTTACGTCAGTCGTACGGATGTAGAACTGAGGCTTATAGCCCTTGAAGAAAGGCGTATGACGACCACCCTCGTCCTTGGTCAAGACATAGACTTGAGCGTCGAACTCGGTGTGAGGTGTGATAGAGCCTGGCTTAGCCAGAACCATACCACGTTCAATGTCGGCTTTTTCAATACCGCGGAGTAACAGACCAGCATTGTCGCCAGCTTGACCTTGCTCAAGTTGTTTCTTGAACATTTCAATACCGGTAACGACCGTCTTGCGAGTAGGTTTAATACCAACAATTTCAACTTCATCGTTAAGTTTCACAGTACCACGAGCGATAGCGCCGGTAGCAACCGTTCCACGTCCCTTGATGCTGAAAACGTCTTCAACAGGCATAAGGAATGGCTTGTCGATGTCGCGAACTGGATCTGGAATATAGTTATCAAGTGCGTCCATAAGTTCTGTGATGGCACCAACATACTTCTCGTCACCTTCAAGAGCCTTGAGAGCTGAACCACGAATAATAGGAGTGTTATCTCCGTCAAATTCGTATTTAGTCAAAAGCTCACGAATTTCCATCTCAACGAGATCAAGCATTTCAGCATCATCAACCATATCAACTTTGTTCATGAAAACAACGATTTTTGGTACACCAACTTGCTTAGCGAGTAGGATGTGCTCACGAGTCTGAGGCATAGGACCGTCAGTGGCAGCAACTACAAGAATAGCGCCGTCCATCTGAGCAGCACCGGTAATCATGTTTTTGACGTAGTCAGCATGTCCTGGGCAGTCGACATGGGCGTAGTGACGCTTCTCTGTCTCATACTCAGAGTGGTGAGTAGCGATGGTAATACCGCGCTCTCTCTCTTCTGGAGCGTTGTCAATTTCGTCAAACTTCTCAACCTTAGCCATACCTTTCTTGCCCTGAACAGCAAGAATAGCAGCGGTTAGAGTCGTTTTACCATGGTCAACGTGTCCAATTGTACCGACGTTTACATGGGGTTTTGTTCTCTGATAAACTTCAGCCATTTTGTTCCCTTCTTTTATCTTTTTAACTTTTCTTTGACAATCCAAACCCTCCACACGCTTGGCGCGGAGAAAATGTATTTAGTTTGCCTACGAATTCTACTATAAATTACTACTTTGTGCAATAGTTTTGATAAACGAAAAGGCCACGTACCCGCCTAGTCGTCTGCTTTCACAGAACTTGCGTGTTCGTGACCCTACTGGTTGCTCTCGGAGCCAGAGATGGCTTCGTCGTAACGACGAAGATTCTCCTTACGATCGTGATCCTCCTCTGCCCGCCGACGACCTTCAGTGAGACCGGTGCGGAAAACCGTTCCGACAAGAACGAATACGAGGAGTACCAGCGCCAGAATCGAGAAGACTATCGCCCAAACTGCAAGACTCACAGAACTACCCCCCTCGAGAAAAATTGCGTGTTCGTGGCCCTACTCAGTCGTCATGGGAGTAGCTGAGTTTGACCTCTTCCTCGGCGTTGAACCTCCTGACTCTCTTAGAGAAGATCACCAAAATGTTCACGGCGAGGTAGACCAAGAGTCCGATGATTACCGCTAAAACCTCATAAATGAAACAGCCAATCCGTTTCATCGTTCCTCCCATTTCATTTAAAGAGTTCAGTAGCGGCTCTGCATTGAGGATTCTAATCCTCTTCGTAGAGATCCTGGTAAAGATGAACAAGCGCCTCGAGGGCAACTAAGACCATGACAGCACCTGCGGCGATTACCACGACGATAGCCCATCCCCACCAAGGCATGATTCCCCCAGTTTTCTCAGGTACGCGCCGCCAGGCGCGAACACTTGGCTTTGTGCCGTGATTATAATGCAGAAATGAATTATTTGCAATAATAAAAGAGGCCTGGAAGGCCTCTTTTATTTGAACAAATTATTTATTCAATAATTATTACTCTGCCTGTTTCTTGCCACGTTTGGCAATAATTTCAACCGCAACGTTACCAGGAACTTCCTCGTAATGATCAAATTCCATGGTACTAGTACCACGACCTTGGGTCATAGAACGAAGGTTCGTTGCATAACCAAACATTTCGGCTAGTGGCACGAATGCGTCCACAATTTTGGCATTACCACGATCGGACATTTGTTGGATGCGACCACGTTTCGAGTTCAAATCGCCCATAATATCACCCATGTATTCCTCTGGAACAGTAACTTCAACTTTCATGATAGGCTCAAGTATAATAGGAGTCGCTTTACGGACACCTTCTTGTACAGCCATGGAACCGGCGATTTTGAAGGCCATTTCATTCGAGTCAACTTCATGGAAAGAGCCATCATAAAGCGTGACTTTGACGTCAACAACCGGATAACCAGCAATGACACCGTTATCAAGCGCCTCTTTGACACCGTTTTGAACTGGATTGATGTATTCCTTCGGAATTGCGCCACCAACGATCTTGTTGATGAATTCGAAACCAGCGCCCTGTTCGTTTGGTTCTACTTCAAGCCAAACATGACCATATTGACCACGACCACCTGATTGACGGATGAACTTACCTTCTTGTTTGACACTTGATTTGATAGTCTCGCGATACGCAACCTGAGGGCGTCCGACATTGGCCTCAACCTTGAATTCACGTTTCATACGGTCAACGATAATATCGAGATGAAGTTCGCCCATACCGGCAATAATAGTTTGGCCGGTTTCCTCGTCAGAATGAACTCGGAAAGTTGGATCTTCTTCAGCCAGTCTAGAGAGTGCGATACCCATTTTCTCTTGATCAGCCTTGGTCTTTGGCTCGATAGCCACCTGGATAACCGGTTCTGGGAAAGTAATGTTTTCTAGAAGAACTGGATGTGCAGGATCACAAATCGTATTACCAGTTAAAGTATTTTTGAGACCTACTGCAGCAGCAATCTCGCCCGCATACACTTCACTCACCTCTTCACGAGTATTGGCATGCATACGAACGATACGTCCGATACGCTCTTTCTCACCTGAAGCTACATTCAAAACATAACTACCAGAAGTGAGTTTACCGCGATAAACACGAAGGAAAGCCAGTTTACCGACGAACGGATCAGCAGCAATTTTGAAAACAAGACCGCAGAATGGACCTTCGTCAGATGTTTCAACATCAACTTCTTCACCTGTCTTTGGATCCTCACCCTTTGCAGGTGGAACTTCTAGCGGACTTGGCAGATAATCAATCACGGCGTCAAGCATCGGCTGGACACCTTTATTCTTGAGTGCGGTACCGGCAAAAACACCAACAATATCACCCTTAATAGTAGCCGTACGCATAGCAGCTTTGAGTTCACCGACACTAGGCTCAACGCCCTCGAAGAATTTCTCTAATAGTGCGTCGTCGGTTTCGGAAATTTTTTCTACCATCACAGCACGGAATTCTTTGGCCTTATCTAGCATATCAGCAGGGACTTCAGCAATATGCTGTTCCTTGCCCATATCTTCATTACCGTAGTTAATTGACTTCATTTCCATGAGGTCAATAACGCCGGAAAAACCGGATTCCATACCGATAGGCAGCTGCATTGCTACAGCGTTAGCTCCAAGACGGTCTTTGATAGATTCAAGTGACATATAGAAATCAGCACCGATAGCATCGAGCTTGTTGACAAAAGCAATACGTGGAACGTTATATTTATCAGCTTGACGCCAAACAGTCTCCGACTGTGGTTCAACACCGTTTTTACCGTCAAAGACCACTACAGCGCCATCAAGTACACGAAGAGAACGCTCAACCTCAACTGTGAAGTCTACGTGTCCTGGTGTATCAATAATGTTGATGCGATGATCATGCCAGAAACAGGTTGTAGCAGCAGACGTGATAGTGATACCACGTTCTTGCTCTTGCTCCATCCAGTCCATAGTGGCAGCGCCTTCATGCACTTCACCAATTTTGTGAGTACGTCCGGTGTAGTAAAGGATACGCTCAGTGACCGTCGTTTTACCGGCGTCAATGTGAGCAGCAATTCCAATGTTACGCGTCTTGTCTAGTGAATATTCTCTAGGCATATATCCCCTCTTTTATTTAGTATCTTGCAAAATGAGCGAAGGCTTTATTGGCCTCGGCCATCTTGTGAGTATCTTCACGCTTCTTGATAGCTGTGCCAACGTTGTTGTATGCATCCACAATCTCAGTAGCTAAAGCTTTGTCGAAGGACATCCCTTTGCGTGAGCGAGCAGCATCACGAAGCCACATGAAAGCGTAATGGAGACGTCTGTCGCCTTTCACTTCCATTGGTACTTGGTAAGTCGCGCCACCAATACGGCGGGATTTAACCTGTACAACAGGTGAAATGTTCTTGATAGCGGTTTCGAAAACTTCGAGCCCTGGCTTCTGGGTCTTGTTGCCAGCCTCTTCGATAGCTCCGTAAACGAGTTTCTGAGCTAAGCTCTTTTTGCCATCAAGCATAACTTTGTTGATAAACTTAGCCACAAGAATGCTGTGATACTGGGCATCTGGCTTTAGTATTCTTTTTTCTACTTTTCTTGGATCTCTAGGCATTTACTGCTCCTTATGCTTTCTTAGCGCCGTATTTACTACGACCTTGTTTGCGATTAGTAACCCCAGCAGCATCCAAGGTTCCTCTAACGATATGATAACGTACACCTGGTAAGTCCTTTACGCGTCCGCCGCGAATCATGACCACACTATGCTCTTGCAAATTGTGACCAACACCGGGGATGTAAGCCGTAACTTCCATCTGGTTAGTAAGGCGTACACGAGCGATTTTACGTAAAGCCGAGTTTGGTTTCTTCGGGGTAGTCGTTGTAACTTTGACACATACTCCCCTTTTCTGAGGCGATGAATCTAGAGTGGCTCTATTCTTGAGCGCGTTAAAACCGCGTCCAAGAGCCGGCGACTTCGACTTTGAAACTTTACTTTTCCTTGGCTTACGAATTAATTGATTTATTGTTGGCATTTTTCTCCTTGAAAATCTAATAGATTTTATCAGATTATTTGTTTCTGGTCAATGATTGGGCAAAACCTGTCCCAGCCGGGATTAGCTTACCAATGATGACGTTTTCCTTTAGTCCTCTGAGATCGTCGACCTTTCCGGCAACGGCAGCCCCAATGAGAACACGACTGGTCTCTTGGAACGAAGCAGCTGATAGGAAACTATCCGTTGTAATTGATACTTTTGTGATAGACAGGAGTAGATTTGTGAATTCGGCTAGCATACTCTTCGCTGCCTTGGCTTTATTGTTTTCACGCTGCAGAGCAGAACGAGAAACGATTTCACCAGCAATGAAAGGAGTTGCTCCGGATTCATCGATGCGACAACGACTAAACATCTGACGAATGATGACTTCGATGTGCTTGTCGTTGATTGTCTGACCCTGGGAAGCATATGTCTGTTGGACTTCGGTCATGATGTAGCGTTCGACAGCATTCTCACCCATCAACTTCAGTGCGTCTTGTAAGTTCCATGAACCTTCAGTGATTTGAGTACCAACTTCAACAGCGTCGCCATTCTTGACATAGACACCAACCTGAGAGGGTACTTCATAAGATTTAACTTCAGCGTCTCGGACCACGTGAATTTGACCGTCTTTCAGTTTGACTGTACCACTATTCTTGGCTTTCATCGGCTTCTTGCCATCTTCTTTTGATGCGAGTACGTCCTTCGGCTCAACAAACTGATTATTCTTGACTTGAACTTTAAGCTCACCAACGTCATAGACATCTTCTGTCAGAACATCAGAAACAATATCAATTTTATGTTTACCCTTGGCTGTTTCTACTCTGATCTTACCTGAAATTTCAGCGAGAATAGCCTGACCCTTTGGCTGACGAGCTTCAAATAGCTCTTCAACACGAGGTAGACCTTGAGTGATATCAACGCCAGCAATACCACCAGCATGGAACGTACGCATCGTTAGCTGAGTTCCTGGCTCACCAATGGATTGAGCTGCAATAATTCCGACAGCCTCACCGAGAGCGATTAGACCACCACGAGCAAGGTCGGAACCATAACATTTTTGGCAAACTCCCCAAACTGATTCGCAAGTAAGCGCGGAACGAATTGTTACTGAGTCTATATTTGCTTTATCAAGTTTGGCAAAGTCTTCTAGAGTAACTAGTGAACCCTTTTTGAGAACAATCTCACCGGTCTTAGAATCAACAGCATCCTTAGCGAGAACACGGCTGATAACACGAGCAGCAAAATCTTCACCAATCTTCGATGAATCACTCTTCATAATCACAGTACCACTCTTGGTGCCGCAATCATTTTCGCTAACAACAACTTCCTGAGCTACATCCACCAGACGACGAGTCAAATAACCAGAGTCAGACGTCTTGAGAGCCGTATCGGATAGACCCTTACGAGCACCATGTGTAGACGAGAAGTATTCTAGAGAAGAAAGACCTTCCTTATAGTTTGATTTGATTGGGAACTCAATAGTACGCCCGGAAGCATTAACCACAAGGCCTTTCATACCGGCCATCTGTGCCATCTGTGAGATATTACCACGAGCTCCAGAATTCATCATAACAGCGGCAGATGATCTTGAATCCATTTGCTTTTCCATCGCATTCATGACTTCATCACGAGCTTCCATCCAAATCTCAAGTACCTTGGCGTATTTTTCGTCTTCAGTGATGAGACCTTGATTATATTGCGCAAAGACTTGATTCTCTCTGTCGCCAAATTTGGCGAGAATTTCTTCTTTGTTATCAGGGATATGAAAGTCATCCATCGACATCGAGATGCCCGAAAGTGTGGAATACTCGAAACCAAGTGTTTTCATCTTATCAACAAAAACTACTGTCTCTTCTTGCCCATAATTACGGAAGATTGTCTCAATAATTGTTGTCAACTTCTTGGAAGTTTGTGGTTCATTGAGGAAAGGATAAGTAGCTGGCAGGATCTCATTGAAGAGAATTCTACCAACTGTAGTTTCAGTCAGGTCAGCATCGATAGGATTAATACGAACTTTAACCTTGGATCTGACACCGATTTCACCAACATTATAGGCATAAATAACCTCGTTTGTGTTGGAGTAAGCTTTAACTTCTTTCTGGTCGGTATCTTCGACAGTCATCCAATATGTACCAAGAACGATATCTTGAGATGGCTTAACTACAGGTTCGCCTGCAGCAGGCTTAAGAAGATTCTTCGTCGAAAGCATGATTTCAGCTGCTTCTTTTTGAGATTGGATCGAAAGAGGCACATGAACGGCCATTTGGTCACCGTCAAAGTCAGCGTTGAAGGCTGAACACACAAGAGGATGAATCTGAATGGCTTTACCTTCGATTAGAACCGGCTTGAAAGCCTGAATACCAAGACGATGAAGGGTTGGAGCACGATTTAGGAGTACGTACTTTCCGGCGATCACTGAATCAAGTGCATCCCAAACTTCATTTCGACTTCGTTCAATCATACGTGAAGCGCTCTTCACATTATGTGCAATCCCATCAGTGATGAGTTTCGAGATAACAAAAGGTTTGAAAAGCTCGAGAGCCATCATCTTTGGCAGGCCACACTGGTCCAGTTTGAGCTCAGGACCGACGACGATAACCGAACGACCTGAATAGTCGACACGTTTACCGAGTAGATTTTGACGGAAACGACCCTGTTTACCCTTGAGCATATCAGCAAGTGAGCGAAGCTTCTTGCGGCTTGTAGCCATTGAAACATTCTTATCACGACGGGCGCTGTTATCGATCAGAGCATCAACGGCTTCCTGCAACATACGTTTTTCATTACGGCAGATAACTTCAGGTGCGTCCATATCGAGTAACTTCTTGAGACGTGTATTACGGTTTATCACACGACGATAAAGATCGTTCAAGTCAGAAGTAGCAAAACGACCACCATCAAGCTGAACCATAGGACGTAAATCCGGTGGAATAACTGGCATTACAGTCATAATCATCCATTCAGGTTTGATTCCGGCACTAATGAAACCTTCAATAAGTTTCAGTCTCTTGATAGCTTTCTTTCTCTTCACACCCTGTGAACCATCAACTTCATCACGAAGTTGTTTGACGAGAACCTCTAAGTCAATCTTTTCAAGTAGGAGTTTGATAGCTTCGGCACCAATACTAGCTGTGAAAATCTCACCATATTTTAGCGAGAAATCACGGTATTTGGACTCGGAAATAATCTCGAGTGGCAAAATCTGTGAAATTTCATCACGGGCTGTTGAACGATAATGTTCGAGTTCATCAATCTGTTTATCACGACTTTCAACATCTTTTTCAGTTGCTTCAATTTCAGCTTTTCTAGTTTTGAATTCTTCATCAATTTGTTTCTTAGCAGCTGCTTTTGCTTCCTCATCAACGGTTAGAATAATGTAATTCGCAAAATAGGCAACTTTTTCCAAATCACGGGCTGACATATTGAGAGTCAGACCGATAGAACTCGGTACACCACGAAGGAACCAGATATGTGTAACAGGAACAGCCAGTTTAATGTGGCCCATACGTTCACGACGAACGATAGAGCGAGTGACTTCAACGCCACAACGATCGCAAACCACACCCTTATAACGGATTCTCTTGTATTTACCGCAGTAACATTCCCAGTCTTTCGCAGGACCGAAAATCTTCTCACAGAAAAGTCCGTCTTTTTCAGGCTTTAGAGTTCTATAATTAATCGTCTCCGGTTTGGTAACCTCACCGTGCGACCAATCAAGAATCTGCTTTGGTGAAGCGATTGAAAGCTTAATAGCTTTGAAAGTATCGTTTTTTGTTTCGCTTATAATCACTTTATTTCTCCTCTGTTACTTCTTCTAGTGCTTCGAAGTCGTCGACCGAGTGTTCATCTTCTATATCTACAGCAGGAAGTTCTTTTTCAGCTTCATCTCCTACCATCAGGTTTGAGTTCTTGAGAACGTCAATGTCCTCTTCGTAACTCTCTTCTATAAGTTGTTCAGCCTCGAGAGTAACCTCTCCGCCGGCTTTTTCTTCTTGAATCAAATCAACATCCAACCCTAAACCTTGCAGTTCTTTTACAAGAACATTGAATGATTCTGGGATACGAGGTTCTTTGATATCTTCTCCTTTGATAACAGACTCATAAGCCTTCGAACGTCCGATAACATCATCAGATTTAATGGTCAGAATTTCCTGAAGTGTATGAGCGGCACCATAAGCTTCAAGTGCCCATACTTCCATTTCCCCAAATCTCTGTCCACCAAACTGAGCTTTACCACCAAGAGGTTGCTGTGTAACCATAGCGTAAGGCCCGATTGAACGAGCGTGAATCTTGTCTTCAACGAGATGAAGTAGTTTCAAGAAATATTTATATCCAACCACGGTTCTCTCAACGAATGGTTCTCCGGTACGGCCATCATAAAGCTGGACGCGACCATCTTCTGGAAGTCCGGCTTCAGATAGAAGTCCCTTGATCTGATCAATAGTGACACCATTGAAGACCGGTGAAGCAATCTTGATACCAAGTGCTTGTGCGGCCCAGCCAAGATGTGTCTCCAAAACCTGTCCGAAGTTCAAACGAGAAGAAATACCTTGAGGATTCAGTAAAACGTCTAGCGGAGTACCATCTTCAAGATATGGCATGTCTTCAACCGGCAATATACGAGCGATAACGCCTTTATTACCATGACGTCCAGCCATCTTGTCTCCGACAGCAATCTTGCGCATCTGAGCAACCATAACATAAACTTGCATGATTACGCCGGCAGGAAGTTCATCGCCTTTGTCGCGACTCTTGACGCCAATATTGACAACTTTACCGTGAACTCCAGGTGGAACGCGAAGAGAACTGTCTTTCACATCTCTGGCTTTTTCACCAAAGATTGCGCGCAGTAATCTTTCTTCAGCCGTAAGTTCAGTTTCACCCTTTGGTGTAATCTTACCAACAAGGATGTCACCAGCGACAACTTCAGCACCGGTAGAAACAACGCCTTCTTCATCGAGATCGCGAAGTGCGTCTTCACCAACATTTGGAATATCCCGAGTAATAACTTCAGGCCCTAGCTTGGTATCACGAACATCAATATGGAATTCTTCAAGATGGATTGATGTATAGCGGTCATCTTTGACGAGCCTCTCTGAGAGAATGATGGCATCTTCAAAGTTATTACCACCCCAGCACATAAAGCCGACGAGAACATTCTGACCAAGAGCAAGTTCTCCACCTTCGATAGCAGCGCCGTCCACGAGTAGATCACCTTTTTTGAATTTATCCCCCTTGGATACTGCAGGTCTTTGATTAATACAAGTATCACTGTTTGTCTGAGCAAATTTGTCTAACAAAATAATTTCTTCTTTGCCATCGCTATATTTTACCTTTATGGAATCTGCAGTTGCTGAAAGTACTTCGCCGGCTGCACGTGCTAGAGCAACTTGGCCAGAGTCTTCAGCGACCTTAGCCTCATTACCGGTTCCAACGATTGGAGCCTGTGGTTTGATGACAGAAACAGCCTGACGTTGCATATTAGCACCCATCAAAGCGCGACGAGCATCATCATGTTCAACAAAAGGAATGAGTGAAGTCGAAATACTATAAGGCTGCTCAGTAGCCACGTCGATATAATCAATTTCTTCGACTTTAACTTCATCGGCCTCACCATTTCTACGAGCAATAGCAGTTTTCTCTAGGAAATAACCCTTTTCATCGACTAATGTCTTTGCCTGAGCGATGATACATTTTTCTTCGTCATCGGCAGCTAGATAATCAACTTCGTTCGTAGCACGTGGCTTACCGTTTTTGTCTTTTTCAACTTTGCGATAAGGAGTTTCAATAAAACCATAACTATTAATCTTAGCGAATGATGCCATTGCGTTCACAAGTCCGATATTTGGTCCTTCCGGAGTCTCAATTGGACAAATGCGACCGTAGTGTGTTTTGTGTACGTCACGAACTTCAAAACCGGCTCGCTCGCGGGACAGGCCACCTGGCCCGAGTGAGCTGAGACGTCTTTTGTGAGCAAGTTCAGTCAAAGGATTGGTCTGATCCATAAATTGTGATAATTGTGAACTAGCGAAAAATTCGCGAACTGCAGCAACTATAGGACGGACATTAATCAGTTGACTTGCGGTCACGGTCTCAAGATCGTAAATAGACATACGATCTTTTATGTTTCTTTCAGTACGAGCTAGCCCGATACGGAATTTCTGTTGAATAAGTTCGCCAACGGTTCGGACTCGACGATTTCCCATATGGTCAATGTCATCAGCGACGCCACCATTGTTGTTCAAAGTAATAATTTCCTTAACAATGGCTACGAGGTCTTCACGTCTAAAGGCACGATTCTCACGAGTATTCTTAATATCAGTATTGAGGCGTTTGTTCATTTTGTAACGACCAACTCGAGAAAGGTCATATTTCTTAACATCGAAGAATAGCCCTTCGACGAAGCTACGAGCGTTCTCAACGGTGGCTAAATCACCAGGACGAATACGTTTGTAGACTTCTACAAAAGCTTCACCTTGGTTGCTTGCAGGGTCTTTTTCGAGGGTGTTGGCAATAAAATCACGCTCTTTATTGGTGTTTACATCATGGAAAAGAGCTTTAATTTCTTCATCTGTGCCATAACCAAATGCACGAAGAAGCGTTGTGATAGGGATTTTTCTCTTGCGATCAATTTTTGCATAAATACCGTCCTGGGCAGCAGTCTCGATTTCAAGCCAAGCTCCGCGTCCAGGAATGACCTTGGCACCAAAAAGAGTACCAACATTGGCTTCTTCAGAAGTAAAGTACACTCCCGGAGAACGAACAAGTTGTGAAACAACGACACGTTCAACACCATTGATGATGAATGTACCGCGATCGGTCATAATAGGCATGTCACCAAGGAAAACTTCCTGGACTCTTTTCTTGCCTGTTTCTTTGATAGTTATTTCGACATTAGCTTTAAGTGGGGCTTCGTAAGTAACTTTCTTCTCTTTGGAAAGTTTCTCTGAATATTTTGCGTCCCCAAGCCAGTAGTCTTTGAAAGAAATCGACACTAGTTTACCAGTGTAGTCGTCGATCGGTGAAACTTCTTCGAAAAGCTCTGCTAGCCCTTCACGAAGAAACCACTTGAAGCTGTCCGTCTGAATCTCGGTCAGATTCGGAAGCTGTAGAACGTCCGGGGATGGATTTAGGTATTTGCGTCCGAGCTTGGATTCGGAAGCAAACTTGAGCTGATTTTTGGCCATAAAAATGCTCGCTCCTTATATTTATGTTAATAATTTCTAAGGGGTTTTTCGTAATTCTCGTTGTTTTTGAGCCCAAAAGCTGTACTCAGGAGTCTACTATATTTTGTATCTAATGTCAACGTTTTTTATGGTGTCCAGTCCGTCTTTGCTGATAGGACTTCAATAAATGTAGCAACTAATTTCGCCGCATTTTCCATATCTTCACTATCAGCGACTTCGCCTGGTGTGTGCATATATCTGACAGGAACACTGACAACTGCGGTCGCCATACCTGACTTATTGAGCTGCATAATGAAAGCATCTGTACCTGAATCACCTCCACCGGCTTCGATCTGATAAGGAATCTTATTCTTTTTGGCAGTTTCAATAAGTATCTCAGCAAGTTTTGGAGTCGCATTGGCACCACGCAAGATTACCGGTCCTCTACCAAGTTCAATGTCACCATTTTTTGACTTATTGGCTGTCGGATAATCAATACCATGGCACACATCGACTGCAATGCCCACTTCTGCGTCTACATTGAAGGCGGCTGTTCTAGCGCCCCTGCGGCCGACTTCTTCTTGAGTCGTTGCAACAGCCGAAACAGAAACGGCAATTTTTTTGTCAACAAGAAGGCGTAAAGTCTCCGCAATGACAAATACTCCAGCCTTATCATCAAAAGCCCTGGAGAGAATTTTATTTCCGAGAAGCTTTTCGAGACCATAACTTACCGTCGCAGCATCTCCGATTGTTACTAATTTTTCGGCTTCCTTTTTGTCTTTTGCGCCAATATCGATCCAGAGATCAGAAAGTTTCAGGGCTTTTCCACGCTCTTCTCTCTCTAACATATGGATTGCTGTACGCCCAATAATGCCACGTACGAAACCTTTACTGGTATGAATATCCACCCTGGCTCCAGGAAGAACACTGGGATCAATACCCCCTATTTCTTGAAAGTATAAAAAACCTTTGTCATCGATATAGTGAATAATCATTCCGATTTCATCGATGTGCCCGGCTAACATTACTTTAGACCCGGCGGATGGATTTTTGACTGCGATTACACTTCCCATAACATCGGTAGTAACCTCATCGGCATATTTCTTCACATAGTCACGATAAACTTTAGCTGCGGCACCTTCGTATCCCGATGGGCTTGGAGCATTTATTAGGTTTTCGAGAAAATTATACTGTTCTGTTTTCATTCTCTCCCCTTCTTGATTAAAAATTTTGAATTATTTAGAACAAGTTTCGTAGAGATAGTCGAGGACTTTTTGTCCTACTACTGAATTCTCAATCTGATGTTTGGCCTCACTAGTTTGGAAATAATCTTCGGCTTGTTTAAGCTCAGGCCCTTGATAGATTTCTAGTTTACGTTTGATTGATTCATCAATTTCTTTTTCAGACGCAGTGTAGTTGCCAACTTTAGCAATATTTGTCAGGATAATACCGACCTTTACCCGTTTTTCAGCTTCAGGAGCCATCTCGGCTTCTATTTCTTCTTGGGTTTTCTTGGTAATTTCTAGATATTGAGCTAGTCCAATCCCTTGTTGTGCCAAATTACTTTCGGCTTCGTGCAACATTCTGTGCTGTTCTTGCTCTACGAGTGAACTGGGTGCCGTAAACTTTGTCTTCTCAACCAAGGCTCCTAAGATTTCGTCTTCTACACGACGCCTTTCCTGTAGTTCTTTGGTGAAAATAAGCTGTTTCTCGATATCGGTTTTCAATCCTTCCATGTCTTTGAATGGTCCCACTTTTGCTGCAAATTCATCAGTCATCTCTGGTAAGATAATTTCTTCGACAAAATGTAGTTTCACCCTAAAAGTTGCTTTCTTACCCTTCAGATTTTCGGCATGATAATCAGCTGGAAAAGAAACTTCGATATCCTTCTCCTCATCAGCCTTCATACCGACTACTTGCTCCTCAAATCCAGGAATAAAGTTCCCGGATCCTAGGACTAAGGGATGATTTTGACTTTTACCACCCTCAAATGGAACCCCATCAATGAAACCTTCGAAGTCTATCTCGACTTTGTCGCCCAACTTTGCGGCACGTTCGACTTTGGTCGGAGTTGCTAGCTGTTTAGCAAGGTCATCTATGACTTCCTGAATTTCCTTTTCGGTCACTTTGACAGCTTGCCTTTTAATCTGAATTTTCGTAAGATCTGGTAGTTTAATTTCCGGCATTATTTCAACCGTGGCTTCATAAGAAAGGCCATCGGTCGGCACAAATTTGAGAACCTTTACTTCTGGAGAACCGACTACCTCAAGTTTTTCACCAATGACGGCATCATAATATGATTGCGGCAGAACAATATCGAGGATTTCGGCTTCGAAACGTTCGCTACCAATTTCCTTCTCCACAATGTTCTTTGGTGCTTTACCTGGACGAAAACCCGGAATTTTCACAGTCGAAGCCAATTTTGCATAGACCTGTTCGCTTGCTAGGGCTATTTTTCCAGCCTCGACTTCTACTGTTAACTTTACTTTACCCTCTGAGATATTTTCACGTGTTACTTTCATTATTTCAGTAGTCCTTCTGCTTTAGCTATTAAAGTATCTTCATCCTGAAGCCCAACAATGGTTTCGACAACTTCGCCGCCCTTATAAGTAATAATGGTAGGAATACTCATAACACCATATTTCATGGCGGTTACACGCGCTTCATCCACATTAAGTTTGGCAAATTTCACCTTGTCTTCGTATTTGGCACTTACCTCTTCAAAGATTGGCCCCATCATTTTACAAGGACCGCACCATTCGGCAAAAAAGTCGATTATAACTGGAATATTGCTTTTTAGTACTTCGGCCTCAAAATTTTCGTCAGTAATATTCGTCATATTTCCCCCATTCTTATCTATAAATTATACTCTCTAGCTTTCGGCTCCGAGAAAATTTTTTAATTTTGTCGTGGTGCCTCGGGCGAGACTCGAACTCGCAATTCATTTCTGAAACTAGTTCCTAAGACTAGCGCGTATACCAATTCCGCCACCGAGGCACGATGGGAACCAAACGATTTTAGCACTTTCAACAATTTTTTTCAACGGTTCAAATAGAAATTAAGGCCTGCATTTGAGAATACTTGGCTGGACCGATGCCTGAAACATCCATAATCCCATCAATTGATTTAAAGTTACCATTTTGAGTACGATAGTCCAAAATTTTCTGGGCTGTTGCGGGGCCAACTCCAGGAAGAGTGTCTAATTCTTCGAGTCCAGCCTTATTGATATTTACCAAAGTTGTTTTACTTTCAGTCGAGGTTCGAGGAGAACTACTCCGACTTGTTCGCGAATTTCAATTTTTCTCTCCTCAGTCATTATTACTCCAGTGATAGAACGCTATCAAAATTACTCATTTTTGCGGCCAAAAGCGGAAAATCATTTATCTCGTTTTTGCCCAGGAACCTCTTTGCAGCTTCTCGACAACGGCTAATTAGTTCCAGATTCATTAGGTTCTTCATCTTGATGTCCGGTAACCCGTGTTGACGACCACCGATGAAATCCCCAGGTCCACGAATTTCCAGATCAGCATCAGCCAACTTGAAGCCATCGTCAGTATGAACAAGGGCATTCAAGCGCTTCAAAGCGATTTCACTCTTTGAACTAGTAAACAGAAAACAATATGACTGATGTTCACCACGTCCCACACGACCGCGGAATTGATGTAGCTGAGCCAAACCAAAATGTTCTGCGTCCTCAATTATCATTATTGTGGCATTTGGTACATCAACGCCAACTTCTATCACAGATGAGGAAACTAGGATCTTAGTTTCGCCAGATACAAACTTGCTCATCGCTAGCTCTTTCTCCTCAGTTTTCATCTGACCATGAATATAGCCGACTGCGAAATCTGGGAAAACTTTGTGAGCCAGTTTTTCATACTCCGCCATTACCGACTTTCTTTCGTCTTCTTTTTCCTCAACAAGTGGACAAACCACAAACGCTTGGCGGCCTACTTCAATCTCTTTTTTAATAAAGCCATAACTATCCACGCGTTTCTCCTCTGGCACAATCCTCGTGATTACCTTCTGTCTCCCTGGCGGCAATTCGTAAATAATAGAAAGATCGAGATCTCCATAAAGAGTCAACGACAGAGTACGTGGAATTGGCGTTGCCGTCATAGAGAGGAAATGGGGCAATGTCTTCGTCGAAATACTTTCTTTTCTGAGAGCGGCGCGTTGTTCAACACCAAAACGGTGTTGCTCGTCTACAATTGCGAGAGCTAAGCGCCAGAATTCAACATCTTTTTCAAGAATTGCATGTGTGCCAATAATGACCTTTGCCTCGCCCTCCTTTATCTTTGTGAGCATTTCTACGCGCTCCTCTTTGGAGGTCGAACCGGTCAGAAGTAAACATTCTATTCCAATTGGACGTAATAAATCAGATAACTTCGCATAATGTTGTTTGGCCAATATTTCAGTTGGACAAAGTAATGCTACCTGAGAATCATTCGAAGCTACATCGGCCATAGCCATGGCCGCAACAACGGTTTTGCCGCTTCCAACATCCCCTTGAAGTAGTCTATTCATAGGCTCGCTTTTACCCAAATCCTGAATAATGTCCCAAGCCGCCTTTTTTTGGGCCCCTGTTAATTCGAATGGTAAACTTTGTATAAATTTTTTGATCAATTCTTCGTTATAAGGAACAGCAATCGCTTGCTCTTTAGCTAAATCTTTTCGTGCATTCAGAACTGCAGTTTGAAGTAGAAACATTTCATCGAAATCCAAACGTTCCATCGCTTTCCTTAGTTGGAGAGCGTTCTCTGGAAAATGTAATTGCCTGATTGCTGCCGGCAGGTCAATCAATCCTTCACTTGTCTTTACTCCTTCCGGCAGGTAATCCTTGATACTATAAATATATTTCATAAGAGACTTTAGTTCGTTCCTAAGCCATTTAGAGGTGATACCAGCAGTCTCTGGATAGACCGGAACAATTCTTCCTGTGTGTGTCGTCCCACTTTCTTCGTCTACTACCTTTTCATAAGCAGGATTTTGCATCTGTATAGAACCGTAACTGAATTCAATTGCGCCGGCCAGAAATATCTCTTCATCAAGTTGGATATTCTTGGTCAAAAAAGGCTGATTAAACCAAACAACCTTCAGAAGTCCGGTACTATCAGCAATTATAGCCTGTGTCAAACTCAGTCCATTCTTCGTTCGTCTGTTCTCGATTTGTTTAACAATCCCGCGGACACTGACGGTCTCTCCCAGTCTGGCTTCACGAATCGGAACTATTTTCGAATAATCATCCCACCGCCTCGGCAAATACCAAAGGAGATCCTCGACAGTTTCAATGCCAAGCTTGGCAAGTAGTTGTGCGTGGCTCTGTCCAATACCTGCCACTTCAATAATTGGAGTCTTTAGATTCATTATTTATCTAGTTTTATTCTTACGAATTTTCGCTTGCCTACTTGCAAGATAGAACCGTTTTGGGGTCTGATGACAGCTTCACGATCGCCGATAACAGCCGAATCTACTCGGACACCACCTTGCTCAATCATGCGGCGTGCTTCATTTTTAGAGACAACCAGTCCGGTAAAATGCATCAGTTCTGCCAATGGCCAGTTTTTATCGATAACTGAAAAATCTTTAATATCATCGGGTATTTCGTTTTTTACAAAAACTTGTTCAAAATTTTTATACGCTTCATCTGATGCTTTTTCGCCATGATATCTAGTAACTAATGCTTTTGCTAAAGTAATCTTGGCCTCACGTGGATTCATACCATTCGCAAGATCCTTCTCAATCTTTTTTATATCAGTTAGTGTCATATCAGTAACAATAGTCATATATCTGGTTATCAGACTGTCTCTAATCGACATTACCTTACCAAACATTTCGTTCGGCTTATCTTCTATATATATACAGTTGTCATAGCTCGTACTCATTTTGCGACCATCTGTTCCTTCAAGTAGTTCAAAGGTAATGACGTTCTGTTCTTTCTGACCATACTTTTTCTGCATAGTTCGTCCGGCGAGCAGGTTGAAAAGCTGATCATTACCCCCAACTTCAACATCGGCCTTTATGGCCACCGAATCGTAACCCTGTTGCAAGGGATAAAGTATCTCATGGAGACCAATCGGCTTATCCGCTTCCCATCTCTGCCAGAAATTATCACGCTTTATAAGTTGATTCACAGTGAAGTTCATGGCTTCATTCAATAGTTCGCCGGCAGTCATCTTGTCCCACCAATCAGAATTATAATGAAGTTCAACTTTCTTCATGTCCAGAATAAGACCAAGCTGCTTCTTGTAAGTCTGCATATTATCTTTTATCTCGTCAGGAGTGAGGACTTGCCTTTCAGCCGTTTTATCCGAAGCATCGCCAGTTCTAGCCGTAAAATCACCAATAATAAGAACAATTTGATGCCCCATCTCTTGAAACTCACGAAGTTTCCAAAGCGGAATGGCACGACCAATGTGAAGTTTTGGCCCCGTCGGGTCAATCCCCAATTTGATTCGCAGCTTCTTACCGCTTTTTAGCTCTTTCTTGAGGTTATCTTTGACAATTACATCTGTAACGCCACGAGTCAATAATTCTTCTATCTTATCCATACCAGCCTTCCTTGACAGTTTAGGTATATTTCAGTATAATTCGTTAGTCCAAAAGTTGGACATATCATGGTTAATAATATACACTTTTCTTATATAAAATCAAAGAAAAATAGGAGCAGAAATGCCTTTTGGCAGAAAAAGTTCTAGGTTCTCGGGGCAGAAATATTCTTCCTTCCCCAAAAGCCCGCGCTCATCCCGTAAGCCTGTAAAAAATACATACATTAAGTCATCCAGGCCGGCAAGGTCAGTAAGATCGACTCGTTCGACATCCGGTTTTAAGCTTAAAAACTTCAAATTTAGTGATATAAACCTAGCGAATATCAAGAAATTTTTTCGTGATCTTTTTACCACGAAAGAAGGTTGGAAAAAAATTGGTTATACTGCGCTTGTTGGAATTGGTCTGATTGCAGCTCTTTTTATATGGTACGCCAAGGACCTGCCAAGTCCTGACAAGATTAATGCCACTATGAGTGCTCAATCCACGCAGATCTTTGACAGAAACGGTAAGCTTCTCTATGAAATACACGGTGACCAGAATAGAATTCTGGCCGATTGGAGCGAGATCCCCGACAATGTCAAACACGCAACTGTCGCCATTGAGGACAAAAACTTTTACAGCGAAGGCGGCTTCAGCTTTACCGGTATTGCTAGAGCTTTTCTTGGTGTTGTTACCGGTGATCACGCTCTTGGTGGCGGCTCAACGATTACACAACAGTATGTGAAACTTACGCTTCTCTCGAATGAATACTCACTGACCAGAAAAATCAAAGAAATAATCCTAGCAACCGAAATCGATCAAAGGTACAAAAAAGATGACATCCTAAAAATGTATCTTAATGAGATTCCTTACGGCTCAAATGCCTATGGTATCAAAGTTGCCGCAAAGACCTTCTTCAATGAAGATTTGAAGGATCTTGACCTTGCTCAGTCAGCGTTGCTGGCTGCTCTACCAAATGCACCAACCTATTATTCGCCTTATGGTAGTCATTTAAGCGATCTAATGGATCGTAAAGATAAAATTCTGGACCTAATGGCTGATCAAAAGTATATCACCACCGATCAGGCCAAGGCTGCAAAGGCCGAGAAACTCACTTTCTCCAATAATCCTTATGGTGCAATAACCGCGCCTCACTTTGTTGAATACGTTCGTGAGCAACTAGTGGCCAAGTATGGCGAACAAATGGTCAATGAGGGCGGACTCAAAGTCTATACCACTCTCGACCTGACGAAACAGGAATATGCCGAGCAGGCAGTCGACAATAATGTTGATAAGAACTTGAAAAGCTATGGCGCTACCAATGCTGGCCTAGTTGCTATCGATCCAAAAACTGGACAAATTTTGGCGATGGTCGGTAGTCGCGATTACTTCAACACCTCGATTGACGGCAATGTTAATGTCACATTGGCTGACCGACAACCAGGTTCATCTTTCAAGCCATTTGCATATGCCACCTTATTCAAACAAAATAATTGGGGACCAGGTAGTATAATCTACGACCTGAAGACCGACTTCGGTGGCGGCTATATACCTCAAAACTACAGTGGCAGCTTCTGGGGCCCGGTCACGATTAGGACTGCTTTGCAAAACTCGTTGAATATCCCTGCAGTCAAGACTCTTTATATGGCCGGCATAGATAATACTCTCGCCACGGCTCATGCCATGGGGATTACTACTCTTAATGATCCAAGCCAATATGGACTTTCACTAGTCCTAGGCGCCGGTGAAGTAAAATTACTTGATATGACTAGCGCTTATGGGGTCTTCGCGAACCAAGGGGTTCAACAGGATAATACCTGGATGCTTCGAGTCGAGGATAGCAACGGTAAAGTTCTCGACGAATACAAGAATAAGACTGGGAAACGTGTTCTTGACCAACAAGTCGCTTATCTCATTAGTAATATTCTTTCCGATGATCCTTCTCGCGCACGAACATTTGGTGCCGGCAGTGCTCTTACCCTTCCCGGTCGTCCCGTGGCTGCCAAGACCGGTACAACAAACAGTTATAAGGATGCCTGGACACTTGGTTATACACCAAGTCTCGTGGCTGGTGTCTGGTCGGGTAACAATGATGGTACACCAATGACATCGGGTGGTGGTGCTTTTGCAGCCGCTCCTATCTGGCATGACTTTATGGTCAAAGCCCTTGCTGGAACACCAGTGGAACAATTTACGAAACCAAGTGGCATAAAGACAGTTACCAACACTGTAGCGGGTCAAACCGTTACTGATATCTTCCCTTCTTGGTACCAGCCAACTGCTGCGGCTGGCGTCGGCCAGACATTGAAGATATATACCCCAGACGGCAAGATAGCTACCGATAAATGTCCAGCTGAGTTAGTTACAACCAAGACATTCACAACTATTACCGCCGAGATTCCAAGCTCAGATGGCGCATACTCTAGATGGTTCGCGCCGATAGCAGCTTGGGCCGCAGCTAACGGATTTTCCACAGATACAAGCCAAATACCGACTCAAACAACTGATCAATGTAGTGGTGCCGATGCTCCATCGATTAGTATTGTTTCGCCGACAGGCACTACTTCCCTCTCATCGGCTTTCGACGTAGTCCTGGATGTGACCGCCCCAGCAAATGTGTCGAACGTGACTGCTACACTTGGTTCTACGGTTGTAAATGCAACATTAGATTCAATCAGTGGTAATTATATTGCTAAATTCACTGGAATTGTTAGCGGCAGTTATACATTGACCGCAACAGTAAAAGATCAAAAATACCAGACTGCTACCGGCACCCTTACTGTTACGGTTAAGTAAGTTTTAGTCCTAACTAAAATTTCCTATTTTGACAACTTCAGGAATGAGCTGAACATTATATTTTTCTTCGACTTTGCTAGTAACAAACTTCTCGAGACTCACAATGTCATTTGCCGTTGCATTGTCTATATTTCGAATTACGTTCGCATGTAATGGGCTTATTTCAGCTCCACCAATCCTATGACCCTTAAGTCCTAAACGATCAATCAGTTCACCAGCAGTTTCATCGCCCTGAGGATTTCTGAAATAGCTGCCGCAAGTTCGTCCGAGATAGCTTTGAACTCTTCTCTTGCGATCATCCAAAATAAGTTTCGTGAGCTCATCTTTGTTCCCCACCGTAAGCTCAAATTCAGCAGAAAGAATTACGATCCCATCTTTGCTTTTTATCTTTGAAGTTCTATAGCCGAAATCAAGATCAGCATTTGAAAAAGTTCTCTCTTCCCCATCATCCCAAACTCGAACAGATTTCAGAGTCTTGGCAATATCCCACCCGAGAGCCCCGGCATTTCCAGCAATTGCTCCACCGATAGATCCTGGGATTCCCGCTCCAAAATGCAGTCCAGCGAGCCCTAGCTCTATAGTTTCAGTTGCAAGTTTACCGAAGTTATATCCCGAATCGACTGTGACTTTCGCCCCTTCAATTTTGTATTCACTCGCACGATTAATAATTACAAGTCCACGGAAACCTTCGTCAGAAATCAATATATTGCTACCACCACCAATAATAACAAAAGGTATATTTTTATCATGTGCCCATTTTAGACCTGCGACTAAATCGGTGAGTTTACTCACAGTTGTCAAAAAATCCGCGTTGCCGCCAACGCTCAGAGTAGAGTATTTTGCCATATTTACTTGTTCCTGCATTTCAATCATTGTGAGTCCTTGAGAAAAACATTTTACCAGCGCTCGTTTGAAGTGCTCTGCTAATCTTCACTTTCACTTCTTTGCCGAGATATTTGCTTCCATTTTCAACTACAATCATTGTCCCGTCTTCTAGATAGCCAACACCCTGAGTTTTGTCTTTCCCAACATGTACAATCTTAATTGTTAATTCTTCACCGGGAAGATGATCGGGTCGGAGGCCTGCAGCTAAATCATTAATATTTAGTACCCTAACCCCTTCAGTACTGGCAACTTTATTCAAATTAAAATCTGTCGTTAGAAGGTCTGCATTTCGTTTCTTTGATAAACGAACAAGCTTATGATCTACGGCAGGAATATCAGGGAAATCATCGCTGACCACTACTAAATCTCCGTGTTTAATTTTTTTGAGTTCTTCAACGGCAGTAAGTCCCCTTCTGCCTTTATCGCGTCTATCACCGTCTTTCGAGTCAGCAATCCCCTGTAGCTCTGCAAGAACGAACCTTGGCACGATTAACTTCTGGGGTAAAAAACCACTTCTTGCAATAGCTACAATTCTCTTATCAATAAGCACAGATGTGTCTATGACACTTTCCGTTTTTATCTCATCATGTCGTTCAAAGAGATGAAGTGGCGGTATACGTAAGATTTTTTTCATATAATCAAACCACTTATCGAGTTGGGGTTGCAAGTTATTCAGAAGCAGGATCGCGAAAAGTACCGATATAAAACTACTGACTATCGGCAGGATTTCTCCATACAGACCTGGGAGTTTCGAAAGCGGTGCAGACAGTAACGCTCCGATGATGAGGCCGATGATAACGGCAACCAGGTAGAGGAGGATTCGTCTCACTGAAAGCTTGGAAAAATTTTCGATTAGTCCAAGTACGATGATAAGCAGTGCGACGGAGATAAAGACAAAAGATATAATCGTATTCATTTGTATATCTATTATCCTACATGGGTCAAGATATGAAAAGAGGCCTTTTCGGCCTCTTACTGATTATTCTGTTTTCTTGTCTTCTGATTCATCTTCGAGAATCGCTGCAACTTCATCAATCCCGGTGTTTTCTTTTGGGGCTTCTGTTTCTTCTGCGGGTTGTGTAGATTCTGCTGGTGCTTCAGGCTCAACCTCCGCTGCGGGTTCGGTTTCAGTGACTTCCTCAGGAGTTTCGACTTCCTCTTTCTTGGTTGTCTCTGTCGTCTCTGAAGTCTCAACCTCAGGTATTGCCTCTTCTGCATTTGTCTCTAGAGCCTTCAAAATCTCTTCTTCTAGGTCACGTTTATCTTCGACGGGGCGCAAAACCTTCGCGGCCGCTTCCACGCCAGACTCATCGCCGCCTTTGATGTCAACATTCCAACCCGTTAACTTGGCAGCCAGACGAACATTTTGTCCTGAACGTCCAATAGCGAGCGAGAGCTGATCCTCAGGAACTTCAACTTCAGCTTTTTTATCATCTTCGTTAAGAGTAATATTACTTACTTTGGCTGGTGAAAGAGCATTTGAGATAAAGGTCTTTTGATCTTCGTCCCAAAGGATGATGTCAATCTTTTCTTCACCAATTTCATTCATCACGGCTTGGACACGGACACCACGCTGACCGACACATGAACCAACAGGATCAACACCCTCTTGGTTACTGGCAACAGCCATTTTGGTACGCTGACCAGCCTCACGAGCGATAGCCTTGATCTCTACGATTCCAGCCAGGATTTCTGGCACTTCAAGTTCGAAAAGACGCTTCACGAGACCTGGATGTGAGCGCGAGACCACAATTTGTGGACCTTTATTTGTCTGTTCTACGCGAACCACGAAGAATTTCAGTCTCTGTCCAACATAGTATCGTTCACCTTGAATCTGTTCATTTGGGAAAAGAACTCCAGACGCTTTGCCCAGATCGATAATGACATTGTTGCCTTCAACACGTTGGACCGAACCATTGATGACTTCACCTTCTTTATCCTTATATTCACCAAAGACCATGTCGCGTTCAGCTTCACGAATTCTCTGTATAATAACCTGCTTCGCAGTCTGTGCCGCTATGCGACCAAAGTCATTCGGTAAATCTTTAATTTCAATAATGTCACCAACTTTAGCACCCTTTTTCAGTTTACTAGCATTCACGACGCTCATTTGAGTCATGTCGTTCTCGACATCATCGACAACCTCTTTTTGTATATAAACAACAATCTCGCCACTTTCGGGATCAATTTCGACACGAACTTCCTGGTCTTTACTGCCGTAGTCCTTCTTGTATGCTGCAGCCAATGCGGCTTCGATTGTCTCGAGAACTACCTCTTTTGAGATGTTCTTTTCTTCGCAGATTTGCGTGATTGCATCTGTAAAACTGTTCATTTTCTCTCCTTTTAATAAAAATGTCGCATTTCTGGCGAAATCCGACGGTTACTGTGAGTAAGAATATTATAACCCATAAAATGTGAATCTGTCAAATTCAATTATTACTTTGTATCTTCAACATATCCCATAGACAGGTCATTAAATTCCTTTGCGGTAAGCTCGACTATACCGTCTTCGTAGGTTTCATAGATAAAACTCTTTATACCAGATTCGAGTATCAGCTTGCTACAAATCGTACAAGACGGTCCGTCGTCACAGGGTAAGTACTGCCCGTTTTTGTCTGAACGCGAAAAGTACATTTTGGATTTTGATAAGTCTCTATGCCCAGACTTAAACGCATTTATAATCGCTCTTTGTTCAGCATGAACTGAATAGCATGGTTCTGTATTAAATGTAGAGAAAAGCTTTGGTTTTTTCTTATCGCGCAAACACACTTTACAATCATGCTCGTCTGCTGGTGCATTCCATCCTTGACCGATTATTTTACTTTCCTCAACAATGACTACTCCTCGGGGTCTTTTGAGACAACGCGAGTCTTGGCTAGCTGAAGCGGCCTCTCTTAAATAAACCGCGGCTTTGTCTTTTTCCAAATCTTTTAAAATCTTCATATTATTCCATCCCTTCCGTATATATATTCTGCATTATTTCAATATTATCTTTGTCGATAAGTACAGCATCGATACGATAGTCGACATCTACTTGATTAGTTTCATATAGATAATTCTTGGCCGTCATCAAGATTTTGCGCATTTTTGATCTAGTGATCTCATCTACCGCTGTTCCGTGACCGGATGGCTGCCTGTATTTCACTTCAACAAAACAAATAAAACCGTCTCTCTGCAATAATGTCGATTTCACCAACCCGACGGCTGTAATTACGATCAACTATATGGTAACCATCCTTTTCCAAAGCCGCTACTGCTACCGTTTCAGCCTCGAACCCAGTTTTTCTACTCAAAGAAATGCCTTAATGGGCTTATAGCTGCGCCTATGAATATCCGAAACTCCATGTTCTGCCAGTTTCGCTTGATGCAATTTCGTGCCATAGCCTTTGTGTTTATAAAATTCATATTTTGAATAATTTCCAGCGAGGTTAATCATGAGATTGTCTCTTGTGACCTTTGCCAGGATTGATGCACATGAAATTGAATAAATTATTTGATCACCATGGATAATGGATTCCTGTTCAACAGCAAGTTGCTTCCTCAGATCCAAACAGTCAGCAAGTATGTAGTCAGCTTCAATACTCATCATTTCTACTGCCTCCTTGGCCCCAAGTTTCGTTGCTTCCAGAATGCCAATCTCGTCTATAGTTCTATGATCTATTATACCGACGCCAAAATCGAGGGCCTGCTCAGTAATTTTTTCATATAACTCAGCTCTTTTCTCGGCGGAAATAAGTTTGGAATCAGTCACACCTTTTATCCTACGATGGTTTGTAGGTAAAACAACCGCAGCCACAACGACAGGACCAGCCCAAGCTCCTCTTCCGGCTTCATCAATACCAGCAATGAACTTCCGCCCCTTGCTCCATAATTCTTTTTCGTGTTTCATTGTCGGAGATATTCCCATGAAGCTATTATCAACCCAACAAGGTTTTTTGGCAAATCTTAAAAAGAGCCCAGATATGGGCTCTTTGATTATTCTTCTTCTTTTTCCGGTTCTACCGTTTCTGTGTTTTCTTCCACTTCGGCACCTTCACCATCTTTACCGTGCTCAAGGTCATTTTCTGCTTTATCAATGCCTTCTGCCACTTCTTCCTCTTGAATTTCTTGATGATCACTCTCAGCTTCGTCAGGAGTCACGATATCCTCTGCATCAGCCTCTTTGTTCTCGGCTTTTGCGATTTCGTCTATAGAAACTTCTTTTGTTTCGATCTCGTTGTCTTTGATTTCAGTTGCATCAAGCTCGGTAATTTCAGCATCTAAGTCTTCGGTCGCTGGAGCTAAATCCTCAGGTTTGAGTTCTTCTTCTTTCACATTGACAGCGAGTGAATCAAACCTCTGGTCCTTAAGCTTAGCAGCTTTACCACGTAGATCACGAAGATATGTCAGATAAGCGCGGCGGACTTCAGCTCTTTTGCGAATTTCAATTTTCGCAAGCTTTGGCGACTGGATAAGAAAAGTACGCTCAACACCAATGCCATAAGAAATCTTACGAACTGTGAAGGTTTGCTGGACACCGCTACCTTTGACACGGATTACTACGCCTTCAAAAACTTGGATACGTTCTTTGCTACCTTCAATAATTTTAGTATGTACACGAACAGTGTCACCAGGTTTTAGATCTGGGACGTTCTTTAACTGTTTATCTGTCATGTCGTCAATTGCTTTCATCTTTTCTCCTGTAACACGCGAGGAATATTATAGCGGATTTAAACATCTTCGTCAACCAATAAATACGTAAAAGGCGCGTTCCACCTTGCTTTTATACATTGGCATAACGCGCCTTGTTCACCTTCGGGGCTCCGCACCGTTTGCGCAGCGGTGCGGAGCCCCTAGGGTATCGTCCACGCGGCCGCGGGACGAAGAGTTGTCAAACTAGGAAGCCAAACGAGCTGGACCTACCTCATGTCGTTGGCTCGTTCTTGGTCCTCGACGAGCATCCTGGGGTCCAAACCTCGCTGGACTACTGTCGAAGAGTGAGGACACGGGTTGCACCCCATCGTACTCGTACGCCAGGATCGAACGTCCTTCAGCACCTCATCCCGAACCGGACGAGGAATGCTGTAGGGATTGCCAGGGCTCTCAGCCAGGAAGGCCTCGAGATGCCGCATAACCGTACAGACCGTAGGGTCGTCACAGTTGTGCTGGGCGACGCCATGGAGCCTATCCCTCAGAGCGAGGATCTGTGCAGCTGCGTGGACTTCCCCACTGCCGGTAAAGTGCCGACCAGCGGTTTCAACCTCCACTACAGCTTGAGAAATCCTCTCCTCGGTCGGATGTGAAAGAACCTCCTTGTGGATCTTCTGAAGATCCAGAACCCCTGTAACGGACTCGCTCATCTTTGTTGCCCTTCTTCTGTGATTGCGGCGCTAGGCCGCGGGCTGCGGCTGGGCGGAACGGACTGAGATGAGACTCCTACTCGCTTTGAGCTTGGTGGTGCCTTCCCCTTGGGCGAGGACGTTTCCCTTGGTGTCCTTCGCCATAGCGACGACGTTGCCACGACTGACACGATTGTAGCCGTGACTACGTGTATCCCTCACGAACACGATCCGAACTGGGGTCTTACCTATCATGGCCATACTCTTTCCCCCAAAGCCTCGAAGTGACCTTTCACTAAGACACTTCTTGGTTAGGGACTGCCGTGCGCCATACGCTCACCTTCTTCTGCTAGATTGACTGACAAAGAACAATACAAAAAATATCATACAATAATTATTCGCTTTTAGCAAGCCTTTTATATCAAAAAAATTTAATTTTCGTTTAAGCGTTTGCGAATTGAATCCGCTAGCTTTTCTGAATATTTAATCCCAAAAGGTAATTTCACTTTTTTAGGTCCTGAGGGTCCGTTCGGAACAAAGACATAGACTGGCGCTTCGCCCTTATTCGCAGCTAATTTATATTTGATATCATTTAAAGCCTCCGCGGTAGTACCACGTGGTATAAAAATGTCTACAACTCCCTTGCTGTCAATCTGCACGGATTGAGTGATTAACGGATCAATTACCTGCATTTCAGCTTCCTCCTGGTTTTCCGTAAGTTTAATAGCTTTATCTACAATCACCTTGATTTGCCCGTCTTTTGTGCTCACCTTACCGCGAATCAAAATAATATTACCAGTGACCCAAAGATCGGGAGTTTCTTCAATCACCTTAGGAAATACTATCAACTCAGTTTTTCCCGTATGATCCTCAAACCAAGCAAAATACATAAGTTGCTTAGTCCTGGTCATTACTTTTTGGATATTTGCAAGAACTCCGCCAATTTTGACAGTTTGATTGTTCATTTCTTCGGTAAGTTCAACTATAGGATTTACTTTGAGTTTCAAAAGCTGTTCCTTGTATTCGTTCATTGGATGCTCTGATATATAAATGCCGAGCAAGTCTTTTTCATACCTAAGTTTCTCAGCAGTTGACATCTTGGTCTGGGCTGGTTCAAGTTTGAGAGATGGCATTTCTACTCCACTACCACCAAAAAGATCAATCTGACCGTTGGCAGCAGTACCTTGAGCCTTTGATGAATAAGATAATATGCGCTCCATATTGGCAAGCAGAGTCGCCCTCTCGCCGAATTCGTCCATTGCTCCGCTTTTAATAAGTGATTCCAGCATTTTCTTATTAACTTCCGACGTATGAACACGTTTTGCAAAGTCTTCAACAGAAGAGAATTTGCCACCTTCTTCTCTAGCAGCCAGAATGGCCTCAATCGGCCCCATACCTACATTTTTGATTGCCATCAGACCAAAACGTATCTTTCCTGTCTCTTTCACAACACCAAACTCCGCAAAAGATTCATTGACATCCGGGGGCAAAACTTCAATCCCCATTCGCTGACATTCGTCAATTTCAATAGTTATACGATCCATGTTGCCGTAGTCAGAAGTCATAAGCGCAGACATGAATGCAGCCGGATAGTGAGCCTTCAGATTTGCAGTCCAATAGGAAATAAGAGCATAACAGGCAGCATGAGACTTATTGAAAGCATATTGTGCAAAAGTCTCCCAACCATCGAATATTTCATTTGCCAACTTCTCAGGGACGTCATTTGTATCCTTTGCACCCTTTACGAATTCACCCCTCATTTGCTTTAAAAGCGTAGGATTCTTTTTACCGATTGCCTTACGCAAAGTATCAGCTTGTCCACCTGTAAAACCAGCTAAATCTTTCGATACTTGCATAACTTGTTCCTGATAAACCGTAATCCCATAGGTATTCTTGAGTGCGGTCTCCATAGCTGGATGCTGATATTTAATAGCTTTCTTGCCATGTTTACGAGCGATAAACTCGGGGATATTTTCCATAGGACCCGGCCTATATAGAGCACCCATAGCAATAATGTCTTCAAAAACAGTCGGTTTTAACTCCTTTATATAGCGTTTCATCCCAGCTGACTCAAACTGGAAAACTCCAGTAGTTTCACCTTTAGATAATAGTTTGTATGTTTGAGCATCATCAATGGGCATCGTATACAAATCGATATCTACATCATTGACCTTCTTGATGATGCGCATTGCGTTTTTGATGACTGTCAGGTTAGAGAGTCCCAAAAAGTCCATCTTAAGTAGTCCGAGCTCCTCTATCGCATGCATTTCATATTGTGTATTTGTTGCTAGATCGCCCCTAGTCGCCCGCTGCAGTGGAGTATATTGGACTAAAGGATCCTTGGATATCACCACACCGGCAGCATGAGTAGAAGAATGCCTGGCCACTCCTTCCAGTTTCGTCGCAAGGTCGATAAGATGTTTTACGTCTAGTTCACTAGTATAGGCCGCTCTGAGTTCTTGGCTAGTGTTTAATGCCTCAGAAAGTTTAATATTGAGGACTTCCGGTACCATCTTGGCAATTCTATCAACGTCTCCATAAGCTAGTCCTAGTACTCTACCCACATCACGGATGGCATTTCTAGCTTTCATAGTACCAAAAGTGATTATCTGTGCCACTCGATCCTGGCCATATTTTTCGGTTACATAAGCAATTACCTCGTGACGCCTGTCGTCAGCAAAGTCCATGTCCACATCAGGCATAGAAATACGATCTGGATTCAGAAATCTCTCAAAAAGTAAGTCGTATTGCATCGGTTCTAGGTCAACAATACCGAGAGCATAGGCCACAACCGACCCTGCAGCAGAACCACGACCTGGACCGACCACAATACCCTGATTTTTGGCCCAATTAACGTAATCCTGTACGATAAGGAAATAGCCCTCATAACCCATTTTTTCGATAACCTTCAGCTCGTATTCTAGTCTTTCTTTAAGTTCAGGTGTTTTTTTGCCATAACGTCTGGCAATGCCCTCGTCGACTAATTTCTCCAGATATTTACCTTCCGTCAAACCGTCTGGTGTTGGAAAGTCAGGTATCAAAATGCCACCTAGTTCGATAGTGAGATCGCACATCTCGGCAATTTTCACTGTGTTTTCGAAGGCCTCTGGCACGTCCGGAAAAGCTGCTAGCAGATCTTCATAAGTGCGCATGCTGTTATCCATGTTCATCTTCATGCGATCTTCATCTGTGACCATTTTGCCCATTTGGACACAAAGAAGAACATCCTGAGCCTCTGCATCATCTTTATTCACATAGTGAACATCATTTGTCACTACCAGACCAATTCCAGTCTCCTTCGAGATTTTTTTCAAACCTTCATTAGCAATACGTTGGTCTTCGGCGCCTGGCTGATCTTGCAACTCGAGATAATAATAGTCTTTTCCAAAAATCTCTTGATATTCCAGGGCAGCTTTCTTCGCTTTCTCGTAATCTCCGTTTACGATTGTTCTGGCCGGTTCACCGTTTAAGCATGCAGACATACCGATCAGTCCCTCTGAATATTGTCTAAGAGTATCTTTGTCTATTCTAGGTTTGTAATAATAGCCATCGATGTGTGCTATAGTTACCAACTTCATAAGGTTCTGGTAACCGGTCTTATTCCTAGCTAGTAGTACCAAATGGTAAGGTTTAGCATCAACCCTCGCTTCTTTGTCATGTAAAGTTCTAGGTGCAACATAACATTCGCAACCAATTATCGGTTTTATATCTCTTTTTTTGGCTTCTTTGTAAAATTCGATTGCTCCGTACATGACACCATGATCAGTGATCGCCATGGCTGGCATCCCGAGCTCTTTAGCTTTATCTAGATAGTCTGGGATTTTACCCATACCATCAAGTAGCGAGTAGTGGGTATGGACATGCAGATGAACGAATTTTGCTTTGTTTTCGGCCAAAATTACCCCCGTTAGTTTGCTAAAAAATCAAAAAAGACCACGCGATAAAAAGGTCTTTCGTTATAAAAGTTCTTGCACCTCAAATCTATGTACTATTTTAGCGGTATATAGAGTAAGAAACAAGATGTTTTATTGAGAAATCTTAGATTGGTGACGCTGAATTTTCGGTAAGAAATGTTTTCGGATCAACCCAGGCCGCAAGCTCACTAAGCGTTGGCACATATCCCCGAACATCAATTCCAGTTCCGATATGAATTGCGAAATGAAGATGCTTTCTCTCACCATCAGTTTGGACTGAACACTGAGCACCAAGACTAGCTAAGCGCTGCCCCGCTTTTACACTACTACCCATAACGAGTGTCGTGCTCCCAAGATTAATATGTCCATAATAAACTGTGTAGGCCTGCCCCTTTATTGTTACCCCGAGAACCAAAAGACCACCATACCCAGAAACCGGACCGATTTCTCGAATAGTACCATCAGCGATCGCATAGACCGGAACATCCTCATTCACCTCAACTGGAGTTACCTCTAAATCGTCGGCGTCATGATAACCGCTGAAAGGTGCTCCACAAGGTGAAACCGAATCAGTCGGTTTCACTAATTGCCCAAAAGACCGGAACATTATTCGGCTTACGAAATTCGTCATGGGATAATAAAGCGTCGCGGCAGGAACCTGGTTTTGCGGAGTTTGCGGTGCACTATTTGTAGCGCTATTCTGACTGCTGTTCTGCTGGGTGCTTGTTGTTGTTTTGGAAGTAACTTTTTTGTGTTTGTTATAATACCAAGCTGCCCCACTGCCGATGACTAGGATAACAAGGGCTGAAACAATAATTATTATCTGCTTTCTTTTCATATACTAATTATAGTACGGAAGCCAAGGCTATTTGATCTCTTTGATCTTTGTCCTGTTTTTTTCAAGTAAAGTCATTACCCCAAATATAACGAAAACCAATATACCGGCCCCAACAACAACGACTAGAAACCAAGAGAAAAAGAAGTTTGAGAGTGCTACAATACTGCTTACTATTCCAAGACCAAACTCAGTTGAAGCCAGAAGTTTAACTATAACGAAAAACAAAACTATCCCAATAAGCGCTTTCTTGGCAAATGACGATCTTATCGAGATGTAATTATCCCAAAAAAGACCGAGTTTGCGCTGCCAGGACAGAGTCTTGGCGTGAGAAAAATCCTCAATCGCTTTCGCATACGTTGCTATAATGTCCTCGGTTTCAAAGCTTGAAAGCGTGTAGTCAAAACTATTTTTTATTAATTCTGTCTTCTCAAGTGCTTTCTTCAGAGCATCCTTATCATTAAGCCGCCAACCAAAAAGCGTCAATGTCTGTTTCATGTTCTTTGTCGAATAACCCTTTGAGCGCAACAGATAAAAAAAGACTTTTTGTGCTTCAATACAAGCCATTTTGTAACCGCTTGTGGTATGTTCTTTGAATGCTTTTTCGACTTCGCCCCAAAGATTTTCACTTTTCGTGCTTATTGCTTTCACTAAGACAATTTCTTTCGTAATATTTCGTTTACGACAGCCGGGTTAGCCTGACCTTTAGTCCTCGCCATAACTTGGCCAACCAAGAAACCGAAAGCTTGCTGTTTGCCGGCCTTGAAATCAGACACTGACTTTTCATTTGATTTTAAGATCTCTTCAATTACCCTTGCAATCTCACCTTCAGAACTAATCTGTCGCAAAGTACTTTTACCAATTATTTCGGTAGGATCCTCACCGGTCTCAAAGACTTGATCAAAGATTTCTTTAGCTATTTTCCCCGTAATCGAACCAGCATCGATAGAACTAATAATAACAGCAATGTATTCTGGTTTTACTTTTGACTCAGAAAGCCGAATTGAGTTTTTATTCAGTCTTCCAAGTAATTCTCCTATGATCCAGTTAGCTGTCTTCTTGGCGGCCTGTCGTATTGTCTCGTCTGTATTAAAAACGTTGACCGGCAAAGCTGTCACCGCAAGTTCAAAATAACGGGACAATTCTAAATCACTAGTTAGCTGATCAGCATCCGCCGAGGAGAGACCATATTCCGCGGCAAAACGTTTACATTTCTCTTTTGGCAGCTCCGGTAGTTTCGATTTAATTTCGTCGAGATCAAAGCCATTAGTCACCGTGAGATCAACTGGTGGTAAATCCGGTTCTGGGAAGTAACGATAGTCATTTGCTTCTTCTTTGCTCCTCTGTGAAAGTGTCTTACCTCCGGCATCATCCCAACCACGAGTTTCCTGAATAATTCTCTCTCCGCTCTCGAGCATTTCTGTCTGTCTCGTGACTTCGTATTCGAGCGCCCGCTCAATCATTTTGAATGAGTTCATATTCTTGATTTCGACCTTCGTGCCTAGTTCCTTTTGTCCGACTGGTCGAAGTGAGATATTGGCATCACAACGCATGTTCCCCTGTTCCATATTGGCATCTGAAATATCTAAATATCTTAGGATCGCCCTGAGGTCCTGCACAAAAATTCTGGCCTCCCTCGGACTTCGCATATCTGGTTCTGTGACAATCTCCATGAGTGGAGTGCCAGCACGGTTCAGGTCCACTAGACTATAATTCGCCTTCTCTGGATGAACAAGTTTCCCGGCATCTTCCTCGAGATGAACATGATGAATCCTGACTTTGCTAATTTTTCCATCATTATCTACTTCTAGACCGCCGCCCAGAACTGGAGGATTCGTACTTGAGGTTATCTGATAAGCTTTCGGCAGATCCGGATAAAAATAGTTTTTTCGTTCGAAATTGAACTTATCAGCGATTTTGGCGCCCAGGGCCATGCCAAGTAAATATGTCCATTCGATTGCCTGTTTATTAGCCACTGGTAACATTCCCGGCATACCCAAACAAACAGGACAAACATTGGTGTTTGGAGCTATATCAACCGAATAATTATCGCATGTACAAAACATCTTGCTCATCGTGCGAAGCTGAGCATGGATTTCGAGCCCAATTACAATCTCATATTTTTCCATCAAAGCACTCCTAGAATCTTTAAGGCTTTTTTGAAATATTCCATCGCCTTTTTCCCGTTTGAAACATTGAAATCAATCCCGTTATCATGTGCCACTGAATTACGAACTTTATGCGCATACCATAGATTGTCATAATCGGAATAATTAGAGAACAACTTTTGCCCCGCTTTAAGCATATCGGCAAAGGTATTTCCCGGTAGTCCCTTCGAAGAGAGAACCTGTTCCACCAACTTATCAGCATCCATCACCGAGGCTTTTATCTGTGCCGGCCCACCGAGGTTAGCCGTAGCTTCTATCTCTGACCATTTACTTTGAATCTGTCTCCTGTCTAAACTCACAGCATTATTGTACTTACTGCCGTTTGATTTCTTTTTCTTACCGAAACCACCAAAAACCGGAATCACAATAATGGAAGCAAGTATAATGGCAAAGATTAGGACATAAACTGACAACATTAATTTTCCTCGATTGTAACCTTATTAATAAGAACTGTTGTGGTTGGTTTTGATTGTTCGCCTTGTCCATTATCAACAGTTGGTGTGATATTAATCTTATTCACTACGTCCATGCCTGAAGTAACATTACCAAAGATCGTATAGCTCTTCGGTAACTTACCGCCACTGTAATCGCCGGTCATGATAAAGAACTGAGAACCGTTCGTATTCGCACCAGAATTAGCCATGGCGACAGTGCCTGGCGTATAGTCACCAACAACTTTTTCGTCGTCAAACTTATAGCCAGGACCTCCTGATCCATTTCCAAGAGGATCGCCACCTTGAATCATAAAGTCCTTCACGATTCGGTGAAAAGTTAAACCGTCGTAGTATCCGTCCTTCGCGAGCACAACAAAGTTATTCACCGTCTTTGGAGCGTCCTTGGCATCTAGTGTAATTTCGAAATTGCCATCATTTGTCTCAAATTTAGCAACATAAGTCTTGCTCGTATCAATTTGCATATCAGGAGCCTGGGAATAGGTACGAGATGATGTTTTATAACTCTTCACTTTTGCCACTGCTTTCGCTTTATTAAAAAAATTATTTTTGATGTACGAAGTGCCGAAGAAAATCCCAGTCCCGAGCAAAGCTCCAGCTGCGATACCTAGTAACACAAATCCGAAAATTTTAAACCTTCGCTCTTTATTTAGAACTTTTTGGATTCGCTCTATTTTTCGTTGCTCTTTGAGTTTTTCTGCTTTACCCATTTATTTCTCCGCTTTCTTTTCGTACATATGTCCGAAATTCAGTACTGTTTCTTCGTCAAAATGTTTACCAATAATTTGCATCCCCATTGGAAGGCTGCTGCTATCAAAACCACAAGGGAGTGAAAGTGCTGGGTTCCCAGCCAGATTAATGGCTGCAGTGTAGACATCGGCCAGATACATTTGGACCGGGTCACTTGTTTTCTCGCCGATCTTAAAGGCAGTCGTCGGTGCTACTGGAGCTAGTATGACATCGACTTTCTCAAGAGCCTTCTCGAAATCCTGCTTGATAAGTGTGCGCACTTTCATTGCTTTATTATAATAAGCATCGTAATAACCGGCTGAGAGCACGAAAGTCCCGAGCATTATTCTCCTCTTCGCTTCGGCGCCAAGTCCTTCATCACGTGACTTGAAATAATGATCTATTAAATTCTCGGATTCGCTAGAACTATGGCCATATTTAATACCGTCGTAACGACCTAGGTTGGAACTGACTTCAGCTGGTTGAATAATATAGTAAACGGGCACGCCATATTTAATATTCGGCAGGCTGATATCCACAATTTCGGCGCCCAGTTCCTGATATATTTTCTTCGCGGAGTCTATGGCTGTGGCAATTTCTTTGTTTAAACCTAGCTCGACGAATTCCTTAGCCCATCCAATTTTCTTGCCTTTGAGAGGTTTATCGAGGGCAAGTGAATAATTTGGCACAGGTAAATCAACGGATGTCGAATCTTTTTCATCGTGACCGGCAATTACTTCTAGAATTTTAGCAATATCTTCTACATGGCTTGCGATTGGACCCACACAATCCAGAGATGATGCCATAGCGATGAGGCCATATCTAGAAACACGACCGTATGTAGGCTTCAGACCAACAACACCACAAAACGCGGCTGGTTGACGAATTGAACCGCCGGTGTCAGAACCGATTGAATATACACATTCACCAGAGGCTACCGCCGCAGCCGAACCACCAGACGAACCGCCAGAAACTCTAGTAGAATCCCATGGGTTTTTTGTCACACCGTAATCTGAATTCTCGGTACTTGCCCCATGTGCCCAAGCGTCACAATTATTTTTACCAACGATAACCGCTCCTGCATCTTTTAGCTTTTTGACCACCGTTGCATCATAAGCGGGCACAAAATCATCTAACATCTTGCTTGAGGCAGTTGTACGAACATCTTTTGTACAGAAAACATCTTTGATCCCAACAACTACGCCATCCAAAATACCCTTTGATTTTCCTGACTCAAATCTCTTCGATGAAGACATTGCCTCCTGAAGAGCACTTTCTGCCGTAACCGTGACGAAAGCGTTCAATTCATCTTCGCGAATATCAATTGTTCTTAGTATTTCTTTCAGTTCGTCATTTACACAATCCGGTCTTTGCATAAATTTTTTATTCAATTCTGTAATTGTATCTTTAGCCATTTATAACACCGACTTTACCTTTATAAAGCCATTTTCTGTGTCAGGAGTATTGCTAAGAAGCTCGTCTCTGTCAATATCGCTTCTCAAGACCTTATCATCCCTGGTCACGTTCGTAAGCCCTGTTACTTGGCTAGTTGGCTCAACCTGACTAACGTCCACTTCATCTAACTGCTTCACGTATTCCAAAATATCAGTCATTTGTGAAGCAAGAGACTGTTTTTCAGCTTTTGTCAGACCAAGTCTAGCCAATTTAGCCAATTTATCTATATCAGTTATTGTAATTTTGTCCATAAAACCGCATTTTTTACCTACAGAGTATATCACTCCCCGAGCATCTTGAACAGTTCATCTTCGGATATTATCGGCACGCCTAGACTCTCAGCTTTTGCAAGTTTCGAACCGGGATTTGAACCCGCAATAACGAAACTAGTATTCCGTGAGACTGAGCCCGAGGCCTTCCCACCGAGCTGACGAATCTTTTCTTCAACTTCTTCTCGACTTAATCTTTCGAGACTACCGGTGATAACAAGCGTTTGCCCATCAAGTTTATCCCCTCTTTTCATTTCGGCATAACCAACGCCCATGTTCCTAAGTTTCCCTAGCAGCACGAGATTTTTTTCGTCTCTAAACCATTCGTAAACACTCCTGGCAACTACTTCTCCAACGCCCTCTATTTCTCCGATTTCTTCTAGTGAGGCGCCCTCAACTGCTTCTAAGCTGCCAAAATGTGCCGCTATGTCACTGGCTGTTATCGCTCCAACATGACGGATCCCAAGTGCATATAAGAACCGAGAAAGTGTGACCTTCTTCCTAGACTGTATTGATTCAACAAGGTTTTTAGCACTCTTTTCCGCAAACCGTTCGAGGGGTTCTAGGTCTCCTTCTTTCAAATCAAAAATATCGGCCGCATCCTCGATTATTCCCTCATTCAGGAGTAACTCAATACTTTTCTCCCCCAAACCATCGATGTCAAAAGCATCTTTCGAGACGAAATGACCAAGCTGAAGCATTCGCACTGCAAAACAATCCTTGTTCGCGCACCTTGCGACAGCTTCGCCGGCCGGTTTGACCACAGGACCGCCACACATTGGACAAGTCTTTGGCATTTCAAAAAACTTCTCCTTGCCTGTCCGAAGTTCAGGGAGCGGTCTAAGAACCTCCGGTATGATGTCCCCTGCCTTCTGTATGACCACTGTGTCGCCTATTCTAATGTCCTTACGCCTTATCTCGTCTTCGTTGTGAAGAATCGCCCTGGAGACCGTTGTGCCGGCCACACGAACAGGCCGCATAATAGCTATAGGGGTCAAGGCGCCAGTTCTGCCAATACTAACGTGAATGTCTTCTATAACGGTCGTAACCTGTTCTGCAGGAAATTTGTAGGCTACAGCACCTCGAGGAGTCTTGCCGACCGAACCAAGCTCGGAAAAGGTTTTATTGTCGTTGATATTAACTACTATTCCATCAACTTGGAATGACAAAGTATTTCTTTTGTCATCCCAATACGTGCAATAGTCGGTAACATCTTCGATCGTTTCACAATGTTTCACGTACTTACTCGTAACAAAACCCATCTCCGCAAGCAGTTTGTGTTTTTCTTCATGGGTTTTGGCACTAGTTTCGTCGTAAATCTCATAAATGTATGTCGAGAGGCATCTCTTCGCTGTAACCTTCGAATCAAGTTGACGCAGGCTCCCAGCCGCCAAATTACGCGGATTGGCATAAGTTTGCTCACCAGAAGTTAACTGCTCCGCATTAATCTTCTCGAAGTCAGCCTTCGAGATATAAACCTCACCACGAACATTCAAGACGTCGGGATATTCGCCCTTTAGCTTCATCGGTATCGATGATATTGTTCTCAAATTATGGGTAACATCCTCGCCCACGCGGCCATCGCCCCTTGTTGCACCGCGAACAAACTTGCCTTTTTCATAGGTAAGCATAATTGAAAGGCCATCAATTTTGAGCTCTGTGAAATAATCGATTTTACGCCCAGGTAACAGTTTTTTTACCCTGTCCTCCCAGCCGACTATTTCCTCTTTGCTAAAAACATCAGAGAGAGATAGCATCTGGTAAGCATGCTCAACCTTTTCAAACTTTGAAAGAGCGGTGCCACCGACCCTCTGAGTCGGTGAATCAGAAGTAATAAGATCAGGATATGTAGCCTCCAGCTCCTTCAGTTCATTATTGAGACCGTCATAAACAGCGTCTTCAATTGTCGGCTTATCCAGCACATAATATTCATGAGAATACTGTTCTAGAAGCTCGCGAAGTTTCTGGACTCTTTCCTTTGCTTGTTTGAATGTCACTTGTGCCATAACTATATTATAACCCAAAAGAGCCCCTAATTGGGCTCTTTTCTAGTTGATTTGTTCTTTACATCGCCATTTCGCGCAAACGTTTGATGCGTTCTGCTGGATCTGGGTGAGTACTGAATAAATTGGCGAAGAGATTACGATTTTTACCCTTAGAATCCTTTAGTGGTTCAGAAAAATAGAGATGAGCAGTAGCATTATTGGCATGAATTAAAGGTTCGGGGTCTGCTGTAATCTTCTGGAGGGCATCGGCTAGCTCATTCGGGTTACGCGTAAGAAGCGCGCCGCTGGCGTCCGCTAGAAACTCGCGTTTTCTAGAAATAGCGAGTTGAATCAGGGTCGCAAAAAGTGGCGAAAGTAAGGCTAAAACAAGTCCAACAATCATAAAGATACCGCCCGAATCATTGTTATTGTTACTCCTGCGACCACCACCAAATAAACTAATTCGGAAAAACCAATTCGAAACCAAAACAACAATACCGACCAAAACTACTATTGCTGTCGAAAGCAAAATATCATAGTTTCCTATATGCGAAAATTCATGCGCAAGAACTCCCTCAAGCTCGGGCTTATTCAACTTCGTAAGGAGTCCTCTAGTCACCGCTATTGAGGCATGCTTGGGATCACGCCCGGTGGCAAAAGCGTTTGGGGCCATATCATCAATAATGTAGACTTTCGGCGTTGGTATGCCTGCCGTGATTGAGAGATTCTCTACCAGACGATAAAGCTCTGGAGCATCACTCTTATTTACTTCGTGAGCACCAGCAACAGCCAAGGCAATCTTGTCACTCCACCAATAAGTTGTCACACCTTGGAAAAGAGCAAAGAAAATTGCAAATGGGAAAAGCCAGCTAATGTCTAGAGCCCGTCCGAGAACATATCCTAGCAGAATTACAAAGCTGAGGAAAAAGACAATCCAGAGGGTCGTCTTCGTCTTGTTACTTGTGATATTGGTGTAAGTCGTAGCCATGTGCTACCTACTAGAATTCAACTTTAACGTTTGCCTTCTCAGTATCCGCTGCTTCGATGAATTCAAATTTGCCGAAACCAAGTTGCTTAGCATAAATGTTGGTTGGAAAAACCTCGATTTTCGTGTTGAAGTCGCGAACATTGGCGTTGTAGAAACGCTGTGCTGCCATGATCTTGTCCTGAGTATCGGTCAACTCTTCCTGAAGTTGCAGGAAGTTTGTGTTTGCCTTAAGGTCTGGATAATTTTCTGCTACCGCAAAAAGTGACTTTAGTGTGTCGGTAAGTTGGTTACTAGCTTGGATTTTGTCGGCAGTTGAACCCTTTACCAAACCTGCTCTTTCCTCGGTCACTTTTTCTAGTAGCTCCTTTTCGTGACTAGCATAACCCTTGACGGTACTGACGAGATTAGGGATGAGTTCATAACGTCTTTTCAGTTGAACATCAATGTCACTAGAAGCTTCCGCTACTCTATTTTTCAGGGTAATTAGACCATTATATGTAACGATTACATAGAGGGCGATTACTACTACAATTCCGAGTAAAATCCATACTGCTGTCATGGGACTCCTTTCGATTATTTCTTTGGTATTTTTATTACTTGTCCAATTTGTAAATCTTCGCTTGTTGAATTGTTGTATTGCATGAGCTCTGCTGAGGAAAGATTATTAGCGTTTGCAATTGAACTGTAGGTATCTCCGGCTACAACAGTATACGTATCAGATGTTGTGGTTGCGGTCGTAGAAGGAGTTGTCGCCGTTGGTGCAGGAGTAGTAGCTGCCGGAGTAGTGTCAGTAGCTGGAGTTTGAACCGCAGAATCAGGTCTTGATTCTATCTTTTCGTCAGCAGACTTCTGCTGAACCTTGTCAGGTTTGAAAATAAGTTCATAGCTAGCAACACCGATGGTGCCAAAGACAAGCACAATCGCGATCAGTGCCGTCACAGTTCCTAGAATATTTTTTTTGCTTCCGCTCTCTTTGATTTCTTTCTTGAATTCGTCGGAAAGCTGACTACCGTCTTTTTTCATAACAAGAATCATTATACACCTAAAAATAAAAAAATCATCAACGTTCTGATGATTTTTTTGGTGCCCGGGGCGGGACTTGAACCCGCAAGACCGAAGCCAACGGATTTTAAGTCCGTCGCGTATACCAATTCCGCCACCCGGGCGTATAAGTGGAGGCCTGACCCGGAATTGAACCGGGGTACGCGGTTTTGCAGACCGCTGCGTAACCACTCCGCCATCAGGCCACGTCTGAGGAAAAGATAAAATGGAGCGGGAGACGGGGATCGAACCCGCGACCTCAACCTTGGCAAGGTTGCGCTCTACCGCTAAGCTACTCCCGCAAGTGGTGGCTCAGGCCGGAATCGAACCGGCGACACAAGGATTTTCAGTCCTCTGCTCTACCAACTGAGCTACCGAGCCATGATTATTTTTTTGGTGGGCGCCAAGGGATTCGAACCCCTGACCCTCTCGGTGTAAACGAGATGCTCTAACCAGCTGAGCTAGGCGCCCACGTCAGCGCAAGCTAACGTGTTACACAGAACCGCCAATAGGCGTCTGTTTCACACTTTCGCTATGCCTCCTCTCCAGTCAAAATCGACAGATTTTGCCTGAGGGGAAACGGAACGAAGTGGTCCCTGCCGAGAAAATTTGTAATTTTCTCGGAAAAAGGAACATCTACGAAGGTGCAGAGCGATTGGCTTTAGCCAACTCATGAAGACCGAAGTAGGATGCGACGACGCAGTGGTGCGGACGAGAGGACTTGAACCTCCAAGGCCTTGCGGCCACTAGCCCCTCATGCTAGCGCGTATACCAATTCCGCCACGCCCGCTAATAAATACCAGTTTCGCAAGGGAAATTATACGTTATTTTGGGTCGATAGTCAATCGAATCTATCTGGTTTGTTTAGACTTAATGTACCAGTCATAAATATTATTTAACATATCATCTGACTGAGATATTCGGACTTGTGTTGAACCACTTACCTCCTTGGATAAGGCTGAGATATGAAGGGGAGTATATAGGAATAATGCCGGTTGTTGCTCTATAATAACTTGCTGAATTTCCTTGAATCTTTCCGAACGATAAGCCGGGTCGCTACTACGACGTACCTGCTCAAGCAGTTTATCAACTTTTTTATCACTGAAACCAGTTAAGTTCAAACCCGGATCAGCAATCTGAGAAGAATGCCAAAAGCTGTAGAGATCTTCATCTATGCCTACATTCTGGCCAATAAGTAACATATCAAAGTTGCGCGGTCGAATATAATTCGCGCTAATTTCATTGATATCTGCTGGAATTAAATCGACTCCAACTCCAATCGCTGCAAATTGTTTTTTAATGATGCTAGCAACGTCAGTATTCTCTGTATTGTTTATATATACGAGTCTAAAACTCATAACTTTTCCGTCCTTACGACGAATACCATCTTTTCCTTTTATCCACCCGGCCTTCTCGAGAGCATCGCTAGCCGTGGCCGGATTATAATCTATCCCCTTCGCAGTTGGATCATAACCAGAACGGCCTGGCATGATGGGAACTGAAATCTCTTTCGCATTACCACCTAGTGCACCATTAATAATATCAGGCCTATTTATCGCTGCCGCTAAGTCTTTTCGGATATCCACATTGGAGAGTAGATCATTCTTGTAATTGAAATTTAATACTTCGTACTGTGGTAAATAGTTCTTGATTAAATTTAGGTTGGCAAGTTTGCTGACAGCAGTATTCTCATCTAACGGAACATCAGCAACACCACTAACTTGTCTGCTGGTTAGGCCTTTATATAGAGACTCTTGGTCACTGTAGAGAATCAAACGGACCTGATCGATATACGGCCGATGAATTGCAAAGTCTTTATTTGATTCTAATACTACTTCTGTTTGAGTCCCAAGCTGGTCAAAACGGACGAATTTATAAGGTCCAGTACCGATCGGGTTCGTATTAAACTCAGCTAGTTTAATATTCTTGGCATCTATACCTTGGAGCAAATGCGCCGGCAGGATGGCCTGGTTCGCAACATCAAGAAATTCAGGATACGCATTCGGAAGCGTGAATTTAACTTCATAATCATTAACCTTTGTGACAGTAACACCGCGCCAAACCTGTGAGAGACTAGTTCTCGTATCTGGGTTCTGAATAAGGCTTATTGTGTAAACCACGTCATCCGCGGTAAATTTCTGGCCATCCTGCCATTTCACGTTGCTCTTTAGCTTAAAATCATAGGTAAGTTTATCGTCTGAAACTGTCCAACTAGAAGCGAGATCGGGTACATAATTCGTAGCCGAAACAGTTCTTGTCAGACCGGAGAATATTAGCTTATCTGTTTCATTTTCAGCATCACCCTGAATAAAAAGTGGATTCATCTTCTCGACAGTCCCAACAACGCCCTGGGAGTAACTACCACCGAAATCAGGAATATTTTTTACAAAATATGTTTGTAAATAATCAAAGCGTTGCACAAACATTGCCATAATGACGACCGACAAAACAGAGCTGAAAAGCACAAGATTGCGAAGATGAACAATATCTGGAATTTTCTTGATATTGGCAAGTGTAAGATTACGCAAATCCTTGAGATGAGTCTGACGAATATCGATTATTAACTTTTTTAGCTTCAAGCGAAACTTGATGCTAAGATTTTTTAGTTTCATTTAGACAAATAAGATTAGCATAGCGCTGATACATAGAACAGAGGCAGAAACAATAGTGAATATAACAAGAAATTTCTCTGCTCCCCTTTTGGTCATATAGGATACATCAGAACCGCCAAAAACACCGGAAAGACCGGCTCCTTTCTGCTGCAATATTATCGCAAGGACCGTCAGAATAGATGAGATAATTATAATTATATTTAATACATTTTTCATTGCTTAGATATTTTAACAGAAAAAATGCTTTTCGTAAACTTTTAAGACCTTATTTTCTGTTTAATTGTTTAGATTTACCAATAATCCGCCAGGCTTCTGCTCCGAGTTTCACTGAATCATGATAGAGAGAGTTCGTTTCATCTACCAAATCTGCGTAGAGCAACCGATAACGGTTATTCCCACTGCAATCTGGTCTAACCGGTGATACAAAACCGTCACCAGAACCGTCTGGGAAGTTACTGCTATTTAGAAGAACTGAGTCGAAATCGACTGAATATTTCTCCAAAGTCTTCAAATGATCACCAGCAGAATAATTATCAGTCTCTCCTCTCTCGGTCGAAACGTTGCAAATATAAACTTTGAGTGCCTTAGCTTCGGCGAGTGATTTGGACATTTGGGACTGTAAAAAATTTGGAATTATGCTTGTATACAGACTGCCAGGACCAATAAAAATAACATCTGATGAGTCAATTGCAGCAATAACCCTCGGATTTGTTTTTACTTTATTAGTAAGCGAAATCTCTTTGATTTTATGCAAATAACCATATTTCGTAATCTTCGATTCGCCAGTGATTAACTTCCCGTTATCGAACTCGGCCATCAAGTTAACATCATCAAAAGTTGCCGGTAAAACCTGGCCTTTTATATTTAGGAGCGCCGAAATCTCCTCAATGGCAAGCTCGAAATTACCAGTCATGTCTTTCATTGCGCTGATTAGGAGATTTCCCAAGCTATGGCCAGCTAAACCGAGTCCGGTCTTGAAACGATATTCAAAAAGATCAGTAAGAGCAGTTTCGTTCTCCGAAAGTGCAGCGATGCATTTGCGAATGTCTCCTGGTGGCAACAGATTAAAGTCTTTCCTCAGACGGCCGCTGCTAGCCCCATCATCAGTCATTGTCACAATCGCGGTTATATCTATCGGATAATCACGAAGGCCACGCAGAAGAGTCGCTAAACCTGAACCGCCCCCGATTACAACTACTTTTTTCATAAATCTTCTTTTATCCTTCTCGCGGTCTTTTCACCGACAAGCATTATAAGATCATTGATCTCCGCCGATCTTATTTTATCAATACTACCAAATTTGCTAATAAGCTTTTTCTTTGTTTTCGGCCCGATACCAACAATATTATCTAGAGTTGAGCTAGTTAGTTCTCGAGAGCGCAAATTTCGATGATAGGTAATAGCAAACCTATGAGCTTCATCTCGGATTCTCTGTACTAGGAAAAAGGCTTCAGAATTTGTTGGCAAAGTAACTATTTTAAAATTACCGCTTTTGTCGATTGTGACAAGTTCTTCATATCGTTTAGCAAGTCCCACAAATTTCGTTGGTAAATTTAGCGGTCCAACTATCTCCATGACCGAGGAGAGTTGTCCTTTGCCACCATCGATGATTACTAAATCAGGAATTTTGGCAAAAGAATCATCTTTTTTCGTTTGGGTAGATAGCCTTTTAAATCTTCTTTCGGCGATTTCTTGGTGCATGGCATAATCATCAATTCGTTTCACGGTTTTGATTTCGAAACGACGATAATCATTTTTTTTCGGGATCCCTTTTTCGAAGACAACCATCGAACCGACCGCGGCACGGCCAAAAATATTTGAAATATCATAACACTCAATTCGTTCCGGAATGTTCGGTAAATCCAATGCTATTTGGAGATCAACTAAAGCTTTGTCCAAACGTAATTCCCGCTTTTCTTCAATCACGTGTTCAAATCTAATCCGTTCGAGCGCCCCGAGACGATCACGAATCTCGGCGGCTTTCTCATACTTTCTTTCCCTAGAAAAGGCTTTCATTTGCCTCGTCAAATCTTTCATTATGAGTTCCTTTTGCCCACCGAGAAAATTTACAAGTCCTCGAATGTTTGCCTGATACTCTGCAGGTTTAATGTACTTACTTCCATGCCCTTTGCAAAGACCTAGATGGTAATAGAGACAGACATTATCAGGCCCTAGACTACAGGTACAATACGGAAAAATCTTCCTTAAGTATTTGAGGCTGTTACGAACAGCTGCAGTATCTATAAAAGGCCCTAGATATTCGTCTTTGCTGTCAACAACTTGCCTGACCACACTAATTCTAGGATAATCTTCTTTTGTGATTTTGATATAGCAATAATTCTTGTCATCTTTCAGACTGATGTTGAACTTTGGTTTATAACGTTTGATTAGCTCTGACTCAAGTACCAATGCCTCGATCTCTGATCCAGCAATAATCCATTCTAAGTCTGCTATATTTCTCACGAGTTCAATTGTCTTGATATCGTGATCGCCAACAAAATAAGAACTAACCCTATTCTTTAAGTTTATAGCCTTGCCAACATAAATAATTCGACCTTTGTCGTTTCTATAAATATAAACGCCAGGGTCTTTGGGTAGTTTCTTTAGTTTTTCTTGAACAACTTCTTTGTTCAGAATATTCATAAGCTTATTATATCACTTTCTCAGCTTGGGGTGCTACACTCGCACCCCAAGCTGTTGCAGTTCTTCCGTGGTCCTCGCGATTCGCTCCAAAACGATTCGCTCTGTTTCCACAAGTTGTGGTAGCTTCGCAATTCTCGCTGCTCTCATCGCTTCCAACACTCTTGCGGTGCTATCAAATCCTGCCGTCCTATTTGCTTCTACTGCCTCTTTATTCTTGAACAACTTACCGAGCCAGGCTCTGTCGTACTCAAGAGAACGCAAGAGCAATCCAATCCGAGCAAGATCGTTTGCCACGACTGCCACCTCCCAAGGTGACGTGCTACGAGGTGCTATTTAAGGACTTTGGCCAAGTATTCACCGGTATATGAACCTGGTTTTTTCGCTACTTGTTCAGGTGTACCTACGGCGACGACTTCACCACCACGGTTACCACCTTCGGGGCCAAGGTCGATTATCCAATCTGCGCATTTGATTACTTCAAGGTTATGTTCGATGACAAGTACAGTATTTCCAGCATCGACAAGCTGATTTAGAACCCCCATTAATCGGTTTACGTCATCAAAATGTAATCCCGTTGTTGGTTCATCCAGAATATAAAGTGTCTTACCTGTAGAACGTCTCGAGAGCTCGCTGGCAAGCTTAACGCGTTGAGCTTCGCCGCCGGAAAGGGTTGTGGCTGGCTGTCCGAGACGGATATAGCCAAGTCCAACTTCAACTAAAGTGACTAATTTACGTTTGATTTGAGGAATATTTTGGAAAAAATCATAAGCTTCATCTACTGTCATATCGAGAACGTCAGAAATATTTTTGCCCTTATAATGAATTTCTAGGGCCTCTTTATTATACCTTTTTCCACCACACTCTTCACAAGTTACGTAAACGTCAGGGAGAAAATGCATCTCTATTTTGAGTATGCCCTCGCCTCGGCATGATTCACAGCGTCCACCCTTCACATTGAAACTGAAACGACCTTGTTTGTAACCGCGGATTCTAGCTTCTGGTGTCCCGGCGAAAAGGTCTCGAATATCCGTAAACACACCGGTATAAGTTGCTGGGTTTGAACGTGGTGTTCGTCCAATTGGTGATTGATCAATATCAATAACTTTATCTAAATATTTAAGCCCTTGGATTTCCATATGCTTGCCAGCCGGCTCTTGCGCGTGATGAAAAACCTGTGAAAGTCTTTTCGCAAGAATGTCATTTACAAGACTAGATTTACCAGAGCCAGAAACCCCCGTAACAAGCACCAATCTACCAAGAGGGATGGATACGGTTACATTCTTTAAATTATTTTCGGCAGCACCAACAACAGTGATTTCTTTACCATTACCTGATCTGCGCTTTGCGGGTGTTTGAATCACCTTGGTGCCAGAGAGATATTGACCTGTTAAGGAATTCTTATTGGCTTTGATTTGGGACGGCGTCCCTTCTGCGATGATGTGTCCGCCGTGTTCGCCTGCCCCTGGGCCGACATCAATAATCCAATCAGCTTCGTTCATCGTATCTTCATCATGCTCAACAACAATTACGGAATTACCAAGATCACGAAGATTCTTGAGTGTTTCAATCAAACGATAATTATCACGCTGATGTAGACCAATTGATGGTTCGTCTAGAATATAAATAACACCCATTAGCGAAGAACCAATCTGAGTAGCAAGCCGAATTCTCTGAGCTTCGCCACCAGAAAGTGTATTTGCCGCACGGTCAAGCGTCAGGTAATTTAAACCAACGTTTATAAGAAATCCAAGTCTTTCCTTGATTTCTTTCAAGATTTGTTTCGATATTTTAGCGTCACGTTCGTTAAGTTTAAGATTATCGAATAGCTGGATCGTTTCGTCTATCGGTATGATTGTTATCTCATAGATAGATTTATTATCTACCGTAACAGCTAAAAACTCTGGTTTTAATCTTTTCCCTTTACACTTTGGACAAATGCGAAGAGCCATGTATTTCTCAATTTCCTTACGGACATAATCCGAATCTGTTTCGTGATATCGGCGTTCCAGGTTTGCTATTACGCCCTCGTAGGTCGCTTCATAAGTTCTACTCCCCATGTGAATTGTGAAAGTCTCATCGCCAGTACCGTACATAATGATATCAATTGCCTTTTCACTGAGGTTTTCTACCGGTTCATTGACCGAGAAATTATACTTTTCACCAACCACCTCAAGAACTTTGGAGTACCAACTCATTCGGGCCGTCGTACGACTCCAAGGGCGAATAGCGCCCTCCGCAATGGAAAGCCTCTGATTCGGCATTACGAGTGTCGGATCTATTTCTAGCTTAGTTCCGAGGCCGGTACAAACCGGACACGCTCCGTGAGGGCTATTGAAAGAGAATGATCGCGGAGAAATTTCCGGTAAACTGATGTGGCAGTTCGGACAAGCGAAATTTTGTGAGAAAACCTGCTCTTCGTTCTTATCATTGTCGAGATAAATCATCACTCCTTCGCCCAAATTCAAAGCGTTTTCAACAGATTCTGTAAGTCTTTTTTCAATCTCTGGTTCAACAATGAGGCGGTCAATTACAGCTTCAACAGTGTGTTTTTTATTTTTATCAAGTGAGAGTTCTTCGTCAACATCATAAATCTTGCCATCTACCCGCGCACGCGCATAACCGGCTTTTTTGAGACCTTCAAAAACGTATTTATGAACGCCTTTCTTATCTTTGATGATAGGAGCAAGAATCATAAAGCGTGTATCAGCTGGCATAGACATAATCTGTTCGACGATTTGTGGGATAGTTTGTTTGGCAATTACCATGCCGCAAACCGGACAATGAGGCACGCCGACACGGGCAAAAAGCAATCTGAGATAATCATAAATCTCAGTTACGGTACCGACTGTCGAACGTGGGTTTCTCGTTGTTGATTTCTGATCAATAGAAATAGCCGGGGATAGACCTTCGATTTGGTCCACATCCGGTTTTTCCATAAGTCCCAAGAATTGTCTAGCATAACTAGACAAACTTTCGACATAACGACGCTGCCCTTCAGCATAAATCGTATCAAATGCGAGAGAAGATTTACCGGATCCTGAGAGACCAGTAATGACTACTAATTTGTCACGAGGAATAGTGACATCGACATTTTTCAGATTATGTTCGCGAGCACCACGGATAACGATATTTTCGCTCATTTTGCCCCACCCCTTTAATTTAGCGTCAGAAACTCCACCATTCTACTATCAATGTCAAGATTTTTCAAGTGTATTTGACAGGACCGCTAAAGCGAATGTATTTGTTTGAGAGTTTTAGTTTTTTCTTTCTGGCCTTGAATAGAAGCTATCTGATCGCGAAGACTCGCAGCCCTTTCAAAATCTAAATTTTTCGCGGCAAGATCCATTTTTCTTTCGAGATCTTTGACCAGTCTGCTTAGTTCTTCCGCTGGAACCTTCGTAATATCAAATTCTGGTTCAGTTTCTTCTTCTCTCTTGTCGTGCAAGGACTCAGAGATGGCTTTCTGAATTGTCTGAGGCGTAATGCCATGGGCTTGATTATATTCTTCCTGAATCTTGCGTCTGCGCTCTGTCTCGGCAATGGCTCGCTCCATCGAACCGGTCATTTTGTCGCCATACATAATCACGCGACCGTCAATGTGCCTGGCAGCACGTCCAATTGTTTGAATAAGTGCTTGTTCGCTACGGAGAAAACCTTCTTTATCGGCATCCAAAATTACCACAAGTGAGACTTCCGGCAGATCAATTCCTTCTCTTAGAAGATTGATTCCGACTATGACATCATATACCCCAAGTCTTAAATCTCTCAAAATCTCGGGTCGTTCGAGAGTATGAATATCGGAATGAAGGTATTTTACACGGATATCGAGTTCTGATAAGTATTGCGCTAACTCTTCAGACATCCTTTTTGTGAGAGTCGTGACAATCACTCTTTGTTTTTTGGTGACCATTTTTCGTATCTCGGCAATCAAATCATCTATCTGCCCTTCGGTCGGTCTGACTTCGACTTTTGGATCCAAAAGTCCTGTCGGTCGAATTACTTGCTCCGCGACTCCCAAAAATTCTTTACCTTCTCGTCTAAGTTCATAAAATTCAGCGCTGGAGGTCACCTGGCCCCCTGTACTGTGCGATAGTTCGTATTCGGCTGGTGTAGCCGATACATATACTGCTTGTTCCACATGGGTCTCAAATTCAGGAAAACGAAGCGGCCTATTGTCGAGTGCACTTGGCAGACGAAAACCAAAATCAACCAAATTCTGCTTACGAGCTCTGTCACCGTTGTACATCCCGCGAATCTGGGGAATGGTCATGTGGGATTCGTCGATCAAAACCAGAAAATCTTCGGGAAAATAGTCGAGTAAAGTTGCTGGTTCGCTGCCCTCTTCTCTATTTGTCAGATATCTTGAATAATTCTCGATGCCTGAACAATATCCAAGTTCATTTAACATCTCCAGATCATAATTCGTCCTTTGTTCAATGCGCTCAGCTTCAAGAAGTTTGCCCTCTTTTTTGAAAGTTTCGACCCGAGCCATGACTTCGGCCTGGATTTTCTTTGTCGCTTCGGCAATCCTCTCTTTCGTCGTCACAAAGTGTTTGGCAGGAAAAATAGTTATTTCATCAAACTGATTCAATATCTCACCAGTAAGTGGATTTATAAGTCTAATCTTCTCTACTTTATCGCCATAAAACTCGATTCTATAAGCTAGTTCTTCATAAGAAGGGTAAATGTCTAGGATATCACCACGAACGCGGTAGCTACCGCGTTCTAGACTTTTGTCGTTACGGCTGTACTGAATATCTGCGAGAAGTCGGAGTAGTCTATCGCGTTTACGTTCTTCACAAACTTTAATTATCACTGACAAATTCTGATATTCTTCAGGGTTGCCAAGGCCATAGATACAGGAAACTGATGCCACGATTAACGTATCGCTCCTTGAAAGCAGTGCGCTGGTTGCAGCGTTTCGCAGTCGATCTATTTCCTCATTAATATCCGCATCCTTTTCGATATAGGTGTCTGTTCTAGGTATGTAAGCTTCTGGTTGGTAATAATCGTAATATGAAACAAAGTAATGTATGGCATTTTCCGGAAAAAATTCTTTAAATTCTGAATAAAGTTGGGCCGCTAATGTCTTGTTATGAGAAATAACAAGTGTCGGCTTCTGCATCTTCTCTACAATCTTCGCCATAGTAAATGTTTTGCCAGAACCAGTAACACCCAGCAATGTTTGATGTTTGAGACCATTTTCAAGACCAGCACTAAGCTTAGCGATAGCCGTTGGCTGATCACCTTGTGGTTGAAATTTGGATTCTAATTTAAATTTCTTCTTTTCCATAATAAAAAGGAGGTGTTACCCTCCTATTCTAACACTTTAATTATTTACTTATTTTGAACGTGGCTACTATTGTATCATAATTTTTGGAATATTTCGTTAAATCATCAGTACCGATATAGAGTGTTTTGTCTCGAAGCGGTAGGATAATGTAAGCAAATTGTTTGCCACTCTTGTCATCAGTCCCAACAAATTTCTTGCCTTTAATGGTTGATACTGTCACATCGGCTTCAGTCATAGGATTCTTTACATTCTTGTTACTATTCTCGGTATCAGTAAGTTTGCTCGCATATTTTTCTTGAAAAACTTCCACGCGCAACGCTGGATATGGGCCAGCTACATCTTTGTTGAGAACTATTAAATTCGGATCGGCTAGGAAAGTTAATTCTGTAGCAGCCCCGACTTCCTGATTCACATTCGTGGACCAAACCTTTGGATAGCTGAATTCAAAAGAACCAAAAACCTCATCTGCCACATACTTGGTCGTCGTCTTTTCTAATTGAGCTTGAAAAGCTGCATTTAGTTCAGTTTGTTGCGCTGAAAGATTTGATTTGATCTCGTCAGCTTTTTGCTGATTTGCTGAGGCAAGTTTGACGCCAAAAAGCACTACAAAGATTATCGATATCAGAAACAAAGATCCGATAACTATCGTAATAATTCCAAGCGTTCTTTGACTCATTATTTCTCTTCTTCTACGGTTATCGCTTGTACAGGGCAATTTAAAGCGACTTCTTCAAGGTCACAATTAGTACATTCCTCAGAAATAACGTGTGATTTGCCCTCTTCGTTTAGTTCAAAACATTCAGGGCAGGCGCTCACACATGATCCACAACCGATACATAATTCTTGATCAACGCTTACTTTTGACATATTATCTCCTTCTCCACAATTGTAAATTAATGCTTGTCTTTTCGCAACTTATTTGACTTGTCTTTTGACTCACTTTCGCGCCACTTTGCAATCTCAGCGTGGTTACCAGACTTGAGAACTTCTGGTACCGGTCTGCCTTTCCAAATTTCTGGTCTCGTGTAATGCGGATATTCTATACGACCTTCCTCGGAATGTGATTCATCCTGGTTCGACTCTTCGTGTCCAAGGACCCCCGGGATCAGCCTGGTAATACCATCGACGAGAACCATCGCTGCCAGTTCCCCGCCGGTCAGAACGAAATCACCAATAGAGATTTCTTCATCTACAAGGTTTCTAATTCTCTCGTCAAAACCTTCATAATGGCCACAAATAATGATGTAGTCTCCGGAAAAGTCTGCCAACTCACGAAGTTTTGGTTGTACTAGACGTTCACCTTGAGGCGTCATCAGGATTATTTTCGAGTTTTGGGTTTTGAGTTTCGATTTCGCTGATTCTAAAGCCGCAGCCATGACATCGACACGTAATACCATCCCTGCGCCGCCACCATAAGGTGTGTCGTCCACTTGTTTGCGAGCACCAATACCGAAATCTCGTAGATTAACAAATTCAAATTCGACCAGACCTTTTTCCTGGGCTCGTTTCAAAATGCTTGATCCGAAAACGCCTTCGAACATTTCTGGAAACAATGTAATAATAACAATTTTCATAACTTCACCTATCAAAACGGAACCGATATAACGTTCTGGTTCCGTTTCACAATGTTTCTAATTTATTCTAGAGATCCAGGTCGGCCATAGGAGGTTCTTCATCCTCTTCGGTCACTGGCTCTGCTTCTTTGACTTTTTCTTCTTCTCTAGGTGGTCTTGGTTCACCACCTTCTGGCTCTACAATTTTTAAATTGATTCTAGAATCGTTCTTAGCACCCAACACTCTGAGAAGTGTTCGGATTGCTTTTGCAGTTTTACCTTCCTTACCGATTATTACCCCCATATCTTCTCTATCGACTGTGAGTTCGATGAGGACGCCTAGTTCGTCAATGGTCCTTTTGGTTTCAACGGCTTCCGGTTTTGTCACAAGCTGCCCTACTATATATTCTACGAATTCTTGATCGGCTTCTCTTGCTGCCATTTAATACTCCTTTTTATGGCTCTAATTATATACTATTTGACAAAAAACAACAAAAAATCCTGATTACTCAGGATTTTTTTCTGTATTCTCTTCTGCTTCTTCAGCTTTAGTCTCAATCTCTTCTTCCGCCTCGACCTCCGCTTCTTCCTTTATTTCTTCAGGTGTAGCTTCTTCTGCAGGTACTTCTTCATTAGTTTCTTCTGCGACTATTTCCTCAGATTCAGGGGTTGCTTCTACTTTTTCAGCTTTCACAACCGGTTCTTTCTTCGGCTTACTGACTTTCTCGGTAATCTTAACCCAATCAGGAAGTTTGACGCCATTAGCCTTTAAAAGTTTAGCAACTGTATTTGAAGGTTGTGCGCCCTTCTCTAGCCAAGCTAGGATCTCATCTTTTTTGAGTCCTACTTCTTTCGTATGTGGATTAAACCAACCAACATTCTCAATAATCTTTGAATTTACGAATCTTTTGGAATCAGCAACAACGACACGATATTGTGCCTGTTTTTTCTTTCCTACTCTTGTGAGTCTCAGTACGACCAACTTGTGTCTCCTAGTTATTACGCCTATGAATTTTAGCCTAAATTTGGCTTATTGTCAACGATTATTTAGCACTTATTAGAGCGTCAGTTAACTTGACCGAAAGTAGTTTCGATATATGTTCGTCATTCATAGTAACGCCGTATAGTGAACTGGCTGTCTTCATTGTATCTCGATTGTGCGAGATAACAATAAACTGTGTCTTTTCCGCTAAGTCAGCTAGAATCCTAACAAAACGTAAAGTATTTGACTCATCAAGTGCGGCGTCCACTTCATCCAGAACACAAAAAGGGCTTGGGTTAACGGAAAGAATAGCAAAAAGAAGGGCCAGCGATGTCAATGTGCGTTCGCCACCCGAGAGAGCGTTCAGACTTTGAACACGTTTACCTGGTGGATTCGCCGTAATCTCAATACCGAAACTGCCATCCTCATCTTCCCCAAGTTTAAGACTAGCGTTTCCACCATTAAACAACATTGTGAAATACCTGCTAAATTCGCTGGAAATATTTTTAAAAACATTAGAAAATTGACTTCTTATACGGTCATCCAGCTCCAAAATAACTTTTGCAAGGTCAGTCTTGGCATTAGTAAGATCCGTCACTTGAGCCGACATTTCTGAGAACCTAGTCTCTAGTTCGTTGTATTCAGCCTCAGTTTCAGGATCGACTCCGCCGATTGTTTCCAACTTGCGGCGAAGATTTTCCATCTTAATTTTCAAGACGTCCTTTTCCATTTGATCGAGATAGCCATGCTTCATTTCAGTCAACACTACCCCAGTTACACGAATTTCTTCCTGAAGGTCTTCTAGACGTACCTGCGTTTTTGCTGTATCCACTTCTAGGGCAGCAATCTGTGCCAAAAGTGTATTTTTCTCGTCAAGAGTGGCTCGTCTTTCCCTTTCGAAACCCAGTCCGGCCTGTTCAAATTCACGCTCCGCCGAAATCGCCTGGCTTAAACCGCCACGATATTTTGCCAAATCTTCCTCTGCTTTATCTAGTTCCTTTTCAACAGACTTTAACTTCTTAACGAGTTCTGAATCGTCTGTTTCTCTTGTACCAGACTTCACTTGACCCAAATCCTGCTCTACCGATTCCAGCCGTCTTTCGGTGGCTGCTAACTCTGCTCTTTGATTTGAGACTAGAGTATTTAGTCTGTTGAATTCCATTTCTGCTCGATGAAGGTTTTCTCTGGCAGATGCCAATTTACCTTGCAGCGCATCCTTTTGACGTAATAAAACATTCTGTCGTTCACTTACGCTACCCTCGAGCTTCGATAGTCCTTCCTGAAGTTTTTCTAAATCATTCTCGGTAGAAACCGTTGCCACAATCAACTTGTTCGCTGAAATATCTGCTTTTGTCTGCGCTAGTTGAGACTCCTTCGTACCTATAAATACAAGGAGCGAAACCAGATTATCAGAAGTTTCCTTCGCCATTCTACTTATCCGAGTGGTTTCGTTATCTAACTTCCCACGTTCATCACTATTGATAGACCTAACGATATCACGGATTTGTACAAATATTTTGTTCAATTTTATAGTGTAGCCATTGGTTGACAAAGGCAAGCCCTCTAATTCTGTCATCGCCTTCTCTAAGCTCGTCAGAGATTCTGGGTTGGCCGCCAAAGAAAGTTTCCTGATCTCACCTTCAAGAGCGTTCAGTTCGCTCTGAAATCTGTCAGCTGCTTTTTGGGTTTTATTCTGTTCAGCCTTCGCCTCACTGATTTCTAAAATTAGAGCTTTCTCACCCTTTTCAAGCTCCTCTAGGCGAACACCTGCTGATTCAGCAGCAAGGTTTATAGCTGTTAATTCTTTGATCCTAAGCTTTAGCTCATCCACTTGTGCCGTTTTGTCATCCTCGGGTTCACTCAGGCTTTGCTCTAGCTTATTCACCTCAGCAGTAATCTCCCGCACAGGTTTTTCCAGTCCATCCCTCGCGGCAGCTGCATTCTCCAGGGTAGATTGTTCAGTCACAAGCTTGGCAGTAAGAAAATCTATTTTACTTATGAGTGCTGTTTTTTCTGATTCTAGATCGTTTTTTCTGCCCACGAGCAGTGATTGGTTTCTACTTAGACTCTCCACTTGACCTCGTAGATAAGAAGCTTCCCGCATCAGTTTATCGCGCTGCTCTGTACAATAAGAAACCTTCTCCTCTAACTCTCTCTTTTCAGGAGTGTGTGGGTTTTCCCTCTCAGTAGATATCTTTTGTTGCAGGTCAGATATTTTTTCATCAATTTGTATAACTTTTTTATTCAATTCTAGTTTTTTAGAATCTGCTGTTTTCATTAGTCCCTGATATTCCGTGAGAAGAGACCCGAAGTACTTGTCCTGTACCGTATAGAGCTCCTCTTCAAATTCCTTACGCCCTTCTGCTCTCTTCACTAGACGACGTAAATTCGTAACGCGTGGCTCAAGTTCGGACAAGATGTCTGAAAGACGGACTAGATTCGTGTCAGTAGACTCAAGTTTCCGGATAGCCTGTTCCCTCTTTATTTCGTACTGTTTTACACCTGCCGCCTCGTCGAAAAGGACTTTACGTTCCGAAGCAGTAAAGGAGAGGAGGCGGTCAACCATCCCCTGTCCAATTACGGTATAACTTGCCTGACCAAAGCCAAGTGACGCTAGTAACTGCTGAATATCAGATAGCCTAACTTTCTTGTGATTGATGAGATACTCACTCTCGCCTGAACGGTATAGTTTACGAGAAACTTCTATCTCTGTAAGTTCGTGAATTTTGTTATTCAATTCAAATTTAACCAATTTATCGCTCGAAAGAACGAGCGAAACCTCCGCATAAGAACTTCTTGGTTTGGCAGAACTACCACAGAAAATAACATCTTCGCTCTTTTTACTGCGAAGATTTTTGCTACTTTGCTCACCTGTTACCCAACGAATTGCATCCGCGACATTGCTTTTACCCGACCCATTTGGACCAACAATCGCAGTAATGTTATCTACATTTTTGTAATCAAAGTCGAGAACGCACCTAGTTGCGAACGATTTAAAACCGTAGATCTCGATCCTTTTCAAATACACGTATCAATTGTACTGAATAAAGGCCTTCGTAGCAACGATTTTAGAACATCCTGGCATTGACTGATTTATTTATTTATGTTATACTACCGTTTACGTCACCGACAAGCCCGGGAGGGCCGCTATGGACACCTCGAACTGGTTCGTAGGCGAAGAATTCACAAATGAGGGCCGTGAGACCCTTAAGGCCCTTTGCCTACGACATTCTCACAAGCAGAACTACAGGGTCTCCTACGGTGAGCTCATGAAGAGCATGAGGATCCCTAAGGGCGACCTCAACAAAGGCCTGAGGCTGCTCGTGAAGGAGGGCTTCCTCCAGAACAGTGGCTCCAAGTACGATCAGAGCTACTATCTGGCGAAGGAAGTTCGTCCCAAGAAGCCCTAGACCGGGCAACATGCTGCGGCGGCCCCCACACTGGGGGCCGCCGCAAAAGCTTTTTATTATAATATTTATTTTATTTTTTCGTTTTAACGACTTTTATATGAGCTTCTTCAAGTCTGGTTTCAGGTAGCTCTGTTGGTGCTCCGGTTAAAGGATCACGAGCGTCGCCAGTCTTTGGAAAAGCAATCACTTCGCGAACATTTTTCTCACCAAGAAGAACAGTGATTAAGCGGTCCAGCCCGACAGCAAAGCCGCCATGTGGTGGTGGTGAAAATTTAAAAGCTTCAAGCATATGACCAAAACGACTCCTTGTTTCTTCTCTACTCATACCAAGAATCTTAAATATTTTTTCCTGCAATTCGTCTTCGTAAATTCTCGTACTACCGCTACCCAGTTCACTACCATTAAGCACCAAGTCAAATGATTCGCCACGGACCTCTAGTGGTTTAGTTTCCAGTTTGTCTATATCTTCGCTATTTGGTTTCGTGAAAGGATGATGTGCAGAAGTAATATGACCATCTGACTCAGCGAGTTCAAAAAGCGGAAAATCGATAACCCAGACAAAAGCCATTTCCGTTTTATCATTCTTATCCTTACGTAAATCAGGCTTATCTGAGCCATATTTTTCCATAGATTCTTTATAGGTAATTCTCGGGAAAGGTTTATTCTGTATTTTAAGATTAGGTAATGTCTTCTCAACAAGTTCAATCATCGCTGCTTCCAAGAAACTCATAATGTCTTCTTGAGTAACAAACGACATCTCGAAATCGAGCTGAGTAAATTCTGGCTGCCTATCCCCACGCTGATCTTCATCACGGAAACATCTAGCAATCTGAAAATATTTCTCAACCCCAGAAACCATCAAAAGCTGCTTATATTGTTGTGGCGATTGCGGTAAAACGAAAAAATTTCCTGGTTGTAAACGGGAAGGTACCAAGTATTCACGGGCCCCTTCTGGTGTCCCCTTCGTCAGACAGGGTGTCTCTACTTCCCAGAAACCGTGTTCAGAGAAGTAATTTCTGAAGAATAGATTAATTTTGTGACGCATTTCGAGATTATTTCTCATGCGTACGCTTCTGAGGTCGAGATAGCGATGTTTTAATCTAATAAGTTCACTAACATCTGAAGTGTCCTGGTTCACCTCGAAGGGAAGAGGAGCGGCTTTTGAAACTAATTTAATCTCTTTTACCCCGATTTCGACAGTACCTGTTGGAAGATTTTCATTCACCAGTTTATCTGGTCGCTTTTGTACCTCGCCAACTACTTCTATCAAATCCTCGACAGAAAGAGCCGTAGCGGCAGGGATAAGTTCTTTGCGAAAAACAACAAGTTGAATAAGCGAACTGCGATCCCGGAGATCGATAAACACCAAGTTGCCGTGATCACGGATGCTGTCAACCCAACCGATCAGTTTAACGTCTTCGCCGACTTTTTCCACCGTGTCAATATTTGTGATTCTCTGCATATTTTCCTCTTGCTTCAGTATATATTATTTTTTGAACTTTTTCACTGCGGCCACGGCAGCAGCTTGTTGGGCTGACTGCTTCGAGGAACCTGTCCCCTCGCCCCATTTTGTGTCACCCAAAAAAACACCCACTAAGAATTTTTTATTGTGGTCAGGACCTTCTTCGGAAATAACTTCATACCTCGGAGTAACCCCCTCTTTTTCTTGGGCTAGCTCTTGGAATTCGCTCTTTGGATCAATATAAAGTCTTTCCTTGATAATGTAATCAAGTTTGCAAAGGACATTCCTGGTAATAAAATCAGAAGCAGCTGAGTAGCCTTGGTCAAGGTAAATTGAACCAGAAATAGCCTCGAAAGCATTTGCAAGCAAAAGCTGACGACTACGCCCAAAACTCTTTGCTTCACCGCGACTCATGAGAAGGTAATTCTCAACACCCAGATCACGTGAAACATCAGAGATTGTCTCTGTTTTCACGAGAGCCGAACGCCAATTGGTCAGTTCACCTTCGGGATTTGGATAATTCTTGTAGAGATATTCGGTCACTACGAGTTCAAGAACTGCATCTCCGAGAAATTCCAAGCGCTCGTTATGTTCTTTCACGTCTTTGTTTTCGTTCAGATATGACCTGTGAGTTAGGGCAGTATCCAAAAGTGACTGGTCGTTGTACGTTACTCCCAGGACTTTCATAAATTCCGTAAGATCTCTCATTTGTTCCCTTTCAGGACCAGTGTTTGACCTTCCACCGGGGTCAAAAACCAAACACTTTGCCGTAAGTTTTTATTTTTCCTTCTTTTCCTTTTGTTTTTCCAGGTGCTTATCTTCGCTGGGATCGTATTTATCACTGGCTCGAAAAATAGTTCCGAGAACACCATTCACGAATTTGGAAGAATTCTCGCCACCGAATGCTTTAGCCAATTCGACAGCTTCATTGATTGCCACCTTCGGTGGGACTTCTTCAGTAAAAAGCAGCTCGTAGATACCCATCCTCATGATTATAAGGTCAACGAGAGCAATTTGCTCAATCGGCCATTCTGGGGCGGCTGGACTCAGGATAGAATCAATTTTATCCTGGTTGTCGATAACCCCCCAGACTAGATTATCGATAAAATCGCGAGTTTCGATACTGCCAGCGAATTCGTTATAATTACGGTCCAAAATAGGCACCATCCCGACGTGTACTTCTTCAACAAGTTCTAGGTCCTCCGTTAAGTTACGCTGCAAGAATTCCCATTCATACATAGTTTGGAAGGCGACGATACGTGATAAATGCCTATTTGATGCCATTATTCCTCTGACTTCTCTTTTTTCTTCTGCTCTTTCCTGAGCTTCTTGTCAAGTTTGCTCTCAACGTCGAGAACTTTTTTGTCTCCATAATATCCACAAACTGTACACGCTGTGTGTGGAAGTAGAAGTTCGCCACATTTGCTGCATTTTACGAGGTTAATTTTCGTAAGTGCGTCATGTGAACGCTTCTGTTTGGCCTGAGACGATGTTTTGCGTTTCTTTGGTACTGCCATTATTTCTCCTCTATACCTGTCTTATTATTACATTTACAAGCTTCATGATTCAAGTTTACTCCGCATGTGGGACAAATCCCGGGACATTTTTGTGCGCAGAAGTTCTGTGTTGGTATCGCGAGGATTATTTCCTCTCGCAGTGGGTCTGTAATATCAATGTTCTGATATTTATCAACATACAGCTTTTCCTCGTCCATATCTTTCCTGTCGAAAAAGTATTCTCTTTCAAATGCGAAACTTATTTCGGTTTCAAAACTGTCTAGACAGCGATCACAGATAAGCGTGACTGAGGCCTGGAATTTACCGCTTGCAACGACACTCTCGTCGAGCAACATGACCTTGAGTTTTCCAGAAACCTGGTGTCCTTCAATTTCCTCGGGAAGTCCCAAAGTCTGGATGTCTCCGTCTATTTCAAAGCTCTCAGTTGTCCCAACTTCGGCCTGATATAGATTCTTCACATTTATAAGTTTCATTTCTTCCTCAAAACTCGGTAAAACAGAGCAAATTATAGCACAATTATTCGCTAGTGACAATGTTTAAAGGTCCTCTAGAAGATAGACGTCGTAGGCAACTTCCTCATATGGGTGGGCCTTCTTCATAACGTCGATAACAGATTGGATATTGTCTTCTATACAAAGCATCTCGACCCGGTCTTCTTCAACTTCTTCTAGTTTTCCAGTTTCTCCAATAAATGGCTTTGCATTTTCCCCCGGCAAGAATCGCCCAGTGCCTCTAGAAGTAAAGCTACAATTAGAATAATCCCCAATAATCCCAGCTCCTGCATCTCCCATCGCAACAAGAACTTTCTGAGTATACTCAACTGGTGTAAAAACAACGACTTTGTACTTTTTCATATCTAATTAGTCCGTTACAATGCTCAGTATTTTGTCTTGAACGTAGAATGATTTCGCAATTTTTTTGCCAGTCAGATACGCCGAGATCTTCTCTGATTCTTCAGCCAGCTTCAGCATCTCGGACTCATTTTTCCCAGCCGAGACCAGCAATTGATCTCGTATCTTACCATTCACTTGAACTGCTACCGTGACTAGTTCATCAATGATCAATTTTTTATCATAGGTTGGCCACTGTTGGACATGGATACTGCCTTCAAATCCAAGTTTCTCGAAGAGCTCTTCGGCTAAATGCGGTGCAAAAGGAGCCATAACCAGCAGCGTCTGCCCTAGCGCCTCACGCCATCTTGAATTGTGTTTCGCTATTGGCAAATCCTTCTCAAGCTCGACATAAGAATTGAAAGCCTCCATAAACGCCGAAATACAGGTATTGAACTTCATTTCGGGCAAATCTTCAGAAACCTTTTGGATTAATTTATTTGTTATGCGGGCCAATCGGACTTCGTTTTCATCCGCGGGAACCATCAGCCCATTGTGCCAATCGCCTTTTTCAGGATTTATCCTAATGACAAAATCATAGAATTTATCCAAGAAACGCCTGACACCTACTAAGCCATTCGGATTCCAGGGTCCACCCTGATCATATGGACCCATGAAGGCCAGATACATGCGCAAAGCGTCCGCACCGTATTTATCGACTTCCGCACTCGGGTCGATTACGTTACCCTTAGATTTGGACATCTTTAACCCATCGGGACCGAGAATCATGCCCTGGTGACGAAGCTTTGTGAAAGGCTCATCAAAACCTAGATAACCAGCATCTCGAAGTGCCTTGGTAAAGAATCTAGCATAGAGCAAATGCAAAACTGTGTGCTCAGCCCCACCGATATACATGTCCACTGGCAGCCAATACTTTAGTTTATCCTTGGCTGCAAACTCTTTGTCATTCTTTGGATCAGCATAACGAAGGTAATACCAGCTCGAGCATACGAAAGTATCCATAGTGTCAGTTTCGCGAGTGGCTTTGCCACCGCAAGTCGGGCAAACCGTATTATAAAAGTCTTTTTCGTACTTTAGAGGAGATTCTCCGGTCGGTTTAATGCTGACATCCGAAGGCAAAATGACCGGCAGATCTGCTTCGGGCACGGGTACTTCGCCACAATTCTCACAGTAAATAATCGGGATAGGTGCCCCCCAGTATCTTTGACGAGAAATCAGCCAGTCGCGGATCTTGAAGTTCACTTTTTTCTCGGCCAAACCAAGCTTCGAGAGTCTGGCGATGATATTTTTCTGTGCTTCTTCAGAAGTTTGACCGGTGAAATCGCCGGAATTTGTAAGAATGCCATAACCAGTAGAAGAGGCCACGTCTCCAAGTACTCTATTCCAAATCAGTTTCATGTCCTCCCTATTTGGGAATTTTGACATTTCTTCTTTCGTTAGCCATTTGAGATGATGAAGCTTCTTCTCGTGCTCAGCCACGTCTACCGTTTCATCGTTTACAAGCTCGAAAAGAATTGGATGAAAATGCGCATGCCTGTTTTCCTGTTTCGCAATCTGGTAAAACTTTGATTCGACAACTCCGCCAAGTTTTCGAAGTGGTCGGGCGTTTTTATAGCCGGTTTCCTCGGTAATTTCGCGAATTCCAGCTTCCTCTGGCGTCTCGTTCTTTTCAATTCCGCCAATAACAAAGCCCTGCCAATCACTTGCTGTCCAATGAACCCCAAGGTATTTATCTTCTTTCCAATGTTTAATGACACAAACTACTGCATTTCTCTCATTAATCTCGGCTTCTTCGCGGAAGGTATCAGCGTTGCCACTATTATTGATAACGATTGGTGCGATAACATCTCGAACCGGTAAATCAAATTTTTGGGCAAATTCAAGATCACGTTCATCATGAGCCGGAACGGCCATGATTGCGCCAGTGCCATAGTTCATCAGAACATAATCACTTATCCAAATTGGAAGCAACTCGTCATTCACTGGATTTTTGGCGTAGCTACCAGTGAAAACGCCTGTTTTCTCCTTTTCCTGCATACGATCAAGCTCGGTCTTTTTGGAAGTTGCCAATATGTAATCTTCGACGGCCTTTCTGTGTTCTTTTGTGGCAAGGTCATGAGCCAGCAGATGTTCGGGGGCAAGGACTAGGAATGTTGCCCCAAAAAGCGTATCGACACGAGTGGTGAAGACTTCGATAAATTCCTCGGCTGGTTGAGCATTTTCAATCTGAATCTTGAATTTCACAGCCGCACCTTCGGAACGTCCTATCCAGTTTTTCTGCATTGTCTTAGTACGCTCGGGCCAGTCAACCTGATCGAGTCCAGTAATCAGTTCATCGGCATAATCAGTAATCTTGAATAGCCACTGATCAATATCTTTTTGGATAACGGTATTACCACATCTGTCACATCTACCGCCCACGGCCTGCTCATTAGCCAGAACCGTCATACAATCGGAACACCAATTCGCAGCTTGTTTCTTCTTATATGCCAGACCCCTTTTGTAAAGCTCGAGGAACATCCACTGCGTCCATTTGTAATAATCGGGATCACTAGTGATGACCATTCTATTCCAATCGTAGCTCGCACCCATTCGATGGAGTTGCCCGATCATATTCTCGATATTGTCGTAAGTCCATTTACTAGGTGCGATGCCATGCTTGATGGCAGCATTTTCGGCAGGCAGACCAAATGCATCGAAGCCGTTTGGGTTCAAAACGTTAAAACCATTCATCCTCTTATAGCGCGCGTAGAAATCACCACCCGAAAAGTTGTACCAATGTCCTAGGTGCATATTGCCCGATGGATAAGCAAACATCACAAGGTTGTAGTACTTCTCTCGTTTATCTCCATCAATCGCAGCGTAGATATTGGTTTTATCCCAAATATCCTGCCACTTTTTTTCAATTTCTAGATGATTATATTTAGCCATAAGTAGGCTTTATTTTAGCACAATATGTATTTTAGTGGTAGAGCGTGAAGCCAAATACGATAAATGCGTTTACCAACACGCTTAGTGAATTAACAATCATTATTGGTTTATCCTTGTAGAAAAAGCCGTATATGAACCAGCATGAAGAAACTATCATGTAGCCAATCCAGGTGAAGACTGAGATACCACCAACATTCTTCGTTGTGAAAATATGAACTACTTGAATGAGTGTTGCGAACGGCCCCATGACTCCGATAAAGGCCATCAAACGATCAACTTTTCTCGTCGTTTCCTTGTCACATCTATGTTTCTCGAGATGTTTTTCGTGGAATTTCTTTGCCTTTTCAGTAATCGGGGTCAAAATGTTCTCCTTCTTAGTTACTTTCTGAATTCGCCCACAAAAATAGGGCAACTATTCTCAAATCGAGTAATGATTGCCCTGCAATTTTTTTAAACCGTCGGAGCGCTTTTCTGAGAATTATTGTAACACGATTTCCGCATTTTTCCTAAATATCTCTAGATATTCCAAGTATATATTTTCAAATGAATAATTCTCTTTTATTTTATGTCTAAGCTCAGTCGGGATCAGCATGGCTTGTGCGTCTAGAATGTGATGGTATACTTTTTCAGGATCCGAAAAATCTACTACTAAATCAGAAAGCCCGATTCTTTTATAGACCTCACTTACGCCCATATTTTTGTTGACCAGAGCTGCAGTCCCCGCAAAAATTGCCTCGAGTGGTACATTCCCGAAAGTTTCAAAATTTGAAGGACTTACAATAACGCTACACCCTGAATAGAATTTATTGAGTTCCTCGTAACCCATTGGTGACAAAATAGTTGCTACCCTCTTTAATTTTTTGTAATCCCTGTGGGTCTCTCTAATATCAGTAACTACAAAAAATTCCAGAGGCCCTTCCTTCTCTTTATTTATCTCGGCTAGCTTGAAAATAATCTCCGTATTTTTTACTTCAGTCCAACGAAAGACAAAACCAACTTTATTCAAACATTCTTGTTTCTCGATGAAAAAACCAGTGTCGATTCCGTTGTGAATAACGACGGAATTTAGTAGCTGTTTCCCGTGTACATCTTTTTCAATCCTCCTTCTGGCAATTTCAGAAGGAAAAATGTGACTCTTTATTATGCTACTGTCAAAATCTCTTTCCAGGGTTCGGAATATCTTTTTCTGATAAACCTTGAACCCGAGTGTTTCTAGGACTAGGCTTCCCGCATAGTAATGGATTGCCGGTACACCCGATCTCTCCGCCGCTTTCAATAGGACCCAAGGTACCCAGAAAGTGCCATAAATGAGGATTAGGTCTGGTTTCTCCTTCAATATTAGCTCCTCTACCCAAGAGATAATTGGCTCTAACTTTATCGAAAGCTCTTTGTAGTTTTTTGCGTCCGCGAAAAATGGTGTTTCGAAAAACTCTGGACAAACGAGCGGTCGATGAGTAATTTGCTCTCCAAAAGGCGCCTGCGCGATGGGTTCACTTTTTAATATTTGCCAGCCAACCATTTCAAAACCATTATCCGTCTCTAGAACACTAGAAAAGCCCTTGAGGTAGTTGACCATACCTCCAATATTCTTACTAGATAAATTACATAGTACTTTCATAATGCTCCTTTATACTGGATCATATCCCATCCAAAACAAACTACAATCGGATTTCTCCGAGGCTACGTTTAATAATATGAGAACAAGCAGTCCAGCTGTATTTGGAAAGACCATCAAATTCTAGATGAATTATACACTATTTTGCTGCGATTAGCCATAACAGACTATAATTAACCTTCTGCAATAAATAAAAGGAGAATCATCGCTAAGATGATTCTCCTTTGGTGGACCGTAAGAGATTCGAACTCTTGACCTCCTCCATGCCATGGAGGCGCGCTACCAGCTGCGCCAACGGCCCACAAACAGGCACTATTTTAGCACAAAATTGAGCCCCTGAGAAGCTAAAAGGTCAGACCAAAAACTCGAGCAATCAGAATTATTACCCAAGCTACTAAACCTATTGCGGCAAGACCGGCTAGGTTTACCAAAAGAAATCCGAACCCAAATCGGATGCCGTCATTAATGGTCAAATTCGTTTTTTCTGTAACCCCTTCTTTCGCCATATTTCCTCCTTATGTCTCTATAATAACAATTCTATCGATATCGGCATAGTCGCTGGTCGCTGTTACCTCAGCATTCGGCAGAATTTCCGACAACAATTTTTTGATTTTATCACCTTGGTCGTAGCCAATCTCGCAGAAAACTTTGGCCCCTGGGTTCAAATGTGTTTCAACCTCTTGAAAAAATCTCTTGTAGATCTCTAAGCCCATGTGGCCACCATCCAGCGCAGTTCTGGGTTCATAGTGAATCAGGTCCAGGGCCAGTGTTGACATATCTTCGTGCGGTACGTAAGGCAAATTGGTCACGATAAGATCAAATTTCTTTCCGGCCCAAGGCGCAAATAAATCACCTTCTTTGAAGTCAATGTCTTTTCCAAATCCAAGGTTTTTTGCATTTCTTTTGGCGACGGTGAGGGCTTTTGCAGAAACGTCTGAAGCAAAGAACTGCTCGCCCGGAAATCGTTCCAGATTATCGACTAGTGACAAAATGATAGCACCGCTTCCGGTCCCAACATCTAAAATGCTTTTTGGCACAAATCCCCCGCGGACTTTTTCAATTATTTTTTCCACCAAAAGTTCTGTTTCAGGTCTCGGGATAAGTACGTTTTGATTCACTGAGATATCCAGACCGAGAAACTCAATTTTCCCAGCGATGTACCAAATGGGTTTATGCTTTGATCTTTGCACAACCCAGGAGTGGTACTTCGTTCTTTGAGCAAGGGTTAATTCACGATCTGGATGCGCAAAAAGATAGGGTTTATCTTTGTGTAAAACCTGCCTAAGCAGAAATTCAGCCGAGTTCTCTGGACCCTCAACACCCTTGTCTCTCAGTATACCTTTTGCCCATTTCAGGGCTTCACCGATAGTCATATTAGCCCTTATAATCAATTTCTTTGTCTAGAATTCTGACTTTTGAGCCATAATGAGCGCCCTTTTTCTCGAGTTCTTTCACTATACCCATCCTTGTCATAATGTCGTAAATACGCATTACAGCATGCGGATTCGTGAAATCGGTTTTCTGGACAAATTTTTCTAATCGCTCACTTTTTACAACAAAAGTTCCATTATCTTTCTCCACCTTGAAAGATGATTTTTTGACATCGGCAAGGGTGAAAACCTTAACTGCTTTTTTCTCAATTTTCTTTGGAATATTATCCAGCTCGGAACCAGCTTCTAGTACTAACTCTCGGACACCTTCCTTGGTGATTCCAGAGAACAAGAATGGTTTCTTGTCATATTTGAAGACCTTAGGATTATCTTTGATAATCTTTTCAGCGGTTTTTTGGACCTTTGCTTTCGCTTTTTCATCAAGCAAATCAATCTGACTAATAGCTAAAATCTGCGGCTTCGCACTTATAATTTTGCCATAATTATCGAGTTCGCTATTAATAGTTTTGAAATCTAAAGCTAGGTCTTCGCTTGTGCCTCTAAGGATATGAATGATGACTCTAGTCCTCTCGATATGTTTCAGGAATTCATCACCGAGGCCCTTGCCTTGAGCGGCTCCAGCGATAAGACCCGGCATATCAGCAATCACAAATCCTTTGGTACCAAAACCCTCAACGACGCCAAGGTTCGGAATAATCGTGGTGAATGGATAATCAGCAATCTTCGGACGAGCGCTTGAGACAACGGAAAGAAAAGTAGATTTACCGATATTTGGGAGTCCAACGAGTCCGACGTCGGCAATCAGCTTGAGTTCAAGCCGAATGTTTAACTCTTCACCGTTCGTTCCGAGTTCAGCAAATTTCGGAGTTTGTCTGACAGAAGAAGTGAAGTGAGCGTTACCGAAACCACCTTCGCCACCCTTTGCGATGACAAATTTAGAGCCAATATCGTTCAGATCGGCAATCGTTTCATCCGTTTCGGCATTATATATGACAGTGCCAACAGGCACTGGTACGATTAGATCTTCGCCGTTTCGGCCGTGCTTCTTCCGCCCCTTGCCTTGTTCCCCGTTTTCAGCGACCATTTTGCGGTTGGTTTTGTAATAATAAAGAGTGTTCCAGCTAGGATCGACTTGAAAGATAACGTTGCCACCTTCTCCACCATCACCGCCATCTGGACCACCAAATTCACGGTATTTTTCGTGCAAAAAGCTCAGGCTGCCATCGCCGCCCTTACCCGCTTTTACATAAATTTCCGCCTTATCGCAAAACATTGTGCAGCAATTCTAGCACAAATTAGCTCAAATTGCACGTATTACTAGTAGATGAACCCGATAAGTGGAACCTGAGAAACGGTCAGAGTTCTCGTAGAAACAATTCCGAAGCCCTTATAGTTCATTTCAGAAACAGTAAATGAATTGCCATTAACACTTTCAACATAAGCAACATGACCATAACTACTTTCCCAAGTAACCATAATGGCACCAGGAACAGGAGTTCTACCTACTGCGCGACCATAGGCCTGAGCATTCCAATACCAGTCTTTCGCATTACCGCTCCATGGCACATATCGCTTGTTCGCTACCCACCAAGTACACCATCCCCAAGGGAAGTGATTTGGCCCAGTTGTCGTTGAGACATAGCTAATGCCAGAGCTTGAATCGTCAGAAGATGAAGAGTCTGTCGTGGCAACCACTGGTTGCGGCTTCGGTAAGGCTGGTATCTCTGCATCCGGAATCGTCAGCTGCATACCTGCAAGATTGTCTTCGCCATATAGAGAATTCTGAGAAATAATCATTGCTTCGGCTACATTGAACTTCGAAGCAATGGAAGCGGTGGTATCACCAGCCACAGCGGTGTAAAGAATTCCGTTTACTGGAGGAATAGTCAGCGTTTGGCCCGGCTTAATGCTATCAACATCAGTGATTTGACTTGCATAACGGATGGTATCCGTCGAAACGTTAAACTTCACGGCAACAGTTGAAAGTGTATCCCCGTCTTGGACGACATATTTAGTAATCTTATTGGTAGAATTAGTATCAGCTGCTGTCTGTACTACTGGGACACTGGCTAGGTAATCAGTGGCTGGTGCGGTTAGACTGGCCTGTTTATATAAGGCATCAGTCATTTTGCCGGCATCAACACCGAGGCTATCGCTATAGATAGACGCCACGGTGGCAACAGAGTTTGCCTCAGCAATAACTTTATCAGCCTTCGGAGTTACTATTTGCTCATTCGCTTTTGTAGGGACGAATGGATTCACATTGACTTGCTGCGAAGTAAGGGTTGAGGCTGAAAGTCCACTCAGGAGAGCGATAAAAATAACTAGCATAATACTAATGTGCGAGATGTCATTCATCGGACGTCTGAAAATCGCGATCGTCTTACGTCTAGCACGAAGAACACTCTCTTTTGTATCGAGTGCTTTTCCGCTAAAATCTTCCGTAAGCGCTGGCCTGATTTTTTTCAGGTTCTTATATGTATGTGTAATTGTCTTTGCCAATACGGTGGTAGATTTACCCAGCCGACCGATTAGTTTCTTTTGGGGAGTACTGATACTCACCTCCAAAACTTAAAACAGCAACTATTTTATGATGGATCCGTGTCCATGTCAAGTTTACTACTTGAGATACTCGGCTATTTTGGCTTCATGCTCTTCTAATGTCTTCGAATAATAAGTTACACCATCAGCTGAGAAAAAGTAGTAATAATCCGTGTTCTGAGGATATAGAACGGCTTCAATAGAATCGATGCCAGGATCTCCAATCGGTCCAACTGGCAGACCCTTATGAATATAAGTGTTATAGGGGGAATCAACCTGTGTTTGTTCATAGCTAAAGCGTTGTTCATTAGATTTCAAGATGTATTGGATAGTAGCGCAAGATTCAAGAGGCATATCAATGTTCAAGCGGTTAATGAAAACACCGGCAACTACTTTGCGATCTTCTGGTTTTGAAACTTCACGTTCAACGATAGAGGCAAGCGTCACGGTTTGAAAGATATTTCTCCCCGATCCGGCAATAGCGGCTCGTAGATCCGGCGTGAGTTTACGATCAAAGTTATCTAGCATGGTTTTTACTACCTCGTCAGCTGTAGCTGTAGCCGAGATTTGGTAAGTATCCGGAAAAAGATAACCCTCTAGACTCGCATCTGCCGGCTTATCAGCTAGGAACGCATAGTCATAGTGTTTCTCAGTAGCGGCTATAAAGTCAGCCTTTGACGTAACTCCTTGATTCTCGAGATACGTCCCGATCTGATCAACTGTCCAGCCTTCAGGAATGGTAATTCTCTTACTGTCTACCTTGCCTTTGGTAAGGATATCGGCGACGGTAAGCGGCGACATAGTACCTGAAAGCTTGTAATCACCGGCTTGAATGCTACTCGAAAGTCCGGAAAGTTTGAGGTATACCATAAAGGTCAGATCTTGCGAGATTATGCCCTGATTTTTTAAATCACTTGATATTTTACGAACGCCATCACCCTTATTAACTACGAATGTTATCTCTGTACCCTTCTTTACTCTCGATGTGTTCAAAAATATGTAATAATATCCCGTTAGTAAAGAAAAAAGTAAGACCAAGGCCCCAACTATTACAGAGCCTGGAATAATGTATTTCCTATACTTTTGTATAAATCTTTTATTCAATTTATTCTCCTACCCATATAGCTTTCCAGTATTATAGTTGCAGCCATCGCATCCACTTCCCCTTTGTTTGTAAGCTTTCTCTTCATCTGTTTCAGGCGGTTTGTAGCTTCCACAGATGTGAGCATCTCATTCTCAAAATCGATTTCTAATTCTACAACCTTTCCAAGCTCTTCTGCAAATTTTTTGACGTCTTCAGCCTGTGAGCCTAGTCCACCACTTGGCAAATACGGCATCCCTATAACTATTTCCCCAATATTTTCCTCAATGGTTATATCCACTATCTTTTGAATGGAAACTTCACGATCTAGATAACCAAACGGAGAGGCCGTCATACCAAGTTCGTCAGAGGTAGCAAGCCCAACTCTTTTTTCGCCGACATCAATAGCAAGGATCTTCTGCATACTAATTCTTTGAGCTGTCGGCCACCTGAACTGAGATGAAAATGTGACTCTTTACCCTTGGGAAGGACTTTATGAAAGTAGGCCAATACTCGAGCTTACTACTCTGAACGCCATCTAGACCAGCCAGATAATTCGTAGCCTTCGAGTCATTCAAGCCTTCTAGGTTTATCTTGATATTGTTCTCGTCAAGTTTAGAACTAACATAGGCGGTTGTTGTAATCGTACCGGAAATTGCCCCTGTGCCAATGTCAGAAGAATCCACCGCAATCTGTGCTGCCTTCGATCCATCATCGATAATCTGTTTAGTAGAACCGAGCTGTCTATTCACTTCCGCAGTGATCAATGAAGAGACATCATTCATGTTGAAACCGATAGCAGTCATCGTTACTTTCACAGTCATTGTAAATGTAGAAGCTTCGGCATTCAGATCCGGACTAGCAGAGGAAGAAACAACCGACGAAGACTTCGTGTCATCAACGATCTTGAGTTCGCTGGCCTTCGTATTGAAGTCAGTCGTAACCTGATCAGTTACATCTTTGCTTAGGCTGTCCTTAGCGGAATTGATGTCGCCCTGAGAAACGATGCTAACCTGCTTGGTGGTACCTCCAGCCATGCCACTTGCACAGGAAACAATAATCTTTGGATCATTATCTTTGACGGCATAAAAATAGGAGGCCTTAAAATCATTGTATTGATCACCTGGATTTTGAGCCGTAACACTCACTGTTTGCTTGTCACCGGCGGCGACTGTAACGGGTTGATCGGCAACATAAATTAAATCAGGTCTACCGACTGGTGAAAAAGTTGCAAGTGGAGGAGTATCAGAAAAAGTTCCATTTTGAACAGTAAGCTGACCAGTTGCTTTCGTCCCGGCATCTTTTTGCCCAGTTGTTGGGAACTGTTTGTTTTGTTCTTCAGTCACGGTAACTATCTGTGTGGGGATTACTACCTGAGTTGTATCAAGCTTAGCATCTTTGGTCCCTGTAAAATCGAGGGAGATCGGCTTTGCTTCAGCAGCAACAGATATTGTTGCCTTGGCGCGCGGAAGATATATATAACCGGCAATAAATAACCCCAAGATAGTAAATCCACCCACAAGAATTACCCATTTCCAAGGGAATTTTGGCATCAGATTTTTCTCTTTTTGATCTGCTTTTTTATGTGCGTCTTCATGCATTTCGACTTCTTCTTCGACGTCTTCACCCTCAACTACCGTAAGCTCTGCAGGCTCTTCCATGATGGGTTCTTTATCAAAAATAACTTCGTTTGTGCTTTCCAGTGGCCCCGCACTTTCTTCACCCTTAAATGCAACAGGAGTTTCGTCGGTACCTACCTTCTCAACTCTAGGAACGTCACTCGCATTTGTGGCAGTCGCAATACCAATCTTCGCAGCTAGATTCCTAGCTACTTTGTCCTGAGTCACAATAGAAACATTTTTATTCAACTCATCAGCTTTACGCTTAATAAGTTTCAGATTCACTACACTTTGGGAGATGCTTGCGTCTTTCGGCACAACCAAAACAACATCGGTAAACTCCGTTTTGCGGATTTTATCGATTACTGAGGTTACTTCCTCATCCATTTCTAGATAAATTGTTTTTGGTGTTACTGCCATATCTCCTCTATTGCATCGCTCTCACGACTTTGCTAAGTATACCTGGAAGGACTTCATCCTCCAAATCCATATCCACGACGAGACTCGCAAGTCCCATTGGTGTGATGTCCTGTTGGTCCTTGATTGTGCCCGTGGTATCAACGATATTTGCGACTTCTTCTGGTTTAATGAAACTGATTTTCGGTTTTTTGGCGAATGGAAGGTCTTTGTACCAGGCACTACCTTCGAGAGCTTTTTTCATCTCGGGAAGGGCTGCACCACCACCACAAAGTAAGATTCTAGAAGGCAACGAATCAATATCAGGGAATTCTGACAGGGAAAGCTCCACACCAGATAACCAGACGTCAGCGTCGAGTTCCAAGGCATCCTTTACAATCCCAGCATCTTTGTCCTCAAGCATATCCTTGGAATATGCGATTTTGATGTCTTCAGCTTTGGCAAATGGCGTATTCAAACTCTGAGAAATACGTTTCGTGAAACTACGACCGCCGATGGCAAACATTTTCGTACCTTCGAGGCCACCATTACGCACAACTGCGATATCACTCGTACCGCCACCAATGTCGATAAATATAGCGCTAAATTCCCCAGCTTCATCGATTCCAACTGATCTAGCTACGGCATAAGGTTCAGCGGCAATTGAGATTAAACCTAGGCCGAGATCGGCAGCGATAGTTTGAAGTGCGCCCAGATGAACCATCGGCGCAAATGCATTGAAAATACCGATTGAAACATCTTTACCTTGGAAACCGACCGGATTAGTGACTTTATAACCGTCAATCTTCACATCAACAATACTTGCACTGACAAGCTTCACGTCAATCGCGTTGAACCCGGTTTCCCACGCCAATTGTTCGCGAGCAGCGTCAAATGCTTTCCATTGGACTTTATTTACAATGTTTTTGAGTTCACTGAGATCTATTTTCTTCTCTGGGACGAGTCTCTCATAGTGAACGGTCGTGGTGGTACCCTTCACGAGCTCACCGGCAATACCGATAATGCATTCATCAGCTACGACGCCAGCCATTTCCTCAGCTTGATCGAGCGCTTTACCACAGTTCTCAACTACACCAGCAATATCCGTAACTGTACCGCCGTGCATATCACCAAGTCTCTGGCGTTGACGTCCAGTACCGACAACAATCCCCTTGTTGTCCTCTATTTTGAATATAAGTGCTTTGACAAATTCGGTTCCAATATCAAGCGCCACATAATATGGCACCTTAGGTTCTTTATTTGGAATTTTAATCTTTGAAAGTAAATTCTTCATTTCTACCTATCAATTCTAGTAGAAATAAGGATAAAAGACAACCGTTAATACTCTTTTCCATGACCAGTTATAGTAAAGTTTTTTGTGCCGGTTGGTAAACTTATTTTTATTTCGTCACCAAGCTTGTGACCGATAAGTGCCTTTCCGACTGGGCTTTCGGGTGTGGCAATTAGACAATCGGGATTAGGTTTCTTGTCCAAGTCGGGCAATGTAACATAATAACAAATCTGATTCTTGTTCTCCTCATCCCGTAATATAACCACCGAGTAATTACTGATTTCATCCTTATTGGCTTTTTCATGTTCTAAGATCGAGTATTTATTCAAAACATCCTTCAAATAATCGAGACTATTCTGGAGATTTTTCATTTCCAAATGAACGGCAGCGTATTCTGGGCTGCTAGCAGGGAAGGAACCACTCCTCGACATTGCGTCACCAAGATCGTGACCGAGTTCTAGCATTCTAGCTTCTTTGCTGGCGATTTTATTTTTTATCCTCGCTTCGTCGTCTGGAACCAGATAAAGTATCATATTCTACTCCAACGTTGCTTTGATTCTACGAACGCCGGCCGAGGAAGATTCTTCCTTGCCGAGTTTGAAATGGCCGAGTTCTGAGGTATTTTGTACGTGCGGGCCACCGCAAATCTCTTTTGAGGCGTCGCCGATAGTATAAACTTTCACTTTGTCCCCGTATTTGGTCAGAAATTCACCTTCTGCGCCGCAAGCTTTGGCATCATCCAGGCTCATTTCTGTAAGGACAACATCAATGCGGGCGACGATTTTGTCATTTACCCAATCTTCGACGGCCTTTTTCTGCTCGTCAGTCATCTTCTCGGGCCATGAGAAGTCGAAGCGTAATCTTTCCGCAGTAATATTAGAACCTTTTTGGTGAACTGAGTCTCCTAAAACTGTTCTCAGGGCAGCTAAAAGCAAGTGTGCCGCGGTGTGGTATTTGATTATTTGTGGGTCTTCCTTATTTTCCATACCGCCCGCAAACTTCTTTTCCATCCCACCACGTGAAATCTCCTGATGTTTGGCAAATTCAGCTTCAAAACCAGCCTGATTAATAATAATATCTTTCTCTTCGGCAATCTCTTTGGTTAGCTCAAATGGGAAACCATAAGTCGCAAAAAGTTCAAAAGCGTCGTGCCCAGAAATCTTGCCACACTTCTCTATAATTTGTTCTAACTTCTTCAGACCACCTTCAATTACCCTGCTAAATTTATCTTCTTCAATGTTCAACTCTGAAACGATTTTTTCCTTTTCCGAAAGCAAGTTTTTATAATTAATACCGTAGATTTCTATTACTTTATCAGCTACTTTTGAACAAAATATTTGCTCAATTCCGGCCAACTTCCCATACCTCACTGCCCTACGGATAAGCCTACGGAGTACGTAACCTTTGTCGAGATTAGACGGTCTTACGCCATCAGCAAGAAGGAATGTAGCGGTACGGAGATGATCAGTAATCACTCTCTCTGCCCTATCATTCTTCTTTGGCATCAAACTGCAAACATATTCGCGAACTTGTGTCAGTTCATCGGTATCAAAAACGCCCGGTAAACCATTCAAGGTTGCGGCAACACGTTCGAGACCCGCACCGGTGTCTATTCCAGTCTTCGGAAGAGGCAGGAGCACGCCATCATCTTGCATATAAAATTCATTGAAAACCAAATTCCAGACTTCTACATCATCAACATAAATCTCGGAAGTCGGTCCGCATGGCCCTTCTGTTCCAGTTGGACCCCAGAAATTGTCTTCACGACCAAATTCACGAATATCTGTGATGCCAAGCGAGCGCCAAATTTGTTCTGATTCATCATCGCGTGGCACTTCCTTGTCTCCAGCAAAGATAGAAACCCAGATACGCTTTCTATCGACACCAAGTTCCTTCTCAATGAACTCCAGACCCCACTCAATTGCCTCTTTCTTGAAATAATCTCCGAATGAGAAATTACCGAGCATCTCGAAGAAAGTGAGATGAGTTTCGTCCCCTACTTCTTCAATATCGTTTGTACGTACACATTTCTGGACGGTTACAGCCCGTGAATATTCAGCCGGTACTTCCCCAGAAAACCACTTTTTGAATTGTTGCATACCAGCCGTTGTCAGGAGTACCGAATTGTCATCTTTGGGCACGAGCGAGGACGAAGGCATAGCTGTATGCCCCTTCGATTCGAAGTAATTGATAAATTTTTGGCGAATTTCATTAACAGTCATGTAAATATATTAGCTTAAATAACGGATTTTAGAAAGGGTCGCATGGGCGGCCCGACGACATACGTCGGACCGCCCACAACGTTGTACCTACTCATTGCCAACACTGATCGTGAGAGGGATGATCGCTTCGGCCTCGGGGTGCCTGGCCAAGAAGGCAATAACCCGTGCATACGGCTCGTTGCCTTCAGGCATCTCCTTGAACGCGTACGTACGAAGCTTACCCTTCGGTATCTCGGTGAAGACAAAGCCCTCTGTGTTAAGCAGAGACCGGAGCTCTCTGCCGAACGCGGGCTTGGCCGTGACATGACCGAACACCGTCGAGACATTGCCTCGGCTGTACATCTCGACCACCCGAAGGAAGATCTGTGCCATATTCGGGCTGACACCCTCAGGATGGTCACGTGGCTCGAAATACTGGTTCTCATCATCACACTCGTAGTGAAGAGAGAGCCCGTTCACTGCGTAATGCTCCAAGGCATCACGGATTGTCTTGCTACGTTCCGACAATACCATCGACATTTACGGCACCTCCGCAGTTGTATCCCTTTTTCAGGTACTTACGTGCGGTGATAATAACACAAAAAAACCTTCAAGTGAAGGTTTTTCAAAAGAGGAGTGCCGTCATTTCCCAAAGGAAATACGGCACTCAAACGCTTATGCGTCCTTTGTGAGTCAACGGCTTCTGTCCAGACAACGTGCTCGCCCCCTCAGCGGAACATGCTCTCGAAAGCGTTGATGATGTCGCGTCTCTCAAGGGGATCTGGGAAGACCTTACCCATTTCTTCGCGCATGCGGCTGAAGTCGTTCTCCGCGCCATGCAACTTATGGTCTTTGCACCGCCTTGCTTCGAAGAAGTCGATCAGGACCTTGGCACTCGCTTCAGTCAGACCGTAGTTACCGTCCATGACTGCCACAACTTCTTGCGGGGTAACCCTCTTGGTTGGCACCGTACTCACCTCCCTCCGAAGGTGCAGGGAATACTGTTAATCTTATTATACCAAGCGAGTCAATGTTGACTAGTAGACAAGATTATACCTCCGCCAATAACTTCGTCTCTTTGATAAAAGACGGCAGTTTGGCCGGGAGTTATAGCGCGTTGGGGACTCCCAAATTTCACTTTTAAAACATCTCCGTCCTGAGTAATAACAGCCAGATCTGCTTCCGAGTTATATCTAATCTTCACTTCAAAATTTGCTGGGAATTTGGGCGCCACAGATGTCCAGCTAATGCACGCAACAGTCATCTCGTCATCATATAGCTCTTCTTCTCCTCCAACCATGAGTTCATTTTGGGCCAAATTCAGACCAACAACATACATCGGCTCTTCAAATCCCCCGCCAAGCCCCTTGCGTTGTCCGATTGTGTAGAATGGCAGCCCAGTGTGCTCCCCAAGAATTTTTCCGCTCGTATCTACAATTTTCCCATGTTTCGCCTCGACCCTATCTGACAAAAATTCGTTTGTAGTTGCGGTTACAAAACAGATATCTTGCGACTCTGTCTTGTGAGCCGTTTTTAAACCATATTTTTCCGCTAACTTTCGAGTTTCCACTTTGGTTAGTTCTCCGAGAGGAAATAATGTATGAGAAAGTTGTTCTTGATTCAAATTATAAAGGAAATAAGATTGGTCTTTGGACTTATCCAGACCTGTGAGAAGATGGAAAACACCATTTTCGCTGGTTATTCGTGCGTAATGTCCGGTAACCAAAGTTTCAGCACCCAATTCTTGAACTTTACGAAGTAGATGCCTGAATTTGATTAAACTATTACATCGGATACACGGATTTGGCGTTCTTCCAGCCTCATATTCACTTACAAAATTATCGATAATCTCAGCTTCAAATTCTTTTTCCAGACTTACAACATAATGTGGAATGCCAAGTTGTTTGCAAACTGCGGCAGCATCGTTGATGGCATCCAAAGAGCAGCAGCTTTTGTTCGTGAATCCACCCTTCGACTCTTGCTCAGGATTCTCCGAGTAACAAAAAAGTTTCATAGTAACGCCAAAAACGTTATCCGCGCCAAACTTTTCTACAGTTAGAGCTGCAGCAACTGACGAGTCAACTCCCCCAGACATGGCAACAGCAACTCTAGACATTCTTTTTCTCTTTTCCATAAAATTCATAAGCGAAAATTGCGATTGTCAAAATTGCGCCACCTATTATGTATCCACCAACGACATCAATGGGCCAATGAGCTCCCAGATATACCCGGGAATAACCTATCGTTGAAATTAAAAAGATAGCAACAACGAGACCAATTTTTACCCAAAAGTCATTAAAATGTTTCACACAATAATATGCGATGAGTCCAAAAAAAATGGTGTAGAAAATCGTATGGCCACTAGGGAAAGAGAATTGATCCATGTATTTAGTGAGAACAGAACAGCCGAAAAATGCCGGCCTTGGTTCCCTATAATAATTTTTCAGAAGAGACTTTATTATCTCTCCAACTAATGGTGCGATCGCCAAAACATAGGCAAAAGTCTTATCCTTGCGGTAGAAAAGTACTGCTAAAATAACAACTAGAAGTATCGGGATGATTATTCCATCACCGGGAAGACTTACGAGCCGCATCAACACCGTTAACCACTGGGTTCGAAATATGTTAACACAACTACCGACCACCAGTTGCTGCCCTTATAGTTTCATAGAAATTTTTCATTATTTCGGTAAAAGTGAGAAAACGAGCATTGGCATTATCCCACCAACTTTTCTTGGCCCATGTATCATCCTTCGCTGAGTGGTTCACTATCTTAAAATCTTTCCCCAGAGCTTGACGAAATTCCGAGTAAGCGCGTCTCTGATGATACGGCGAGGTTACTAGAATAATACTTTTGTAATTATTTTCATTAATGATTTTTGACGAGAATTCGGCATTCTCGGTGGTCGTTTTGGAATTTTCTTCAATCAAAATATCTTCCGCTGGCACACCTTTAGAAATTGCGATTCTCTCCATAGCAAGTGCATTGGAGACGTCCCCCGATGCAGCTGCACCTGAGAAGAGTATTTTTGGCGCCCACTTTTGCAAGTATAGTTTTACACCCTCCGAAATTCGCGCATCTGTGTCACCCCCAGAAACCACGACTATAAGATCAGTCTTCGTCAGCGCATCTTGCGGAGAAAGGTAGAGAGCAATGAGCATCGGCACAAATATGACGACTGCGATTGCAATAAATACGGCGATGATTAATTTTTTAACCATTAATTTGTAAACTCCTGTGCAAACATCTTACCATGGATACCGCCGTCAATAACTGCGATTCCGACTTTCCCAAAGTCTGCGGAGAGAATATTTGCCTTGTGTCCGGCACTATTCATGAGTCCTGTCATAGCATCACTTTCTGTCGGTGCCAAGGCCAGATTTTCGCCCGCTGAAAGATAAACTATGCCGGCTTTATCCATTCGTTGAAACGGAGTAATTCCATCTGGAGTGTTGTGAGAGAAATAACCTTTTGCAAACATATCTCGGCAATGCTCTTCACCAACTTTCGTCAGTTTCTCATCAAGAACAAGCGGGTTTAGGCCCCTCGAAGTCCTTTCTTTATTAACTGCGTCAAACATCAACTTTTCGGAAGCAGCATCAACAGTCACTTCTGTAGTTGTATAACTAAGTTTTATCGATTCACTACTCTGTGGTGTAACCGTGAGGAAACCAACCGTATCAGACGCCGCCGGACCAAAAGTTTTCCCGAGAAAATTCCCGACGACCACATTATTCTTAGTAAAGATCTTTGAAATATTTGATGTGCGAAACTGATTTCCAATTACTCCGGAAATCGGTAATAAGAAGAGCAAATTAACAGTAAACCAAACAAACAGAATCCCTCTAAGAGCACCCGGGACAACTCCGGACCACCTATTTATTCTCGAATCAACAATTTTATCCGGAATTTTGTCATAGAAAGCAACATTAAGAGCATAATAGATAAATTCGACCAGAAACCAAATAACGAAAAAACCCATGCTTCCGGCAAGACCATTAGACAATCCTAACCCCTTTGTGATTAGGTTCCCAACGTTCGGATAATATAAACTGGCGAGAAGCAGCGCAAGACCAAGTGCAAACAACGAAGCAAATTCCTTGATGAAGCCACGCAAGTAGCCGAAATACATCATAAGAAGGACAAACCCAACTATTATAATATCGAGATAGTTCATAAAGTAATTTTACCAGACTTGACAGGCTTTATCGAACATTAGAGTTTTTTGCGACGAAGCAATAAAGAATTCGTAACGACACTGACGCTAGATAATGCCATTGCCAGTCCAGCCAGTTCCGGTTTGAGTAACCAGCCAGTAAATGGATACAGAATACCAGCCGCGATTGGAATCCCAGCCACATTGTAGCCAAAAGCCCAAAAAAGATTCTGTTTAATTTTGTTCATTGTCGCTTTGGAAAGTTTTATGGCCGTAACAACGTCTCGTAGATCATTTTTGATGAGCACGACATCACCCGATTCCATCGCCACGTCAGTACCACTGCCAAGTGCCAAACCGACGTCGGCTTGAGTCAGGGCTACCGCGTCGTTGATACCATCCCCCACCATGCCTACTATCTTACCTTCCTTCTGAAATCTCTTTACCTCATTCGCCTTGTCTTCTGGCAGAACTTCGGCTAGAACTTTATCAATTCCAACTTGCTTCGCAATTGCATCAGCCGTCCTTCGGTTATCTCCAGTAATCATCACCGTGGTAATACCCATTTCTTTCAAGGTTTTGATGGCCTGGGCAGAATTATCTTTCAGGGTGTCAGCGACAGCAACCAACCCAATAACTTCTTTTTTGGTCGCAATAATCATGGCCGTCTTGCCCTCATTCTCCATCTTTACCATCGTATCCTCGACACCAGAAGTAGCTATTTTTTCATCAGACATCAGTTTACGGTTGCCGAGAAAATATTCGTTTCCCTCTATTTCGCCCCCAACTCCATGTCCGGGAATGGCAGCAAACTTTTTGACTTCAGTTATCTTCACTTTTTTATCTTCGGCACCTCGCACGATTGCCTCAGCCAATGGGTGTTCACTTAGCTTTTCCAGTGACGCAGCAATCGAAAGAACCTCATTTTCACTAATTTTTTTGTCCATAACGACAATATCAGTGAGAATCGGCTTGCCATGAGTCAATGTCCCGGTCTTATCAAAGATGATAACGTCGAGCTTCTGCGCAGTTTCTAGGGCCTCTCCAGACTTGATCAGAATACCTCTTTCAGCGCCCTTTCCTGTTCCGACCATTATGGCCGTCGGTGTAGCCAGTCCGAGTGCACATGGGCAAGCAATAACTATCACCGAGACTCCTAGAAGCAAAGAGAAGACGAATGTTTGACCAACAATGAAGTACCAAACTACAAAAGTAGTCAGAGCCAAGCCGATGACCGCAGGCACGAAATAAGCCGAGATTCGATCGGCAAAACGCTGAATTGGTGCCTTCGAACCCTGAGCGTCTTCGATCAGTTTCACAATCTGAGCCAGAACCGTTCCTTCACCGACTTGAGTGGTTCGAAATTCAATAGCCCCGTTTTTATTTATTGTGGCTCCGATGACTTTGTCCCCAACATTTTTCTCAACAGGTATCGATTCTCCAGAGATCATTGATTCATCTATAGAAGTGGCCCCTTTTACTATCTCGCCATCAACCGGAATCTTTTCCCCAGGACGCACAATGACAATGTCCCCAACTATAACCTCTGTTACTAACACGTCCATTTCTTTCCCATCTCGTCTCACACGTGCTGTTTTAGCCTGCATCCCCATCATTTTTTTGATAGCTTGAGAAGTCTTCCCCTTTGCTTTTGCTTCCAATAACTTCCCTATTAGAATAAAAGTAACCAGCAGTGCTGCCACCTCATAATATGAATCCCCAGAAATGAAGAATGTCGTCGCCACGGAGTAGAAATAAGCCGCCGAAGTTCCGATTGCGACTAGTGTGTCCATGTTCGAAGTTTTATTTTTGGCAGCAGCCAATGCACCCTTGTAAAACTGCCAACCGGCGTAGAATTGAATTGGTGTAGTCAGAGCGAAAAGGAGCAGTTTTCGGCCAGGGAAACTCATCAACATTTCAGCATTGATACCAAATAACATAAGGAGCTGCGGCATAGAAATAAGGAGGACTGGAATTGCCAAAATCAGCGCAAAAACGAGTTTTTGTGTCAGTTTCTTCGTCTCTTCGTTTTTCGCCTTTTCTTGAACGTTTGAAGCTTCATGCAAAGCCGCTTTATAACCAATACCTTCGACCGTTTTAATCAGTTTATTAACATCGACAATGTCACAATCATATTCGATTGTCGCCTTCTCGGTGGCATAATTAACATTCGCTTTCTCAACGCCTTTCGTCTTGTTTAGGACGTTTTCGATAACCGTCGAGCATGAGGCACAATGCATTCCTTGAATATCTAAAGTACAAGATTTCTTGCTCATAATATCTCCTAGTTTACAATTTCTATCTGGCCAGCCGGTACACCCATAGCACAAGTCAGATAATATTTACCGGTACTTTTGGGGGTAAACTCTAGTTTAACTGTCTCGCCTTTGACAAAGAACTGAGGTTGAGTGACTAGATTTGGAATCATAATTGAGCCCATACAACCAAAGCCATCGTCCTTAGCATAAATCTGGATACTAACCGGTTGACCGACTTTGAAAGTGAACTTTTTCGGTGTCACACTGTTGTCTTTATCGTAAGTCGCTTGAACAATTTGGACTGGTCCCGTCGCTGCGGCTGTTTGCTCAGTCTGTGTTTGGGAATTTGACTCAAAAGTCGATTTCAATCCCGAAAGCGTAAGCCCGTTCGAAAGGTTATAAAGCGATAACAGTATAACTAGCGCACCGATAAATTTATAAAAGTAACTAGTCAGATTTCCTTTCTTCAAAATAGAAGTTAATCCTCCAACACCGAGTAAACCCGGAGTTGTCCCAAGAGCAAACACACCCATTATCATGGCTCCACTTACGAAATTTCCGGTGCTTATAGCATAAACCTGCATCGCCTGAGTAAAGCCACAAGGCAGAAAAAACGTCAGTCCACCTAAAATCATGGAGTTTTTGTGACTATATTCTGCCCCACTGGCCTTATTAAGACCAAGGATTTTAGAAAGTCCCTTTGGTAATGTAAAGATAGTACTAAATCTTGGGAAAAGTTGCAGTAATTGCACCCCCAAAAGGAACATGAATATACCCACAACAATCATGAAATATCCGGTAAAAGTGGATGACAACTTCAAAAATGATCCAAGCTCCCCGATTAAACCACCTAAAAGGAAGAATGCGAGGACTCTACCAAGGTTAAAGAATAAATGAGGACGAAATTTTTGAGCCGGGGTAGCTTCTGGATGTTTCTCAGCATATCTTGCAGAGGCGCCCAGCACGAGACCGCCGACTAGAGCCATACAACTGGAAAGACCCGCAGTAACGCCAATTGTGAATATCACGGCTAAGCTAGTTGATGGGCCAGTTGCTCCAAGCGACAAATCTTTTGCTAGACCTACACGATTAGCAAGCAGGTATATAAACACTAAGGTAAGAAATGAGACTATGATAAATAGGATGTCCTGAAATTTTGCTTGTATAAACGGCAATTCGTTTTTACCAACTTCATATCCAGCTTCTTTGATCGCTCCAATAATATCAGCCTTAGAAACGGCGTCGTTTGAATACACCGTCACATTGCTTCTTTTGCTATTTGCATGAACCTTGGTAACACCAGAAATCTTACTAACTTTCTCCTCAATGAGTATTTCACAAGACCGGCAGTGCATTCCCTTGACTTCGATTACTTCTTTCATACTAGCCTACTCGTTTACGAAAAACTTCTAGAACTTCTCTGGTCGCCTCATCGGCTTGGCCATCCTGAATTTTGTGAGCAACACAAGTCTTCAAATGGTTTTTTAAGATAACCTCATCCATCTTTTTGAGAGCGTTTTGTACTGCCAAAGATTGGTTCAGTGTATCGATACAATATGCATCTGCCTCAATCATACTAACCACCTTCTTGATATGGCCCTCAATGATTTTCGCGCGGTGCATAATGTCTTGTTTAACTTTTTCGTTTGCCATAATACTCCTTTTTTATTATCCCCCATCCCCCCACTGGGGATGCAATCTTATCTAATGTTAGCCCTTGGCATTCCCTATGTCAAGGGCTACGAAATTATTTGTTCAAATCCTTCAGTATCGCGGGCAAATTAAGCTCATAAATCTTGGAAACTTGACCAATTGTGAGAGTATTCATTTCTTGAGCCGCATATGGACAAGTTACACAAGGCACACCGTGCTTATGTAAAATCTCTTCTGCTAACGAATCTGCGACTATTTCGGCTAAGGTACTATTTTCATTTACCTTCATGTTTTTTCCTATAGTCTTTGATGGCTTCATGCAGAGCATTCGCGGCCAAATTGCTGCAATGCATCTTCACTGGTGGTAAACCGCCAAGGGCTTCAGCCACTGCGGCGTTAGAAACTCCCTCAGCTTCCTCTAGAGTCTTCCCCTTCACCATTTCCGTGACCATGCTAGAGGTAGCGACGGCTGCCCCGCAACCAAATGTTTGGAACTTAATATCCTCAATATATTCTTTGCCTTCCGCATTTTTTCCAATTTTGAGATACATTTTCATGATATCGCCACAAGTTGGATTACCAGTCGTGCCGACACCGTCAGCTTTCTTGATTTCGCCTACATTCCTGGGATTTGTGAAGTGATCCATCACCTTTTCGCCATATAATTCTGCCATTATTTCTCCTACTTTATCGGGCTCATTGCCCTTAATTTTTCTACAATTCCCGGTAAATGTTTCATCATCTCATCAATATCGGCCTTACTATTCATCTTACCAAAAGAAAATCTAACTGCTCCATGAGCGTCCATATCGGCATATCCCATCGCTTTAGTAACATGTGATGGCTCTAACGAACCAGAGGTGCAAGCGGAACCACTGGAAGCAGCTATCCCAAGCAAATCGAGATTGATTAGTATCGATTCACCCTCAATTCGTTTGAACAGAAAAGAAGCAATGTGTGGCAAACGTTTACTTGGGTCCTTTGGACCGATTGTTTCAGCTTCAGGAATTTCCTTAGCGATTCTTTCGGTTAGGTAGTCCCTAAGTTCTGTGATTTGTGCTTTGTGTTTGGTCATTTCTCTCTTGGCGACAGTCATCGCTTCAGCCATCCCGACGATATATGGCACATTTTCTGTGCCGGCCCTAAGCCCACGCTCTTGTGCGCCCCCTTGCTGCTGTGGCGAAAATTTGGTTCCCTTACGAACGTAGAGCAGACCAACCCCTTTCGGACCATAAAATTTATGAGCGGTCAGCGAAAGCATATCCACGCCCAAAGAATCTACATCAAAATCAATATATTGAAATGCCTGAACTGCGTCAGTGTGAAAAACAATTGGTAGAGCATTTCCGCTCTTCTTGCGCTCTTCTCTGGCGCTAGCTACCACCTTCCCGATTTCTGCTATCGGTTCTATGGAACCCGTTTCATTGTTACCAAACATGACGGATATAATGGCGGTATTATCACGGATCGCTGCGCGCACATCCTCTGGGTCTACCAAGCCCTCTTTGTTCACTGGCAAATATGTTACATCCACACCATAGGAATTATGTAGATATTTCGCAGAATCCAGAACACAGTGATGCTCAACCGAGCTAACTATGACATGAGGTGTTGCCATCAAAATATTGGCAGCTGATTGGCAGACACCTTTTAGAGCCAAGTTATTGGACTCGGTCGCCCCACTTGTGAAAATAATTTCGGCTGGATTAGCCCCCAAAAGATTCGCCACAGTTTCACGGGATTCGCTTACTGCTTCTTTGGCTTCACGCCCCAGCGCGTAAATACTAGAAGGATTGCCAAATTTTTCCGAGAAATATGGCATCATCGAAGCAAGAACTTCGTCTGAAACCGGTGTTGTAGCAGCATTATCTAAGTAAATCATTCTTCCTCCTTATAGGTACGGACAAGATATATTCCTTTCTCGAATCTACCGCGTTTTTCAGCACGCACCTTACGAAGTTTCTCAACTTCGTCCATGCTAATACCAAGTCTTTCAGAAAGTGAAATCAAAATTTCGAGAACATCTGACATTTCTTTTGAGATGTCGTCTGTTCCCTCGGCTTCAGAAAGTTCTTTAGCCTCTTCAACGACTTTTCTGAGCAATTCCTGAACTATTTCCGGTTGTGTGAGATCGCGAGTTTCAACTTGTAAGCCGTCTGCAACAATGATTTCAGGAATTCGATCTCGTACCAATTTATTATATTCTGCGTTTGCGGGATAACCCATTATTTTGCCCCCTTCTTGATAGCTCCGAGACAAGCTTTACACTCGGTAACTTTATCAACTTCTATGTTCTCAATTCTCTTATAATCATCCCAAGAAATAAGGACCCCAACAGGTTCTGAATAACGCAAAATAACCGTGCCTTCACCTTTTTTCAGATTGCGGAGCAGTTTAGAAGCGTCGTTCGCTAGTTCGGCTGTGGTAATAAATGTTTCTTTCATAATATCCTTAAAATAAAATGTTACCCTACATCAAGGGTAACATTCACGGTAACTTTTGTCAAATCTTATAATTGCTGGAATGAAGCAGCTATTGTTATGACGTCCGCCCTTAAAGAAGCGAGATCTGTGGGTGTCGCTTGAGCAACAGAATAGCCAAATGCATAATCGCTTGTTTGTTTCAAAAGAGTCGGTGCAGGCTCACCACTATTACTGAGAGTTGTCCATTGCGAAGGTGTATAAACACCGATAACGAACATTGGAGCTACGCCGCTCGTGTAAGTAGCTGTGTCTGTCGTGGCCAGATTGACATCATAATATGCCGTTGCACCAGCATCGACAGTGCTTCGTTTCACAACCGTATAAGTGCTCCACGTGTTTGGAAAGGTTAGCTGGAAATTGTAATCAGTATTTTTGTAAACAAGCGGGTCCGAGGCCTGCGTATATAATTTCGCACACCAACCAGTAGCACTATCATATTCCACTTTATACCAATCACCTTGTGTTTCTGTAACGGTGAGGTTCGTACCAAAAGGAATAATCTTCAAGACTTGACCAGCTGGATCTGCTGTTTGACGTAAATTTAAACCTTCAGGAGCGTTCGTGTAGATGATCTGTGCCGAAGCACTGGTCGGTGCCGGCACTCCTTGCTCTGAATTTTGAGTCGCCGGGGTCTCGATTTTTTCTTCATTGTTCAATTGGTTGCTAGCTTTATAGGATTGGTACGCGACATATGCCCCACCGGCCACGAGCAAGGTTCCCGCAACACTGAGTAGTACAATCAGCCAAGTCCGCCTCTTCGGTTCATCCAAAGCAATTGCATCAGCTTTGTTTTCCTCAGCCGCCGAGTCTACTCCATCCTTCTTCATCAGTTCTTCTAGGGTTTCCTTTTTGACTTTGTCCATTAGGCCCCCAATCTTTCTATTTCAATTGAAACAGATTTTCTGTATTAGCGAAAGTGATTTCTGCAATTCTCTCTACTGGTAAGTTTTTTACTTCAGCAATTTTCTCAGCCACTTCGGTAACAAATGCTGGCTCATTTCTCTGTCCACGATGTTTCTGCGGAGCTAGGAAGGGACAATCCGTTTCGACCAAAAACCTATCTTCAGAAACAAATTTTGCAGCTTCACGAATAGCATCAGCGTTCTTGTAAGTGACAATGCCAGTAAAACCAAGGTAGAACCCAAGGTCGATAAACCTTTTAGCCCAATCAGAATTGAGAGTAAAACAATGGATAACGCCTCGGAAATAACCGGCCTTTTCTAAAATCTCATAAGCCGTGGCAACAGCTTCTTCGTCCTCACCATTACGGATATGAATTACAAGCGGCAGTCCAAGATGATGTGCAACCTCGATATGGATTTGAAAAAGCTTGATTTGTTCCTCCTTGTTGAAACCGTGCGCATTGTAATCCAAACCTGTTTCGCCGATACCGACAACTTTCTTGGAACTCTCGGCAAGTGTAAGAAGCTCATCATGGACACTTTCTATGTCAATATCCCCAGCTTCCTCAGGGTGGACACCAACGGTGGCATAAATATTGGGATAGTTATCTGCCAGTAAAACCGAGGCACGACTACGATCCAAGTTCGCACCGATATTTATTATCTTCTCGACTCCGGTTTCTGCCGCACGACGAAGAACGGTGTCAAAATCGTCGTGAAAATCGTCAAAATCTAAATGGGCGTGGCTATCAATTAGTTTCATGTTGTACCTCTGATTTTAATGAACTCGGGACCAAAATATGACGTGATACTCTAATTTTTCTGTTTTCAGTTGGGTGACAAATTTCACATTGTGCTCTTGGCATTAGCGTGAAAAGTAGTGAACCTACCCCTCCTAAAATCAATGCCGCAATTAGAACTAGGCGTGTCGTCGTAAAATAACTTAGAATGATAAGACTACCAAACAAGAATATTCTCCCTATATCTATCATACTCTCCATGACATAAAGATACTCAGATCTACTTCTCTCATCTGCGTGAAGGTAATATTCCGAAGTATATGGCGCGTTCCCGAGCGAGTCCGCTAGATTACGACCCAGATTAAGCATCATCACATGCGAAGCAGTTAAAGCAAAAATCTGGAGAGCATTCAAAAGACCACTGGCTAAACCGCTTGTTTTGATAAACTTGCTTCTATCTCTTTTGTCGGCTTGTTTTCCAACATAATAAGTTGTGACAACAGTAATTACGAGAGCCAAAGAAGTTAGAAAGCCCACTGATTGATAGTTCTTTACAATTAGAAAAACGAAAAGTGGCCAGAATGAGGCAACTGTGGTAGATTCCCAACCATTCCCGATATAAGAGATGATGTCCCGCCAGATATCTTTCAGTTTAATCTTATGTAGGTCAAAATCACCTTTTGGCACGATTGGTTCACTAGTTTTTAAAAGTGGAAAAATCGAACAACCAAGAATTAAGAGAACTATCAGATAGAGCCAGCCAACACCAAACTGAGTTGCAATGATACCACCAAGGAATGGTGCCATCGCACTCATAAGGGCAAGAAGGATGTAAACGCGACTAACTTCCCTGGTAGCTTTTCTCCTATGCTTAGAAAGTGAGAAATCATAATGGTACGGCTGCCAATAAAGAGCCATTCCAATACCGCCAACCACACCGATAAGCCAAAGCGGCCAGTGATATATCGGCAAAGTACCAAGAATCCAGAAATGAGCAATTGTAATAGGGATACTGAAAGCGATCAAATGTTTGGGACCAATAGTTCGGATTTTTTTAGCTGAAACATATTCAAAGACGAGTTCCGTCACATACATAATCAGGTAAATTAACATGAAATCGCGTATAGAATAGTGATTGAGATACAGGAAAATTGGAATAAATATTCCAATAAGCCCAAGACCGAGCGTACGTAAACTCATTGTGGCATATATCTCATTTAGCTCCGTAAAACGAAGTCTAAAAAGCTGATGAGAAACAGTAGATTGTGGATTATCGTGCAAAGTTCCCTCCTCCTCCCACTATTCTTTTACTTCGATACGTGGGAAAAGCGGATCTGGCTTCAGTGATTTCAGTTGTCCTTTTATTTTCTCGGCAGTTTCTGGCATAAATGGTGAAAGCAGAATAGTCAGTTCAGAAATGTTCTCCGAAAGTTTCCCGAGCACAGTAGTCAGTTTTTCTACGTCAAATTTAGCAAGCTCCCAGGGTTTTTCGGTGTCTATCAGTACATTTGAAGATCTGACTATCTCCCAAATCTTATCAAGCGCTAGATCAAAGCGAAGGTTGGCTAATTCTTCTGATATGCTAGCTACCTCACTAACTTTCTCGGAGGGTTTAACCCCATATTTTGAAAGCATCACAATAACTCTGTTCACGAGATTTCCAAGATCGTTGGCTAGATCTGAATTATATCTGGCAGTAATTTTCTCCTCGGAAATATCACCATCGGAACCGAATGGGAATTCACGAAGAACGGCATATCGCACGGCATCAGCGCCGAATTTCTCGACAAGTTCATTCGGTTCCAGCACATTTCCAAGCGATTTACTCATCTTTTTCCCATTAATTGTGAAATATCCATGAACAAAGAGTTCTTTTGTCGTTGGTAGATTTAGTGCAATCAACATTGCTTGCCAGATAGTGGCATGAACCCGAATAATATCTTTGGCCATAAGTTGTACATCAGCTGGCCAAAACTTATCGGATTTCTCGGTATCCTCTGGCCAACCCAGACCAGTGAGATAGTTCAAAAAGGCATCCACCCAGACATAAGTCGTATGAGTGTCATCAAATGGTAGATCAATGCCCCAAGAAACATTTTCCTTCTTCCTGGAAATAGCCACATCTTCAAGTCCGCTTCGAATGAAAGAAAGGACCTCATTTTTACGAGCTTCTGGACGAATCAAAATTTTATTGGAACCAATGAGTTGCTCTAACTGATTTTCATATTTAGATAGCGCGAAGAGATAAGCTTCCTCCTCGTGAATTTCGCATTCACGGTTGTGATCAGGGCAGATATTGCCCTCCAGAAGTTCCGACTTGGTTTTATATTGCTCGCAGCCGACACAATAAAGTGCTTGATAGCTGCCTTTGTAGATATCACCTTGATCATAAAGTTTCTGAGTCACCCATTTCACCGCCTCCACATGGTGTTTGTCAGTTGTGCGAATAAAATTATCATAAGAAATGTTCAGATTCTTCCAAGTTTTCTGAAACTCAGAGGCAATCTCGTCAGTGAAAACCTTTGGCGTTTTACCGGCTTTCTCGGCAATTTCCTGGATTTTAGCGCCATGTTCATCTGTACCGGTCATAAAGAAAACATTTTCAGCACCAAGTTTGCTACGATAATAACGCGCAAGCACATCAGCCGCAATCGTGGTATAAGCACTGCCCAGATGAGGAGCAGCATTCACATAATAAATCGGGGTTGTAATATAGAATTTATCTTTTACCATTTTCTCTTTCGATGATTTTGGTAAGATCAGTTTTTAGCTGTTCTGCCGACTTAAATTGTACAACATTCATACCAAGAGAGCGAGCGGTCTCGATATTCTGCAATCTGTCATCAATGAATACAGTCTCCTCCGGCTTACGACCAAGCTGCTGCAAAGTATACTCATAGATTCCCTTGTCGGGTTTTGTTAGGCCAATCTTGCAGGAGACAAACATTTTATTGTCATCAAAAAGTTCTCCAAGATCCCAGTCCTGATTAAATTCATCGAAATAGTCACCGAAATTAGATAGCAGCGCCAAATCAAAATGATTTTTCAGACTTTTTGCATAAGCAATAACGTCTTCTTTTCGGACAAAAGCATTTCTGTGCTCATCTTTAATCACTTCATACGGAATGACAACACCGAAGATCTCTTCCAACTTTTTATAAAAATCTCGAGAGGTGAGTTCTCCAGAGTCCAACCTTCTAGCACACCAATCATACTCAATTTTTACATCACGCTTATTTGTATTATAAGCATTAGAAAAAAGCTGATAAACTCCGTCTTCATTCCCAGAAACAAGAACTCCTCCGTTATCAAAAATAATAGTTTTGATCATTTCCCCTCCAGGATGACTACAAATTCGCCTTTTTCTTTGATATTTGGTAATACTTCGCTGATCTTGCCACGATAAGTTTCCTCGAATTTCTTCGTCAGTTCTCTACTAACCGCAACTTGTCTATCACCAACAAATTCGAGCAGTTCGTTCAAAAGCTTAATGATTCGAAACGGTGATTCGTACAAAATAATTGTTCGATTCAGGGTTGCCAATTCTTTTAACTTGGTTTGCCTACCCTTTTTGTGTGGTAAGAAACCAATGAATATAAATTCATCTGTTGGCAAACCGGAGATAGAAAGCGCAGTAATCGCAGCTGAAACACCTGGGATTGGTTCAACTTCAATCTCATTCTTGATAGCCTCACGAATGAGTATTTCGCCAGGGTCACTGATTCCAGGGGTACCGGCATCGGTCACCACGGCAACATTTTTACCCTCCAATATTGAACTAATTATTTGTTCAATCTTCCCTATTTTGGAATGCTGATGATAACTAACAAGTGGCTTTTTTATCTCAAAATGGTTCAGAAGTTGCAATGTATGACGAGTATCTTCACACGCAATTATATCCACGCTCTCCAAAGTCTCGAGTGCACGTAGCGTGATGTCAGACAAATTCCCTATTGGTGTTGATACTACGTAAATTTTTCCCATTATCTAATCTCAAATCCCTGCTCTAAACCTGTGAATTTTTCTTCTTTAGCGTCGACATTCTCAACTGTTGCGAGCTCACTACCCTTTTTCGCCCAACGGATGAAGAGGTCGACATTTTTTTCTTCACCTTCGACAACGATAAAAACGCTTCCATCAGACTCATTGCGACACCAACCCGCTAGACCAAGACGGTCTGCTTCTTGTTTCGCAAAATGACGAAAAAAGACTCCTTGAACATCTCCAGTGACTGACATTTTTACCCTTTTCATTTCTACCTCACAATTAGTTTTTGATATGCATTATAAATGTTATACCAATCAATCATCGCTAGACTTTCGGCTCTAGCCATTGGACTAACCTTTGCCTCGTTCAAAATCTGATCTGTAGTTTCCTTATTCAAACCCAAACCGCCTGTAAGTGAGTTTGTCAGTTGCTTACGCTTCTCACCAAAACCGGCCTTCACAATTCGAAAGAACAAGCGTGAATCAACATCAAAAAGAGGTTTACGATAAACTTTAATCCTAATGATTGCTGAATCCACTTTTGGTGCGGGAAAAAATGAAGTTCTCGGCACAACATCAATTATCTGTGGATTGCCATAGAATTGAACGGAAACAGCCAGGATACTCATTCTGGACGGTTTCGCACATATGCGTTCTGCCACTTCTCTCTGAATGAGTAAAACCATTTCCTCAGGTTTATTTTCGGCTTCGAGAAAAAGTCTAATGACTGCTGAGGTAATATAATAAGGCAGGTTGGCCACCACCTTGTAGGCGCCCAGGCCAGATGTATCAAATTTGAGCACATCAACATTCTCAACCTTGAGGTTAGTATGCTTAATACATGAGGTTTTAATAATCGCAATCATGGCCTTATCGAATTCTAAAGCTAAGACTTCTTTGGCTTTCTTACAAAGTTCTCGAGTCAGAACACCCATGCCTGGGCCGACTTCTACAATTCTATCTTCCTTTGTAATTTCAGCGGCGTCCACAATAGTGGCAAGCGCTTCTGCATCAACTAAAAAATGCTGCCCTAGGTCCTTCTTGGTATAGGCACCATATGCTTTCAGAGTTCTCTTGATATCTGTAATGTCCGTCAAGTCCATAAAAAAAGAGGCCTTTCTGGCCACATTATACTTGAATAAGCACGATTTAAGAAGAGGTTTTAAGGCTTGCAGCCCCACCGACCCCAGCCATGGGCTGCAGTATACTTGGCCGTTGTGAAAATTTGAGCTTTAGCATTATTCCAACTAACACCCGCAAACCCAGCATCAGCTGAGGCACTTGCCCAGAAATCAAGCCCATATTGAAACATACCATAGTATGAACCAGCAGAATTAGCATTTACGTGACTCTCACATGATGCCACATTAAATAAATCTAAGGCACTAACGCCATACTGAGAACCTGCCTGTACCATCCAATCCCAGTAATCCGATCTAAAAAATGGACTATTCGATGGCATCTTTCCTCTTTCGATAACAGCGGTTACCGGTCCCTGAAGGATTGACTCTGTGAGTAAGGTTTTATCAACCATAATCCCATCTTTCATGGTTACTCTGAAAGTTTGGCTTTTACTACCATTTACTCCGGCGGTAACTGTATTGGTCTTACCTTGAGCTAAGTAGTAATTGTCATCATAAACTGTTTGGTACTGGATAGGGTTTACTTCATCGGTATCAAAAACGTTAATCCTAGTGATGGTTATCTCACCAGAAATGGCCTTCTGATCAACGGAGGGGACTACAATATCTCTCTGCCCGAGAGTCACATTACCATTTAAAACGTCACCAATAGTATTTGCCCAGCTTCTCACTACTTTTGTTTCCCCATCAACGTAAATTGTATATACAGGAGCACGATTAATGATAATGTCTTGTCCAACTAGTCCAACGGCAGCTGGATCAAGGATTAATTCTGCCGATACCTTATCTTCCGGATAAATAGTCACATCAAGCTGTTTCAGTATGTCAAATGGCTGGGTATAGGCTGATTTGCCCGCCCACGACTGATTACCGTCAGTAATTAGTACCGGTATGGCGCGAATAACATTAACATTTATAGTTTTACCACCGAGATAAGTATTCAGCGGCGGCTCAGTAATATCATTTTGGGCTAAATCAATGTTGTTTTGTTTCAGAGCGGCATCAATATTATTCTGTGTTGTCGTTATGTTCTGAGTCTTCCCGTCAATTTTCACTGCGAGCCTAGTCTGGACAGTACCAACGACACTCTCGCCATAAGCACTATGAGAAATGAGTGAGAGAAACACAATTGAGAACGAGAAGACAATCAAAAAGGCAAATTTCGCCTTACCATAAAACCCATGGAGAATATCTAGTTTGGAGGGAGTATTCATAAGTTATGATTGCATTTTCTTTAGCAAAGGCCATTGTAGTCCGAAAGACTAGGGCTGTCAATCGTTGTGCACAGGCTAAATCTTTTTGAGTTTTGCGTAGCTCATTGAGAGCCACTTGATGCCATAATCATCGAAATTAACAGTGACTTCGTCATCGTCAATGGCCGTAACCAAGCCTTTACCAAAATCTTCGTGCTCCACCTTGTCGCCAACATTTAAATAACCACTCAGAGATTCTTCGGCAACTTCCTTAGTAACCGGGGAGCTAAGAGTATTTTCATAACCCGCAATCAAATGAGCTGGAATATCAGCTAGAAACCTAGAAGGGCTGTTGCTCATCGTTTTACCATAAAGCATGCGAGATCTAGTCAATGTAAAATACAATCTTTCTCTTGCCCTAGTGATACCAACATAACAGAGGCGACGTTCTTCCTCTAGCTGTTCTTGGTCCCAAGCGCTATTGGCGTGAGGAAAGAGATTTTCCTCCATCCCCACCATGAAAACAGCTTTAAATTCGAGACCTTTAGCTGCATGGAGGGTCATCAAGGTCACCGCTTCTTCATCAGGATTCCAGTTATCAATATCTGCAATCAGAGCGACTTCCTCGAGAAAACCTTCGAGATCGCTACTACCATGTTCGGCTACAAATTCTTGTGCTACTGACAAAAGTTCACGCACGTTCTCAATACGGTCTTCACCCGTAATTGTACCGTCGTCTAGAAAACTTTCGTAACCACTTTTTTTGATAGTAAGTTCAATGAGCTCTGGCAGACTCTCGCTCTCTTTGGCACGACCAAGAACCTCTAACAGACGAGCAAAATCGACGAGTGCACTTGTTTGCTTTGGTCCCAAACCAAGTTCATTCACTCTATCTAGAACTGAAGAAATGGAATGACCACTGCGGCGCCCAAATTCGAGAATTTTAGCAAGAGAGGTATCGCCTATTCCCCTTGTTGGTACGTTAATAATTCTCTCAAAAGCAACCCAATCATTATCAGAATTTACTAGCCTGAGATAGGCAATAATATCTTTGATTTCTTTGCGTTCGAAGAAACGGAAACCGCCAACAATGCGATACGGCACTCGAAATTTGACGAATTCTGACTCCAGCGAACGTGATTGGGCATTGGTACGATAAAGAATCGCGATATCATTCAGCCGGTAACCCTCTTCACGAGTCAGTCTTTCAGCCTCACGAATAACGAGAGTCGCTTCTTCTCTTTCGTCGCGAGCATCCATTACTATGATCGGCATGCCAGCTACATTGTCTGTGAAGAGTTTCTTCTCGCTTCGCTGTTCATTTTTCGAAATAACATGGTGAGCAGCTTCTAGAATCGCTTTGGTCGAACGATAATTTTGTTCTAGTTTAACAACTTTAGCCTTGGGATAGTCACGCTCAAAATCGAGAATGTTGCGAAAATTCGCCCCGCGCCAGGAATAGATTGATTGCCAGTCATCACCAACAACACACAGGTTGTGTGATTTCGCTGCCAGAAGCTTCGCAAACATATATTGAGCATGATTTGTGTCCTGATACTCATCAATGTGAATGTATGTCCAAAGCGATTGATATTTTGCCAAAACTTCGGGAAATTGTTGGAAGAGGACGACAGTTTGCATCAGTAAATCGTCAAAATCAAGAGCGTTATTTCGCTTCAATACCTCCTGGTATTTTGGATAAATCTTTGCCGCAAGATCCTGAAGATAACCACTGGCTACTGCAGGATACTTTTCCGGGCCAACCAATTCGTTTTTGGCGCTGGAGATGAATGATTTAATGGTTTGAATTGAGATTTTCTGATCAGGAAGCTCCACATCAGCCATAGCTTGTTTAATGGCCGTTTGACTGTCGGATTCATCATAGATAGTAAAACTACGCTTATAACCGAGATAATGGCCATCCTCGCGAAGAATCCTGGCACAAATAGAGTGGAAGGTGCCCATCATCGGCATAGCACCCCCAGAATTACCGATTAGATTGCGAACCCGAGCTGTCATTTCTTTGGCTGCCTTATTGGTAAAAGTGACGGCCAAAATATTCTCTGGACGGACATTTTTTTCACAAATAAGATATGCCACTCTGTGCGTCAAAGCCTTGGTTTTGCCAGAACCAGCCCCAGCCAAAATCAAAACTGGCCCCGTCACGGCCAGAACAGCTTCCTTTTGCGCCTCATTTAGGCCAGATAGAATGTCTTGCATATTCTAATTATACGCGAGTTCTCCCTCCAAAAATAGTAGACAAAGGATTACTTTTTATTTCGTAAACTTTTGTCATATTTGTATTTGAAAAATAGTAGAAATGACCCAACCACGACGTTGAAACCGTTCGAAACTATTAGGGGCATCGAATTAATAAGTAGCCCGTATACCAGCCAACATAAGACACCACCGCCAAGCATGGAAAGGGTTACAATAGAGATATCACCAGAGGATTTTGTTTTCATTATTTTTATTAGCTGCGGCACCGAAGCAAGAGTCGTGAGAATCGCCGCCAAAAAACCTAAGTATTCTATAAGCATAGTTAGTCCTTTACGCGAATTGCCATATCCGGGCAGATATTTTCGCATTTTTTACATTGGATACAATTTTTGACATCACATTTGACCGTGTGCTGACCGAAATGACCGAGAACTTCCTCGTCCCATGAGAGAACTTTCTGGGGACAAATTGCAATACAAAGGCCACAACTCTTACATTGATCCGGAAACTGAGTCCAACTCTTTGCCTTATCTTCAAATGTCTTTGGGGTTTGTTTCTGCATTATTTTGCCTTATACACTTCCTTAGCCAATTTTTCACCGATTTCTAGAGCTTTTTTGTTGAGATGTCTGAGCTGAGGTTTCTTCAGGTATTTATCCGCAAGCTCAGTATCCAGTGCTGCTTCAAGAGATTTCATTGTGATGCCATCAATTTCTGAGAGAAGTGCACCGGCCATAATCATGTTGAAAACTTTTGGTTCAAGCTTTCTGCTGGCCGAAGATGTCGCTGATATCGCTAGTTTTTCGGCTGTAACTTGGGCTAGTTCACTACTCTCTATCAAATCACTGTCGTAAATGTATAGTGTATCATCACCAATATATTCGTTGACTCTCTCAACAGCGCGAGATCGCAGATTCACAATAATATCAGCTTTTGAAAATTTCGGAAATCCGATTATACCAGTACCAATTTGTAAGAACGCTAAGGAAACACCGCCGCGTTGCTCTACGCCATAATTTGGCAAATATGCAACGTTCAAGCCTTCGTTAAAAGCTGCTCTGGCAAACACATGAGCAATCAGCTGAATACCTTGTCCACCCTCACCGGCAATCAAAACACGATATAATTCTTTACTCATCGAGCACTCCCAAATTGAATGTTTCAGCCATTTTATCGACATATTCCATAGTAACTCTGGCATCAGTTTTCCAGTTAGTTGGACAATATGAAAGAATCTCTAGAAAACCAAAATTCCCTGCAAGCTGGGCCTGAATCGCTTTTTTCATCATTGATTTCATAACTGGAATATTGTTTACACTAGCACGACCAAGGAAAGCACCCTTTGCCGCTACTTCTCCCACTAAACCGGGTCCGAAAACTGGTTCTTTGGCAGTGAAATTACCACCAGGGGTGGTGTCGGTAACTTCATGTGGTAATGTTGTCGGTGCAGCCTGGCCGCCAGTCATGGCATAAACTGTATTATTAACGCCAATCACCGTTACCGCCTCATTACGATGCGCCGTATGTAAAAGACTTTGTAACCCTATAGCATAAAGTCCGCCATCACCGGCAATACCGATCGCGACACTATCTTTCTGACCGTGTTTATAACCAGACATCGTAGGGGTAACTCTACCGTGATGTGTCTGAATAGTATCAAGATTGTAGTAATCCCAGGCCAGCAAATTACAGCCGATATCGAGTCCGATCACGGTCCTCGGTGCAATCTCCATTTCTTCAATCACTTGGCCAAGGACTTTCAAGATAATTCCATAACCACAACCCGGACAGAAATTGCTCGGTTTTGAGTCAGGATTGACTACTTTCGGAAATCTAGGTTCAAACATGAGTCACCCCCAGGATCTTCTCTTCAATATCCGAAACTGTAATACCTTCAGCGGGCTTGTAAAGTCTGCAGAAATTCGGAATCATCACATCGGCAAGCGTCTCTCTGACTATCCGACCAAAATGTCCGGCGCTGGATTCAGCAACAATAACATTCTTGGCATTCTTGACCGCCTTAATGGCATTTGCTGTATCAAATGGACGCATGGTTATAGGGCGGAATAAACCCACTTTGACGCCTTTTTTGCGAAGGTTAGCCACTGCAACTTTGGCCGCATAACCGACAGAACCCCAGGCAAAAACAACCGTCTCAGCGTCTGAAACCTTGTAACTTTCCGACTCCACGATTTCCCTACTTGCTTCACCAAACTCACGAAAAAGAAAATTTAAGTGCTCTACCAGTTCTTCTTCTTTGGAAAAACAGTTTCTCATATTTTTGATTGGCCCGTTGAGAAAGTATGGATGTGCATCTTCTACTGAGATTTTCTTCGTTGTATCCACCGGTGCTAAGGTTTTGGAAAGATAACCATCACCGAGAATAATCACTGGAAATCTATATTTCCAAGCTGTATCAAATGCTTTTTGAGTCAGTTCATAAAGTTCATTTATATTAGAAGGGGCATAAACAATGCGTAAACCCTCACCATTACCGCCATATCTGGCAAGCGTGAGTTCCTGTTGAGAATAAATAACAGTGCCTGTGGAAGGCCCTCCACGCTGTCCCACGTACATCACAAAGGGCAGCCGAAGGGATTCGGCTAATGCTAGCGGGTCCTGCATCAACACGTGTCCTACGCCAGCTGTAGCGGTCCAGGCCTTCTTCCCAGCCAGTATTGCACCGATAACAGCGAAACCGGCCGCGGTTTCGTCTTCTGTTTGAATAAAATCAATTTTTTTATTTGTAACGTTCTCCTTGGCCCAACCAGCTAGAACCTCTGTTGTCGGAGTTATCGGATAGCCAGCAAAAAAATCAGCTCCGGCGGCGAGTGCGGCCTTCACTATTACTTCATTCCCAGTCAGAAGTTCTCGATTTGTAACCTGTTTTTTTGCTATTTTCCCCTCCTCAGTCTATCTATTCTACTCTATTTTCGGGAGTGGGCAAAGATGACTTTGGCATCCAGCGCCAGGATTCCATGATGATCAGTATTAAGTCTGATTGGATTCACGTCTATTTCGCGAATTTCAGGGAAATCGACCATCAGTTGGGAAAGTCCTGAGATTGACCTCGCCAAAGCTTCAATATCAAAGTGCTCACCATTGCGATAACCATTCAAAATCTCAAATGATTTGATACTGTGAATCATATCTGTCGCTTTTTCAATACTTACTGGCGCAAGACCCAAACTGAAATCCCTAAGTATTTCAATGTAGATACCGCCTAGTCCGAACATTATCACTGGGCCGAACAACGGATCACGCTTGGCCCCAATAGCTACCTCAACAGTCGAACGAACCATTTTATAGACTGTCACTCCTAATATTTTGGCTTTAGGGTGGTGTTTTTTTGCATTACGTAAAACTTCCTGATACGACTGGCGTAGGTCTGTCTCGTCTTCGATTCCAAGTTTGACCGCACCAACTTCGGTCTTGTGAAGGATATCTGGTGAGGTGACTTTGAGAACGACTGGGTAGCCGATAATAGATGCTGCTTTTACCGCGTCACTCGCATTTGTGGTTAATCTAGAATTTGCCATCGGAATGTCATAACTCATAAATATCTTGGCAATATCGGCGTCATCTAACGGCTTACCAGGCTTGAGAACCTTCTCTGCAACTTTTGGCTCTACTTTTGCGAAGGTTTCTTGTCTAGCCTTCTTACGAGAGTAAACCCCATAAAAAGCTAGTTTATCTAAGGCATAAACCGCACGTTCGGGATATAAAAAAGTGGTTACTTTATTCTTGGCAAGTATTGCTCTGGCTTCATCGAACTTCGGTCCTCCGACGAGTGCAACCGCAACATCTCCTTTTGAATTTTTGACGATAACGTCAGCGATTCTCGCTGCATCTGTGCTCGATTGCGGCGTTAAAATGATGAGTTTAAGATCGGCATCGAGCTTACCTTTGAGTACCTTAAGCGCCAGCTCGAAGGTACGACTTGTAGCATCGCCCAGAAGGTCAATCGGATTTGAAACGTTAGCACCTACCGGCAGTACTTTGGATAATATTTCCTTTTGCTCGCCGCTAAGCTCAAAAAAGGTGAGGTCCTTTGTCTTCGCGATAGCATCAGTTGCCATGACTGCAGGGCCGCCGGCATTTGTGATAACCAAAGTTTTGCCACCCATAGGAAGCTGCATATCTGAAAAGACTGTAGCTAACTCAAATAGATCTTCCAAAGTTTCGGCTCGAATAATGCCGGCTTCCCGGAAAGCTGTTTCAATAATATCATCATCACAAGCAAGGGCACCTGTATGAGAACTCGCGGCAGCACTGCCGCGATTACTACGTCCTGCCTTGAGTAGAATCAATGGTTTCTTCTTGGTCACTCGTTTTGCCACGGCCAAGAAATTTTCAGGATCCGAGATTGACTCAAGATAACCTATTACAACCTTTGTCTGAGCGTCATCTGCGAAATAATCTAGAAAATCATTTTCGTTTAAATCAACTTTATTACCAAGACTAACAAAATGAGAGAAACCAACATTATTGCCATTCGCCCAATCAAGAATCGCCGTGCAGGTAGCACCACTTTGTGAAATAACAGCAATGTTACGTTTTTCGGGCATATTAGTAGAGAAAGAAGCGTTAAGTCTATGGACAGGATCGATAATACCGAGACAGTTCGGTCCAAGTATACGGATACCGTACATATCAGCAACCTTAGCAATCCCCTCCTGTCTCTTTATACCTTCGGGGCCTGACTCCGCAAATCCGGCCGAAATGATGACGGCATATTTGACGTGTTTCTTGCCACATTCTGTAAGGACTGTGCCAACAACCGCTGCAGGGACAACAATTATAGCCATATCCACCGAATCTTTGATGGTTAGAATATCGGGATAGCATTTCAAACCAAGAAGATTATCACAGTCAGGATTGACCGGATAAATTCTGCCCCGAAAGCCACCGTCAATAACATTCTTAGTAACCGCAAACCCTAATTTCTCAGGATGTGCGGAGGCACCAATAATGGCGACCGACTTCGGCTCAAAAAAGTCTTTAATGCTCATATCCCTCCAAATAATTTTAGCCCGCTGCTGTCGTACTTCCGTCAGTATTACCCGATGGCAAGGTTGCAGGTGTCGTAACAGGGGTTTCTGTAGGTGTGACCGGTGTTGTCACCGGGGTTGAATCTGTTGGTGTTGTTGTCGTATCTGTTGCGGGAAGCTCCAGCGGATTTGGAGTCGTTTGAAGAGAACTCAACTCCTTCTGGATTTGACTGAGTTGGTCTTGTTGAGTCTTCAGCTTAGAATTATTTAGGCTACTAAGACCGAAATAGAGTCCGGTTCCGACAAGAAGTGAGGCTACTAAACCAATCCCAACAATCACAAGGATACCACGCCAGTTAATCATCTCTCCAGTATTCACATATGTCGTGTGTTTGATTTCAGATGGTTGGACCGGAGCGGCAACGTCCTGTACAGCTGGTGTAGCCTGTTGTACCGGTGGTGTGGGTGGAGTTACGGGCGTAACCGGCGAACTTTCTGGTATCGGTGCTGATGGAATCTGGGCTGGTTCAGCTCCCGCTGCTAAATTGATTTTTGTACCGTCAGGCTGGCTAAAACCGCCATAAAATCTGTTTTCTGGCGTCGTGTTTGTTGCTGGGGTACTATTATCTCCCCAAGAATCTGGCTGGCTGGTATTCGGATTTATTGTATCTACCATTTTCCCTCCTTAACCTATTGTAAAAGTTGCTGTCATTTTTAGCAAATCATCTGCATAGCCACCACCCTCGGCGAAAACGAATACTTTTCCACCGGCGGCCAAAACTATGGCTGTCATTTGTGTATTCGAGCTTGCAGATGTATAAGTGTATTTCTGCCCGGCTTGCCCAGCTATTGTGATTGCTTCAGTCTGTACTCCAGCTATTGAGGAATATGCGCTTTGGGCATCAGCCAGTGATTTTGTCGAAATTGAAACCGTAACAGGTGCGATAAATTCACTACCAACAGGGAGGGTCGTCGGCAAATCCTGATTACTGAAGGCCACCAATGAGACATCTGACAAAGTTGGGTTGGCACCATAATCTTGAGCCATCCAACCGGTTTCATATTTGATTTTATATCCTGATCCGGTGAAAACAGCCCAACCACTTGTGGGATCGGCTGCTGGAGCAACAGTTGTAGTATATTGTTTCGATATCCAACCCGTTTTGTTGTTATAGGAAACTTGATACCAGCCATCCAATTCTTCGGTGACTGTAAGAGAAGTCTTGTCCGGGATCAGCTCAAGTCTAGAAGAGTTGGAATCGTGATCAGAACGCAGACTTAGCCCTCCGTCAGCGCTTACATAAACCGTCACATCCTGAGTCAGTGGACGGTCACCGGTCTGAAGTACGATCGAAGCCTTCTTCCCATCGCTAGGTGCTGTTTTGTTTAACATATAGTAGCCAAGGCCAATAAGGAGTATTGAAACTGCAATAATGGAAGCCAGAATCGCTTTTTTGCGTTTATCAGCGAGTGGTCTTCGTTTCATTTTGTACATTCTGCTAGAAGGCATTATTCGGCCGTGACTCCTGTTATTTTCCACGCATCATCAAACTTACTAAGATTAAAAATACGAACCGTAGTGGTTTCATCGGCGAGAACAAAAGTCATATCTACAACCCTATCATCTCCCGAAGTCTGCTCGATGTTATCGCCCAGAGTCACATTGGAAAGGTCACTACCAAGTTTCAAGCTTGCAGAAATATCCATACTTTGAACATCCGGAGCGAGATAAAGTTTCGCCGTTGCGGTATCGCCCGACTTTACTGCAACAAAGAAATCTTTCACAACATCAGCAGGCGTAAAACTATTCGTGTCCTTGTCAGCTTTCAGCGTATCCAAATCCGCTTGGGTCTTCTGGATATTCGCGGTCAGTTCACTTGACTTCTTGTTGTAGCTTGAGTTTGTCAGAATTACGACCGTGACAATAACACCGACCATAAGTAGTGCCATGACGGCAATCACGATGATGGTGACTCTTTTTTGCATAATTACCTCGCTATCGGTATCGTATAGATACCATTTTCATTAACCAAACTCCATTCAACAATTGTATCCCCGCTTGTAGCAGTCCTGGTATTCTCGCTCAAACTGAAGACTCTATAATGTGTTTCGGCGACACTCGAACTCATAGTATCAAATTTGTAGCCACCAGAACCTGAATAGCTGAAGCTCGAAACTACAGTGGACCAGCTACCATTTACAAGTTTTTCGACTCCATAAGTTCCTGCTGGTCCGTAGAAATAGACAGAGGCCGTTGTGCGAACACTCGGATCATCGATGGTAATTTGTAAGGAAACATCGCCAATCGAAGTTGTATTTACCGGCGTACTATTTGTTGGACTTGTAGTCTCTCCAGTACCAACATTATCACCTTTCGTTTGAGCAGGTGTTTGATCCTTAGGTTGCGCTTGATTTTGAGTAGTCGAATTATTATTTGAAAATAATTTTGCACCTTGATTGTTTGCATAAAAATAGGCACCAGCAGCACCAGCTACCACTACAACCCCACCAATAATTAGCGGTAAAGCATTTTTGGTAACATATTTTTTGAATTGCTTAGTTTTCATCTGGTTCTCCACCATCTATTTTAGCGCGTAGTTCGTCAAAAGTCATTAGTCCGCTCTGGGCACCAATAAAACTCACCACTCGGGCTGCATTTTCGGCAGCCAATTTCATAGCATATTTGTTACCAAAACCTTTAATAACCGCAGCAACAAAAGTCGAGCCGTATGCATCACCAGCTCCGGTCGTTTCCACTACCTTCGTGCTATGTGCAGGCTCATGATGTTGTTTCCCATCTATGGAAACATAGCTGCCATATTCACCATCTGTTACCACGACAATGCCCTCGGTCATCTGAGCTAAAGCTGTTAAAATCTTTTTAATATCAGAAAGGTCGATGTCACCATCCATACCCCGAACAAGCGAACAAGCCTCTTCCTTATTTAATATCAGAATACTTGTATCTTCGATGTATTTAGCCAAATCCTGACAATCCCCAACGAGTTGTTCGTGACCGGGGTTCCAGGCAATTTTGATATTATGAGCCCTAGCATAAGCAAATAGTTCCGGGATAAGGCTAACCGATTCACCTGTTAGCGAAGATAGATAAAACCAACCGGCATGAATTGGTCTCCAATCGTGGACTTTCATAAAGTCATTGGAGCCACGATAAAGAAACATTGTATGATCCTCGTTTGGAAGGCTGACAATTGTTGAAAGTGCTGTGTGATTCACTTTATCCCTTGTGATATGCTCACAGCTAACCTGGGCTGCTTCTAGTTCCTTTACAACCAGACTACCAGTGCCTTCAAAGCCGATATTCATGATTGTCGCTGTGTGCAATCCAAGTTTTGCAAAAGAAATAGCGGTGTTAGCGCCTCCACCACCATAGCTAAACTCCGTTTTTTTCGGAATTATTTTCGAACCGTATTCAAATGCGATTAATTTCTGGTGATGAGCGAGATCGTTAATCACTCGGCCTTCATCGGTTAGAAAAAAAACGTCTCTTGATGCTCCGCCAATTGTTATTATGTCAAACAATCTGCCTCCATTTCCACAGGTTTTGGAATTCCCATAAGCTTAAGAATGGTTGGTGCTATATTGGCTAGTTTCGCCGAATTTAGTTCTTTTAGTTTATAATCGCCATTCGAAACCAGAATAAAAGGAACTGGATTCGTTGTGTGGGCTGTACATGGAGAACCATCTGTATTTACCATCTTTTCGATATTTCCATGGTCGGCAGTCACAATCACATTATAATCTTTTTCTTGAGCCTTTTTCACTATTTCGCCCAGGCAGCTATCAACCACCTCGCAGGCCTTGATGGCTGGTTTCATCATTCCCGTATGGCCGACCATATCAGCGTTTGCATAATTCACCACAATAAAATCGTATTTCCCGATTCTCTCAAGCAGATTCTTGGTCACTTCCGCAGCACTCATTTCCGGTTTCTTGTCGTAAGTTGATACCTTTGGAGACGGAATTAGCAGCCTATCCTCACCTTCGAAAGGTTTTTCTATTCCCCCGTTGAAGAAAAAAGTGACATGAGCATACTTTTCAGTTTCAGCAGTATGAAATTGGGTTAAAGAGTCAGCAGAAATCACCTCACTGAGTACATTTTTAATTCCTTTGAATGGAAAAACAATGCCCTTTGTAGTGAGAGTCGGATCGTATTCGGTCATCGTCACAAAATATAGATTTTTAGGAACTCTAGTTCTTTTGAAACCAGTAAAAGCAGATCCGGTAAGAGCTCTTGAAAGTTCTCTCGGCCTGTCCGAACGCAAGTTGAAAAATATGACAGCATCTCCATCCGAGATAGTCCCTTTTGGATCCAGAATAGTGGGCTGAACGAACTCATCGGTCACGCCACGTTTGTAACTATCAGACACAATCTGGTCGGCCGATTCGGCTAAATCACCTTCGCCGAGAACCATCGCATCATATGCCGATTCAATTCTTTCCCATCTATTATCTCTATCCATAGCATAGAAACGGCCGGAAATTGTGGCGATTTTCCCAATCCCAATAGATTTAATCTCTTCTTCAAGCCTAGCGATATAGCGCTCCGCCGACTGCGGTTCTACGTCTCTGCCATCCAGAATAGCATGGATATAAACCTCAGGGACACCAGCTTCTTTTGCCATTTTCATAAGAGCGAAAAGGTGTGATATATGTGAATGAACACCGCCATTACTGAGAAGGCCAAGCATATGAACTGGCTTGTTATTTTTCTTCGCGTATTCAAAGGTTTTGAGTAAAACGTCATTTTTGAAAAAACTGCCGTCTTTTATCGCATTAGAAATGCGTGGTAGGTCTTGCCAAACTACCCGACCGGCACCTATATTTAGGTGCCCAACCTCAGAGTTGCCAATCTGGCCTTTTGGCAAGCCAACTTCCTCTCCCGAGGCATGAAGCTTCATATGAGGATAATGTGACCACAAAAAATCAAAGTTTGGCGTCTTGGCCAGACTCTCAGCATTGCCAGGACCGGCAGGAGCCAGGCCCCAACCGTCCAAAATTACTAGTAATACCCTCCGTTGCATAAATATATTATACAGCTATTTCTTGTTCAATTTCCACTAATCGATTATATTTTGCGGTTCGCTCGCTCCGAGCCGGTGCACCGGACTTGATTTGCCCCACGCCAGTAGCAACAACCAGATCAGCAATGAATGAATCTTCAGTTTCACCACTGCGGTGTGAAATCATACATCTATAACCATTTTTTGTCGCAAGTCTGATTGCCTCAAAAGTCTCCGTAATTGTACCTATTTGATTCACCTTTATGAGCACACTATTCGCAGCCTTGTTATCAATCCCCTGCTGAATCCTCTTCACATTAGTCACAAATAGATCATCGCCAATCAACTGAACTGCATCCCCGATTCTCTCTGTCATCTGGACCCAACCTTCCCAGTCGTCTTGGGCTAGGCCATCTTCGATGGAAATGATTGGATAGGTGGCGATAAGTTCCTTATACCAACTTGCCATCTGTTGAGATGAAAGTCCGACTCCCTCGCTACCAAGTACATACTTATTATCCTTTTCAGGATCATAAAGTTCACTTGCAGCCACATCTAGAGCCAAGACCACGTCTTTTCCGGCTTTATAGCCGGCTTTCTCGATAGCTTCCAGAATTAACTCAAGTGCCTTAGTGTTGGATTCTAGATCAGGAGCAAAACCGCCTTCATCACCAAGACCGGTTGAAAGTTTTCGACTGACAAGCACGCTTTTCAGACTATGATATACCTCGCTCGCTATTCTTAAGTTTTCGGCCACACTATCCCGCTGGGGCACAATCATAGTCTCTTGAATATCTATATTGTTTGCGGCGTGAGCACCACCATTCATGATGTTAAAAAACATTTTTGGTAAAACGTAGCTGCTCCTAGAAAGTTTAAGCTCCGGTT
>CAZXMN010000001.1:208851-209945 GCA_964641375.1 uncultured Candidatus Saccharibacteria bacterium
TTAAAAAACATTTTTGGTAAAACGTAGCTGCTCCTAGAAAGTTTAAGCTCCGGTTGGAAATGACCATCGTTCTCATAAAGTTCACGTAAATACTGATAGAGTGGCAACTCGAGAACTTCGGCCGTAGCACGTGCGGTAGCACCAGAAACGCCCAGAATCGCATTTGCTCCAAACTTGCTTTTGTTCTTCGTCCCATCCAGATCATTCATTATTCTGTCAATTTCGGCTAAATTAGTTGGATCTTTCCCCAAGATAGCCTCCTTAAGTGGTCCAACCACCGCTGCAAGGGCTTTTGTAACGCCAAGGCCATTATATGGCTTTCCACCGTCTCGTAACTCTAGAGCCTCGTGGATACCTGTAGAAGCCCCGCTAGGGACAGAGAAGCTGCCCCAGACTGAATCAACCGCAACCGAAACTTTGAGCGTTGGGTTCCCTCTAGAATCCAATATTTGTATCGCATTTACATCGGTAATTTTCATTAATTCGTTGTATCTCCATCTGAACTATCAGGCGCTGTCGCAGTAATAAAATTAAATGACTTGATAAACTTATCGTAATCAACTGTCTGTCCGCTGCTGCTGCCAGCCATAACGAGAATATAGGTGTTGTCTTTCAACATAATCTTACCTTGGTAGGTAGCTGAGTCTCGACCCAGAGTAAAATCAATTGCATCAGCATCATAATATTTGCCAACAGTTTTGCTTACAACATCTAGACTTTGTAAGTTTGCAAGATCAGTAACGAAGGTCGGTAAAGCGTCTACAGTGGCATCGACAGTCGCATAAGCTGCAGTATAAACCATGTCATCGGTTGTATAACTCTCCGTAATTACCGGTGTGTCGAGACCATTTATAGTTTCAGTGCTCTCAGTTTTTTCTGGTTGCCCTGGAAAGCTAATTTTGAAACCAGCATCAACGACTTGGAGCTCTTGCCAAGCTGTACTTGTATTAACAACGGGAGCGACGACGACTTTTGCTTTGGAGCTAAGTGCTATATAGGCCCATGTACCACCGCCGATTAGACCAAGACCAAGAATAACGCCCCCAATCAATACTAATAGATTTAATCTTTTCTCATTAGACATGACCGGAACT
>CAZXMN010000002.1:0-12251 GCA_964641375.1 uncultured Candidatus Saccharibacteria bacterium
GTCAGAACATATATCGACAACAATTATGTTCTCAATGTTATTAAGCTTAAGAAAAATGCCGCCGCAAGCGACATTAACCCACTTAAGTTTACTTTCAAAACTGATAATTATTTTTATCCCCTGATGGAGGTAAAGGATAGTCGCGATAGTCAGAAAGATAAGTCTCTAACTCTTTATCTGCTCACGGATCAAGCAGTCACAGTACCCGGAGCTACTATAATAAACAAAGTCTTTTCGAAGGATGATTTAGAAAACGGTATCACAAAGGCTGATGACCCAAAGTTTTCAGATCTTGAGTTTGCTAGTAGTCAGTATTATCTGAATTATATCAAAACTACCGATTATTCAGTGGGCGGAACCTTGATGAGTGCTCTGGGGAATCCAGCCTCGAGGAGTTATACACCCCTAGGATTGGATTATTCAAGTCTTCCGCCTGTATTATGGCCATATATAGTACTGATTGTACTTGGATTTATGGTTATTACCGGGACAGTTAGTTTTACACTTTGGGACAGAAAAAGAGAAATTACAAAGAAAGCGAAACTCTAGTCGATTTTTTCAAACAATTCCTAGCGAACAAGACTATCCAAGCTCTTTTCTGATAAACGAATCCTTCGGGTAGGACCGAGACAATTTAAGAATGGCCTTTTGATCAGTTTTGCCAGGGTTAACCTCGGTAATTTCATTGCCATCTGGATCTGTGATACCAAGTATTTTATCTTGAAACAGCTGTTTCGGGGTTAGTATTTCAACTTTGTCACCCTTCACTATCTTGTTTTTGACCACTATTTGACCATTATTGTCGATAAACTCACCCACGTAATCCCATTTACGGATAGGGGCGCGGTCGTTGTAGGTTTCGCCCTTCTTGGCGTCTCCGAGTATAAAGCCAGTAGTATAATCACGATTATTTATCTTATCAAGTTCGGACCGGAGCTCTTTCTTGGCTTTATCGGTAAATTTACCAGCCGAGACAAGGTCCAAGGCTTTTCTATAGGTATAACCGACAGTAGCGAGATAATACTCACTTTTGTTACGTCCCTCTACCTTTAGTCCAGTCACACCAGCTGCCAAGATCTCTGGGAGATATTCTACGAGTGCCAGGTCTTTTGAACTCATTATATAAGCACCTTCTTCAGATTCTTCAATTGGGTAGAACTCCCCAGGTCGGGTCTTTTCTTCTAGATAAGTCTTGTAGTTCCAACGACATGGCTGAGCACACTCACCAAGGTTTGAGTCACGTCCCGTCATGTAATTTGACATTAGACAGCGTCCTGAGTAGGAGATACACATTGAACCGTGTACGAAGGCCTCCAGCTCGATTTCTGGCACTGCAGCGTGTATTTCACCGATCTCGGCTAGAGTGAGTTCACGAGCGAGCACAACACGTTTAGCGCCCATCTCATGCCAGAACTTCACATCCTCGATATTCGTGGTATTTGCCTGTGTGGAGACGTGAATAGCGATTTCTGGTGCTACTCGTTTAGCTATCTGTATCACACCAGGATCAGCTATGATGAAGGCATCTGGACCAAACTTAGCCACTAAGGCCATGTCTTTTTCGATATCGGACAGATGCTCATTGTGGGCAAAGATATTAAAGGTAACGAATAGGCGCTTACCAAGAGAGTGGGCATGTTTGATTGCTACACCAATCTCAGGTATGTCAAAACGAATCTCTGCTTTGCGTAAAGAGTGTTTATTGAGCCCTACGTATACGGCATCCGCCCCATAGGTAAAGGCTATTTTAACTCTTTCTAAATCTCCACCTGGGAGTATCAGTTCTGGCTTCATAACCGCTAGATTATAGCAGAAAAGTATACCATTGTCATTCTTCAAAAGAGGCTATATATCTGATACAATTCTGCTAGACCGAAGATCCACAAGTCGGACATGACTTTTAGGGGGCATGTATGGCCAGGAAAAGTGGTCCCATCGAGGAGATCGAAGTCATCCACAAGGTGATGAAAGTTGCTTCGAGGTATGGTTTCAGCACACTCAACGTCTGCGATCTGCTCGATTTCGCTGACGCCGTAGTGGCTGAGAACAAGGCTGGTCAACTGACTCGTCTGGACTTGCACCAGATGGTCGTTGGCGTGTGCATGTCGGCAAACCGGCGTTCGCTAAGCAAGGTCATCTCTCATGTGTATCCCAGCGACCTGCTGGCTGACGCCTTCGAGCAGGCGAACCTCAACAATCTGTAGTCGCAGGACTACGCAATCGTTCTTCGGTGTGATGGGGGAAGCTGTCCGGCCTTCCCTTGCACCCTATTTTGAGTACAGAATTGAGGGTTATCCACAGGTAGGTAATAAAACACTTGACAAAAGGAAAACTATATAATATAATATGTCTGTAAGTTACGAAAGTAGCTTACACCTTAAAAAATAGATTTTAGTTGGAGGGTTCGACTGAACTTGTGCCATCAGGTCACGGGAAGGACGCGTACCGCGTCACAAAAAGCGGGATACATCAATTAACTTTGATCCCATGCTTCTTCCAGGATACATGAGCCAAGCACGGTTAGCCCTCTTTTTGATAAGTGCAGAAAAAAGGACGTGAGATTTCTAGGTGACGGGTTTCGTACCCCATCCCGGAGCTGGCGTCTTTTTTAGTTCCTTTGTTTGGTTATTTTGGCCCACCTATGCTATAATAGACCCCAATAACGAGGTGTTGTATGGATGCTAAAAATCTTGGGAGGGAGTTTGCTTTCCCGATTTTTCTACTGATTATTTTTGTAATCGCTCTATTTGCCGTGTTTAATCTCACTAAGAATATTACTAAGCCTCCATTTATTACCCTCACTAGTAGTAATGATATAGTGACAGACCAGACTTCAGTACCGGTCACAGGAACCGTCAAAAATACAAGTGCTCTGAGTGTTAACAATCAGAAGGTCACTGTGGGGAAAGATGGAAGTTTTAGTACAACTACTCCAGTAAATATCGGCGACAATACTATCAATGTGGTTGCCGGAAGCAGCACAAAAGTAACCCAAACTGTCAAAGTTATGAGGGAAGAGATTGCTAAAGCTATAACGGCAACAAACTCCGAAAGTGGTGGTAGTAATCTTACAACCAGTGGGCCTACAGAGAATGTGATGGGTTCATTCGGATTTGCTGCAATCATTGTTTCACTCGTAATATATCGCAAATCTAAGCGTAATAATCCTTTACAAAAGGCCATTTCTCAAGTATAATTAGCTTATTCTTTTGACGATTGAAACCGTCAAGCGCCTATCCGTCCAGACAAGGATGGATAAATTTTTGCGCGATTAGGAGAAAAATGGCAACAAAAAAAGAAACAAAACTTACTATGGCCGATCTATTGGCCGAGCATGAGGAAGCTTTCAAAACGCTTGAAATCGGTGATTCTGTCGAGGGTACAATAGTATCTTTCTCGAAGAACGGTGTCTGGCTTGATCTCGGTGGTTATGGTTCTGGTTTAGTAGTTGGAGCTGAAGGACTTGGTGATGATATCAATGTTGGTTCTACTCTCACTGCTAATGTTCTGGATCCAGAATTTGAGGGCGGTTACGCTGTCCTTTCTATGAAACGTGCGTCCAAGGAAAAAGCCTGGGGTGTTCTAGCCCGTATGGCAAAAGACAAAGAAGTTGTATCGGCTTCACCTCTCGATGCTAACAAAGGTGGTCTACTTATAGAATTAGAAGGAGTCCGCGGATTCCTACCTGTTTCCCAACTTTCAACCGAGAAATATCCTAGAGTTAGCGACAAAGATGAAATCCAAGCTCGTCTCTCCGAACTTATTGGTAAGCCAATGGACGTAATTGTCCTGGATGCTGACGAACGTGAAAACAAGCTTATTTTTTCTGAGAAGGCCGCTCATAAAGGTGAAATAAACGCTGTTCTCGGTAAGTACGCCATTGGCGATAAGGTTAGTGGTAAAGTTACCGGTGTCGTTGATTACGGTATTTTTGTAAATGTTGACGGCGTTGAAGGCCTAGTTCATATTTCTGAAATTTCTTGGGAGAGAATCGAGGACCCAAGTAAAATCTTCAAGGTTGGTGATGTTACAAACGCTGAAATAATCGGTATGGAAAATGATCGTTTCTCACTGTCAGTAAAGAGACTAACCGAAGATCCTTGGGCTGAGGCTGCTAAGAATTTCACGGTTGGTGACATTATCGAAGGTGAAGTTACTAGAGTGACTCCTTTCGGTGCCTTTGTTCGTATTCACGACAATATCGAAGCCCTAGTCCACATTTCAGAACTTTCTGAAAATCATGTTGCTAACCCAGGCGAAGTCGTTGAAGTTGCGAAGAAATATAAATTCACGATTCTAAGCATTGATAAAGGCACGCACAAGATTGCTCTTTCATTGAAAAAAGCGGCAGGAGAAGCTAAACCAAAGACTGAAACCAAGAAAGAGGCTGCTGAAGTCAAAGAGACAGTCGAGGCCAAAGTAGCCGAGGAAGCCAAAGAGGAAAAACCAGCAAAGAAAGTAACCAAGAAACCTGCTAAGGTAGCAGAGACCGAAGAGACAAAGGCCAAATAAAGATGTAACCCAAAAAAGTTTCATCTTTATTTGGATTATTTACAAAACCCCTTTGTCATAATAGTTTTTAAGGGGTTTTGTATTTAGAGAGAAGGACGTAAATGAGTGAAAAAGTAGTAAAAATTCCAAAGATTATATCGGTATGCGAGCTAGCTAAAAGACTAGAAGTTTCGGCTGCCTCAGTTGTAGCTGAACTCATGAAAAATGGTGTTATGGCTACCATAAACGAGAATGTTGACTATGAAACAGCAGCTATCATTGCCGAATATTTAGGAGTGACAGTCGAAGAAGACGTAGATGCGAATACTTCTACTTCTTGTAAAGTCGAGCCGGTCACCACCGATAGATCTAAAACACAAAAGCGTTCGCCGATCATCGCTGTTATGGGTCATGTTGACCATGGCAAAACGAAGCTTTTGGATGCAATCCGCAAAACAGATGTCATCAGTGGTGAGGCGGGCGGCATCACACAGCATATTGGTGCATATCAGATTGAGAAAAAAGGTACCAAGATTACCTTCCTTGATACACCCGGACATGCTGCTTTCGAAGAGATGCGTGCTCATGGTGCCCAAATAACCGATATTGCTCTCATTATTATCGCAGCAGATGATGGCATCAAACCTCAAACTATTGAGGCTATTAATCATGCTAAACGCGCTGAAACGCCGATGATTATGGTAATAAATAAGATCGACAAGCCAGGCGCTGATGCAAATAGGATTTATCAGCAACTTGCCGAGATTGGCTATGTTCCTGAATCTTGGGGCGGTAAAACCATCTGTGTTTCCGTTTCAGCCAAAACGGGTGATGGGATAGACGAGCTAATTGATATGATTTTGCTTGTTTCTGAGATGTTGGATCTCAGGGCTGATTACAGTGCACTTGCCAGCGGTGTAATTGTCGAATCGCATATGGATAGTGGTAAGGGGCCTGTGGCCACTATGCTCGTTATTAATGGTACCGTTCGAGCCGGAGATTGTGTCCAGATCGGCGAAACCTACGGTAAGGTTCGTTCCATGGATGACTATCGAGGCCGTAGACTGAAAGAAGCAACACCCGGGATGCCAGTCAAGATTGCCGGTATCAAGAATGTTGCTCAAGTAAATGAACCTTTTACGGTTTTCTGTGATGAAAAAGACGCCAGAGATGCTGCTGAATATTATAAACAATCCAGGAGTGCCAAGCGTTATTCTGAAGTCAAGAAAATTAATCTTGAGTCTATTACCGATTCGATTGTGAAGAGCGGCACCAAAGAATTCGCTATCGTAGTAAAAGCTGATGTTCAGGGCTCACTGGACGCTATTACAACGGCACTTGAAAAGTTCAAAACACCGGAAGTCAGTGTTCGAGTAGTCGGCGGAGGTGTTGGTGATGTCAATGAAGGCGATGTCACGATGGCGAGTACCGCAAGCAAGCTTATTGTTGCTTTTGGAGTGCAAGCTTCAGGACAAGTTGCTGGGTATGCCAAAAATGAAGGTGTAAAAATCTCTTCTTATCGCATTATTTATGAACTTTTAGACGATATCAAAGCTGCTGTCGAGGAAATGCTGCCACCGATTGTTACTGAACTTACTCAGGGTAAGCTTGAAGTCCTTCAGGTATTTTCGACTACAAAGAAGATGACCGTTGCCGGTGGTAAGGTTGTTGAAGGTAAAATAGATAAGGGGAGTATGGCGAAAGTTCTTCGTGGAGATGAAGAAATTGGTCGCATCAAGGTTGCGTCAGTTCACAAGGGTAAGGATGAAACAGACAGTTGCCAAATCGGTGGTGAATGTGGACTTGGTATTGATGGAAAAGTTGATGTTCAACCGAAAGATATTATTGTCACTTTCACAATTCAAACACAGAAACAGACTATAGACGTCAAGATTTAGTATGAGTGAGCGCGTAGAACAAGTTAATCATTTACTAAAGGCAGAGGTCGGATCTTATCTGCAAGAGAATTTGTCGAATCATCAGGGAGTACTTACTATTACAGTAGTTGAAACGACAAATGATCTTCGTCTTTCCACAGTTTGGTTTGCTTATGTCGGCGATGACCTCGGTAGCGTTATTAAGGAACTCAAAAAGAATTCGAGACCACTTCAGCAACATATTAACAAACGTCTTAGCATGAAGAACGTGCCTAGAATTATTTTTAAATATGATAGCTCTGGCGACTATGCCATAGATATCTCAAAGATAATTGATGAAGCTAACAGAGATAGCAAAACTAGTAAATAGTTCAAAACATATCGTCCTGATGGGCCACAAGGGTGGCGACAGTGATTGTTATGGTTCCCTGTTTGGTCTGAAACTGGGTCTTGAAACAATAGGTAAAAAAGTTGACATTATTTCTACGGAAGACTTTCCTGAAGGATTGGACTTTTTGTTTTTCTACTTTCCTGGTGAGATTTCGGGCAAATACATCCCAGGAGTTGACTTAGTAATATTGCTAGACGCTCCAGTCATAAGTCGGCTGGTTTCGCCTGAGATTGCGCAGCAGTACAAAGACGCCGGTGTTAAAACAGTCCAGTTAGATCACCATGTTCAGGGAGATCTTCTCGAATTTGTGGATGTCTCATACATAAACGACAAGGCCTGTTCTGTCAGTGAAATAGTTTTTAATCTACTGAACGAGCTTGGAGTGACGGTTGACAAGAATATTGCTACTTGCCTGCTCGCTGGTATTGTAGGAGATACAAGTAGTTTTCAGAATCAGAATACGTCTGGAGAATGCTTTTCTATCTCTTCGGAACTTATGAAAAAAGGCGCTAGACTGAGGACTATTACAAACAACCTATTCGGCGGAAAAGAAGTAGATGCGCTTAGGGTTTGGGGTCTAGCTATGGAACGGCTCTCGGTGAATAAGAAACTTGGAATAGTTAGCACATTCCTTACTTATGAAGATATCAATAAATTCGGTCTATCCAACGAATCCACAGGTGGTATCGTAAATTACTTGAATTCAATTAAGGGTGCGAGAATAGTGATATTACTGATGGAGCAGGAAAAAGGGGTTATCAAAGTAAGTCTTCGCACTAGGGATGAGCATGTTGATGTTGCCAAGCTCGCCAGACAACTAGGTGGTGGTGGACATATTAAAGCCTCCGCGCTTACCTTTCCGGGTAGCTTAAAAATGTTGACAGAAGGCGGGAATAATCATATCGTTGTAATATAAAGGAGGGTCAGCATGGTCGCTGCAACTGCTAAGATTCTAATCATTGAAGATGATCGTTATATCTCCAAGATGTATCAGCTCAAACTATCTCTGGACGGATTTGATGTTCAAGTCGCTGATGATGGTCGTATCGGCGTCGATAAAGTTCGTGAATTTAAGCCTGACATTATTCTAACCGACATACTTATGCCAGAGATGGATGGCTTCGAAGTGATCAAAATTGTCAAAGGGGACCCGGAAACCAAGGACATCCCCATCCTAATCATGAGCAACCTAGGGCAAGAGGATCATATTCAAAAAGGCCTAGAAATGGGTGCGATGGGATATATAGTGAAGAGCCAATATACTCCATCGAAAGTTGTGGAAAAGATAAAAGAGATACTAGCCGGAAAATTTGTACAAGAATAAAAAAAGACCCAGAGATGGGTCTTTTTTAGTTTAGTACTTTATTATCTAGCTGTTTGTTACCGTTGATAAAATCTTTCGCAGACACTGGTTTCTTACCCTCCGATTGAAGCTCAAGAATTTCAAGTGAACCTTCACCCGTGCCGATGTAGAGATGGTCGTTTATAAATGTTAGTTTACCGGTTTCATTTTTCATTCCTGCAGAAGCTGGAATTCGGACGGAGTTCAAAATCTTTATTCTAAAACCGTTAACAAAAGTATAAGCGGTTGGCCATGGCTGATAAGCTCGAATTATTCGTTCAATTTGTGCAGCGGATTTACTCCAATCAATGTGGCCGTCTTCTTTCGTAATTTTTCGGCAATAAGTTGCTTTTGAATCGTCCTGAGGCATTTCTGCTAGTTCGCCGGAAATCCAGCCTGGGATGGTTTCCACAATGGCCTTGGCTCCGAGCTCGGCCATCTTCTCAGTTAGACTTGTGGTTGTGTCAGTATCATCAATCGGGAGTTTGTATGTTGAAACTATCGCACCTTCGTCCATACCGAGAGACATTTTCATGATAGTAATACCGGTTTCTTTGTCCCCGTTCAGAATAGCTTCGGTGATAGGTGAGGCTCCGCGGTACTTTGGCAATAAAGAACCATGGATGTTCAGAACACCATATTTGGGTATATCCAACGCTTCCTGGGGGATAATCATTCCGTATGCAGCGACTACTATAAGCTCAGGTTTTAGTTTTTTGACAGTTTCAACAAGTTCTAGCTTGTTTATGGGCTGGAAAACCGGTATTTTGTGCTTTTGTGCCTCTATCTTGGTCTCAGGAGACGTCAGAAGCCGATAACGACCACTTTTTTCGTCAGGTCGGCAAACCACACCTATTACATTGAAACCAGCGCTCGTGAGACCGTGGAGGGCCACAGCGGCAAAGGATGGTGTCCCCATAAAGAGGATGCTATTCGGCTTCATGGCCATCGGTTTCCTCGTGTGCACTGAGTAATTTCTTTTTATCCTTTATGTGGTCAATAAACAAGATGCCATTCAAATGATCGATTTCGTGTTGCAATACTCTGGCTAGGAAGCCGGAAGCCTTGATTATTACTTCGTTACCATTTTCGTCCAGAGCTCTTACTTTAACTTTTTTGGGCCTTGTTACATAACCGTTATAATCAGGGACGCTTAAACATCCCTCGAAACGTTCATCCTTTTCTTCTGAAAACTTAATAACTTCAGGATTGATAAGAATTTTGAGAGGTATTACACCTACCAGTTCATCTTTGTCATTCTTCCAACCGCATGATTCCAAAACGATGATACGAATGTTTTTTCCAACTTGTGGTGCTGCCAAACCAACACCTGGTCTTTCGCTTGTTCTAAGTGTTTCTAATAGATCTCGTATAAATGATTTTATTTCCGGGGTAACTGAAGAAATATACTGGGATTCTTCTCTCAGTATGATTTCATCTTCTGGTAAACATAATATTTCTAATTTTGCCATTACATTAAACTCACGGGGTCTACGTCTATAGACCAATTATTGTTCGTGTTTTTCTCTAAATAATCTATCAATTTGATTTGTTGTTTTTCACTAGGTTTCGTAATTTTAAGTGTAAGTTGCCAACGATAACGTTGGTTTAATCTTGGTAGAAAAGCAGGGGACGGGCCAATTATTTCAATCACAAGTGTTTTATAAATTTCTTCTTTTTGTAGCATCTCAGCTAGTCTGCTCACTTCTTGTTCAGCTTCAATATTACTCTCGCTATTATACAATAATTTGACTATCTTTGCAAACGGCGGGTAGTGAAGTTCTTGCCTTGCAGTAAGCTCTTTTTTGTAGAAGAACTGGTAGTCGTGTTTCTTCACGGCGTCAAAAACCGGATTTTCGGGGGTATAAGTCTGGATTATCACTTTCCCCTCAAGTTCGCCTCGACCCGTACGTCCAGCAATCTGAGTGAGAAGACTATAAGCGCGTTCATTGGCATGGAAGTCTGGATAGTTTAGCATGGCATCTGCTGAAACTATGCCAACAAGACGTACATTTGGTAGATCCCAACCTTTTGTAATCATCTGGGTCCCGATCAAAATATCTACATCATTTTGCGCAAAATTATTGTACAAGACCTCATGAGAACCGGTTGTTCTCGTAGTATCTTTGTCCATTCTAGATACCCTAACTTCGCCGAATAATTTTTTTATCTCCTGTTCCACACGTTGTGTTCCGGAACCGAAGTACTTGATAGCCATACTCTTACATTTTGGACACAATACTGCTGGAATTTCTGAATGCCCGCAGTGATGGCAGGTGAGCTTCATATCGTCGTAGTGAAAAGTAAGTGGAATATCACAGTTTGGGCATTGGACTACGTACCCGCAGTCGCGACAGGAGACGAAAGTGGACATACCGCGGCGGTTTATAAAGAGCATTATTTGTCCTTTGACTTTGAGTGTTTCTCGAATTGCCTCTTGGAGTTTTTCTGAAAATATACTCTTATTACCGTACTGGAATTCATGTCTCATATCGACAATTTCAATGTTTGGCATCTTATCTTGAACAATTCTTTTATTCAAGGTCCTAAGTCCAAGCTCGCCCTTTTCTGCCCTGTAAAACATTTCAATGCTTGGTGTTGCGGTACCAAAGATGAGGCCACAATTCGTTAGTTCCTTGATTTTTTCCGCAACTCTAGTTGACTCATATCTAGGAGTTTGATCTTGTTTGTAACTGCTCTCGTGGGCTTCGTCAATGATGATTAGACCTAAGTTTTTGACCGGCGCGAAGAGGGCACTGCGTGAGCCTATAATAATATCTTTTTCACCAGTGAGGACTGATTTCCAGGTTGCGAATCTTTCAGTTTCCTTGAGGTAACTGTGAAGCACAGCAACGCGATCACCAAATCTGGCAGAATATCGTTCCATAGCCTGTGGCGTTAATGAAACTTCTGGAACGAGGACTATAACTCCATGATTTTGCTCAAGTTCGTTTCTTATTAATTGGAGATATATTTCTGTCTTTCCCGAGCCAGTTACGCCGAAAATGAGTTGTGGTTTTTTGTATAGATCGTTTTCTATCTCAGCGAAAATATGTTGCTGGTCTGACGTCAATTTCTTGTGGTCATCAGAAATTTCCTTTTTTTGTTTCGTGGCAACTGTTCGTCGTTTCTTCGTAATTCCACTTGGAATCATGGTATTTAGTACACTGACTAGTGAAGCTGAATAATATTTACTCATCCATCTAGCTATCTCAATCATTTCAGCCGAGAGAGCTGGCTGGTCAAAAAGAATCTCTATAATGTCTTTTGTATCAAAAGTTGGTTTAGGTACTTCACCCAATATGATCCCAGTGATACTTTTATTTCGTAAGTAGGTAACAACCAGATTGCCGGGTTTGATATTTAAACCCGAAGAATAGGTTAGGACATTTGTATCCTTGCCAATATATGTAAGTGGCGCCACCTCGTAGTATTTCATATGTACATTATTGCTAATCTCAGGTAATATAACAAGCGTGAAAAATAAAAGACATAACTGGTTTCGTTTAACAATCTTTATCTTTTTAATTATCGTTGGCTTGGCAATTGATTGGCCGGGTGGTATTAAAATTCAGATTCCAAAGCCCAAAATAAGCTTTGAGAAAAAAGCCCCTTTCGTTAATGTTCAGAAGAATGGTTATCTAATTAATTATTCAGAGAATCTTAACATTAATGAGGGTCTTGATCTGCAAGGCGGTAGTCATCTAGTTTATTCTATCGATATGTCCAAAATTGCTACGAGCGAACGAACAGATGCACTTGCTTCACTTCAGAAAGTTATTGAGAATCGCGTCAACGCCTTTGGTGTTTCTGAACCGATAGTCTATACCGGGAAGAGTGGTAATGAATACAGGCTTACAGTTGAGCTTGCCGGTGTCAAAGATACCAATCAGGCCATGGATCTGATTGGCAAAACGGCTCAACTCGATTTTCGTGAGCTGAATGCCGATGGAACGGATTTTACAAAAACAGACCTCACTGGTAGTGATTTGACTAGTGCTTCGGTTGCCTTTGACTCTACGACAAATGCACCTTATATCTCGATCACATTCAATGCCGATGGGGCTAAGAAATTTGACACTATTACTGCCAGAAATGTCGGTAAGCCGCTAGCCATTTATCTCGACGACCAACTCGTTTCATCGCCTAC
>CAZXMN010000002.1:12351-23993 GCA_964641375.1 uncultured Candidatus Saccharibacteria bacterium
TCGATTGGTATGTCTATGGAGACCGATGTGCTCGTTTTCGAGCGAATACGTGAGGAAATGCGAAATGGTCGAAACTTTGCTCACTCAGCCTCTCTCGGTTTCACACGTGCTTGGACCAGTATTCGTGATTCGAACATGGTCAGTCTCATTATCTGTGCACTTCTGATTTGGGCCGGTGGATCTATCAGAGGATTTGCCATTGTTCTTGCTCTCGGTATCGTAGTTGGGCTGACGACAACTTTCCTAGGAACCAGACTATTTATTGACAGTATCTCGGGCCGTAAATTTGTCAAAAATAACTGGCTTTTCAATGTCGAGAAAGAGGTGGAGGAAGAAAATGATTGATCTGATTAAATACCGAAAATGGTGGTATCTTCTCTCTCTGTTAATTATCGTACCTGGCACGATTTCTCTCGTTATCTGGGGGCTGAAACCTTCAATCGACTTTACTGGTGGAACACAGATTGAGTTCTCGGGTACAACGAATAAAACTGCCGTGGGAGATGTCGCAAAAGCTGATAAAATTGATGACTTTACTATTACTCAGAGTGGCAACACACTAATTTTCAAAACTAAAATTGTCGATACTACAAAACAGACGAACCTTATTACCGACGTCCAAGCCAAGGTTTCTGGAGCCAAAGAAACTCAGATTGATACTGTTGGCCCATCGATATCAGCCGAACTTACTAGAAACGCTCTAATAATGACAATTGCTGCTTGTCTGGTTATAATCGGCTATATTGCTCTAATGTTTCGCAAAGTACCAAAACCGGCTAATTCATGGGAATTTGGTGCGGCAGCCATTATTGCGCTGCTACACGACGCACTCGTAGTCCTAGGTATATTCTCGATTCTCGGCCACTTCTTTAACGTCGAGGTTGATCCGTTATTCATAACGGCAATCCTGACCGTTATAGGCTTTTCTGTTCATGATACAATCGTTATCTTTGACCGTATCCGTGAGAATCTAGTCCGGGGTTCATATCCAGACTTCGAAAAAACAGTATCAGTCAGTGTCTATGAGATGCTTCCTCGTACTATTAATACCTCATTCTTAGTGTGGGCGATTTTGCTTGTTCTTTATTTCTTTGGTGGCGCTTCAACTGAGTATTTTGTCCTAGCACTACTTATCGGTATTTTCTCCGGAACTTATTCTTCAATTTTAAATGCCAGCCCTCTGCTTGTGACTTGGGAAGACTTCAAGGCGAAGAAAAAACAGCCTTAGCTTCTATTTTGTCTATTTAGCCACTGGCTAGTTCTAGCTTTCTCATTATCAGCTATCTGTTTCAGTGCTTTAGCCCTGTCGTTATCAGACAGCTCTTTCATTTTGTATAGTACTTCTTTAGTCGGTTCTGCTAAAATAATTTCTTCGGATTTTAGTATTTTATTTACAACTAAAACAATTTTTCCTGCCTCCAGTGTGTTTGCAACTGACTCATTAGCGAGAAGTCTTTGTAGTTCTAAAAAGTAGGAATCTATATCTCCTAAGAAAACTTCTAGTTTTACATTTAGTAAAGATAGACAGAAGTCTTCTGGATGTAACTCAGATAACTCTGAAGTCTCCAAAATTCTTTGTAAGTTTTCTGCTGCGTCACGGAAGACGGGCGTGGAGTCGACTCTGTCGTGATCGACTACCTCGTCACTATTATAGAGTTCTTCAAAGTCCTGGTCCCCTGGTTTGTCTCCCAAAACTGGCAATTTCCTAGGTTGACCGCTTTTTTTTCTTTCACTAGTTGTTTGTGGGGAAGTTCTATCTTCTGGCATCTCAAAACCATCAATCGTAGGCTGTTCCGGAGGAATCCTGTCAGTCATTTATGCTCCTAAATTCATTATTTTTCAGCTATACTTAATATATGGCAAGAAATAGAAATTATCAAATCAAGAAGAATTGGGTTATCAAAGAACAGGGAGAGATTTTCAGCTCGGAGAAATTTAGTGAAGATTTTATTCGTCTACTAGTTTCACGAGGTATAGAAACTGAAGAGAAAGCGTTAGATTACATCGATCCAAAATATGAAAAACTCTCAGACCCGACGACTATAACTGATATGTCACTGGCCGTAGATGCGATTGAAGAAGCTATATCAAAAGGTGAGAAAATTGCAATTTATGGCGACTATGACGTTGACGGTGTGACAGCGACAGCTTTGTTGGTTGATTTCTTTCGTGGTATCGACGTTGAGACTATTCGCTATATACCTTCACGTTCTGACGAGGGCTATGGGTTGAATATAGATGCCATTGAGAGTTTAGCAAAAGAAGGCGTCAACCTTATTATCACCGTTGACTGTGGCTCAACAAGTATTGATGAGATACATAGGGCAAATGAGTTAGGTCTCAAAGTTGTGGTGACCGATCATCATGTTATGAAAACTGAGAATGGGAAAATGGTGTTACCAAAAGCAGCTGCCGTGATAAACCCAAAGAGAATGGGCGAGAGAAGCCCGCTGTACGAGTTAGCAGGCGCCTCAGTGGCTTTTTATCTAGTACGTGCTCTAATGACTAACCATGAAGACAAGTTCGCTGTGGGACAAGAAAAGTGGCTTTTGGATCTTGTGGCCCTAGGCACAATTTGCGATGTAGTCCCACTCACCGGTGAAAATCGAATACTTGCTAAGTGGGGACTTAAAGTGCTTGCTAAAACCAGGCGCCAGGGCATAGTCGCCCTTGCCAGAGTTGCTGAGGTAAATCTGAATTTTGTGGATAGTTATAAAGTAGGTTTTTTACTTGGTCCCAGACTGAATGCGGCCGGTAGAATAGAACATGCACAGTCAGCGCTTAGCTTACTTTTGACAGATACTGCAGAAGAAGCCGAGAAACTTGCCCTCAATTTGGACGAACTAAACAGAACCAGACAAGAACTCACTGAACGAATTGTGTCAGAGGCTAAGGAATATATCGATAAAGATGGGGCTAGTCAGAAGATTTATCTTCTTTCAAAGAAAGATTGGCCGGCTGGCGTAGTCGGTATAGTCGCCTCGAGACTAGCAGAGGAATACGGTCGCCCGATGCTGGTAATGGAAGATCTGGGCAAAGAGCTCAAAGGGTCAGCCCGTTCCATCAAAAATTTCAACATTATTGATGCCCTTTCTGACTGTGGTGAATTTCTGACGCACTTCGGCGGTCATGCATACGCTGCCGGTTTCCGATTGAATAAAGATAAATTCGTTTTACTGAACGAAAAGTTGATACAAATATCAGACGACAAGATTCAAGAGAAAGATTTAGAGCGAGAAATAAGCGTGGATATGGAGATTCTGAATAAAAATATTACTCAGAAATTTCTTGATGAATTAAACCTTCTTGAACCTTATGGAAGAGATAACGGGAAGCCATTATTTCTTCTAAAAGATGCAAAGATTGTTGAGGCTAGACTGGTTGGAACCCCGGCCATTCATCTGAAACTGATTATTGAACAAGATGGTTATTCTCTAGCCGGGATTGCATTTGGGTATGGTGAAGTCCTGGATTTAAAACCAGGAGAAATATATAATTTCGTAGTTTCATTAGATACGAATGAATGGAACAACAGGCGGACACCGGAGTTTAAGCTGATAGATTTAGAACATGCTGATACAATCACTGTTAAATAAAATTAAGAAAAAAAATCCTAGTGCTGACCTTACTTTGATACATAAGGCCTATGATTTCGCGTCGAAGAAACATGCTGGACAAAAAAGGCTTTCTGGCGAGGAGTATATCAATCATCCGCTCGAGGTCGCCAGTATTCTGGTCGATCTGGATTTGGATGATGACTCAATCGCAGCAGCGCTATTACATGACGTGATAGAAGATAGTGATACGACCAAAGAGGAAATCGAAAGTAACTTTGGCAGCAAAATAGCTGAGCTTGTTGATGGTGTTACTAGACTTGGAACAATTGATTTCTCGAAGCTCCCTTCTGAGGAAATCCAGGAAGCGAAATTTAAATCAATGATTGAGGATCTCAGGAAATTTTTTCTCGCGATGGCTAAGGACATTCGAGTAGTTATCATTAAGCTCGCTGATCGACTTCACAATATGAGAACTCTTGATGCTTTAAATCCAGCAAATCAAAAAAGGATTGCCAGAGAAACACTAGAGATTTTCGCTCCCCTTGCTGATCGCCTAGGAATGGGAAGCATGAAGGCCGAACTTGAGGATTTGGCTTTCAAATATTCTAACCCAAGTGAGTATCGTAGGCTTGTTGATCTAATTTCTCAAGGTGAGAAAGAACGTAAACATTATCTAACAAAGATTAAAAAGTTTATTCAAGACGAACTTACAAACGATGGGATTAAAGCCGATATAGATGGGCGAGTCAAACACTTATATTCTATTTATAAGAAGCTTCAAAAAGTTCATGGTGACATCTCTGAAATATATGACATTATGGCTATTCGTATCATTGTTGATAATGTCGAAGATTGTTATCGAGTTCTTGGTATCATTCATAAGCATTTCAAACCGCTGATTTATAGAATCAAAGACTATATTTCGGTGCCAAAACCAAACGGTTATCAGTCATTACACACCACGGTCTTTGGTCTCGATGGCAATATCACCGAGATCCAGATAAGGACCAGGGAAATGCACGAGGAAGCTGAAAATGGTGTGGCAGCCCACTGGCATTATGCTGAAACCAAGGACAAGGTTGCTTATCGGGGTAAGGCTTCTTTTGCATCAGAGAACAATCTGAAATGGGTAAATCAAATTATGGATTTGCAAAAAAATGTAGCTAGCAGTGAAGAACTTGCTGAATCGCTAAATATTGACTTTTTTAATGATCGAATTTTTGTTACCTCACCGAACGGTGACATTTTTGAACTTCCAGAGGGAGCAACCGCCGTCGATTTTGCTTACGAAGTTCATACTCAAGTTGGTCACCGCTGTCGTGGTGCCAAAGTAAATAGTAAGATAGCAAACCTTGACCAAAAGCTGCAAAACAGAGATATGGTAGAAGTTATTCTGGCTCCAAAAAACGATCAGAGTGGGCCGCCGCGTGGCTGGCTTGAATTTGTTGTGACAGCAAAAGCGAAACAAAATATACGTGCTTGGTACAAGCATTTAAATAAGGATGTGAATATCGAAGCTGGTCACAAGTTGCTTGGAGACGAGTTGGCACTTTTCAACATGACCGAGGTTGAACTTTCACTAGATGACATAAAGGAAATCATTGGAAATGCCGGTTGGAAGAGTTGGGAAGACGTCTTGGCTGCAATCGGTGATGGGACGGTCACGCCCAGACTGATTGTGAAGAAAATTGTTGGACAGAAACTATATCAGACGCTCGATGAGAAGAAAAGTAAAACAAAAAAGACTACCGAGGAGAATGAGGTTGGTAATAGCACTAATCTCAATGGAATTCTCATTCGCTATGCCGAATGCTGTAAACCGAAGAAGGGTGATGCCATTAAGGGTTTTATAACACAAGGAATGGGGATTACTATTCACCGGGCCGATTGTCGAAATTTACTAACTAGTCCTCAGGAAAAAGTAATTGATATTAATTTTGACCTGACCGATGAAATTGAAATCAAAGTAGAAGTTCGGGGTAATGACCGAGTTGGTTTTATACGTGATATTACCGATGTCGTTTCTAATGAAAAGATAAATATTGTCAAAATTGATAATAAACACACCGCAAGAGATGAGAGTATAATAAACCTCGAAATCAGGGTGGCTGACCCTGCGAGAATCACGGATTTACTTCCGAAACTGAGAAATATTCAAGGTGTTACAGGTGTTCGTAAGCAATAAGGCTTTGACCTGGGAGAATAGTTGTGTTAAAACATTATAAGTAATGGCTAAAAAGATTATTCAAACACCGAGGGGGACGAGGGACATATTACCTGAAACACAGGTCTATTTTGATTATGTCGAAAAAGTTTTTGAAAGCGTTGTAAGTTCGGCTGGTTTTGCGAAAATTACGACCCCAGTTTTTGAAGACACAAATCTGTTCGTTCGAGGAGTTGGTGAGGGGACGGATATTGTTGAAAAAGAAATGTACACCTTTAAAGACCGTTCCGATAATTCTCTTACTCTTCGTCCCGAGGGCACAGCTTCAATCGTGAGGGCCTATCTCGAAGATGGTATGCAATCCTGGTCTCAACCAGTGAAGCTCTATTATTTTGAACCGATGTATCGTTATGATAGACCACAAGCCGGCCGCTATCGTGAATTCTGGCAGTTTGGTTTTGAGATGATTGGCGACAAGTCAGCTCTGGCAGATGCTGTTGTAATCACTACGGCATATCGTATATATGAAAAACTTGGACTTAAGGATACGTTATCAATGCAGATTAATAGCATAGGATGCTCGGAGTGTCGTCCAAAATACCTACGGGAGCTCACAAAATATTACAAGGAAAACGAAAAAGAACTTTGTGCTGATTGCAAGAAACGTTTTGTTACAAATCCACTTCGTCTTCTTGATTGTAAGGAAAAACGTTGCCAAGCTCTTGCTGAGGAAGCCCCACAGATATTGAGTTCACTTTGCCCAGCATGTCATGATCATTTCAAAGAAGTTTTAGAATACCTAGATGAAATTGGAATTTTGTATGAGATTAACCCCCGTTTAGTTCGTGGATTGGATTATTATACTAGGACAGTCTTTGAATTTTGGAATGGTAATGATGGAGCACAAAATTCACTTGGTGGCGGTGGACGTTACGATAAACTTGTTGAGATTCTTGGCGGACAATCCACTCCTGCCCTTGGTTTTGCTGGTGGAGTCGATCGTACAGTAGAGCAAATAAAGGAACTTACTGAGGAAATTTCCCTTGGTGAGACCAGAGATGTTTTTGTGGCACAGATAGGGGACGAAGCCAGAAAGAAATGCTTCAGACTGATGAACGACCTCTGGAATAGCGGCATCGATGCTGAGGGTTGTCTCGATAAAGGTTCAATCTCAAACCAGCTCGCGGCTGCCAATAAACTTGGTGCAAAATATGCCCTTATCATGGGACAAAAAGAAGCTTATGATGATATGGTTATTATGAAAGAAATGATATCAGGTACCCAAGAGGTTATCCCAATGTCCAAGATAATTCCTGAAATTAAGAGAAAACTTAAACTAAAATAATAGGAGGGGTAAATTGAATTTAGATCCAAACGCATTTATACATTTCCTGAATGCTGGTGTCTTTATTGATTTCTATAATAGATTTCTAAGTCTGTTTCCACCATCAACTCATTGGCTAGTTTCGGCGATAATTTTAGTCTCACTCGTTGTAGCCTTTTTTCTGCTTATCTCAGCAAATTGGTTATTCATTCTAGTTTTAATAGTACTTTTGCCAGCCCTTTACCCTGTGTTAAAAAACTTCTTTGGTGAAATGTATACTTTTCTCTTGTATCTTTGGAATACGGTAAGTACTGGTGTACCGAAAGCTTAAATAATGGAATTCAAAAAGCTCCCTTATGGGGAGCTTTTTGTTACCCGTTATAACCGAGGGAACGAGCAATTCCGAGAACGTGGTAGACATAGCTATAATCGTGATTGTAACGATATAGAGCGTTGACTACCTGGCCGCTAGCGGCACCGTTTGAGGCCATATAGTTAGCCGCAGTAAAGATAGCGTCATCGACGTCACCAATCTGGGCCTGGCCGTCACCGTCACCGTCTGTAGCGTAGGAGCGAAAGGTCGAAGGCATAAACTGCATAGGACCCTGGGCACCAGCATAAGACGTGACAGCGGTGTCACCACGCTGACCAGTTTCGGTATAGTGAACCGCGGCAATGACTTGCCATGGGACACCGAACTTAGATTCAGCGGCAGCATACTGTGCAACAAACTGACTGGATAAACCAGCAGCCTGAAGCTTGGCAATACGAGCGGCGTTTTCTCTAGCAATACGAGCCTCATTGTCAGCCTTGATTTGAGCAGCCTGTATTTCAAGCTGCTTGTTATACTCGGCCATCTGAGACTGTGCTTTTTCTTCAGTTGTCAATATTTGTGGTTTTTGTATTGTTGTGTTGATGTTGTTAGCGATATACGCCTCGCTTACGGCGTTTGCCTCTGGAATTTGAGGGCTGGCGTAAGCCTGCACCTCACCCAGTGAAACTGGGGTTTTTACTACCATAAAGGCAAGCAGTATGGCAGTAATGGTTTTTTTGTCCATTAGGTATGAACGAACCTCTCTTTCTACCCTCTCGCGTGAATGTAGTCTAGCCCGACTAAATCACTATTCCAATTAAGGAACATGTAATTGTAACACAATGTTAATAAAAAGTCAATACCTTTTTTGTATCACAAGGAGATATTCTATCTCAAACCAAGGCTTGTGTCAAGAACAAAAATGTGTTAAAATAAAACCATTCCCACGACAGGAGGTGAATTACTCTGCAAGCAGTAACACGTAAAGACCATGAAAATTTCGATAGCCTACTCCGCCGCTTTAACCGCAAGGTTCAACAAAGCGGTACTTTGCCTTTGGCTAGACGTAAAGAACATTTTGAGAAAGAACTTTCCAAGACAGAGGCCAGGACAATAGCTATTCGTAAGAAGGCTCGTAAGGACAATAAAGCCAAAAATTTGATGTTGAAAGGATTCTAATGTCTCTTGTTAGTCAAATTGATAATGACCTGAAGGAAGCTATGAAAGCTAAGGATACAAGTAAGCTTTCAACAGTTCGAATGTTAAAAAGTGCTCTCAAAAATACTGAGATATCACTTGGACATGAGCTGTCTGATAATGAGGCTCTTTCTGTTCTGGAAAAACAAGCTAAACAACGCCGTGACTCAATTGACCAATACAAGGTAGGTGGTCGTGCCGATTTAGCTCAAACTGAGGCTGACGAACTTACTATTATCGAGACTTATTTACCAGCGAAGCTTGACGAAAAAGCTCTCGTAGAACTTGTTAGTGGGGCGATAACTGAAGCTAACGCAACTAGCGTTTCTGATATGGGTAAAGTAATCAAGATTGTAATGGAACGAGCTGCGGGTGCTGCCGATGGCAAACAAGTTTCAGAGGAAGTTAGGAAAAGACTCACATAATGTTTACAGTCGTTGGTCGAACTTACAAAGTTGATCGAAAACTTTTAGAAAAAGTAGCAAAAGCTGCTTTTTCTTATTTAAAATTAGATGCGGACATTGAATTTAAGTTTGTTTCTAGAGCCGAAATTACTAGACTGAATTCTGTTTATCGAGCCGTGAATACTCCAACGGATGTTCTTAGTTTTAATATTTCTGATAAGCCTCTACTTGGTCAGATATTTATCTGTTATAATTTTGTGGAGAAGCAGGCATTAAATATCGGCAAACCTTTCTCTGATGAAGTTTCACTTTTACTAGTACACGGCATTTTGCATATATCAGGTTACGATCACTCAAGTATCGAAGAAGAGAAAGCAATGCAACATTTAGAAAGTGAGATATTGAAAAGTTTAGGAATGACTAGGTGAAGAATATTGTTTTAATCGGACCTCCTGGATCGGGAAAAGACACGCAAATTGAAAAAATGCATGAGCTTTTTGATTTCGAGGTTATACCGACTGGTGACATTGCTAGATCGCTTGCTGAAAAATATGAGAAATATCGTCAAATTGTTGAGTCCGGTGGGCTTATCGATGATGCTATTTTAGCTAAGGAGCTCAGCAAGAAACTTGATCAATTGGGCAATAAAAGCGTAATCTTTGACGGTTACCCCAGAAATCTGCATCAGGCTGATCAGCTTAACGAAATTCTGCTTCATCACAACCGTCTTCTTGATCAGGTAATTTATATAAGCTTAGATGAGGCTGAAATCGTGAATCGGTTATCTGTGAGGCAAATTTGTTCTGTTTGTGGTCACAATGTAGTTGTTGGTGAAAATGCATGTAGTTTATGCGGCGGTAAGGCGATTCAGAGACAAGACGATGAACCAGCGGTTATAATTCGTAGAGTACAAACTTTTTTAGAGAATACCTTGCCACTCGTGAATTATTATAGGAATAAGGGAATTCTATTAGAAATTAATGGTGACCAATCAATAGATAAAGTAGCCTTTGAGATAAAAAGAAAGCTTGGTTATGACGGAAAACAGTAAACTTATTGCCATGAGGCAAGGCGGTAAAATATTGGCGCAAATACTTACGGATATCAAAAAAAAGGTAACGGTCGGTATGCGAACAAGCGAGATTAATGATCTTGCTAATAGACTTTGTCTAAAGTATGGCGTGAAGCCTGCCTTTTTACACTATGGTGGTTATCCTGCATCGATCTGTGTTTCTGTAAATGATGAAGTCGTTCACGGCATTCCTGGTGAATATATGATAAAGGATGGTGATATAGTGTCGCTTGATTTTGGGGTTGAGCTAGGCGGTTACAACACAGATTCAGCTATTTCTTTTGGTGTTGGTAACATCTCGGCTGAAGCTCATCGTTTACTGACGGCAACCGAGCAGGCCCTGTACCGTGGTATTGAGGCGGCGCATCCAGGTAATCATATAGGAGCAATAGGCTACGAAGTCCAACGATATGCTGAATCACATGGCTTCGGAGTGGTCCGGACCCTTGTCGGTCATGCTATTGGGAAACAAGTTCACGAAGAACCATATATACCGAATTTTGGCAGACCAAGTGATGGTCCCAAGATCAAGGAAGATACCGCCCTTGCAATTGAACCAATGATTACAACCGGCAGTTATGAAGTAGTTCAAGCCGACGATGGTTGGACTTACCTTACGGAAGACGGTAGTCTTTCGGCCCACTTCGAACATACTGTTTGGATTCATCCAGATGGACCGGAAATATTGACGCAAGTCTAATAAGTTTCTATAATAGCAAAGTTAAAGGATATGATGGCGAAAAAAGAAGAATACTATGTAGGTTTAGATATAGGCTCAAGCAAGATCACTGCTGTCGTTGGCGAACCCGACGAAGAAGGTGTTCTTAGTATTATCGGAGTTGGAGTCTCACACAATACCGGCATTAAGCGTGGTATTGTTACTGAGATTGAAGAAACTGTGAGCGGTATCTCTGAAGCTATTGAAATGGCAGAAGGTCTTTCTGGTTCACAGATTGCTTCAGCGACTGTTAATATCAATGGCGGTCATATCAGCTCTATTAATTCCAAAGGTGTCGTTGCCGTTGCTAGAGCTGACCAAGAGATTTCAAAAAATGATATTGTTCGAGCTGAAGATGCTGCTCAGGCTGTTCAAATTCCTGCTAATAAAGAAATAATCCACGTTATTCCCAGATTCTTTAATGTTGATAATGGTGAGGCAGTCAAAGACCCACTTGGTATGACTGGTGTCCGTCTCGAAGTTGAGACTCATCTTGTCGCTGTATCGCAGCAGGCTGTAAAGAATCTAACAAAATGTGTGACTCAAGCAGGGGTGAACATTGAAGATATCGTTGTTTCACCTTTAGCCGCAGCCAAGGCTGTGGTTACAAAGCGTCAACGAGAGCTTGGTTGTGTTCTTGTTGATATGGGAGCTACAACTACCGGTATAACCGTCTTTATTGATGATAGCGTGCTCTACACGAAGGTTTTCCCCGTTGGAGCTGCAAGTATCACGAATGATATTGCCATCGGTCTCAGGACCTCTGTAGACGTTGCAGAGAAGGTTAAACTTAAATATGGTTTTGCCGTAAGTGCTGACGTTAAAGAGACTGAGAAAATTGACCTTTCGGCTATAGATATCAATGAAGAGGCCGTAGTAATGCAGAAGAATGT
>CAZXMN010000002.1:24093-58269 GCA_964641375.1 uncultured Candidatus Saccharibacteria bacterium
ATTGAACAAACTTTTTATACAAAATAATTTAATACTTTACTTTTGAACAAATATTATGTACAATGACTTTGTTAATTTTTACTAAGTGACCAAGGAGGTCAAATGGGCGAAGTCAAACCTAATATGGAAACTTTTGCACGCATCAAAGTAGTTGGAGTCGGCGGTTCAGGTGGTAACGGCGTTGATCGTATGATCGAGGCTGGCCTCAAGGGTGTCGAATTCATTGCTATTAATACAGATGCGCAGGCATTACACAATTCTAAGGCAGATAAAAAACTACACATCGGGAAAGCACTTACAAAAGGTCTCGGAGCTGGTTCAGATCCTGAGATTGGTAAGAAAGCCGCTGAGGAAACTAGTGAAGAAGTCTACGAAGCACTCAAAGGCGCTGATATGGTATTTGTAACATATGGTTCAGGTGGTGGTACTGGTACTGGTGCCGGTCCGATTGTTGCTAATATTGCCCGTGAAGTAGGTGCTCTAACCGTTGGTGTTATTACTAAGCCATTTGGCTTCGAAGGTGAGAAACGCAAGAGGGTAGCCGAAGAAGGCATTGAAGCCCTTAAAGAGCAAGTTGATGCACTTATTACTATTCCTAACGATAGACTTTTACAGGTTGTTGATAAGAAAACGACTCTTCTGGATGCTTTTCAAGTTGTTGATGATGTTCTTCGTCAAGGTGTTCAAGGTATTTCAGACCTTATTACCGACAGTGGTCTTATCAATGTTGACTTCGCGGACGTGAAGACAATTATGCAAAGCGCCGGTTCGGCCCTGATGGGCATCGGACGTGGTAGCGGTGAAAACCGTGCTATGGAAGCTGCAAAACAGGCTATCAATTCACCTCTTCTAGAATTGTCTATCAATGGTGCTAAAGGTGTTCTGTTCAATGTTACTGGTGGTACCGACCTTGGAATGTATGAGATCGATGAAGCTGCTAAAGTTATCACAAATGCTGTTGATCCAGAAGCTAATATCATTTTCGGCGCTGTAGTTGATCCGGCTCTATCTGGAGAGATCCGAGTGACTGTGATTGCAACTGGTTTTGAAGGAATGCATAATCCTCTTAGTCCAAGAATGAGTCACCAGCCTCTCGAAACACCTACGAGGACTGTTAGTCTCGAGCCTGAGAAAGAGAGCTTCGAAGAAGACAATGATGATGATTGGGAAATTCCAACCTTCATTCGAAAAAGAATGGAATAACTAGTAGATTTATTTTAAGAGCGGCAACAGCCGCTCTTTTTTATTTAACGGAACATAATAATTGCTGCAATAACTGAACTATGTATCATGATCCATAGAATGTTATTTACTATAATCGGTTTTTCTTCGTGGGCTAAACCATAAAGTAGCCAAAAAATAGAAAAGAATAGCCAGGCACTCCAAGTAAGTAAGGATAGACCTTTTACATCGTGGGTTGACCAAGCTTGCCAAACTTGCGGTAAAGTCATAACGGGGCTAAGGACACTGCAAAATAGGACGCATCTATCCAAATTACGAACATACTTTTTGGAATGTAAGCGGTCATGTTTCTTTTTATCCTTAATGTGGGAGTGAGTATGAAAAGAAAATTCTAAGGACATAACAGTAGTCTAGACGAGTTTTGTGGTACTGTCGATAACTTTTCCTGTCGATAAACCTTTGTGGAAAAAGGGATTTTGTGCGAGAAAATAGTATACAAATTTGTGGATAAGAAAAATGTTGACACCCCAGATGTAGTGTTCTAACATTAGATAGTTACGCTACATATGGTGTATTAGGAGCTTTATGATTTGTCCAAAATGTAAATCTGAAAATCTTCGAGTGGTCGAGAAGAGAGATGTCGAGAATGAGCCAGTTATACGACGTAGACGTGAATGTGCTGATTGTAACTTTCGGTTTACGACATATGAGAGGCTTGAAGTGCCTTCACTTGTGATCAAAAAACGAGATGGACACGTTGAGACTTATAATCGAGATAAGCTCGCCGCAGGTATTTACAGGGCTTTAGAGAAGAGACCTGTTACTAGTCCTGACACTGAAGCGATAATAGATAAAATTGAGAAAGAACTCCATGCAACTGGAGTCAATGAAATATCTAGTGAGCAGGTCGGAGATTTAGTAATGAAAAATTTACTCGATATTGATGAAGTGGCTTATTTACGTTTTGCTAGCGTATATAAAAAGTTTGAAAGCCTTGAAGCTTTTGCAAAAGAGCTCACAAATATAAAAAACAAAGTAGAGATAAGCTAAACAGGAGGAAGTCGTGGTTAAGGATGAAATTCAGCAAGAACAGCTAGCCTTGGACAAGAAACATCTTGCCAAGAAAAAATTTACCAAAATCGAAAAACGTGATGGTAATCTTCAGAAATTTGAACCAGAGAAAATTGTCACCGCAATTGATAAGGCCGGAGAAGTTACCGGAGAATTCGGCCACAATATTGCTGAAAAACTTACTGCGAAAGTTGTTGATATTCTGAATAAGCAGTTCGATGCAGACCATTTGCCTACTGTTGAGAAGATTCAAGATGTCGTTGAGCACGTGCTAATGGACTCTGTTTTTGAGGAGACTGCTAAGGCCTATATCGTTTACAGACGTCAACATGAAGAACTCCGCAAGACTAAACTTATGGACAGCGATAAACTGGTTGAAGAATACCTAGGTGAAGATACTTGGTATGTCAAAGAAAACTCCAACATGACCTACAGTTTACAGGGATTAAATAACTTTATAGCAGCACAGATTACTGAACGCTATTGGTTGAACAAACTTTATCCCGCTGAAATTAGAGAAGCTCATAAGAACGCTGATCTTCATATCCACGACCTCGGTTTCCTCTCGACATACTGTTGTGGTTGGGATTTGAAGGACCTCATAGTTCGAGGTTTTGGTGGTGTACCGGGTAAAATTAATTCTAAACCGGCCAAACACTTCAAGGCACTTCTAAATCAGATAGTTAATTTTATGTATACAATGCAAGGTGAGAGTGCGGGAGCCCAGGCTCTTTCTAGTTTCGATACACTTATTGCTCCTTTTGTGCGCTCTGATGAACTTACCTATAAACAAATAAAACAGTCAATGCAGGAGTTTGTATTTGGAATGAATATCCCAACTAGGGTTGGATTCCAGACTCCTTTTACAAATATCACGATGGATTTAATCCCACCGAAGACTTTAGGCGAAGAGAATGTAGTTATTGGCGGTAAGGTCCAAAAAGAAAAATACAATGAGTTTCAAGCTGAGATGGATCTCGTCAATAAGGCATTTGCAGAAGTCATGCTTGAAGGGGATGCGAATGGAAGAATATTTTCTTTCCCAATTCCAACATATAACATTACCAAAGACTTTGATTGGGACGACGCCAACCTAGATCCAGTTTGGGAAATGGCCGCTAAATATGGTATTCCATATTTCTCTAATTTCATTAACTCAGATATGAGTCCAGATGACGCTCGTAGTATGTGTTGTCGTCTCCGTCTCGATAATCGTGAGTTACGCAAACGCGGCGGCGGTCTCTTTGGTGCTAACCCTCTTACGGGGAGTATTGGAGTAGTGACCATCAATATGCCCCGACTTGGCTATACTTCAAAAACTGAAAAAGAGTATTTTGATAAGCTTGGTCATTTGATGGACCTTTCTAGGGACTCATTAGAGATTAAAAGAAAGGTTCTAGAAAGATTTATGGACAATGGTCTTTATCCATTTGCCAAGAATTACTTGAGTGATATCAAGAAGCGTTTCGGTAATTATTGGGAGAATCATTTTTCAACGATTGGTCTCCTTGGAATGAATGAGTCGGTTATGAATTTTCTTGGCGAAGAAGAAGATATCACCACTGAGAAAGGGCACAAGTTTGCGCTCAAAGTTATGGATTATATGAGAGATCGTATTGCCGGTTATCAGGAAGAGACTGGACATATTTATAACCTAGAAGCAACGCCAGGAGAAGGTACGACCTATCGTTTTGCGAAAAGGGACACGGAACAATTCTCTGATATTTTGGTTGCCAATACTAAAGCCATGAAAGAACTTGGGGCAAAACCGTATTACACCAACTCAACACAGTTACCGGTAGGTTTCACCGAGGACGTTTTTGAGGCCCTTGATTTACAGGACTCTTTGCAAACAAAGTACACTGGTGGTACAGTTCTACATATATTCCTTGGTGAGAGACTCGATGATATAAGTGCTGTTAAAAATCTCGTTCGTAAGATCGCGGAAGGTTATCATCTTCCTTATTTCACACTTTCACCGACATTCTCGATTTGCCCAAAGCATGGTTACATATCCGGTGAACACGAATTTTGTCCGATCTGCGATGAGGAGATTGGTTATAAAGAACAATTATTATTAAAACCATAATAAGGAGGAAATAATGTCAGAACAACAAGATCTAGAGTCCGGTCGAACCAGGTGTGAGATTTATTCACGCGTCGTTGGCTACATTCGCCCAGTGAATCAGTGGAACGAAGGTAAACAGGCTGAATATGTGGATAGAGTTGAATTTAAAGTCGACGGTTGCGGCTGTAAATAGATGAGAATAGCAGGCTTAGTCAAATCTAGCCTGATTGATTACCCGGGCAAAATTGCAGCTGTTGTATTTACGCAAGGCTGCAATTTTCGCTGTGGATTTTGTCATAATCCCGACCTTATTCCCCTTGAATCGCAGACTTCTGGATTCTCAGAAAGCGATATCTTGGACTTTCTTGAGACAAGGGTAGGAAAGCTTGATGGGGTTGTCATAACTGGCGGAGAACCGCTGATTCAACCGGATATTATTAACTTTATAATGAAAATTAAAAAACTTGGATTGTTAATTAAACTCGATACAAATGGTGCTAATCCGAAGGTTTTGTCAGAAATAATTGAAAAGAAGCTGGTTAGTTATATCGCTATGGACATAAAGGGGCCGCTAGATAAATATGAGCATATTTGTGCCTATCCGAATACAAAATTTATTCAAGAAAGTATCAAATTAATAAAGAATTCCAAAGTCGACTATGAATTTCGGACTACTGTTTTACCCTATTATCATGAGTTCTCTGATTTTGATGCGATTGGTAAACTAATTAAGGGATCAAAGAAATATACTATCCAAGGATTTAGGCCACAGATTACCCTCGATCCGACATTACGTGAGGTTTCAACTTTTTCCAAGTCTGATCTAACGAGAATATCTCATATTATCGCGCCCTATGTAGAAAAGGTTGTTATATATAAAAATAGCTAGTGTATAATATAGTTGTAAATAAGGAGTTTGTTATGAACCAGAAGAAACTATACAGATCCTGCAAGGATCAGATACTCGGTGGTGTTGCTGCTGGTATTGCTGAGTATTTTGATGTTGATCCTACACTAATGCGATTGCTTTGGGCTTTGTCATTCTTCGCAGGTTTCGGTATTCCGGCATATATCGTTGCCTGGATTATCATCCCGCTAGACCCAAGTTGTAAAACCAAAAAAACGGGTGCCGATGAGATCAAAGATAAAGCGGAACAGGTTGCTCATGATATTAGAAACGCCGTACATGAAGATGTTCAGAATAGGAGAGTAGCTCACCATGATGATTTTAGATTTTGGCTTGGTCTGATAGTAGTTTTCTTTGCCGTTTCCTTATTAATTCAAAGTTTTTTCGGCTTTTCTTTCTGGCATAATTTTTGGCCAATAGTCTTTGTCGCTTTTGGAATCGTTTTAATAGCCTCTAGTGTGGAAAGAAGATAGGAGTTTATATGCCAGCTAAACAAAATGAAAAACCAAATGAAGCAGAAGTAGTTGAAGAAAAGGTGAGAGTGGATGAGACTATTTATCATCATCGTGGACGCCCCCACGGCGGGTTCTTCTTTGGTTCATTACTACTTATCCTCGGAATATTTCTGATCCTCGAGAATTATCTCAATATAAACTTGATGCAATATTTTTGGCCAATCTTATTACTTTTACTTGGTTCACTTTTGATTTATCGAAGTTTTAACCGTAGGAGCTAATATGAATCCACTGAAGTTTTTCTGGGGGCTTATCATAGTTCTCTTAGGTTTTACTCTGATCGCAACCAATGCTGGATGGATATCAACTGGTGTTTGGTGGTCAGTCCTGTTACTTTGGCCAGTTATACTGATTGTGTTAGGACTAAAGCTTCTCTTGTATAACAATGACAAATTATTTATGTGGTTAGCACTAGTACTAGTTTTGATAGCAGCTGCCTATGTGGTTGCCGTAAACCAAAACAAATGGAATCTTTCTTTTGGTGAGCGTAGTAATATCAATATTGGTACCAGTGTCTACAGTGAAAATTTCACGGATAAATTTGATGCAAATTCGGTGAAGAAACTTAATCTGACCGTCAGTACCGGAGCTGCGGAAGTTAATATTCACGCTCTCTCAAATGATACGGCGGCAGATGTTTTATACCAGGTCAAGACATCCGATATGGGGAAGATAAGTATTGATCGTTCGGTTAATGGTGACACTGTTGCTTTGAAAGTTAACGAGGAGAACTTTGGATTCCAAATAAATCCAGGGAATGGGCTTAAAAGACAAATTGATATTTCATTGCCGCAAGCTTTGCTACTAGATCTAGACCTCTCGAGTGGTGCGAGCAAAGTTAACGTTGATCTCTCTTCACTAATGACCGAAAATACTAAGTTTAGTATCGGAGCTAGCTCTGGAGAAATCACTCTTTCTGACAAAGTTGCCAGACAGACTTTCATAATTGATGCCGGAGCTTCTAATCTGACTTTCAAACTACCATCTGCCCTAGGTGTAAAAGCAACATTTGACGGCGGGCTAAATAATGTTAACATTGATAGCGACCTAGGTTTCACGAAATCTGATGACACGTATTTGTCGCCTAACTTTGATAAGGCAACTAATCAATTGTTACTTACAGCAAGTGTCGGCGTTTCAAGCATCAAATTTCAACAAAAATAAGAATTCCTAGAGGATTGGAGCGCTATCTATGTGTGGGATCGTTGGGTATGTTGGCGAGAAAGATGTCGAAAAGGTACTTCTCGAAGGTTTAAAAAGACTTGAATATAGAGGTTATGATTCTGCTGGAATCGCCCTTATTGTGGGTGATAAGCTGGAAGTGACAAAGGCTGTTGGTAGAATAGTCAATCTTGAATCAAAACTCAAACCCGTTAAGAATGTTAAAACGGGTATTTGTCATACGCGTTGGGCGACCCATGGTGAACCAACCGAGTTAAACGCGCACCCTCACGTTTCTTGTGATGGAAAGATTGCCCTAGTTCACAACGGCATTATCGAAAACTACCAAGAACTTAAGTCAGAGCTCAAGAAAAAGGGTCATAAATTTATTTCTGATACTGATACTGAAGTTCTCACTCATTTGGTCGAAGAGCTCTATAATGGTGATTTATTTTGTGCGGTTCGTGATGCGTTAAATAAAGTGATAGGGACATATGGTATTGCCGTGATTCATGCTGATGAACCTGGAAGAATCGTTGCCGCTAGGCTGGGAAGTCCTTTAATTTTGGGTGTTGGTAATGGTGAAAATTTCGTTGCTTCTGATGTTGCGGCTATCCTTGGTCATACAAATCAAGTTGTTTATCTAAATGACGGTGAGATTGCCGATATTTATGAAGATAAATTTCAGGTATCAGATCTCGCAAACAGGAAACTAAATTGTAAAGTCAGTGAGGTTGAATGGAGTCTCGAAGAGTCTGAAAAGGGCGGTTATGAGCATTATATGCTTAAAGAAATAATGGAACAGCCCGAAGTAATTAAAAACTCGACCAGGGGCCGTATTTTGCTCTCAGAGGGTGATGTAAAGTTAGGAGGCTTAGAACTAGTAAAAGACAGGCTTCGCGAGATAGAACGAATCATCATTATTGCTTGTGGCACGGCCAGGTATGCCGGTTTAGTTGGTGAGTATATGATTGAGGAATATGCTGATATCCCGGTAGAAGTGGAATATGCTAGTGAGTTTCGTTACAGGAAACCGATTATTGACAGAAAAACCGCGGTATTGGCAATTAGTCAATCTGGCGAAACGGCCGATACTATCGCTGCTATCAAAGAAGCGAAGAAAAAAGGTGCTCTCACTCTCGGAATAGTAAATGCAGTCGGATCCACTATTGCCAGAGAAACAGATGCTGGAGTTTATAATCATGCTGGACCAGAAATTGCCGTTGCCAGTACAAAAGCTTTTACTTCACAAATAACTGTCTTGGCACTAATAACAGTAATGCTTGGTCGTGGGCGAGATATGAGTGAGGCCACCGGTGAGAAAATTCTAACCGAGTTAAATAAACTCCCAGAACTGGTTGCGGAAGTATTAAAAGATAAAAACAAAATTCATGAACTTGCTAAAAAATACATGAACTATGAACATTTTATGTTTCTAGGCCGTAAATATTGTTTTCCTTTGGCCGAAGAGGGGGCTTTGAAACTGAAAGAGATTAGTTATATCCACGCTGAAGGTTATGCCAGTGGCGAAATGAAACATGGACCGATAGCCCTCATTGATCCGAATTTTCCGACATTTGCAATAATCCCGAAAGATAGTGTTTTTGACAAAGGTATCTCTAATTTAATGGAAATCAAGGCCAGAAAGGGCAAAATTATCGCGCTCACTACTGTCGGCGCATCTGAAGTCAAAGAGGTTGCAAATGATATAATCTATATACCAGAGACTTTTGAAATGTTGTCACCACTATTGGCGATTGCTCCTTTGCAACTTTTTGCCTATTATGTTGCAGTAGAAAAAGGTCTCGATGTCGACAAGCCAAGGAATTTAGCAAAAAGCGTAACTGTGGAGTAATTATGAAATTAACTGTATTTCTAAATGGAGATGGCCCAGAGATGCGTGATGCCCAGGAAACCGCGGACAATGTTTCTGCTGAGGGTTATGACGTTGAAGTCATTGACTGGGAAAGTGACGAAGCTGAAGATGCGGCTAAACTATATGACCTTTATACCACTCCAGCCTTTGTAATTACTGGTCCTGAAGGCATGGTAATCGAGCAATGGCAGGGCACACAACTTCCTCTCGCCAGTGAAATTAAGCATTTGATGTAATATGTTATATAGAGAACTTATACTTAATTTTATAAATATCTTCGCAAATATTTACTTTGTGCTAATTTTCATTCGCATTATCCTAAGCTTTTTCCCAACTGGTTTACCTAGGACGAGATTATTTATTTTTGATGTGACAGAGCCTCTTCTGGCGCCAATTCGTAAAATTGTACCACCGTTAGGTGGTGTTTTGGATCTATCGCCGATACTTTTGTATTTAATCCTGGAACTTTTAGTTGAGATAATTACACGCTTGATAGGATGATCGTTATAGCTCGAGCAAGGACCGGAACTAGGACTAATGCCATATCTTTTGACAAACAAACTGGTGAATATTTGATTTCTGTAACGGCTAGACCCACTGAAGGGGAGGCTAATAAGGCAATAATTCTTCTTATATCCAAGGAGCTGGGCGTTCCAAAGACGCTCGTCTCTCTAGAGTCAGGCGAAAAATCCAGGATAAAGCGCTTTAAAATCGATATCTGAGTATAAAACGACAATAATAAAGTTATCGCATTTTTATTGTCGTTTTATACTATTTACTTTCGAGAACGAGCAAAGACTCCATATGTAGCGTATTTGGATAAAAGTCAAAGCCGACGAGGCGAGTCATTTTGTATTTCTCACGAAGTAATGAATAATCCCTGGCTTGAGTGACTGGGTTGCAGGATAGGTAGATAATTCTTTTTGGGAGAGTTTCGAGTACCATGGCTGTAATTTTTTGGTGAAGACCAGCGCGGGGCGGGTCAAGTACGAGAACTTCTGTATTCTCTAAAATGTCTTTGCTCAGCTTGTGATCTGGTAACTGAATTTCGGTATAATTATCAATTTTGTTAAGCACTTTATTGATACCAGCGTATTCGACGGCCGAAGGGACTATCTCGACACCGACCACCTCTTTAGCCTTGTCGGCTAGATTGAAACCGATCGACCCAGTACCACTATAAAGTTCTACTAATCGGTTTACCTCTGGGGTTGCCTCGCGGATCTCGTTAAGTGCGAGTTCGAAGACGGGTAAGTTGTTCTGAAAAAACCCATCGTATGGATAACGAATTATTTTGTCTAAAACCTTTTCTTCCAAGTGATCTGTGCCCTCCTGATATCGAAGTTCGGTGATAACAGCTGTCGGCGATTGTATTGTTGAATAGGCAATAATGATACCGTCTACGAGACCGCCTAGGTCTGCAAGTGTAATTCTGATCTCGTATTCACGAAACTTGTGAAGCAAAATAGCAATAATCTGTCCATTTGTTTTTGACTCACGTAAGGTCAGGCTCTTTAGACCCTTCGCCCCGATGTTTGGTGTATTATTTAAAATTTCGGTGATCTTAGCAGCGGCCTGGTTCATCCTGTCTGAGCCAAGTTTACAGCCATCAACTATTTCGTATTCATTGTTCTTGCCGCGTTTGTGAAAGGCAAGTGCAATTCGGTTATTCTCGTCGTATGTGAAACTAAACTCGAGTTTGGTTCGATAGTCATAATGTTCTTTTGACTCGTAAAACTTCTCAATTTTCACTTCTTCGTTTGCAATATTCTGATATGCCTCGACCAGAAGTGCTCTTTTGTATTCAATTTGCTTTTCGTATGAGAGAACTTGCCAAGGGGAGCAAATGAGATAGTGGTCTTCGGCCGGTTCGATGCGGTCCGGGGAAGGTGTTATAACACGAACCATTTTCGCTTCGGCGAAAGTTTTCTTGTCCTTCGTAATCTCAATTTCAACAACCTCGCCAGGCAGCCCGCCCCAAACAAAAATAGCTTTACCATCAATATGGGCAAGAGATTTACCTTCTGGTACGATTTTTTCAATTGTAACTTCCATAGCCATGACATTTTACTCTAAAATCCTGGCAAGCAGTAGTAAAAAGTTGTAGAATAAACACACAAATAGGAGTGAAATGGCCTTTCAAAAAGTAAAACAGGGGCAAAGTTTTCCTTTGCTAGAAGAAGAAGTTCTAAAAACCTGGGAAAAAAATAAGATATTCGAAAAATCAGTTGAAGGAAAGTCAGTAGAGAAAACTTTCTCCTTTTATGATGGTCCCCCTTTTGCAACCGGCACTCCTCATTACGGACACTTATTAGCCGGGACGATTAAGGACGTCATACCTCGCTTCAAGACGATGCAGGGTTACCGGGTTGAACGTGTTTGGGGTTGGGACACTCATGGCCTACCAATCGAAAACATCGTTGAACAAGAACTAGATTTCAAGTCGAAACTTCAGATTGAAGAGTATGGTATTGATAAGTTCAATGAACTCTGTCGCAGTAAAGTTCTTGGCTATGCCGAGGAATGGAAAAAGATTGTTGCCAGAACCGGTCGTTGGGTAGATATGGAAAATGCCTATCTAACTATGAATCCTGAGTATATGGAATCAGTATGGTGGGTTTTTAGCGAGCTATATAAAAAAGATTTAGCCTACGAGGGGCACAAAGTTATGCCATTCTGTCCTCGATGTTCCACGCCACTCTCAAACTTTGAGGTTGGTCAAGGTTACAAAGATAAGCGCGACAAAGCGGTTACCGTCAAATTTGAACTTGCAGGCGAGCCTGGTACATACTTCTTAGCTTGGACGACAACACCCTGGACTCTACCTGGCAATCTAGCTTTAGCAGTTGGACCAAAGATTGAGTATTCAAAAGTAAAAACGAATCATGGTCAATATATTTTAGCGACCGAGAGACTAGAAGATTACTCAGAATTCCTTGATGGCTATCATGTTATAAAAACTTTTTCTGGCAAGGAATTGGTCGGCCAGAAGTATAAACCAGTTTTTGATTATTATGAAAATAGTGAAGCTCTTAGACAGGCTCAAGGTAAAAAGACTTTTATCGTTATTGATGGCGACCATGTCACTACTGATGACGGCACCGGTATAGTCCATACCGCGCCAGCCTTTGGGGAAGATGACTATAAGGTCGGTAAGAAACATGGCATCGATTTCTTCATGCCCGTTGACGATTTGGGTAAATTTACAATTGAAGTACCTGATTACGCTGGACAAGACGTTGTTACTCTTGAGACAAATGAAAAGATAATTAAGGACCTTGATGATAAGGTTGTAAGAGTAGATACAATTACGCATTCGTATCCACATTGTTGGAGATGCGACACACCGCTTATTTACCGTGGTGTTGCTAGCTGGTTTGTGGCTGTGGAGAAAATTAAGTCTCAGATTCTTGAGAGTAACGAAAAAATTTATTGGTTACCTGAATCAGTCGGAAAGGGTAGATTTGCGAAGCTGATTGAGAATGCACCCGACTGGAGCGTTTCTAGGAACCGTTTCTGGGGCACACCGCTACCCGTTTGGAAGTGTGATAAATGTGGCAAGGTTGAAGTACTTGGCTCTATTGAGGAACTAAAGAGAAAATCCGGCATCGAGGTTACCGACATTCATCTGCACAAAATTCAGAATGTTGAATTTGATTGTGATTGTGGTGGTAATTTCAAGCTTTCCGGTGAAGTCTTTGATTGTTGGTTTGAATCCGGCAGTATGCCATATGGCTCCATTCACTACCCCTTTGAAAATGAACATAAATTTGACCACGATTTTCCGGCAGATTTCATCGCAGAAGGAATTGATCAAACACGTGGCTGGTTCTACTCTCTTATAGTTTTAGCTACAGCTATTTTTGGTAAATCCTCATATAACAGCGTTATCGTGAATGGAACAGTGCTTACCGAGAATGGACAAAAAATGTCCAAGAGGTTACAGAACTATCCGGATCCGATGGAAATCGTCGACAAATATGGCGCTGACGCCCTTCGTTTTGCATTAATGTCGAGCCCGGCGGTCAAAGCTGAAGATATGAGATTTTCAGAAAAGGGTGTAGATGAGGTAGTAAAGAAGATTATTCTAACACTTTGGAATTCGTATAGCTTTTTTGTGACCTATGCAGACATTGATAACTTCAGGCCAACCGGTAAACTTACGCTCGATAACACAATGGACTACTGGATTGTTTCAGAGACAAATCAGCTTATTCGAGATGTTACCTTATCTTTTGAAGCCTACGATCTTTCCAGGGTAGCAAGGTTACTCACTGATTTTATTGATGATTTGTCCAACTGGTATATCCGTCGTTCCAGACGCCGTTTCTGGAAAAGTGAAAATGATACTGACAAGATAAATGCTTACGAAACCCTGTATTATGTCCTGGTCAACTATACGAAACTTTTGGCGCCATTCATGCCGTTTGTAACAGACAATATTTATCAGAATTTAGTTTTAGGTGTTGATGACAAGGCGCCTGAATCAATTCATCTTGCCGACTGGCCTTTTGCCGACATTGAGCTTATTGACATTAAGGTGAACGAACAAATCCATTTTGCGAGAAGAATAGTAGAGAAGGGTCTCAAGCTGCGAGCTAAAGCCGAGATAAACGTCCGTCAACCTATTTCAACAATGCTAGTTTTCGATGTGGAGCGCAGAAATGTGTCCAAGGAAATACTCGAATCTATAAAAGAAGAATTGAATGTCAAAAACGTTGAATTTAGAAATCAGAAAAATCCCGGTGAAGGTGTTCTAGTCTCTGTACTTACTAATGTAAATTTTAAAACCGCTGGTTCGCGTTTGGGTAACAAGATGAAGCCAGTAGTGCAGGCCTTCATGGACAATAAATTTGAGTTTAAAAATGGTAAATATTTAGTTCTAGGCGAAAAACTTACCGAAGAAGAGGTTACGAAGAAACTCGACGTCGATATCTCTGGACTAAAGGGTCACGTGCTGGACCAAGAGAACGATTTTGCTGTGGCTATTGATACTATAATTACTGAGGACTTACACGAGGAGGGTGTTGCCCGTGAATTCGTCCGAAAAGTTCAGGACGCTAGAAAGCAAGCAGGCTATGATGCCCCAGATCGAATTGAAATATATCTAAGCTGTAATGATCCGGAACTTGTCAAAATTGTTAGTTCAAAATGGGCGAAATACATAATGCGCGAAACATTAGCTACAAAGATTGAGTTTTGTGAGAAAGAAGTCACCGACTACAGTGAAGACGTGATTATAGATAAGGCCAAGGTCTGGTTTGGGGTGAAGAAGGCCAGGAAACAATCGTGAATCGTTACTTTAGATTACTAAAAAATTTTGATTGGGTTTTAATGTTGGCTACCTTTCTGTTGCTTGGTTTCAGTTTTGCGATTATTTATAGCACAACTTTTAGTATGGCTGGAGGTTCCGAAGCCCTTCAACAGATTATTTTTGCCGGTGTCGGTCTCGTTTGTTTAATACTTATGGCCAGAGCCGACTATCGTATGTTCAAAAAGCTTTCCGGGATATTGTATCTGCTAACCATAATTATGCTTGTCGCCACATATCTACTTGGTCACAACGCACTTGGCGCAACGCGTTGGATTAATGTTTTTGGTTTTCAATTCCAACCGTCCGAACTCGCTAAAGTATTTATGATTATTGTAATGGCGAAATTTTTCTCGGAGAATGTTGACCAAATGCACCAGCCGAAAGTCTTTCTGAAATCCGTTGTGTATATCGGAATTCCGACAGCCTTAGTGGCTATTCAACCCGACCTGGGAACTGCCCTTACCTTTGCCATTATTTGGGGAGCAATGTTACTAGTCAGTAATATTAAAAAGAGATATGTCGCCGGTACAGTAGGTATTATTGGTCTAGTGATGATTCCTGTTTATAATTTCTTACTTCATCCATATCAGAAAACAAGAATACTTTCTTTCCTGAATCCAACGGCCGACCCAATGGGATCTGGATGGAACGTCAACCAGGCCATAATCGCTATTGGATCTGGCCAATTTTGGGGTAGAGGTCTTGGGCACGGACCACAATCTCAGTTAAATTTCCTGCCATTTGAGCATACTGACTTTGTTTTCGCCTCACTGGCTGAAGAGATGGGATTTGTTGGTGCTTTCGCCGTCATTTTACTTTTTGGAGCTATTCTTTACCGAGCAATCAGAATTGCCATGTTGTCGCGTGATTATTTCGGAATGTTTCTTGCGACCGGTATATTCGCGATGCTGTTTTTCCATATTTTCATTAATATCGGCATGAATCTTGGTATTGTGCCCGTAACGGGTATTCCACTACCTTTAGTTAGCTATGGCGGTACATCTGTTGTTATCACTCTTTTCTCAATTGGTATCCTGGAAAGTATATATATTAGATATAAGAAGATTGATTTCTAGGGAAACTCTTGAAAAGAACGCCAAAAACTGATAAACTAGCATAGTTGTAAATACAGGAAATAAATGGCTGACAAGAAAACAGAATTATATGCGGTAATTCGAACCGGTGGTAAACAGTATCTCGTTAATGAAGACCTAACACTTGAGGTTGAGAAGCTAGAAGTCGAAGACGGGATGGCTTTCGATATCACTGATGTTCTTATGATTGTCAAAGACGGCAAAGCTACTATCGGTACACCTACGGTTGCGGGTGCCAAGGTTATAGCAAAGGTTGTCGAGCAAACAAAAGCCGATAAACAAATTATTTTCAAATACAAAGCAAAGAAGAATTATCGAGTCAAAACCGGTCACAGACAAAAGTTGACCAAGATAGTGATCACCAAGATTGAAACGAAATAAATCCCTAAGGGATTTATTTTTTTATACCCAATCAAATCGACCAACACCATGATGCTATAATAGATATAGAGAAAAGCACTAAATAACAAAATGAAAGGAGCATCTATGCTTGGTGACAAGATGGTGAATGCCACTCTTCCGGTCGCAGATTTAGACCGTGCAGTCGAATTTTACAAAGATAAGCTTGGACTCAAGGCCGACGAAAAAGGTAAAGGCGGTGTGATGGTTTGGGCCGGGATGGGTACAGGAATTTATCTTTATGAAAGGGGACCCACGAAGGCCGATCATACTGTAGTTGGTTTCAATGTTGACGATGTTGAGGCTGAAGTTGATGAACTTCGTGATAATGGCGTTGATTTCTTGGATTATGATATGCCGGATATGGGAATTAAGACTGAAAACGGTGTCGCCACAATCGGCGATTGGAAAGCCGCCTGGTTTAAGGATCCCGACAATAACATAATAAGCATTAATCAAATGTAGTGTTTCAAAGACTCACGTCCGAGGCGTCCAGTAATGGGCGCCTTTTCGATTATGATTGTTTTTTTTCTTTAAATTAAGTATAATCCTTTCGGATAATCATATGTGTCATTGGGAGGGGGCCCAAAAATGCACCGTAACACCGGGAGTAAAAGGCACGGGAAGTACGGGCTCTACGGGCGGCTGTGTCGAGGGATTGCAGGCATCATGCTTCTCACGGGCTCGTTTGTGGGATTCGAGAGGCAACCGAACCAGAACCATGTTCAGGAGTTGCGTTCGCTCTAGGCATTCAGCCAACGACCAAGGGAGGGGAAATGGATCCGGGCTCTTTGTTTGTTGGTTTTGTCGCTCTGGCCCTGACGATGGTCTTCATCTGGCATCGTTTACGTTCAACGAATCTCAAGGCAACTTCGGAACAAGTGATGGTGGTTTCGAAGTTCGTCGAGATACCGACTGAACGGTTTCTGTCATCAGTACCGATGTTCTCGGCGTTCTGTATGGACTTCCACTGGTACGAGTCACAGATCCTTGACGATCCCCTTCCTGATGAGCCGGTCTATTGTCTCCAGGTTCAGGCGCAGTCAGGTGATAACAGCCGACAATTCTGCTTCGCGGTCACTCAGGAGCAGTACAACGCCGCTGAACTGTGGCACTACATCGAGAACCCTTTCTGTAGGAGACAGAAGGGGAGACAACATCAACCTGCGGCTGCTTAGCCGTATCACGCCCATACCGAGTGCTCGATGAAGAGCGTCCGAGTGTGGGCGTTCTTCTTTTTGAACATTATGTATTAACCACAATAGGCTGGCGGAAATGACCTTTTTTTGCTAAGATTATCTCGTGGCACACGTTATTGTAGTTACAAATCAAAAGGGTGGAGTGGGTAAAACCACGACCACAGTGAACTTAGCGGCATATCTGGCCAAGATGGGCCAGAGAGTGCTGCTTATTGACCTTGATCCACAAGGAAATGCAACTAGCGGTCTCGGTATCGACAAAAACGCCGTAGAGAGAAGTCTTTATGACGTTTTGGTCCGAGAGACACCGATTCAGGAGATTAGAGTTAAAACTGATATTAAGGGCTTAGACGTTGCTCCCGCTAGCGTTGTTCTCGCTGCAGCTGAGGTTGAATTAGCTAGTCAAATTGCCCGTGAACACAGACTGAAATCGGCCATAGAAAAGGTGAGACACGAATATGATTATATCTTGATCGATTGTCCGCCGTCGCTTGGTATATTAACGATAAATGGTCTTGTCGGTGCTGATAGCCTACTTATACCGGTTCAAACCGAGTTCTATGCGCTAGAGGGACTTTCACAGCTTCTACATACCGTCCAAAGGGTTCGAATGAACCTGAACCCCAGACTTTCGCTGATTGGTGTCGCCCTTACCATGTATAACAAGAACACTTTGTTATCCAGACAGGTCGAGGCCGAGGTCAAGAAACATTTCCCAAACAAGGTTTTTGACAGTGTAATTCCGAGAAATATTCGTCTCGCTGAGGCCCCATCTTATGGGAAAACTATTATGAATTATGATAAATTTGGTAAAGGGGCAGCGGCCTACAAGCAGCTGGCCAGAGAGGTACATATCAAATGCAGCCAGTAGATGACACTAAAAAAACTAGTTTTCGTGGTTTAGGTCGTGGTTTAGATTCTTTAATCCCAGTTGGTGACGATGAATCAAATACGCCACAAACCGGTAGTATGACAATTCAAACTATCCTTGTTGATCCTAATCCTCATCAGCCACGTACTAGTTTTGATGAAGCTCCTCTTGCAGAACTTGCGGCCAGTATACGTGAATATGGAATTCTTCAGCCTCTTTTGGTCACGAAGAGTGAGAATGGGCGATATCAGCTTATTGCTGGGGAAAGACGCCTCAGGGCTGCTAAACTAGCCGGACTGGCCGAAGTCCCTGTCGTTCTGCGCACGCTTGATGAGCAACAAAAACTTGAGTTGGCCATTATTGAGAATATTCAACGTGAAAACCTCAATCCGATTGAATCTGCACTTTCCTATCGACGTTTGATTGATGAGTTTAATCTTTCCCAAGAAGACGCTGCAAAGAAAGTTGGTAAGGCTCGTTCCACTGTGGCCAATGCGCTTAGATTGCTATCTTTACCAGCCGAAATAAAACAAGGCTTAGTTGAGGGTAAAATTACCGAAGGTCATGCTCGTAGCATTCTCGCTATTGATGATAGGGAGGCGCAAATAAAATTCTTTCATAGTATTGTTAGCGAAGGACTAAACGTTCGCGAAGCCGAATCTCATGTCCAGAATAGAAGTAATAGGGATAGAAAATATACTGATCCAAATGTTAGAGCAGCTGAGAAAAGGCTTTCTGAGGCCGTCGGCACGAAGGTTCGCATCAAACCAAAACAAATTGTTATTGAATATTACAACGAGGAAGATTTAGATAGAATCTTCAAGATTATAACAAAATAAAAAAAGGTCCGTCAGGGCCCTTTTTAATATTTAGCGGTTGGGATAAAACCGATGTCGTTTATAGGAAGTAGACTTACCCAGGCTTTCCCGATAATGAACTCCCGTTTGAGTGGTCCCCACTCGCGAGAATCAGAGCTGGCATCGGGCTCCCTATTGTCACCGAGAACGAAGTATTCATTGCTGGCAAGTTTTACATCCAGTGTTCCAAGGGTAGATACTCCCTGCTCAATATATTTCTCATTGAGTAATAAACCTTTTGGATTTTTACTATTTATAATCTTCACTTGTCCGTCAGCAATATCTACAGTTTCACCAGGAAGACCGATGATGCGCTTGATATAGCTCTGACAAGGCCCTTGAACGATAGTCTTTATAATCTTATGACTTTCTACAAATGCGCTACATGTCTCCGTAGGGTGTCTGAAAACAATAACTTCGCCACGCTCAGGAGCTCTCAAGTAATAGCTTGCCTCATCAATAAAGAGGTATTGCCCATCATGAAAATCCGGTAACATGCTGCTACCGACAATATAGAAAGGCTGGACAATAAAAAATCGAAAGAAAATAACAAAAAGAGCCACTCCGACAATGGTTTTCAAAATTTCCCAGGCAACTTGAGTACTAGAAGTACTGTTTTTCTCTTCACTCATAGATAATATTATTCTCCTAAAACACTTGGCTGTCCATAACTTTTTGTATATACTATTATACGTTACTTGGAAAGGTTAGATGAAGAAAAAACTTACTTTAGAAGAGATACGGGAAAGTGTTAATTCAATACCTGAAATTCACGACTCAATCGACAAGACACCACTTAAGTTTAGTAAAAAAGATAAAAAAAGAAAAAAACGAAAACATCTAAAGCTATATATTGCTCTAGGAATTGTTGGTGTTATACTAATCGGCCTTGGTTGGTTTGGTTTGTCTCTTTATAATTCAATGAAAAACATTTTTTCAGGAGATAATGCCCCTAATTTACTTAGTCTTCTCACTACAAAGCAACTGAAGGGCGAAAGCAGTGGTCGCGTCAATGTTCTTCTTCTGGGAATCGGTGATGAGGGTCACGCTGGGGAATATCTTTCGGACACGATTATGGTTCTTTCTTATGATGTTGCAACTAAACAGGTGGCGATGATCTCAGTCCCTAGAGACCTCTATGTGAATATTGGTAATAACTGCGGTGATCAAAAAATCAATTATGCTGATGCTTGTGGTGAGATGAAATCGAAGGGTCTTGGACCAACTTATGCCGAACAAACCGTTTCTCAGGTTCTAGACATTCCAATTCACTATTATGTTCGGGTAAACTTTACAGCCTTCAAAGACGTTGTTGATGCGGTAGGCGGAGTTGATATTAACGTGACACAAGATCTGTATGATCCTTACTATCCGGACGATGACGGTCTTGGTAATCAGGCACTTTATATTAAGAAAGGAATGCAACACATGGACGGAGCCACTGCGCTTCGTTACGCTCGTTCTCGTGAGACGACCAGTGACTTTGACCGAGCTAGGAGACAGCAACAAGTTCTAGTGGCGATTAAAACAAAGGTCATGTCAACAAATACTCTTCTAAATCCAGCTAAGATTGCCAGCCTAGCCGCTGCCCTCGGGAATAATGTGAAAACTGATTTCGATCTTTCATACGTTCAAAGGGCGATAGACCTTTTCAAAAAGGTGGATACCTCCACTATTAAAAATCTGGTCTTTGATAATTCCGAAAAAGGTTTACTAACTGATGATTCAAGCGATACTGCGGGATATATTCTCATTCCGCGTGCGGGGTTGTATAATTATAAGGAGCTTCAGGCTGCTGCAAATAATATCTTTACTAGTGGCTCCGTGATTACAGAGGGTGCTAATGTGACAGTTCTCAACGGAACTAGTACGGCAGGTCTAGCTAGTAAGGCCGCTGACGCTCTTCGTAGTCAAAGTATAAATGTCATCAGTGTTGCATCAGCTGATACACAAACATATTCGGTAACAAAGATAATTGATGGTACCAATGGTGCCAAACCAAATACTATTGCCGCTCTTGAAAAATTCTTTAATGTAAAGTCCGAAAAGGGGACAACTGATAGCGGAACTGACATTGAAGTAATCGTTGGTAAAGACTACAAAGGATAAATATGAATCCTTTAACTAAAAAATCAATTTATGCCGTAAGTGCCATAGCGGTAACTCTAGTGGCAGCAATACTAGCGCCAAATTATTTTATTTATATAGTGGCAGCTCAAGCAATCATTATTCTCGTTATATGGAAGTTTTTTTTCGAAGTGATACTTAATCAAGAGACCATTGCTGAAAAAGCAAAGTTTCTCATCTTGCCTTTGATATTTAACTTCGGTTCGTTGTATCTACAAACTATATTTTTCCAGAGTTTTATTAAGATCGTTTTTACTGTTTTAGTAATATTGGCCAATTTTTATCTTTGGATCTCGCTTAGAAAAGTTCATAATTTATCTGATCGAGCGGCTATATTTCACAGGAACGTTTTGATAGTTATCTCGTTTATGTCTATATTCTTGGGTTCTACTGCACTTTTCCGTCTGTTTATGCTTTTCGGCTCAACGGGGAGTCGACTTTTCTTTCAGCTTATTCTCATAATACTTATTTACGCTTTATTTTACGGGATATCATATTTTCTGGCCTGGGAAAATGGTGCCAATGAGGACATGAAGAAATTGAATCCCTACATTCTCGTAACTTCACTTCTAGGAGCAGAAGTCGCCTGGGTGTCATCCATCTGGATCGTAAATTACCCAGTGATTTCAACTCAAGAGAAGGCTAGTTTGGGAGGAACACCACTACCAGCGATTCTACTGACTATCGTTTTTTATTTTCTCTGGGGTCTCGTTTTCCATAAAATGGATAAAAGTTTAACGAGGCGTGTCCTAACTGAGTATTTTGTACTGACATTAATGTTTATTGCCGTACTTCTAACGACGGCAAGATGGCTACCAAGTTTATAGGAGGTTATATGACTGAAGAAAATGTCGAAGTCGAAAGTGTTGAAAAGGTCAGCCGAATTCGCAAACTTAAACCAATTGATCCAAAAAAGAAGAAGCTCGCATTAATTTTTATAGGCGTACTACTAGTATCGATTTTCGGTGGGATTATCGGTAGTTTTGTTTATCTCGACTATGGGACCGGAAGTGGTTTATCTAAAACAAGTTTTCTGGGCAATACAAATGTTACCGTCCAAGAGAACTCGGCCGTTATCGATGCAGTTAAGAAAGTCAGTCCGGCAGTAGTCAGTATAAATGGAGTAACACAGACACAAAATTTCTTTGGTGGTACAAGCACAGCCACAACTGCCGGAACCGGCTATATCGTTAGCTCTGATGGTCTAATCGTCACTAATAAACATGTAGTGAGTGATACCACCACTCAATATTCTGTTTTTACTAGCGATGGTACAGAATATACCGCGCAAATTAAGGCGACTGACCCGACTAATGATATTGCAATTCTCAAAATTGATGCTAAAAATTTACCAATAGTAGAATTTGGATCATCAGATAATCTTGTGGCTGGGCAAACAGCAATTGCAATTGGTAATGCCTTAGGACAGTACCAGAATAGTGTCACTGTAGGGGTGATTAGTGCTATTGGACGCGTTATTCAGGCAGGTGATACAACAGGTGGTTCTGTTGAGTCACTCGATAATGTAATTCAGACTGACGCTGCTATAAACCCAGGGAATTCTGGCGGACCGCTGCTTAATATAGATGGTCAGGTTGTCGGTATGAATACGGCCGTCGATCAAACTGGCCAATCAATCGGTTTTGCTATCCCAATCAGCTTGGTTAAATCTGCTCTGGATAGCTATAACGTAAATAGCAGAATTGTCAGGCCTATGCTAGGAGTTAGATACATCACTATTAGTAAGGAATTTGCTGCCGAGAATAACTTGTCTGTCACAGAGGGCGCTCTACTATATTCGAGTACCGGCAGTCCGGCTGTTGTTAGTGGCAGTCCTGCCGATAAAGCGGGTCTCAAAAATGGTGATATCGTTACAAAGGTAGGAAACACGACTCTCTCGACTACAAAGACTTTGATGTCAGTGATATCGACCTATAACGTTGGCGATAAAGTTCCGATTACCTATATACGTGATGGAAAAACCAATACCGTTACAGTCACTCTCGTTGAAGCTCAATAAAATTTAATTCTATTAAAAAAGCTAGGTTTTATCCTAGCTTTTTTAAAGTTTCTTCTCTGTCAACTTCACTCAGTTTATCGAGCATTTTGTCGATATTTCCGGCCATGAAGTCGGGAAGATTATTTACAGACAAACTGATGCGGTGATCCGTTACGCGATCTTGTGGAAAGTTGTATGTACGGATTTTTTCGGATCTATCTCCAGTACCAATTTGACTGTTCCTAGCGTCACCGCGCTTTTTTGCCTCCTCCTCAATCTTCGTCTGGAGCAGTCTAGAACGAAGTACTCGCAAAGCTTTTTCTTTGTTCTTAATTTGTGACTTTTCATCCTGACAAGAGACAACCAATCCAGTTGGCAGATGGGTAATACGTATTGCTGAGTCGGTTGTATTAACGCTTTGTCCTCCAGGCCCTGATGAACGAAAAACATCGACACGTATATCATTTGGTAGAATCTCGACATCTACATCCTCCGCTTCAGGAAGAACAGCTACAGTAACGGTTGAAGTATGAATCCGACCACCGGATTCAGTTTCAGGAACACGTTGTACTCGATGAACCCCGCTCTCATATTTGAGGTGTTTATAGGCTCCTTTACCTTTAACTGAGAAAATAATCTCTTTGAAACCACCAATTTCGTTTTCATGAGAATCCAAGATTTCGATTTTGAAACTATGACGTTCAGCATATCTAGTGTACATACGAAACAGTTCTCCAGCAAAGAGAGCTGATTCATCTCCTCCAGCACCAGCTCTGATTTCGATAATGACATTTTTATCATCATTTTCGTCTTTTGGTACAAGTTCTAGTTCAATATTTCTTTCTGTTAACTCTTTCTGATGTTTTAAACTCGTTACTTCCTCTTCAGTCATGGCTATAAGGTCGGGGTCATTCTCGACCTTTAGCATTTCTTCGGCTTCAGCAAGTTCCGTCTCTAGCCTTTGAAATTTTTCAAAGAGCTCAATGATTGGTTGCAAAGATAAGCGTTTCTTGTTTAGTTCCGATACCATTTTTTGATCACTAAGAACTAGAGGGTCAGTAAGCTTATTATTGACCTCGTCGTATTCTTTTTGTTTACTTTCGAATTTGTCTATTAGTTTCATTGCAAATGTCCAGATACAATTATAGCGCTAAAGAAAGGTATCTAATAGCGCTATAAGTAAATTGTTATTTATGTTCTTCAGTGTTTTCGGTAGGTGTCTCAATTAGTTCTTCATTAAACTCTTCAGAAATCTCTTCAATATTCTCCTCGATTTCAGCCGGAGTCTCTTTTTCAACTTCTTTAACGGTTTTTTCTTTCTTTGGAGCACCGGTCTTCATCTTCGCGGCAGCTTCCATACGCATTCTAAACTTATCGACGCGTCCAGCGGTATCAACGAGTTTTTGTTTACCAGTATAGAAGGGATGACAAGCAGAACAAATTTCCACATTGATATCATCTGTGGTGGAACGAGTCTCAAAAGTATTACCACAGCCACATGTGACTGTTACTTCTTTGTATTCTGGATGAATTTCTTTTTTCATAACTAAAGTATATTAACAAAAAAAGTGACATCTTTCAAGTCTTATCTTTCCATTGAAGGAACACGCATTCCATGATAATACTATTACACGGAAACGCGGAGACTGGCGATAGCTGCTGCGTTCCGTCAAAGAGGGGTGTTTAGTAGACACCAGATGCTGACACCCTCACTTTAGGCCCTTCTGACAATTAGCCAGACGAGCCTATGGCCTTATCCATCATTGACTTTCAGTACATATTTAGTTAATATGTATATCGTAAAATTAATTCACACGCCGATTGATACTTGCATCCTCCCGTATTTGGGCCTGCAGGTAGGTGAGATAGGCGGAGGGCCCACACAATATGTCTGGGCAGAAAAGGAGAAAAAATGACCGTAAGCATGAAAGAAATGCTGGAAGCAGGAGTACATTTTGGACACCAGAAATCTCGCTGGAATCCAAAGATGGCTTCTTTTATTTTTACTGAAAGAGGTGGGGTTCATATCTTTGACCTTGCCAAGACCGAGGAGGGTCTCGATGAAGCCCTAAAGTTTGTCAGAAACATTGCGGCAAATGACGGACAGATTCTTTTTGTTGGAACCAAAAAACAAGCCCAATTAATCGTTACTGAAGCAGCTAAAAACTCGGGAATGCCGTTTGTTACCGAGCGTTGGATGGGCGGTATGCTTACTAATTTTCCTACTTTTCTATCACAAATTAGGAATTTAAAGAAGCTTGCAGAACGTATTGAAGAGAATGACTTTGCTACCAAGAAACAACTTGTTGTCGCCCGTAAACAGGCTGAGAAAATGGAGGCTAACTTGGGCGGTATTAAGGAAATGAAGAAACTCCCTGATGCATTATTCATTATTGATATTGTCCGTGAAGATATTGCCGTTAAAGAAGCCAGGCACATTGGTATACCTATCATTGCAATTGTAGATACGAATGCAAATCCTGATCTTGTAGATTATGTTATCCCGGGTAATGACGATGCTGTAAAATCAATTAAAATTATTTCTGATGAAATAGCCAGAGTTATTACTGAGAATAAGCCAGTACATGTCAAAGAAGAAAACTAAGGAGGAAATATGTCAGTAAATATGTCAGATATCACAAAACTTCGTGAAATGACCGGTGTTGGGATGATGGATTGTAGAAAAGCTTTAGAGGAAGCTGATGCCGATTTTGATAAAGCGATAGAGCTACTTCGTAAAAAAGGTGCTGCTACTGCTGCAAAAAGGTCAGAACGTGAAGCCAAAGAAGGCATCATTGTAAGCTATATTCATAACGGTCGCATTGGAGCACTTTTAGAGCTTAACTCTGAAACAGACTTTGTTGCCTTGAATGAAGATTTTAAGAAACTCGCAGGTGATCTTGTGATGCACGTTGCTGCGGCTAGTCCTGAATATGTGTCGCCTGAAGACGTTCCAGCCGAAGTTACAGCAAAAGAGCGTGAAATTGAGAAAGCTCAACTTGAGGACTCTGGGAAATCAGATGAAGTTGTGGAAAAAATTCTGACAGGCAAAATGGATAAATTTTATTCTCGGGTTTGTCTTCTAAAGCAACCTTTTGTTAAAAATCCAGGTATCACTGTCGAAGACCTAATAAATGAGAAAACAGCGGCTATTGGTGAAAAGCTTGTGGTCCGAAGGTTCGTAAGATACGAACTTGGTAAATAAAGTACTTGGAGGAGACGAAAATGTTAGAAAATTACATTAAAGAATTATCTCCGAAACTTGATAAATCCATTGAATTTCTAGAATCCGAACTCGCTAGTATCCATACTGGCAGGGCCTCTGTATCTCTGGTTGAAGACATTGTGGTTGATGCTTATGGGACAAAACAGACACTGAAGCAGGTGGCTAATATTACCGTACCCGAGGCTAGACAGATCGCCATTCAGCCTTGGGATAAAGGCATAGTTAACCAAATAGAGGCAGCTCTCAGAGACTCTGATCTTGGTTTCAACCCAATAAATACCGGTGATATGATTCGTATTAATCTCCCTGAGCTCACAGAGGACCGCAGACGAGAATTTGTGAAGATAGCCAAGGAAAAGGCCGAGGAAGCCAGAGTCGGCATACGTACAGCTCGCTCAGAGGTTTGGAACGCTATCAAAAAGGCAAAAACAGATGGTGAAATAAGCGAAGATGATATGTATCACGGCGAAGCAGAAATACAAAAGCTAGTCGATAGTTATAACAAAAAGGTCGAAGATATCCTGGGTAGAAAAGAAAAGGAGCTGCTGGAAGTATAATGACAACTCCAGACCCTGACAATCAGACAGTTCCTACTCATGTTGCAATCATTATGGATGGCAACCGACGTTGGGCGAAAAACAAAGGCTTAGATACTAACTCGGGTCATAGAGAGGGTTATGAGCGGTTTAAAGAAATCGTTGACCTTTGCTTTGCTAAAGGTGTGAAAAATGTTACGGTCTATGCTTTTTCTACCGAGAATTGGAAACGAACCGAGGACGAAGTTGGCGGGTTGATGAATCTAATGACTTTCGCCATAAAAAACGAAATCCAAAATTATAAGGACCGTGATACAAGAGTAAACATTATCGGACGTAAGCGGAACCTTCCTCAAAATCTCCAGAAGGAATTAGTAAACATTGAGTCTGAAACTGCTGATAGAAGGGGGAGTGTTTTAAATGTTGCCCTCTCATATGGCGGTAGAGCAGAAATTGTTGACGCGGTAAATATGGCGATTACGAAAGGTGAAAAGATTACTGAGGATTCGATTTCAGCTAATCTATATACAGCAGGACAACCTGACCCCGATCTAATTATTCGTACTGGCGGGAATCCTAGACTTTCAAATTTTCTAATTTGGCAATCATCTTATTCAGAAATATATCTTACAGATGTCTTATGGCCAGACTTTAATGAAAACGAACTTGATAAAGCTTTAGCTTTCTTTAGTGATATAAAGAGAAATTTTGGAAAGTAGGATGGAAAAACCAGATAAAGTCTTAAGTATATTCGAAAAGTACACACCGTTAGTTGATGATGAGATTAAGTCTCTTCTTAGGGTTCAAGATGATTTACTAATGTATGATATGATGAATTATTTCTTTGGTTATCTGGACGATGACTTAAAGCCAGCCGGAAATTATGGCGGCAAGAGATTTAGACCGGGTATAACCCTCTTATGTGCTGATTTCTTTGGCAAGATGCAAGAGACACTTGGTGCTGCAGCGGCAATTGAAATTTTTCATAATTTCACTTTGATGCACGATGATATTGAGGACAACGATCCAATCAGACGTGGTCGTTCGTCAGTTTGGAAAAAATGGGGTATAAACCATGGTATTAATACTGGTGACGCTCAGTTAATCTTGTCGCAAATAGAACTGACCAAAACCTATAGAAATAATCCAAAATTATATGTTACTCTCTCGGAATTCCTTAACGATGTTTATAAACAGGTTGCAGAAGGTCAGTTTTTAGACTTTTCGCTCTCTGAACAAGGTATTGGCGGCAATCTTGTTACCGAGAAAGAATATCTGAGAATGATTATGCTTAAGTCGGCAGTTCTGGTAGCTGCTTCTGCCAAGGTTTCTGGTATTATTGCTGGTGCGAACCAGGAAGATCAAGAAAATTTATGGCAATATGGTTTGAACCTGGGATTTGCCTATCAACTTAATGACGACCTTGCCTCAATTTGGGGCAAAGCAGGAACCACAGGGAAAGTTGAAGCTAAGGACTTAGAAGAACGCAAGAAAACCCTTCCGATTATCTATCTCTATGAAAAGCTTAACGACAAAGCCAGAGATAGATTTGCTAATCTTTATAATAAACCGGGTCAATTGACTCATGACGAGATATCCGAAATCAAGTCACTTTTAGACGAAAAGGATGCTGACGAATACGTTTGGGAGAAAATTCAAAGTTATCTATCTAATTCAGAGAAGGCCATAAAAGGTCTAAATATTTCCGAGGCTAATAAACAAATACTTTTAGACATAAATAGTGCCTTAATACCTGATCTAAAGATGTGGGATTGTTAGTTATGATTACTGTTCTTGCTATTATTGTCATTCTTGGTCTCTTGATTTTTGTTCACGAACTTGGACATTTTGTTGCAGCGAAGATAATGGGTATCGAAGTTAAAACTTTTGCTTTTGGGTTTCCGCCAAGGCTTTGGTCTAAGAAAGTAGGGGAAACTACTTATTCAATCAATCTATTACCTCTCGGTGGATATGTCACTTTGCGTGGTGAAGATGAAACTAGCGAGAACCTCGATGGAGTGAGCGATCCTAAGAGTTTACTTTCGAAAAAACCCTGGCAACTTCTGATCGTATTTTTAGCTGGTGTTGTCATGAATGTTATTTTAGCAATTGTGCTATTATATTTTACTTTTATGATTGGCTTTCAACCTATATATACCGGCATGTGGCAGCATTCGGGTATCAAAAACGAACTCAAGGTTGTCATTGATGATGTCGAGAAGGGGACTCCAGCCGAATCCGAAGGTATTCAGAAGAAAGATATTATTAAGACTGTTGACGGTCAAAATGTTTACCTTAACAGCGATGTTATTACTATTATTCAAGATAAAAGTAGTGCAAATGGTGCCACAGTTACTCTTCAGATTGTTAGAAATGGTCAAATCATTATAAAAACCCTAAAAACTTATAAAGCAAAAGTACAAAGTGGAGATAAGCAAATAGAGGTCAATCGGGTTGGGGTTGTACTTACCACTGAGGGTAAAATCAGCGGTAACTTGTTATCTAGTTTCTCGGCCGCTATCTCTGAAACGTGGCATATTACTAAATTAACTGTTCTTGGGGTTGTAGATTTATTTAGACAATTAATACTTAAATTTACTGTTTCTAATGATGTTTCTGGTCCGGTTGGTATCTTTGTGGCCACAAATTATTTTGCCAGTCTTGGCTTTATGTATTTAGTCCAATTCACGGCTCTCCTTAGTATTAGTCTGGCCGTTTTCAATGTTTTACCAATTCCTGGACTTGACGGTGGCCACATAGCTATTATGGCTGTAGAGGCGATAACTAGAAAAAAGTTTTCCCAAAAGACGAAGAATCTCATCATTCTGATTGGTTTTGGTCTTTTGATTCTACTTATGCTCACAGTTACTATTAAAGATTTTATAAATTTTGATATTATTGGATATATTAAGGGGGTATTCGTCAGATGAAATATTCAGAACTATTAGTGAAAACTCGCCGTGAAAGGGGCAAAGACATTGAAAGTATTAACGCTGATCTTCTGATTAGGGCTTGCTTTGCTGACCAACTAATGGCTGGCGTTTATACATATCTACCTTTGGGTCTCAGAGTTCTTAATAAAATTGAAATTATTATTCGTGATGAGATGAATAAAGCTGGTGGCCAGGAACTGCTTATGCCAGTACTGACACCTAGGGAAAATTGGGAAAAAACCGGACGCTGGGACGCACTTGATGATCTTTTCCGTTTTACCAGTTATTATTCCAAGACCGATCTAGCTCTAGGACCAACACATGAAGAAGTTGTTGTTCCTCTAATGAAGAAGTTTATAAGCTCATACCGTGATCTCCCAAAATATGTCTATCAGATTCAGGACAAATTTCGCGATGAAAAACGAGCTAAGGCCGGACTTCTGAGGGGTCGTGAATTTCTAATGAAGGATCTTTATTCGTTCCATACTGATGAGACCGATTTGGATCGTTATTACGAAGTGATGAAAAAGGCATATCTGAATATTTATAAGAGAGCAGGTATTGGGGACAAAACCTATCTCACGTTTGCTTCTGGAGGAACTTTCTCAAAGTTTTCGCATGAATTCCAAACTGAATCAGAGTCTGGCGAAGATCTTATCTATCTCTGTCCGGATTGTCGTATTGCCATAAACAAGGAAATTATTGACGAGCAGAAGACTTGCCCTGATTGCGGCGGAAAGAACTTCAAAATGTTGAAGGCGATTGAGGTTGGTAACATTTTTAAACTCAGGAGTAAATATTCGGAACCATTTGGTCTGACTTACACTAGCGATAAGGGCGAAGAGAAGATAGTTGAAATGGGCTGTTACGGTATCGGACTAGGGAGACTTATGGGCACTATAGTTGAGGTTTCACACGATGAAAGAGGAATTATTTGGCCACTGTCAGTGGCTCCATTTGCCGTAACTCTTGTTCATCTTGGCGGCGATAAGCCATACAAAATGGCAGAGAAGGTTCATAAGGAACTTACAAATGCCGGAATCGAAGTTTTGTGGGATGATCGTGATGAGTCAGTAGGAACAAAACTTGCTGATTGTGACCTTATTGGTAATCCACTCCGTATCATTATTAGTGAAAAAACATTAACCACAGATTCAGCTGAGTTGAAACACCGAAATGAAGAGAAGACAGAAATAGTAAAAATCACCAACCTTACGAAAGAAGTGGAGAAAGTACTCGCAAATGTTAAATAAACTTTTTGGATATTTTAGTAAAGATATTGGTATTGATCTAGGTACTGCCAATACCCTTGTGTACGTTAAGGGTCGAGGCATTGTTATAAACGAACCATCTGTGGTTGCTCTAAATACGAAAACGAAGCAAATCCTTGCTATTGGTGAAGAAGCCAAGAAGATGGTTGGTAGGACGCCTGCAAATATTGTAGCTAGAAGACCACTAGTTGATGGCGTGGTCAGTGATTTTGAAGTCACCGAACAAATGCTCAAATACTTTATTGAGAAAGTACACAAGGAAACTTTTACCCTATTACCAAGACCAAGGGTTGTGATTGGTATTCCTTCAGGAGTGACTGAGGTTGAAAAAAGGGCTGTTGAGGATGCTACCATTAATGCTGGCGCTAGACAGGCTTTTCTAATTGAGGAACCTATGGCGGCTGCAATTGGTGGTCGTTTGCCTGTTCAGGAGGCCGCTGGTTCAATGATTGTTGATATCGGTGGCGGTACGACTGAGGTCGCCGTTATATCGCTTGGTGGCATTGTGGCTTCACGTTCACTCCGTATCGCAGGAGATGAACTTAATGAAGATATAATTCAATTTGCGAAGGATGAATACAATCTTTTGCTTGGTGAAAGAACTGCCGAAGATATCAAACTTGCTATAGGATCGGCCTATCCAATGGAACAGAAACTTGAAGCTGTGATGCGCGGTCGTGATCTTGTTACTGGTTTACCAAAAGCAATTTCAGTAGATTCAGATCAGATTCGACAGGCACTTTCTAAATCTGTTATGTCTATTGTGGATGCGGTCAAAATGACAATTGAAGAAACTCCTCCGGAACTAGTAGCTGACATTATGGACAAAGGGATTATGTTAGCTGGAGGCGGAGCCCTACTTCGTGGGCTCGATAAACTGATTAACCTTAATACAAAAATGCCTGTCCATATAGCTGACGATCCTTTGACTAGTGTTGTACGCGGTGCCGGCCTTGTGCTCGAAGACATTGACCTTTTGAAAGACGTTTTAGTAACAACACAGTATGCCAAATCACCAAAGGTTTAGTGAATGAAAAACAAAAAAATTCTTAGTGTAATAATTACGGTTATTATTCTCGTCATGCTAGTGTTTGCTGATCAGATTTTTAATCTTGGCATTGGTAAAAAGGCTTCAGATATTCTTTCTCCTGTAGGAGTTGTTTTTAGTACTACAGGGGAAAATATCGCTGGTTTATTTGGAAATATTACACACATTGGCTCTCTACAGAGAGAAAATAATGAGCTTACCGATAAGCTGAATTCTGCACTCGCTGAAATTGCCACTCTCTCAGCGGCCAAAAAAGAGAATGATTCATTGAAACTTGATCTTGGTTTCAAACAAAGCAGTTCCTTGGACCTTGTTCCTGCAACTATCGCATATTTTGATCCTAGTCTACGAGATGGCATAACTGTCCGTGTTGACAATAATACTGGCTTGAAAAATGGTGATGTGGTCACGGCCGAAGGTTTTATGATTGGTAGAATTGCCGATATAAATGGCTCGATGGTTCGTATCCTTTTAATTACAGATAGTACTAGCAGTATTCCCGTAACACTACAAGACAAAGACATTACTGGCATCGCTACAGGAAAGATCGGTAATGGTCTCACTATGGAACAAGTTCCACAAAGTGATTCTGTTCAAAAGGGGGATTTGGTTGTTACTTCTGGTTTGGGTGGCGATCTACCAAAAGGTTTGATACTTGGTCAAGTTGATGAAGTTCAGAAAGTAGCTGGTTCAATTTTTCAACAAATAAATCTGCTTCCTATGACTGAGTTCACAAAATTAGAACGCGTTATGATAGTGAGGTAAGATGATATATCTTGGGTCATCCTTAATCGCACTTTTACTCTATTTCATGGAGTTAAGTCTGCTGCCACATTTCAGCCCCTGGCTTACTATCCCTTTTTTATTATTACCTTTTCTTAGTTTACTAAGCATTAAGGACAGGACAATCTTTCCTATTATTTTAGCGGCTATCTTCGGATTTTTACTCGATGCTAATGTTCTTAGTAAATTTCCTATTTTTACTATCGCTTTTGTGGCTGTTACAGCTATTTCTAAGCTTTTTTTTGCACGATTTGTAAGTTACGGCGAGCTAAGAGCATCATTTATTCTGACTTTGCTAGGACTTGTGATTATCTATGGTTTTGAAGTTCCAACACAAATAGCGACATTATCATGGTCGTTTGGCTGGTTAGTCCCAATATTTTTTAACTTCATATTAACCTATCTAGTATTAATTATTATGATTATAGGTTTCAGAAAGTACTTTGACTGGGTTGAGAAATCGACTGAAGAGAGATATAGATAATGAAAAATAAAGATATTTTCAAAAAATTAGTCTATCTCGAAGGCGGTAATAAGAAGTGGCAGGTCGCAAACAGTAAAACCGGAGATTCTGAGCGTTGGTTACAGCATATTTTACCCGCTGATGCTGAAGCACCGAGTATTGAAAATGATAGGAAGCCATCGACGTTTATTCTAATTCTAGGTATTTCTTTAGTCGCCATACTAATCTTAGCTGGTAGACTGTTAAACTTACAACTCATTGATGGTAAGGTTAGCCTAGCCGAAGCTAATAGTAATAGTGTACATGAAACTGTTATTCGAGCTCCTCGTGGCATTATTTATGATTCACACGGAATTGCTCTTGTAAAAAATGTACCAAATTATGATCTTTCTATCACTCCAAGTGATTTACCGTTAGACCAGACACAGAAAGATGATGTTCTCCATAAGGTTGCTGACATTGTCGGAATGAAATATGACGATATTCGTTCACAGATTACAAAAGATAATGAGCACTCCTCTCAGCCGCTACTTATTGAAAAGAATTTAGATAATGATACTTCATTACTTCTTGAATCTAAACTTTCTGGGCTTCCAGGAGTTCACGTAGACGTTAATCCAATAAGAGAATATCTTGATTCTGGACTTCTTTCTCAGGTTATGGGTTATGTTGGTCGTATCTCGGGTGATGAGCTTAATAAGAATATCGGTTATTTACTCACTGACTTTATTGGGAAATCCGGCCTTGAAAAACAGTATGAGAAGATACTAAAGGGTACTGCTGGCGAAGATAGATATGAAGTCGATTCTACCGGAAAAAATGAGAAAGAGCTTGGCACTATCGATCCAATACCAGGAGATAACCTTAAGTTGTCAATTGATTTTGAACTTCAACAACATCTTACGACGGCTCTTCAAACACAAATGGCAAAAGCAAAAGTGAATGATGCGGCCGCGGTGGCAATTAATCCACAAAATGGCCAGGTTCTAGCTATGGTCAGTTTGCCGACATATGATAATAACCTTTTTGCCAAAGGCATTAGTACGGCTGACTATAATTTACTTCTTAATAATCCTGATAAACCTTTACTTTCCCGAGCGATTGCCGGTGAATATCCATCTGGTTCTACGATTAAACCCTTTATTGCTTCTGCTGGCCTAGAAGAGGGAACAATCACCGAAAGCTCCACTGTTAATTCAACTGGCGGTATCACGGTTGGCGGTTTTACTTTTCCTGACTGGAAAGTGGGTGGTCACGGTATTACAAATGTTCTAAG
>CAZXMN010000002.1:58369-60979 GCA_964641375.1 uncultured Candidatus Saccharibacteria bacterium
CTTGTGGCCAGTATTCTTGATGGTAATAGTAACGTGCTCAAAAACATTTTACCGACAATTATTCGTACAAATTTCCTTAAGCCATCAACGATAGACATTGTCCAGCGGGGTATGATCCAATGCGTAACAGCTGGTTCATGCGGTCTTCTCAGAAATTTACCGAAACAAGTTGCTGGCAAAACTGGTACGGCACAATATGGACCAAATAACTCTAAGGAACATGCTTGGTTTTTGACCTATGGACCAACCGACAAACCAACGATTGCTATGGCGATACTACTTGAAGGTGCAGGTGGCGGTGATGTGTATGCAGCTCCTGTTGCTGACGACGTCTACAAATGGTATTTTGCTAATAGGTAATAATAAAAACCTTCACGGTGACCTAAATTTGCGCTAGAATGGGCATAAGATTTGCTAAATTTGAGGTATTTATGAAGAAGTTTGAACGCAAAGAACTACTTTTGGATTACATTGGTGAGCCGGAAGTCTTCAAAGGATTTTTAACCAAGCGGCCTTCTTGGAATGAATACTTTATGATACTTGCTAAAATGGCTGCTACTCGTTCAACTTGTATTTCCAGACCCACTGGCGCTGTTATTGTGAAGAATAAACAGGTTTTATCCACTGGTTATAATGGTTCGATGCCAGGGATTGCTCATTGTTCTGACGAAGGCGCTTGTTTTCGTCGAAGTTCTGGCGCCGGAGATGCTGGTAAATATGATAGCTGTCGTTCAGCTCACGCTGAAGCCAATGCCCTTGCACAAGCTGCGAAGAGCGGAACTAATGTTGATGGATCTTCTATCTATATCACCCTTTATCCCTGCTATGTTTGCACCAAGCTTCTTGTGCAAGCCGGAATCAAAAAAGTTTACTATGAATATGAATACAAATCGGTTGATTCCAAGCGCGATAAACTCTGGGAAGAGGCCCTGAAACAAGCCGGTCTGGAAATTGAGAAGGTTGAACTTTCTGATGATGCTCTTTTAAAAACAATGGTTTCTTTGTTAGGTTCTACTTCATGGAGAAGGGAACTTTTACCAACTGGCGAACCGACAGGACGCATCGAAAACATTCATATGGATGAAATACATAAGTAAAAGGAGAAAAGATGGTACTTGGAGTTGATAAATTACTAGAACTTGTTGAAAAAGATAAACTTGTGGAAAATCTTTGTGAAAGAGAACTTACCAATCCTGAGGGGACTGGCTTTGATCTTTGTTTAGGTAAGGTTCATAAAATAAGCGGTCGTGGCTTTATGGGACTAACTGAACGTGATTCTGCCAAATCTGAGTTATTAATTACTTTTGATTCCGACAAAAAACAGTCTATTGTTATAAAACCAGGTGAAAGTTATCTCGTGACAACGATTGAAAAAGTAAATTTACCTTTAAATCTCACTGCAAACATATGGCTTAGATCCACCCTTTACCGAACGGGATTAATTCTATCGGGCGGTAATATTGCACCTGGATATTCTGGCGAGTTATCTTTTACTTTATATAATTCCGGACAGGCCGAGATGGAGATTGAACTTGGTGCGAGAATTGTTCATATTATGTTCTTTGAAGTGAACGGTGAAACTAATGCCTACAGAGGTCAGTGGAATGGTGGCAGAGTTACTTCTGCCGGGAAAGAAGTTCAAGTTTAAGAAAGGGGAGACATGGTTGAGAAAAGACATCCGGAATACCAATATTTAGACCTATTACAAGATATCTTAGATAATGGCACTGATAAGCCTGTATTTGGTGTCGAAGATACGTATATCCGAAGTCTATTTGGACGTCAGATTCGTTTTGACCTCTCACAAGGATTCCCATTACTTACAACCAAAAAAGTTTACTTAAGAGGAATTATTCATGAGCTTCTGTGGTTTCTACAAGGTAATTCTAATATTAAGTATTTAATCGACAATAATACTCATATTTGGGATGAATGGGCCTACAAAAACTACAAAAAAGCAGCTGAAAAAGGTGAGGTCCCAGCCCTAACGCAAGAGGAATTTATTTCCAAGATTGCTGAACTACCCGAGACTGATGAGTTTGTTATCAAATGGGGTGAACTTGGTCCAGTGTATGGCCGTCAATGGCGCAAATGGGAAACAAGTGATGGTAGAGTTATCGATCAGATCGGCTGGGTAGTAGATAAACTAAATACTACTCCTGAGAGAAAAAGTATTATTGTCTCCGCCTGGAATCCAGAATATATATATGAAATGGCTGCTCCTGGTAAATCAATGGCATTACCACCATGTCATACAATCTTCCAACCGAATGTAAACAAGGGTAGGTTATCCATACAACTTTACCAAAGAAGTGCTGATTCATTCCTTGGAGTTCCTTTCAACATTGCTAGCTACGCACTTTTAACTATGATGCTTGCGCAAGTTTCCGGACTGGAGCCAGGAGAATTTGTTCATACTTTTGGTGACGTGCATCTATATAGTAATCACTTTGAGCAGGCAAAAGAACAGATCTCTCGTCAACCAAGACCATTCCCAGTAATGAAATTGAACCCAGAAGTGAAGAATATTGATGATTTCAGATATGAGGACTTTCTAATAGAAAACTATGACCCATATCCACCTATCAAAGGTGAGATTACTGTTATAGG
>CAZXMN010000003.1:0-60325 GCA_964641375.1 uncultured Candidatus Saccharibacteria bacterium
TTATTACTGTGCCGGCATATTTCAATGACTCACAACGTCAAGCGACCAAAGATGCCGGTAAGATAGCCGGTCTCGATGTGAAGCGCATCATCAACGAGCCAACCGCAGCCGCTTTGGCTTATGGTTTGGACAAAAAGAAAGAAGAAAAGATTGCCGTCTATGACCTAGGTGGCGGTACTTTCGATATCTCTGTCCTTGAGCTCGGTGAAGGCGTCTTCGAAGTGAAATCCACGAATGGTGATACACATCTTGGTGGTGATGACTTTGACCAGAAGATCATGAACTATCTCGTCGATGAATTCAAAAAAGACCAGGGCATTGATCTAACTAGCGATACGGCCGCGCTTCAGCGTCTCAAGGAAGCTGCTGAGAATGCCAAGATTGAACTTTCTAGCAAAAACGAGAGTGAAATCAACATTCCGTTTATCACTGCTGACGCTAGTGGTCCGAAGCATCTCAATATCAAACTGACACGTGCTACCCTCGAGAACATTGTTGAGGATCTAATCAAGAAAACTATTGATCCTTGTAAAACAGCTCTCAAGGACGCAGGTGTCAAAGTGGGCGACATTAACGAAGTTATTCTCGTCGGTGGTATGACTCGTATGCCGGCTGTGGTCGCTGCTGTCAAAGAATTCTTTGGCAAGGAGCCTCTCAAAGGTGTAAACCCAGATGAAGTGGTTGCTGTCGGTGCTGCTATCCAGGGTGGCGTACTTGGTGGAGAAGTGAAAGACGTCCTTCTGCTCGACGTGACACCTCTCTCACTCGGTATTGAGACACTTGGTGGGGTATTCACGAAGCTAATCGAGAAGAACACCACTATTCCAACGAGTGCGTCTCAGGTATTCTCGACCGCTGCCGACAATCAGACATCGGTAGAGATACATGTTCTTCAAGGTGAACGTGAGTTTGCCGCTGACAACAAGTCTCTAGGTAGATTCATCCTCGATGGCATTCCACCAGCACCCCGTGGCATTCCTCAGGTCGAGGTGAAATTCGACATCGATGCCAATGGTATCGCGCATGTTACCGCAACCGACAAGGCGACTGGTAAGGAGCAGAAGATTACCATCACGGCATCATCTGGCCTCTCTGACGAGGAAATCAAGCAAATGCAGAAGGACGCTGAGTCTCACGCCGAGGAAGATAAGAAGCGCAAAGAACTTGTAGATCTCAAGAATATGTCTGATGCCCTAGTCTACACCGCCGAAAAGACCTTGAAGGATGCCGGCGATAAAGCTAAGGAAGAAGACAAAAAGGCTACAGAAGAAAAGATTGAAGCTCTGAAGGGCGTGAAAGATGGCGATGACAAAGACGCTATCCAAAAGGCTTATGACGAACTCTCGGAAGCTATTCAGAAAGTTGGCGCCGCTATGTACGAGCAACCAGCTGCTGAGGCTACGCCTGAAGAGCCAAAGACCGAAGAACCGGTTGAAGGCGAAGTAGTCGACGAAGAGAAGAAATAATCATTTCTCCAATTAGGCCCGATGAAACATCGTCGGGCCTATTGGATAAAGGAAAATAAATGGCAAAACGCGATTATTACGAAGTTCTGGGCGTCCCGAAGGGTGCTACCTCTGATGAAATCAAGAAATCCTATCGTAAGATGGCGATGAAGTATCATCCCGATAAAGGTGGTGGCAAAGAGGACGAAGAGAAGTTTAAGGAAGCCAACGAGGCCTACTCCGTGCTTTCTGACCCCGAAAAACGGAAAAGTTACGATCAATTTGGTCATGCCAATCCAAATGGAACCGGAAACGGTGCAGCTGGGGGCGGTTATCAGCAATATGGTGGTTTCGGCGGCTTTGGCGGCCAAGGCTATAACATAAATATGGATGACCTCGGCGGCTTTGGTGATATCTTTGAAACCTTTTTTGGTGGTGGCGGGGGCGGCTCGCGTTCGCGTGCTAGTAAAGGCGCTGATATTGAGGTTGAGATTCGCATTAGTTTCGAGGAAGCTGTTTTTGGCACCGAAAAGGACTTTAGTTTACTTAAAATGAATACCTGTGACCGTTGTAGGGGTAATGGAGCTGAGCCAGGAACGGGACAAAAGACTTGCCCGACTTGTCATGGTCGTGGCCAGATACAGACCGAACAACGCACGATCTTTGGCACGTTTGCGAGCACTCAGGTGTGTCCGGAATGTCATGGCAGTGGCAAAGTACCAGAGAAAAAATGTACGAAATGTAAGGGCGAGGGCCGATTGCGTGAGCAAGTGACGGTGAAGGTGAAGATTCCGGCAGGAGTGGATAACGGCCAGACAATTCGAGTAGCTGGGAAGGGCGAAGCTGGGGAAATTGGCGAACAATCGGGAGATTTGTACTTGCATGTTTCAGTGAGTCCTGACAGACGTTTTGTCAGAGATGGTTTTGATATCGAGAATGAGGTGGAGATTACCTTCCCACAAGCCGCGCTTGGTACGACTGTAGAAATACCAACTCTACAAGGTGAAGTGAAGCTGAAAGTACCCGCTGGTACACAGAGCGGCAAAGTGTTCAAACTTACGAATAAAGGTGTACCGCGCCTGGACGGACGATCACGGGGTGATCAGTTGGTCACCGTAAATGTGAAAACGCCAACGAAATTAACTTCAAAACAGAAGAAACTCCTCGAAGACTTTGATAAGGGCGGCTGGTTCTAGGCATCATTTGACTACAGAAGGTCATCGTCCTATAATTTTCTTAGTACTAATATAAGGAATCTTATGACCCCCTCTTGGGACCTTTTTATCATTCTTTTCTTCGTGATTATGACCGTTTACGGTTTACTTTTGGGTCGCGGGCGAGTATTTAACATCCTTATCAACTCCTATGTCGGTTATGTGGTTGCTTATGAGCTAGGTGGTTTTGCTTTTCAGTACTTGTCTCGGATTACTGAACTCTCTCATTCTGTAAACGTAACCATGTTCGGTGCTAAAGTATTTGTTTTCGCTTTTGTTCTCTTTATCTTGACTCTGAATAGTGAGCTAGCCGGTATGCGCGATGATGGTCTTACAAGTGGAGCTTTCACGATTGCCTATGGCGTACTCGCAGCTGGGCTCATTCTCTCAAGTATTTTCCTATTTATGGGTGATGCCGAGAGGGCAAACCTTTTCGCTAGTAGTACTCTAGCTAGTCGGGTGTACGATTTCCGTATAGTTTGGCTGATTGGTCCGATAGCGACAGTACTGCTGGGAAATATAATCGGTAAATTTGGCAAGAAATAGAAATAAAAAAGGAGCCGAAAGGCTCTTTTTTGATATATCATTGGTGGCTGCGGGTGGATTTGAACCACCGACCAATAGCTTATGAGTCTACTGCTCTACCCCTGAGCTACGCAGCCATGTGGTTACTTTTTGGAGGGCCCGGTGGGACTCGAACCCACGACCAGTTGCTTAAAAGGCAATTGCTCTACCGACTGAGCTACGGGCCCGCAGGTGCGGGATCTCACTGTTTTCTAATCGCTCGAAATAAGACGGAAACTTTCCGCTACTAACCCATACTTACGAGGTGAGAAAACTTTGAAACATGAGTATTATATCGAATTTCGCGCTTATAGTCAATGTAAACCTGCTCTGCTATAATGTGAATGTGAAGAAAAACAATGGTTATCTCAGAATTATTATTGGTCTTGCGGTTTTGTATCTGTTCTACGTAGCAGGTAAAACACTTTATCAGAGTTATCAAGTTCGTAAAGAGGTTGATGACCTTAAAGTTTCAATTACCGAGTTGCAACAAAGCAATAAAGACCTTGGGGCTCAAATTCTTTACTATCAAAGCCCTTCTTATCAGGAAAAGATAGCTAGAGAACGTATGGGACTTATGAAACCCGGCGAACAAGTAATCGTAATATTACCTGAGGCAAAAAACCAAGTTGCTGAAAAAGATCCTGACGATGCATTACCAAACTACCAGAAGTGGTGGAATTTCTTCTTCAAGTCTTGACTCTAAGCACAAAATGTGTTAGCATTAACTCTGTTCATAACGCGGGGTAGAGCAGCGGCAGCTCGTCGGGCTCATAACCCGGAGGTCGTAGGTTCGAATCCTACCCCCGCTACCAAAAATGAGTCAATTAGTTTACTAGTTGACTCATTTTTGTATTGTTATAGCTTTTTTTGCATAATTGTGTTATAGTGTACTTGGCCAAATTTAGGAACAGACAAAGGTCATCCCCAATCTGCACTAAGTCGAAGCCCCACTCCCATGAGGAGAATCCATTGAAAGGAGACACAATAACATGAGTTTTGAGGACAAGACACTCAAATGTGCTGATTGTGGTGAAGACTTCATTTTCACAGTACGTGAACAGGAATTCTACGCCGAAAAAGGCTTTGAAAACGAGCCAAAACGTTGCCCTGATTGCCGCCGTAAGGCCAAGGATCAGCGTAATGAAAGACGCAGCTTTGAAGTAGTATGTGCTGACTGTGGTCAGACAACTACCGTGCCATTTGAACCAAAGACAGACCGCCCAGTTTACTGTCGCGACTGCTTTGCTAAGCACAGAGCCTAATTAATTTTAGTTTCAAACAAAGAACCCCAGAAATGGGGTTCTTTTGTTAATATTCGTCCCAGAAGTAGTATCTAATTAGGGCATTCCGTAATTTCGGTCGGTAAAGATAATCAATTTGGTCATCCGAACAAAGAAGCACTGAACATTTTGACAGGCACAATCCTATATAGAACTGACTATGACAACGACGTGAAATTCGAGTTGACTCCAGATAGTGTGGTTGCTAAGATGTAATTATGTTAGTGATAATCTCCACATTACTTCTAGTATGCGTTCTCGTTCTTGCTATTATTGGAAGTTACCACGAGGTTGTCACGGAAAGCGCAGAGGCAGAACCAGAACCCGAGGAATAAATATTTACCCGATTAGTCGCTTTCAGGCGATTTTTTTGTGGTAAAATAGAGCAGTAAACTGCTCGAGTTGAAAGAAGAAAAGTTTATAAAGTTGTAAAGCCGTAAAACTTTTTACTTTTAACTTTGAACTTGAGCCTCTGAAAGGAGCGAATATGTCAGGACACAGTAAATGGGCCGGAATCAAGCACAAAAAAGCTATTATCGATGCCAAAAAAGGTAAGGAATTTACCAAGGCCGCGGCCATGATTACGATTGCAGCCAAACAAGGCGGTGGTGACCCGAAGATGAACTTTGCTTTACGGCTTGCAATTGACAAAGCCAAAGCAGCCAATATGCCGTCTGTGAACATTGAGCGCTCAATCAAGAAGGGCACCGGCGAACTAGGTGGAGCCGCTCCTGATGAGCTGACTTATGAAGGTTATGCTCAAGCTGGTGTGGCCGTACTGGTCGAAGCGATGACTGATAACAGGAACCGAACTGCAAGCGAGGTACGTAGTACTTTTACCAAATATGGCGGTAATATGGCTGAAACCGGCGCTGTCGCTTATCTTTTTGAGAAAAAAGGCCAGATTTATCTGAATTCACATGATCAGAAAGCAACCCCGGATGACATTGAACTTGCCATTATCGACTCTGGTGCAGAAGATTTCGACCTCTCTGATGGCGTTTATACTATTACAACCAGGGCAGTTGACCTACAAAGCGTGAAAGAAGCGCTCGAAACTGCCGATCTCAAAGTAGATGATGCTGAGCTTACCTTCATTCCGAAAACCGAGGTGAAGGTGGCTGATGAAACGACCGCGGGTAAGATTCTGCGTCTTGTTGACGCTCTGGAAGATCTTGAGGATGTGACGTCGGTTCACGCCAATTTCGATATCCCAGAAGAAATACTGGAAAAACTATAATGATTATTCTAGGAATCGACCCCGGCACTGCTACTACTGGATATGGCGTTATCGAGGAAAAAAGTGGTAATTTGTCTCTGGTTGACTTTGGGGTCATTCTCACGAAACCTGATCACACTCTTGAACAGCGACTCGAGATTCTTTACGATCAGCTTTCAGATATCATCGATGAATATAATCCGGACGAAATAGCCATCGAGGAACTGTTTTTCAGCACTAATGTCAAAACTGCCATGTCTGTCAGCCATGCTAGAGGTGTAATACTTCTAGCTACACAAAAGGCGGGCATTCCAATGTCTGAATATACCCCAAACCAGGTAAAAAATGGTATCTGCGGCTACGGTAGCGCTGACAAGAAACAAGTACAGAAAATGGTTCAAATGCTGCTCAAGCTCACCGAGATACCTCAGCCCGATGATGCTGCTGATGCTCTCGCAATAGCCATATGTCACGCGAGTTCAAGAAAATATAACAACCTCTAAAGGTGTTCAACCTACGGAATCAAAAAGAACTATTCTGGAAAGACCTTCCTGGTTATGCCAGGCTCTATAGGAAATCCCAATAATTACCCTTTGTTACACCTTCGACGACAACGCCTGGATATGCAGATAAAAATCCTTTGGGCACTCTGGGTGGTTTGTTCCACTTGCATTCATAAGCAGAAAGTTCATCGCCGGATTCTTCAATTAGATCGATTTCCTGTTTATCACGTGATCGCCAATAGTAACTCCGGACATACTTTTGTTCTGACTGGTTCCTTTTCAGCCTTTCAACAATAACAAAATTTTCCCAAAGTGCACCAATATCACCGCGAAGCTTAATGGGTCTAAAGTCGTCAACTAATGCGTTTCTCATTCCAAGATCGTAAAAATATATTTTTCGTAAGCGTCCAATTTGGACTCTTTGATTTTTCCGGAATTGAGGCAATCTGAATACGATAAAGGCCTTCTCGAGCAAGTCGATATATCTCATAATTGTATTTTTGCTAATCTCGAGACTGCTGGCAAGTTCGTTATAACTAACTTCGCTACCCACCTGGTGAGCTAATAACCTCAGTAGATTATCAATAACTGTTTGGTTATAAATGGTGCCTAGGGCAAATGCGTCTTTGTACAAGTAGCGATTCGCAATATCTCTGGCCAACTCGGCAGATTCAGCCTCTCTTAATGACCATAGCCCTGGATAACCACCATAAACTAATAAACGTTGTATGTATCCGTCACCTTCTATTATGTTGCTTGCTACTTCTTTTAGACTCAGGGGATAAAGGAGAAATTCTTTTGAACGTCCGGTGAGAGGTTCTTTAATTTTGTTTGCTAAATCCAGGCTAGAACTGCCAGTGAGAAGTAGCTTTATATCGGGCATACTATCATGAATAAGTTTTGCAGTTAAGCCAATGTTCTCGACACGCTGAGCCTCGTCTATCACAACGAGTTTTGCGTTGGTTATAATTGCACGCAGGCCAGCGAGTGATTGACCCTGAAGGCGTGATAATACGGCGGGATCGTCACAATTTAAATACAGACCCTCTTTGCTTGTGGAGAGTATTTTCTCTGCAAGTGTTGTCTTCCCAACCTGTCTCGCACCATACAATATTGTGACAAAACCATCGTTTAGCGATTTGATAATTTGTTTTTCTAAATATCTTTCAATCATAATACTATTATAAACACGTGATTATTGGTTGTCAAGTATCAATAATCACGTGTTTATTGATATTATGTCGCCAAAAGAGCGTTATTAGATAACATGTCTACTTGTTTTATCATGTTACGCTGCTAAAATAGCCTTATGATTGGATTTCTCGAGGGGAAAGTTGAATTTGTTCGGGATGGCTCGGCCGTTATCAACGTCGGCGGAGTTGGCTATAAGGTTGGAATTGGTCCGGACCTCACTAGCAGGCTTCATCCTGAAGAAAACGTTAAACTCTACATTTATACTCAGGTTCGCGAGGACATTTTGGCTCTTTATGGTTTTGAAACCTTGGAAGGGTTAGATTTCTTCGAACTTCTCATCTCGGTCTCAGGGATTGGTCCCAAAGCCGCTATGGGTATACTGGCTGCGGCCTCAGTTGAGAAAATTCGAGCAAGTATCGTAAATCAGGATCCGACACTACTCTCGAGTGTGTCTGGAGTTGGCAAGAAAACTGCTGAAAAAGTTGTTATTGAACTGAAGAATAAAGTTGGTGCGACAGCTTCACTCTTTGATGTTGGTGGGAAAGCTGAAGACGTTTATGAAGCTCTCCTTCAGCTAGGTTTCAAACCGAATGAGGCCAGGGACGCTATTGCTGATTTACCTGCCGAGTGTGTTGGACCAGAAAAACAGTTGAAATATTGCTTATCAATTTTGAATAAGGTGAAGTAATGGCAGATGACATTGATCACATTCTAGAAAGTATTGAACTTCCGGAAGAGGAAAAATTCGAGGAAACCCTGCGCCCACGAAAGTTCGATGAGTATATAGGACAAAAGAAAGTCAAAGAGGGACTTCATATCATGATTGAGGCAGCCAAAACTCGTCAGGAACCGATTGATCATGTCCTTCTCTATGGCCCGCCAGGACTGGGTAAAACAACGCTTGCGAACGTGATTGCTGCTGAAATTGGTGCTCAAATACGTGTCACGTCGGGCCCCGCTATTGAACGGGCTGGCGATTTGGCCTCAATCCTAACTAATCTGGCCGAAGGCGACATTCTATTCATAGACGAGATTCATAGGTTGAACCGAACTGTTGAGGAAGTGCTTTATCCAGCAATGGAAGACTTTGTGCTTGATATCGTGATTGGTAAGGGCCCAGCGGCACGTTCAATCCGCTTGGATTTGCCTAAATTTACGATAATTGGCGCAACAACCAGGATTGGTAGCATTAGTTCACCTCTTCGCGATCGCTTTGGTTTAGTTAATCGACTAGAATTCTATACTGATGAGGAAGTGGAGAGAATCATCAAACGTTCAGCCAAGATATTAAACATCGAAATTAGCGAAGACGGAGCTTCTGAAATTGCGAAAAGAGCTCGCAAGACACCTCGTATTGCCAACAGACTGCTGAAACGGGTGCGAGATTATGCCCAAGTGAAGGCAAAAGGTGTGATAGATGCAGAAATAGCCAATAAGGCTCTAGATATGCTGGAAGTAGACGAGTGTGGACTGGATAATACCGATCGCAGACTCCTAGCTACTATTATCGAGAATTTCAAGGGTGGACCAGTCGGACTCTCTACTCTCGCAGCCGCGACAAGCGAGGAAATTGAAACCATTGAAGACGTCTACGAACCATATTTGATTCAAATCGGCTTTCTTGAACGCACTCCAAGGGGGCGCAAAGTGACCGCGAAGGGACATAAACACCTTGGGTATGACCTAAAAGAGCAAAACACTCTGTTATAATAGACTTATGAATAAGTTTGCATCAGAACTGATACTGAAACCGGTTCTTGTCCGGGATGCTATAACTCGTGGTGAAGGAGCTATGGTTGGACTTGTCGAATCACTGATTATTTGTCCTGACGATGGCGGTCTTGCCGGCATTACGATTCGAGAAGGTTTTGGAAAGAAAAATCTCAAAACACTCTCGGCCAAAGACATTCTTGGTATTTCCTCTGAGTTTTATCTAGTGCCGAGTTATGAAAAATTGGGTGATTTGGACGAAATTGTCAGACTGAAAGAGATCATGGATCGTGATGTACCTATCACTGGAAATAAAGTCTATACCCAAGGTGGCACTTTGCTCGGCAAGGTTTTCGACTATACACTTGATTTGACGTCTTTCAAAATTACCCGTATTTACGTGAAGCCGACACTTCTCAGTGGTTTTGCTAAACAATATATTATTAGTTATAAGAATATTATCTCTATAGAAAAAGATAAGATTGTCGTTGAGGATGCGTTGGTAAAGGGTGCCGAACCGCTACTTTCCAAGAATGTCGCCAGACAGAGTGCATCTGAATTCAGTGAATGCTGAACGTTGACATTCTGGCCTGAATTTGCTATAATCAGGTCACAAATTATTAATGACTTAACTTTCGCTTCTAATCGCTCTAGTGAAAAATCTAGAGCTCGCAAAAAGCGATCCGCGAGAAAGGAGTTTTTTTAATGCAAAAAAACTATGAACTCCTCTACATAGTCCATCCGGACCTAGAGGGCTCAACAGAAAAAGTTACCGATAAAGTTGTCGCCTCCATCACGAAGGCCGAGGGCAAGGTAACAAATCAAGAAGATTGGGGCAAGCGTAAACTAGCCTACAAAATCGCCAAAAACGATTTCGGAGTTTATGTTCTGATTAACTTCACGGTTGATTCAGAGAGGCTGCATCTTATCGAGCGTGATATTCGTCTCTCTGAGGAAATCTTGCGTTCTATGATCGTGGCTGTTCCTGATATCAAGGAACTTGTCCCTAGGCGTGAAAAGCCAGCTGAGGTAGAAGAAAAAGTAGAAGAGCCAGCTTCTATCATAGTTGCTGAGGAAAAACCGGCCAAAAAGATAGTCAAGAAGGCTACAGAGAAGGCTGAAAAAGACGTAGAAGAAAAGGCTAGCGTAGTAGAGAAAAAGGCAGCTCCAAAGAAAGTTGCAGTCAAAAAACCTGCAAAATCTGCTGAAGCAGATGAAAAAGAGCGACTAAAGAAGCTCGACGAGAAGCTCGACGAGCTACTAAAGTAAGGAGAATACTATGAAAAGCGTAAACATGGTAATACTCATGGGCAATATGACCCGCGATGCCGAACTCCGTTATACTCCAAATGGCAAAGCAGTAGCTAGCTTCGGTCTAGCAATCAACAGAACTTACAAAGATGCCGCCGGCGAACGCAAAGAGGAAGTAGATTTCTTTGATGTTGTTGCTTGGGGCAAGTTGGCTGAAATTATCAGCCAATATGGTGGCAAAGGCCAAGGCGTTCACGTCACCGGCCGTTTGCAGAACCGTAACTGGGAAGCTCAGGATGGTACGAAGAGAAACAAAACCGAAGTGGTTGCCACAGACATCTCTCTTGTTGGCAGTCCAAAAGGTAGCGGCAAGACTCCCGTAGCAGCTGAAGGTACTGACAAACCGGCTCCAGAGGTCGAAACACAGGTTTCAGACGAAGAAATTAATATTGATGATATCCCATTCTAAGGAGAAATAATGGCACGAGAACAAAAAGAACAAACATTTTTCACGCGTAAAACTTGCCGATTTTGTGAAGCCAGACTCGAATACATCGACTACAAGGATGTGAAGAGCCTGCAGAAATTCACTTCAAGTATGGGCAAGATTGACACTCGCAAAAAGAGCGGTACCTGCCCAAAGCACCAACGCGCCCTAGCTACTGCAATCAAGCGTGCTAGGATTATGGCACTTCTTCCATTTATCAACAGATAAGGAGACGTAAATGTACGGAATAAACGATCTCAAAAACGGAACGACTTTCGAGCTTGATGGTCAGCCTTTCGTTGTCCTGGATTACCAGCACTCCAAACAGGGACGAAGCGGTGCCGTTTTGCGTACGAAAATCAAAAACTTGATTACTGGCGCAATCGTCCAGAGAACTTTCTCTGGTAGTGAAAAGTTCAGTGAAGTGCAGATAGACCGTAAAAAGGTCCAATATCTCTATGCCGATAGCGATCATTATTATTTCATGGATCAGAATGATTACAGCCAGTTTGATTTGCCGGCTGAAGAACTTGGTAATAGTATTCACTATCTCAAGGATGGCGAAGTCGTCCAATTCCAGTTTTACGGCGATAAACCAATCAACCTCGATTTGCCTGTAAAAATGGATTTTTTGGTTACGGAAGCTGGTGAAGGTCTGAAGGGCGATACTGCTAGTGGCTCAACAAAGGTAGTCACTATCGAAACTGGACTCAAAGTGAACGTACCACTCTTTATTAAAGAAGGTGAAAAAATTCGCATTAATACGACCGACGGCAGCTATGTCGAACGAGCAAAATAAAAAGCGTTTAGACCAGATACTAGTTGATAGGGGTCTAGCTGAGAGTAAAACAAAAGCCCAGGCTCTTATTATGGCTGGACAGGTCACAGTCGATGGTCGGATTTCAGATAAATCAGGAAAATCTATTCCTGATGGTGCTGAAGTTATTGTCCGAGAAGCTTTTCCCTATGTTTCCAGGGGAGCACTCAAACTCGAGAAAGCATTTACTGAGTTTGGGATTGGTTTTGAAGGGAAAATAATCTGTGATATTGGTTCATCCACTGGGGGTTTTACAGATTTTGCACTGCAGCACGGGGCAGCGAAAGTGTTCGCCGTTGACGTTGGTACGGGACAACTAGCTCAGAAGATACGAGAAGATAAACGGGTAGTGGTGATGGAGCGGACGGACTTTCGTGATATTACTTTACCTGAGTCAATTGACATATTCGTCTGCGATGTATCGTTCATCTCACTAAAGAAAATTATTCCGAAGGTCAAAACACTTATCACAAAACCAGCTGAAATTATTTTGCTCATAAAACCTCAGTTTGAAGCTGGAGTGAAGGAAGTCTCAAAGGGTAAAGGTGTAATTCGCGACGAAGCCTTGAGGACTGAAATTGTCGAGGAAATAACAGTATTTGCTAAATGTGAAGGTTTTGAAGTCAATGGACTTACAGAATCTCCAATTACGGGCGCAAAAGGTAACGTAGAATATCTACTATACTTGACAGGGGTTTAACTATATAATTTACCTATAATTTGCGAGGGTTGTGAAAAGACGTCACGTAAATACGAAACGTAGGATGGGGACCGTGGGGGGATTGTCTCTAAACGGTTTCTTGAATGTTCTCAAAAATGGACTCAAGACTGTCAAGAAGAACTATGTTCAGGTTAACTTGGCGTGGCTTTCAGCTGGATACTTCTTCCATCTATGGATTCGAATGTTACATGACAAAACCTACGAGAAGGTGCCGGTTTACAAGAAATACTCTGATGCGCCAATCAGTAGTACTGTGCACAAGACTGTCATGTGGGCTTTTGTTGCGTCTTTCACTTTCTTTACTTTATTTCAGTATGTTTTACCTAATATTTTTCCTGCTAACAAAGCCTATGCGTCATCTAACACAAAGACGTGGACTACGAATGCAGACTTTGCAAACAACAAGTCATCAATTTGCGGTGCTCTTACAAGTGATGGAAATGTCACAGTAAATCCTTCCTACAATGATCCCTCATGTGCTCAGAATGAATCAGATGGAAGCGCCACTTTATCCTTCGGATACCAGAAATTGACTGGGATTACGAAGATTGCGGTTTCTGCTGTGAGTTCCGATGTTGTCGCCTTACGTGGCTCAGATGGCGCCGTCTTTACTTGGGGTGATAACACCTATGGTCAACTCGGAGATAACACCACCACTTCACGGAATACACCTGTCCAGGTACTTGGAGTTGGTGGTTCTGGCAACCTGACCAGCATTACCGCTATTGCATCGGGGAGTTCTTATTCGCTTGCATTACGTAGTTCTGATGGTGCAGTTTTTGCCTGGGGACTAAACAGCAGTGGTCAACTTGGTGATAATACTACAACACAGAGGAACACACCGGTCCAGGTACTTGGAGTTGGTGGTTCTGGCAACCTGACTGGTATCACCGCTATCGCGGCTGGAGATCATACTGTCGCCCTTCGCGGCTCAGATGGAGCAGTTTTTGACTGGGGGACAAATGGCAGCGGTCAACTTGGTGACAACACCACTACTCAGCGGAATACACCTGTACAAGTCCTTGGAGTTGGCGGTACCGGCAATCTTACAGGCATCACAGCTATTGCATCGGGGAGTTCTTTTTCGCTCGCTGCCCGTGGTTCCGACGGCGCCGTCTTTGCTTGGGGGACCAACAGCAGTGGTCAGCTTGGTGATAATACCACGACACAGAGAAATACACCTGTCCAGGTTCTTGGAGTAGGTGGCAGTGGCAATCTGACTGGCATCACAGCTGTCGCGGCCGGGTATTCTCACGCCGTCGGCCTTCGTGGTTCCGACGGCGCCGTCTTTGCTTGGGGTTACAACAATGTCGGTCAGCTTGGTGATAACACTTCAATACAAAGGAAAACACCTGTCCAAGTTCTCGGTGTTGGTGGTACCGGTAACCTGACCGGCATTACCGCTATTGCGGCTGGGTATTACCACACTGTCGCTCTCCGCGGCTCTGACGGTGCAGTTTTTGACTGGGGAAATAACGCTTATGGCAGTCTTGGAGATAATACTAGTAGCCAGAGGAATACACCCATCCAAGTCCTCGGTGTTGGCGGTACTGGCAACCTCACAGGAATTACCTCTATCGCAGCAGGAGACTACCAAACCGCCGTTGTTCGTGGCTCGGACAAAACTGTCTTTGCTTGGGGGTACAACAATGTCGGTCAGCTTGGTATAAATTCTTCAGATTCTAACTCTCATGCGACCCCCGTCCAGACTGTTGCCCCGGCGAGCATAGGAACATTAACCGGTATTACTAAAATATCAGCCAAATATCAACATGTTCTAGCAATACGTGGCTCCGATGGTGCAGTCTTTGCATGGGGTTTAAATGGTCAGGGTCAACTCGGTGATGGAACTACTACGGCCAGAAATTACCCTGTCCAGGTACGTTATGGTTTAGGATATTTAACTGGTATTACGGAGATTTCTGCAGGTGGTTCAAACAGTGGATATAGTAGTACGGATTTCGGTTCTTCCTTTGCGATACGTGGTTCAGATGGTGCGGTATTTTCTTGGGGGAATATGTCAGGAACGTATGTGCCCGTACAAGTAGCTGGTGTTGGTGGAAATGGATATTTAACTGGCATAACAAAAATAGTATCGAGTGGATTTCATACCCTAGCAATACGTGGCTCAGACGGAGCCGTCTTTGCTTGGGGTCAAAACACTTATGGTCAGCTCGGTGATAACACTACAACTCAGAGGAGTACACCTGTCCAAGTCCTTGGTGTTGGTGGTACCGGTAACCTGACCGGCATAACCTCAATAGACTGTAGTGCCTACGATCCATCTGTTTATTATTATGCTTCTTCCTATGCGGTTAGAGGGTCGGATGGTGCTGTTTTCGCCTGGGGCTATAATGGTAGCGGTCAACTTGGTGACAATACCACTATTCAGCGGAATACACCTGTCCAGGTCCTTGGAGTTGGCGGGACGGGTAACTTGTTTGGGATGACAACGGTTTCAAGTAATGCTACATCTGCTCTAGTACTACGAGGATCAGATGGTGCTCTTTTTGGCTGGGGGACTAACAGCAGCGGTCAACTTGGTGATAATACTACTACTCAGCGGAATACACCCGTCCAGGTCCTTGGAGTTGGCGGTACCGGCAATCTGACCGGTATTGCCGCAGTTTCGGCCGGCTGGGGTCATACAGTCGCTCTTCGTGGCTCAGACGGAGCTGTCTTTGCGTGGGGGTCTAATTACCAGGGTCAACTTGGTGATAATACTACTACTCAGCGGAATACACCCGTCCAGGTTCTTGGAGTTGGCGGGACGGGCAATCTGACCGGTATGACCATGATCCAGGGGGGGAGTTTCTACTCGCTTGCGTTACGTAATTCTGATGGTGCTGTCTTTGCCTGGGGATACAACAACTATGGTCAGCTCGGTGTCGACACGGCCAGTCAGATCAACACGCCGGTTCATACAAGTACACGATCTCTCTCGATAGACAATAATACATATCAATACTCCGGCAGTGTGGACGGTTACATTATTGATACTGGGGCTGGTAGTAAGGCATATTGGAACACTGTTTCGTGGAATGCCACTACACCTACGAATACTTCGGTAAAATTCAACGTCCGAACCAGCGATAATGGTACTTCCTGGTCTAGCTGGAGCAGCGATCTCGTTACACCTGGTGGCTCAGCAATCACTGCAAGCCAATCCAGATACTTGGATATACAATATACTCTGTCTTCTGATGGGACAGCTACATCAACCCTGAACGATTTTTCTCTTAATTACAACTCTGTCGAGGCCCCGATAAATACCAACACAACTATTTATAAGTCAGATGGGTCTACTCCTCTAAAAAGTTCCGCGGGATCTATCTTGTCTGCTGGTGCGGCAGGTGGCTATACCAATGAATCGAGCGTGAAAATTAAGACTACCAGCCTTTCCTGTTCTGGTTGTGGTACATTTACCAATCCATATACTCAGGTCGAGTACAAGCCTGTCGGAATTGCTTTTACCGGAACAACTAACTTAATAAATGGTGCCGTCGATAGTGGCAATCAGTCTACAGCCACAATTACTGGACTGTCCTCTGGCACTAGTTATCATTTTCAGATGCGTACGTTGGATGCTCAAGGCCGACAATCAGGATGGACTAGTTATGGCACTACTCCGGAAGACGTTAATGAGGCGGATATTACTGTCGATACTACAAAACCTACAGTTGTAGTCACCATTAACGGCGGTGCTCAGTTCACACCACAGAACGCTACTATTAATGTGGTGGCCGCTGATGCAGGCGGTTCGAATCTCGGTAAGTTGTATTTCTCAAACGATGGGTCGAATTGGACTGATGTCACACCTGCCAGCGGATTTACTGGTCAATCAAGTTACTCCGGAAATGTTCCCTGGACGCTTACTGGCGGAGATGGAACAAAAAGTGTCTATACGAAAATAGCTGATAACGCCGGTAATACTAATGCAGATAACAAAACATGGACTACTAATGCTGATTTTAGTTATAATAAGGCATCTATTTGCGGTTCGATTATCAATAATGGGAATGCAGCTGTTAGTCCTTCTTATACAGATCCTACATGTGCTGCCAATACCGCAGACGGAACTGTTACATTAACATTTGGTCCCCAAAACCTGACAGGCATCACTGCTATTTCGGCAGAATGGAGCCATACCATTGCTGTTCGCGGTTCAGACGGTGCAGTCTTTGCCTGGGGCTCTAATGGCAGTGGTCAACTCGGTGATAATACTACTACTCAGAGGAATATCCCTGTCCAAGTACTCGGTGTCGGAGGCACCGGTTATCTTACTGGTATTACTGCCGTCTCGGCTGGAGGTAGTTATTCACTCGCCTTACGTGGCTCAGATGGCGCTGTATTTTCTTGGGGGGACAATGGCTGGAGTCAACTGGGTAATAATTCAGTCGGTGGAAGCACTCGTACACCGGCGCAGGTTGTGGGAGTTGGCGGGAGCGGTTATCTAACCGGCATTACCTCAATCTCTGCTGGTTCAGAACACTCGCTTGCCCTGAGAGGTTCCGATGGTGCTATTTTTGCATGGGGCCGCAATGCAGCTGGACAATTGGGTGACAATACAACCACCCAGAGGAATGCGCCCGTTCAAGTAGTGGGGGTAGGGGGTAGTGGTTTCCTAACTGGTAACTCCATGGTTTCTTCGGGCTTTGATCCTAATGGTAACGGATATGATTATTCTCTTTCTGTGCGAAGTTCGGATGGTGCTGTTTTTGCCTGGGGCTATAATGGCTACGGTGAGCTTGGTGATAATACAACCACCCAGAGGAATGCGCCTGTCCAAGTAAAGGGGTTAGGAGGGATTGGTAACCTTGTTGGGATAGCCGCTGTCGCTACGGGGAGCAGTCACTCTATTGCATTGCGAAGTTCTGATAGTGCAGTCTTTGCTTGGGGTAACAATAACTACGGCCAACTCGGAGATAATACTGTTACTCAAAGAAACGTTCCAATACAGGTTTTAGGAGTTGGCGGTAGTGGTAATCTAGTAGGAATTACGGCTATTTCAGCAGGGAAGGATGGTTCTTCGCTTGCCTTGCGTGGTTCTGATGGGGCTCTGTTTGATTGGGGCTATAACGGATATGGCCAATTAGGAATAAATTCATCAGATTCAAATTCTCACGCTGTTCCAATCCAAGTTCTTGGGGTTGGTGGGAGTGGTAACTTGACTGGAATGACAACAATAACAAGTGGAGGCGATTATTCTGTTGCAAGGCGTAGTTCTGATGGTGCTGTTTTTGCCTGGGGCTATAATTCATATGGCAATCTCGGTGATAATACTACTTCTCAAAGAAATGTTCCGGTACAAACGATTTCAGTGCCTGTGATTTATAACACACTGGGCACCATTTCTGGATATAAGTTGGATGCAGGCGTAGGAGCAAAGCAAAAGTGGGGTAACATCTCTTGGAATAGTGTGGCCTTACCGGCCGGTACAAGTATCAAGTTTCAGGCCAGGACTAGTGATGATGGGGTGATTTGGAGTGATCCTAGTTGGGGTAATACAGGTGCCACTCAGTCCACAACTGGCTCTACAACCGGAAGTCTAGACAACTCTAGTCTCGTAGGTTCAAGATATTTTGATGTCCAAGTTACCCTAGCAACCACTAATAATCTTGTCACGCCAACCCTTAACGATTTTACGCTTGGTTCTACTTATGGCTATGCCTCTGCTATTATAGATTCCAGCCCCCCGAACGATATTTCTACTATTTTGGGTTACTCCCAATCTGGTGGTACAGCTTTAACCTCTAACAACTGGTACGGCTACAACGTAAACGGTTCTAAACCATTCTTCTCCTGGACCGCTCCATCTGACAATGGTCTGGCTGGTGTCTACGGTTATTGTGTCTACTGGGGTACTGCGGGTATAACCGATCCTGGCACTGGCTGTACCACAGCGAATGCCCAGACGGCTACTAACTTTTCAAATAACCAAACTCTCGTCTCCGGCTCGACCTATTATCTCAACGTTAAAGCAATAGATAATGCCGGAAACGCCTCTAGTACCAGTGCTCAATTTATTTACAAATATGACAACGTCGCTCCAACGACCACCTTGAATGTTAGTCCGTCGACTCCCTCTGGGGATAATAGCTGGTACAAAATTGGGAAGCCAGTTGTTAGTTTCAGCGCTGCGGATTCGGGATCAAAAACAAATAAAATTTATTATCGCTTTGATACAGATGCTGCGCCATATACCCAGCTATCGAATACAAATGGGGATGACCCATATATACAAACGCTCGATGCCTCAAACCTACCGGAAGGCACTCATACCCTCTATTGGTATGCTGATGACGTATCCGGTAATGCAGAAACACATCACTCTCAGCAGTTCAAGATAGATGTCCAGGCACCAACCACTGGTTACGCCATTAGTCCAACCAGTCCAAATGGTGATAATGGTTGGTATGTCACTAACGCCCCAGTTATTACTTTGGCTCCAACGGACCCAAATAGTGGAAACAATTCTGGTGTAGCAAGCACGTATTACCAGTGGGATTCCAACTCTGGTACTTGGAGCACTTACACTTCTACGCTTACTGTCAGTCAGGGTGCCCACACCCTTTACTATTACACCAAAGACACGGCTGGAAATGCTGAAGGTCAGCAACAGCAAACTATCAATTTCAATGCTTTTGTGCCGAATGCTCCATCTGGTTTCAGGGCTCCAGCCTCTGACCCAAATACAGACAGTACCCATATTCAACTCTATTGGAATTCAGTTAGCGGCACTGCTCCTACGGTTGCGTATCAGACACGCAGAATATTGGCAACTGGGACATGGGGCGTGAATGAAGTTGTTGTTAACCATGGAAGTTCAGACATTTCTTACTTGGACAGTACCGGCCTTCAACCAGGCCTGAGATACAAATACGAAATTAGAACCCAAGATAATTCCGGACTTTGGGGCAGTTGGTCTGATCCAATTGATGGTCTCACTACGGATTCTTTGTCACCAACCCCCGTAGTTGGTGTTTTGACTACTGCTTGCGATGGAACTACTGGGAATATCCCAACTACTTCCGTTCCTGTTTGTTCAAATACCGCAAACAAAGGATTTGAAATTGCCCTGACGTGGACACCTTCGAATGATTATGGTGTGGGAATGTCTCGATATTTGATTTATCGTTCAACAACAAACTCTATTGACCCAGCTGACTGGCAGATTGTCGGTACACTCGATGCGACTTCCGTACTCACTAATCCAGTCTATTATGATAACGACACAAATAATGACGCTACTTTCGGCACTGACAAACCAGTAGCTACTGACAGACTCAATGATTCAACGACATATTTCTATCGTGTCACCGCTCTTGATTTATCCCCAACCGGCAACCCAACCGGCTTAATCCCACTCAATCCATTCGATAATCTGAATACGGCCACCACACCAGACATTACGGCACCAACTGTACCTACAAACGTTGTTGCTTCTCCGATGGGTCTGGATTCTTCTGGAAGCCATCAGAGAATTCATCTGACTTGGACTGCTTCAATCGACTACAAAGCTAGAAGTGAAGAGGTAGTCCCCGGCACTATTACTTACAAAATATTTGAAGCGACCACAGAAGGCGGCTCATATACACAGGTTGCCACTACGACTAGTCTAACCACTGACCTCAATGGTAAAGATGAATTCACTGACTATTATTATCAGATTAATGCCTCTGATGCTTCCCCAGCCCACAACGAATCAGCCCATTCTACTGACGCCCATGTCCATACAGCCTCTAACTCGGTTCCAACTACTCCAACAGAAGTGAATGTTACTGCAGCTACTGGTAACCCAAACACCGATTCGTCTGTTGGGCATCAAATCACTGTCACTTTCTTTGGTTCTCTCGCAAAAAACTGCGATAAATTGGCGAACGTTCGATGTCTGACTAAATATGAAGTCTATCGCTCGACAACAAATTACGCTGACGATGCTTCTTGGACAGCAAATGCTACGAAAATTGCCGAAGTGGCTCCGACCAAGATTGATGATGATCGCAAGAAGAATGATGCAGACCAACCGCATTCAGTCACAGATACTGGTCAAACTTTTCCGGCTACATCTGGCACGGGCCTCACTGATGCCACTACTTACTATTACAAAGTAATGGCCATCGACAACACACCAGTCACTCCAGACGGTGGACCTTTCCATTCACCAATGTCGACGATTGCTTATCCGGGCTCCTTGCATATCGGTTGGGATAACACACCGGATGCTACAGCTCCGGCTCTACCAAGCAATGTCATCATCCATGATATTCACGGAGATGGTGTGAGTTACCTCAGAAATATTATCAGTTGGTCAAGAATCCCTGATCCAAACAGAAATGGCATAAATGACTTCAAAGAGTATCGGATCTATCGATCGGTTGATGGGTTATTTTGGCAACAGATTTGCACTAAAGGACTTGAATCAAGCGGTTGTTCAGTAAATGATCCAAACCCACTCTATAATGTTGATCAAAATATGGCGATGGGAAATAACTATTATATTGATCCAATCAGCTCGGATCCACAGATAGCTAATCAGATGTACTACTACTATGTAACCTCAGCGGACAACGCAAGCACCACATATAAATATCCCACGCCAAATGGAAACTTAGTCGTCAACGCAGTCACTAACGAGTCTAAGCCGCCGAGAGATTCGAATAATAAAATCACGAATGCGGTTTCTCTAAATCCGGCCACAACTCAGCCAAGTATTTGTGATATTGGGACTGACCCTTGTACCGTGACCGCTGGGGGGCAAAAGGCCGACCTAACTAACATCGGTGTGGCCACAGCCACAATTAATTGGACAACCGATCAGCCAGCCGACTCAATGGTAGAGTTCCGCAAGGCTGGTACTGATGATGCATATAAACAAATTGGAGACGGGGATAGCAGTCGTAACCTAGGTATGGTAACTTCGCACAGTGTTGACCTTTTTGGACTTCAACCAAGTACCTCATATCAGTACATTATTGTTTCTAGAAACTTCCTCTCGAATGCAGTTACTGCAGAAACATCAAATTTACCAACACTTACTACTACTGGCTTCAACATCACCCCGGGCACAGTCACAACTACTACATCAACAGCAGAGATCAATTGGACCACAAACCTTGATGCTTCATCTGCCTTTATTGAGTATCAGCTGCAAACTCAGCCAGGTGATGATCCTCAGGGTGGTACTTCTGGAGTTGATCCGAGTGTCTTAGCCTTAAATCCTCAGAAGCATCAGGTTGTCATCAAAGGTCTTCGTTCTAATAGAACCTATACCTACAAAATTAAATCAATCTCAATGGATGGCTATCTAGCCGAGAATCCAATTGGTTCATTCTCAAATTTCAAGACCAGAAACTTCGACTCAGCCCAGTTCTCGCTGGCTCCAGCCTCTTCGAATGTCGCCGATCGTAACATTACCTCAACCACGGCTCAAATTATCTGGCAAACAGCCACTGAGACTACCTCTTGGGTTGATTATGGTACAGTTTCTGGTGTCTATGGTATCTCCTCTGGCGATGACAATCTGACCACAACTCATCTAGTCACACTAGAAGGCTTGGTCCCTGGTACTACCTATTACTATCACGTCCGCGTGAAGGACGCTAATGAAGTCGAATTTACTTCACAAGAATATTCATTCACCGCTGTCATCAAACCAAAGATTTCTAACCTTCAGGTTAAGAATGTGACTCCATATTCCATCACCATTGCTTGGGATACTAATGTTGATACTGAAACTGTCCTAAATTGGGGTAAAACAGCTAGTTATGGCACGAAAGAAGGTACTTCTGATGTCTCTCAAGTCCACCAAGTAACCGTCGATAATCTCGACGACAATACTGAATATCACTATCAGATTGTGGCTCATGATGCGGTCGGGAACGAAGTTGTCGGCAGTGACGGTATTGTGAGAACTCCACTTGATACCGAAGGGCCGAAAGTTACTAACGTCAAACTGGATGTCCTTCCTATGGGTGAAAGTGACACGACAGCCTCTATTATCGTCTCCTGGCAGACTAACAAACCTTCAACTACTTTAGTCCAATATGACGAAGGTGTAGTTGGTGGAACTTATAGCAAGAGTTCTGTACTCGATACCACTTTAAACAACTCCCATACCGTTATTATTAAAGATCTTGCTCCTGCCAGCTCATATCATTATCGTCTAGTTTCAGCAGACAAACGTAACAACACTACGACGACCCAAGATTACACCTTCGTAACTCCAACAAAGGAACAATCTATTCTTCAGTTGATTCTGAAGTCATTTGAGGATACCTTCGCCTGGACCGGTAACATGAATCAATTCTTCGGCAATGTTGGCAAGAGGCTAACAGGGAAATAAAAACCCCGCCGACTGGCGAGATATTTATAATTCGTTGTTTCTGAATTCTATGAGAAGCTGACCTGGACCTTGGATTTTGAATCCTTTCGATTCGTCTATATTGAAGCTAGAAATTATTCTATCAGCAAATAGTTTCTCTATTTCCGTAAGTTTTGTTGTCCGGAAAGCGACGTGTTCAACAAAACAATCAAACTGAAGGAAGACCTGGCCGGGATGAGGTTCGATGAGTTCCATTTTGTCCTCTTTGCCATAGCCGAGATAAAACTTGCCGAGCCTTCTGTTGTGGAAGTGGATTTCTCCCTCAAATTTAGCTCTGACGATGAAGTAACCTTTTAAATCCCAATACTCATCTGAGCTGAGAGTTTGTAAGCCAAAATGATCGAAAGTAAGTTCATCGGCCATCTCGTAATCGGCTAAATATTTGCGAGCAGCGAGTTCATTATTCTTGATTTCTTGCTTAGTAATCTTCATTAAACATTAAACTTAAATATCATTACATCGCCATTATTCACAACATAATCTCGGCCTTCAAGGCGAACCTTGCCGGCAGACTTGGCGCCTATCCAGCCTTTGTATTCTATAAGGTCTTTATAGTTCACTACTTCGGCTTTGATAAAACCTCGTTCAAAATCACCATGAATAACGCCGGCAGCTTGCGGTGCAGTCCAGCCCTTTTTAATTGTCCAGGCTTTGATTTCTTTTTCACCGGCCGTGAAATATGTTTGTAATCCGAGTAGTGCGAAGCCCTTTTTTACTAACGAATCAAGTCCGGTTTCGTTTTGACCGAGCTCTTTTAGGTACTCTCTTTTTTCATTGTCACTAAGTTCATTGAGTTCAGCTTCGACTTTTGCGGAAATAATAACGGTTTCATCAGGTTTCAGGTGATATTTGGTAACATCTAATGATTTTAAGTGTTCTTCGTCCCCATTCAAGATATAGATGTGAGGCTTGGCAGTCAGCAGATTTAAATCTCTGATGCATTCGGTTTCTTTTTCGTTAAGGATTTGGTCTCTGACTGGCATGCCAGAATCAAGCTCTGTCGCAATTTTATTAATTATACCTAAGACTGTTTTTGCCTTTGGGTCGGACTTAGCTTCCTTTTCGAGTTTTTGAGCTCTACGCTGTACTGTTTCTAGGTCGGCTAGAATTAGCTCTGTTTTTATGGTTTCGATATCCGAGATTGGATTGATTTCGCCAGCAACATGTAAGACATTCTTGTCATTAAAAACGCGAACTACTTCGGCAATTGCGTCACAACTTCTGATATTGGATAGAAATTTGTTGCCAAGTCCTTCACCAGTGCTAGCACCTTTGACTATACCGGCAATATCGATAAATTCAACGACAGCAGGTACTAATTGCTTAGTTGGTATTACTTGAGCCAATTCTGTGAGTCTATTATCAGGCACACCAACAATGCCAACATTTGGGTCGATCGTGCAGAATGGATAGTTCTGTGCCTCGACTTCATTTTTGGTTATAGCGTTGAATAGTGTCGATTTACCAACATTAGGCAAGCCAACGATACCGACAGATAGTCCCATATATCTCCTTTTGAGCCACAACATACTAGCATAAAAAACTTGTTGATACCAGGAAAAGTTGTATAATTAAGTTAGTTAAAAAAACGGAGGGTTTTATGACTAAAGAGAATCCCGCTGCAAAAGCGTTAGGGTTTTTGAATAAGCACTCGAAAAATATTCTAATCGGTCTAGCTTTCCTCGGCATCGTGATATTAATTGCTAGTGGGGGACTTTGGTACTACTACAAGGTTATGAACAAGGACATTGTTGCTCGAGTTGGTAATGATGTAATTACGACAACCGAATACGCGAGCCAAAAAACTCTGTGTACTGCTGGGCAAAATTTTGCTGGCAGCAAACCTGATCAAACCGCGGTTGGCTCGACTTCTTGTGACGACAAGGCACTCGAAGATTTGATTTATCTGAAGTCACTTCGTGCAGATGCGGAAAAATATGGTATTAATGTTGATTCAAAAGTGCAATCTGATTACCAGGATACAGTTGCGACATATAAAGATGAAGCCACCATGCTTGCTGCTTTCCAGCAGAATCTAGCTGAGTCTAAAAATGATATTTTGAATGCATTCGAAGTGAGGGAACTTGAAGACGCATTATCTGACAAACTTATCAAAAAGGTGCATGTAGTTGGTACTTTTGTCCGAGATGATGCCTGGGGTGATACAAATATTGATCAGGAAAAACAAGACGCCCTAGATCTTGTAAAAAAGTATTATGAAGAACCAATGAAGAATGGGACTTCAATCGCAGATTTAGAGACAATCGCTGATACTCTACGTCGAGAAAATCCGAAATATGATAATGAATCGAAAACACTTACCGGCATAAATAATATGCTCGATTCACTAAACGATGGTAATATCAGCGAGTGGTTTAATGAGGGCAATACGACAGACTGGGATGCGATAAAGAAGCTAAGTAAAGTTGGTGATGTTACTCCTGTCTTTGTCTCGCCCGATGGAGAGGCAGTTATGTGGAGGCTCGTTGGTGTGAACTCGGGCACTTACAATAGCTGGACTGATTATAGAAATGCAGTTGTTTCAAAATCAACAACTTATCTAGTCAGTTACAATGTCAAACGTGCCGGCGCTTATGCATTGGCACTTCTAGCCCCATTAAAAGCATTCGCATCTTGTTCTGGTCATAACGCAAAGATGACACTAGAACATATCTATTATACTGGCACTACCACGACTGTGGGTAACACAAACGTGAAAGATTCCTTCTCTGCTACTTCAGATGACTACACTTTGGGCTGTTCGTCCTCCATCAAATCCGGTACTAATGACCCGATAAGTTCCAATCTTGATATAGGAAATGATTCTACTTACCTCAATTGTGGTACGATGTGGAATCTAACATATGAATCAAAGAACGGTACCTTCTTTCCATTAGAGTATTTTAAACGATCATTCATTACGAATGGCTCAAATGTCAGAGCTGATAATCATCTTGTTGACTGTTGGAATAATGGCACGAGTAACTGTGCTGCTTATGCTAGGAGATTCTTTGGTGCGGGAAGTTCGGACTATTACACAATTAATAACGACACGAATGAGGAAAGTGATAATGACGGCATTATTGTAGTAGATGAGAATTTTCCTCCGACTGTGAGTTATGTTACGCCCGTTGCGGATGTTCCCTTTGTCACGGCCTCGATAGGTGGAAATGCCACTATAGGACGTTTAACTGTGAAAACAGCTGATACCAACTCTGGAGATTCGAATAGTGTAAAGATTGAATATCGAAAGACCAAAGATGCGTCAGGAAACGTCATTGCGAACCCAACCTGGGTGAATTTCGGTTGTGCTACGAGTTCTTCACCGGACGGAGTGAATCTAAGTAGCGCTATTACTCCTACAGATTGTGTTGCTGCAGCTAATGATAGAAAGGCTAATAATTCAGGTTGGTATCATTCTACGGCTGGTGATCAAGCACAAGACTTTTTTGCTCAAGGAACTACGGTTTCACAGGGTAGCGCATCGTTTTCTTTACCGGCTGGAACCTATGAGTGGGCCGCACAAGCCGAAGACGACTCCAATACATTTGGACCCTGGATCACCGGGAGACTATTCACTGTTAAAGATCCAAGCCCTGTCCTTGGTGTTACGCTGACTGCTACCCCAAACAGTGGTATCACAACGTTTAGTTCAACCCTGCTTGCTACAGTTACCGGTACTGCTACAGGCACGATTCAATATCAATTTGATTGTGATGGCAATAATACCTGGGATTTTACTAATACGTCAACAACAAACACAAATAGTGTTAGTTGTGCTTATCCTACTGCTGGGTTTTTCACCGCCAAGGTACTAGTGACTCGCCCATTCCCTGGAACCAATACGGCGACAAATACAGCCTTGGTTACTGCGACCGCTCCGCCCGCAACTTGCACAATTAATGCGACCCCAAGTAACGGGCTTAGCCCCCTAGTTGTAAAGGTGACAGTAATTCCGACAGGCAACCTTGACCCGAACTCGTATACATATAATATGGGTAATGGTGAAGCGGCACTATCGGGCAGAGGTACTGTTCTTTACTACACCTACTCCACGGCAGGCACCTATAAGATTACTGTAGCAAACGGTTCATCGAATGTGACAACCTGCAGTGCTAGTGCTACTGGTAGTGATCAGGTAACAGTTGGAGATACGACTAGTGGTACTGGTAACGAAGTATCACCATAAGATTGAAAGGATAAATGGGAATATTCACAGACGATAATGACTTTGTTGGGATAGAGATCAGTAGTACAGCTATCAAGCTGGTACAGCTGCGTAAGGTTAATGGTGCTTATAATCTGACTGCCTTTGGTACAGCACAACTGCCACCAAATCTATCTCAGAGTGATAGTAAGCTTGATATGCAGAAAGTTGCTAATGTCCTAGCACAACTCGTGAAATCTTCACGTGTCATGACTAAGAACGTTGCAACAGCGCTACCTGGTTCTGCTGTTTTCTCTACAGTTATCAAGATGCCGCCAATGAACCAGACTGAGCTAGCTCAAGCCGTGAAGTATCAAGCGGAACAAAACATTCCACTAAAGATTGAGGATGTACGCATTGATTGGCAAGTAATCCGTGAGAATCCAAATACCAAGGAGACAGCCGTCATGGTTGTTAGTGCTCCAAATCAGAAAGTAAGCAGGGTTATGGAAATGTTTGGGATGGCAGAGATGGAAGTTGTTTATCTCGAAACTTCCCCAATCGCTGTAGCTAGAGCTTTAGCAAACCCAAGCGATCCATTAGTTATGATTGTTGATTTTGGTTCGGCTGGCACCGAGCTTTCTGTTGTTGAAAACGGCGTTGTTTCGCACGTCCGCAGTCTGCCAGCTGGTGGAGCGGCTCTAACTCGTGCAATTGCTCAGAATCTAGGACTTGACGATGCTCAGGCAGAACAATTCAAACGTAAATTTGGACTTTCTCAGGATAAGCTTGAAGGACAAGTATCGAAGGCGATGCACCCAATTATTTCGAACATTACAGCTGAGATACAGCGTTCAATCAAATTCTATAGTGAACAATACGGCGGCAATGTCCAAAAGATTGTACTCACTGGTGGTGGGGCCAAGATGCCAGAGATGATTAGTTACTTGAAATCACTTTTAGGTATTGAAGTCGTTTATGGTAATCCTTGGACCAAAGTAAAATATCAGCCTGACGTTGAAAACCAGCTTTCGCAGCTAGCTTTTGAGTTTGCGGAAGTTATTGGCCTAGCAATGAGGGAGAACTAAATGCAGAAGATAAATCTAATTCCTGAAGTCAAACAGCGGCAGATCAAGACCAGAAAGAATAATCTTGTGGCTACCACAGTTGCTGTTGTTACTGCTATTATACTTGGAGCCGTTATTCTGGTACTTGTGAGTTATATTGTTGCTAGAAAAGCACAGGTTGCGAGCGTGAATTCACAAGAAACTACTTTGAATCAACAGCTCAAAGCGTACTCTGACCTTGAGAAAACCGTTACGTCACTCGAGACAGGACTTGCGGATATCAAAACCATCACGAGTGCTAATCCAACTTGGCTGAATATCTTTGAGGAAATTGAAAAATCAACGCCAGCCGATACGAGGTTTAAGAGTATGAAAATAGCAACTGACAATTCTGTTTCAGCGGAAGTTGAAGGTAAGGATGTGACCTCAATTGATAGATTTATTAAGTCATTTAGTGGTGCTCAGACAGATAAAAAATTGAATGCTTTTACCGGACTTGAAGTTAATGGCTATACTTCAGACAGCGGTACAGTCTCCTTTGCAGTTAAATTTACGATAAATAAGGACGCTTTCTAATGGATTATGCAGAATTGATAAAGAAAAAGAATAATTATTCAATTTTACTAATTGCGGGGACTATTGTAATCGGTTTATTAATCATTGGTCTCGTGGTCTATCCTTTGTACAATTCCGCTGCCTCGGCAACAAAAGAAGCCAATCAAAAATCGACAGAGCTCACAGATCTCAAAAATAAAAAGAATGTATTGGATGGTTTGAAGGACAAAGAGACAGAATTACAAAAAAGCGCAGCTTTGGTTTCCTCTGCTTTGCCAGAGGGTAAGGATGTTGGTAGCTTATTCATCCAAGTAAACGCTTTGGCGACACAGAACAATGGAGAGGTACATTCAATTATGGGTTCTGGCCCAGCAAATGCGTCGACTCAGACAGTTGCAACAGGTTTTAATGGCATCCAAAAATATACTTACAGTGTACCGGTAGCTTTTAATAATTACATTTCCTTGAAAAGCTTTATTCAAAACTCAAAGTCGGCACTTAGACTGTTAAATATTGATGATATCTCCATCTCAGCTACAGACACGGGTAGTTTAGATGTCAACTTGGACATAACAACGTATGCGAGGAATTAGATGAAGAAAAAAGATATTGTTACTCTTGCTGTATGTGCTGTATTCATTATTGGGGCCTTCGTCGTTATCTACTTTATGCTTTTTCCACCTACCCCAAAGGCTACAGTTACAAATACAAATTCTACTGTAGGTCAGCAGACTACGATAAGTGGTAATCTGGACCAAACCACACTGAATAGAATCAACGATCTGAAAAACTATGTCTCAACAAATCTTGATAATATAGGTAGAACCGATCCATTCGGGCCTCTGAATTAGATGTTTGTAAAAGATGAAAAGAAGTTTGAAGAGACCCTAGAAAGTCTCCAATTGCTGAAGCCCGAGCAATTGGAAATGGTTCGAATAGAAAGTGCTAGGAGTGGTAAGGATTTTGAGTCTGTCATTCGTGATCTCAACATGATGGATCCCGAGCTCTTGATAAAGGCTAAGGCCATTTCAATGAACTTACCATATATAGATCTCTCCAGTACACATGTTGATCAATCAATTCTAAATTTTTTTACGAAGGATTTGGCAGAAAAGTATATGGCGGTGCCTTTTGGTTTTACTGGTGGCAATATCAGTGTGGCCATGACAGATCCGAATGATGTTCAGGTTATCGAATTTATCGAGAAGAAAAGTGGCTATCCTGTCTCACCGTATATGGCTTCGGAAAGTAGTATCAAGAAGGTTATCGAAGAATACCAAGATATTTCAGGAGAAGTTGGCGAGGCTTTGAAAGAAGTTGATCTCGGACCAAAGATTGAGATCAAAAATAGTGACGACTCGCAGAATCTGGCACAGGACGCGCCGGTTACCAGGGCTTTAAATACCATACTTGAGTACGCCGCCAAGTCACTTGCTTCAGACGTTCATATTGAACCGAGAGAGAAACAAATCAAAGTTCGTTATCGAATTGACGGCGTTTTGCATGATACCATGAATCTGCCTTCACATATTTTGCCGGCTCTCGTTTCTAGAATAAAAATTCTTTCAAATATGAAGATTGACGAACATCGCGTGCCTCAGGATGGACGTTTCGATATCAGTGTTGATGGCAGAGATATCGATCTTCGTGTTTCTCTTTCGCCGACGGTTTATGGTGAAAAAGTCGTAATTCGTCTTCTCGACAAATCGGGAGGCGTCATCACCCTGGAGGATCTGGGTATTAGGGGTCGTGCCTACAAAATAATCGAAGCTGGTACTAAACGTCCGCACGGGATGATTCTGGCGACTGGACCTACGGGCTCAGGTAAATCAACCACGTTATATGCACTTTTAACTAAGATGAATAAACCTGAAGTCAACATTATTACACTTGAGGATCCTGTAGAATACCAAGTGGATGGGGTCAATCAGATTCAGATCAATACTCAAGTTGGATTGACGTTTGCTTCAGGTTTACGCTCAATTCTCCGTCAAGATCCAGATGTCATAATGGTTGGTGAGATTCGTGATGCTGAGACAGCGAGTTTGGCTGTGCAGTCGGCCTTGACAGGCCATACGGTACTTTCAACAATTCATACGAATAATGCTGCCGGTGTTTTGCCTAGGCTATTAGACATGGAGATTGAACCATTTTTAATTGCATCTACTGTCTCAACCGTTATTGGCCAGCGCTTAGTCAGGCGACTTTGTCCGAAATGTAAAGAAGCCTATAAAGCATCTCCAAGTCTAGTAGCTGCAATCAAGAAAGATTTAGCCGGACTTCTTCCGAATAAAAAAGATATTGATGCTAAGGAAAAATTTGAGAATGTCGGCTATGATAAACTTCCATTCAACGATGATTTAGAATTCACTTTATACAAAGCAAAAGGTTGTGAAGCTTGTCGAAATACCGGGTATTCAGGACGTATTGGTATCTATGAGGTTTTCCCTGTATCGAATGTCATGGAAAAACTGTTGTTATCTCACGCAACCACCTCAGAGATTCAGGACGCGGCCGTCAAGGAAGGTATGATTACCATGCGACAGGATGGGTTTTTGAAGGCTCTTACTGGAGTAACTTCCATCGAAGAAGTTGTTTCTAAGGCCTCAGAGTATTAGAATAGTAGTATTGGAGGGTATCAATGGCAGAGCTTAAAATCGAAACATTACTCGAAGAGGTTGTAAAGAAGAATTCCTCTGATCTTCACTTGTCCGTCGGTGCTCCTCCGATGCTTCGTATCGACGGTAGCCTTGTACCAGTGACGGGAGCTGAAGCTCTGACTGAAGATGATGTCGAGCAGCTTATCTACTCTGTTGTCGATGATGTACAGAAGGATATTTTACTCAAAGATAAGGAAGTCGATTTTTCCTTCGCTTTTGGTGACATTGCCCGTTTCCGTGCAAATGCGTTTCATCAGAAGGGGAATCTCGGGTTATCACTCCGTTTGATACCCACGAAGCTTCGTTCGATTGCTGAACTTGGACTCCCAGAGTCTATAGAGAAGTTTACTTCTGTTCCCCGTGGACTAGTTCTCGTGACTGGTCCTACTGGATCAGGTAAATCTACCACTCTTGCTGCTCTTATCGATAAGATAAACACCGAGAAAAGCGTACACATCATCACGATTGAAGATCCTATAGAGTATACTCATAATAATAAAAAATCTTTGATTGAACAGCGTGAAGTTCACTACGATACACGTTCTTTCGCGGCCGCTTTACGCAGTGCGCTTCGTGAGGATCCGGATGTAGTGCTTATCGGTGAAATGCGTGATCTAGAGACTATTTCTGCCGCTATCACGATTGCAGAAACGGGTCACTTGGTTCTGGCGACACTCCACACAAATAATGCAGCTCAGTCTATCGATCGTATGATTGATGTGTTTCCGCCATATCAGCAGCAACAGATTCGTGTTCAGCTTTCTAATATTCTACAAGGTGTCGTTTCACAGAGGCTCATCCCTTCCATTGGTGGTGGACGTGTAGCGGCGGCTGAAATTATGATTTCGACACCAGCTGTCCGTAATATTGTTCGCGAAGGTAAAACCCATCAACTTGATGCTGTCATTCAGACTGGCGCTGATCAGGGCATGATTCAAATGGACAAAGCCTTGGTTCAGTTGGTGAAAACCGGTCGCATCACTGAGGACGAGGCCAAGGGTTATTGTATTGATACCGAGGAATTTTCGAGATTACTACATGGATAAAACAAGATGATAGAATACAACTATAAAGCGAAAACAAAAGATGGGGACATTCAAACAGGTGTAGTCGAAGCGGAGAACGAATCCGCTGCGGCTAAGGTTCTAACTTCGAAGGATCTCTTTCCAATTCTAGTAACGACTAGAGAATCACATTCATTCAATTTCTTGAAAAACGTACCAGTGAAACAGAAAGTGGTTTTTGTTCGTCAGCTAGCTACCACAATCACGGCTGGTTTGCCTATTGCTCAGGCTATTAATATGATCAAGGATCAAGTTTCAAATGAAAATTTGAAAAATATCTTGGTTCAAGTGGGCAGAGATATTGAAGGTGGTTCATCTCTCTCGGCTTCACTTAATCGTTTTCCTGGGACTTTCTCCCAAGTCGATATAACTTTAATAGCAGCTGGGGAGACCAGTGGTTCCCTAGATAAAGTCCTGATGAGGCTTGCAGATACTACAGAAAGTGATTATCAAATTTCTAGAAAAATGAGAAGTGCCTTTATCTATCCGGGATTTGTACTGGCGGTTGTTATTGGGGTTGTGATACTGATGTCTGTGTATGTAATGCCACAAATGCAGGGGTTGTTTGATAGTTTTAATGCAAAGTTACCATTGGTAACTAGGATTGTTATAGGTACTAGTAATGCTATTAATCATTACGGCCTAATGCTCGTAGCTATAATTGCCGCGATTGTTGGTGCTATCTATTGGTATGTTCGTACTCCGGATGGTCGTTTTTTGAAGGACAGACTTGTTATAAAAATACCAGTTATTGGGGGATTCCTTATCAAAGTCTATACTTCTAGACTGACCCATACACTAGCAGGACTGGTGGGTTCGGGCGTGTCTTTAGTCGATGCTTTAGCAATTTCCTCTCGGGCAATGGGTAATAAGGTTTATGAAAATTCGATAAAAGCTGCTAGTGAAAAAGTGAAAACTGGCGTAGCCTTATCGGCTTATGTCAATCATGATCATCTATTTGACGCAATGGTACCGCAGATGATTAAAGTCGGCGAAGAAACTGGTGAGCTCGATACTATGCTGACAAACCTAGCTAATTATTTTGACGAGGAAGTTGATAATTTTGTAAAAAGTTTATCTAGTATTATAGAGCCAGTTTTGATAGTTGTTATGGGTGTGTTTGTAGCAATAATCCTGGTAGCCATAATGTTGCCTATTTATAGCATCGGACAATATATCAAATAAGTCTTGACTTCAATAACTGTAAGTTTATACTTGAGATAAGTAAAAGGAGAGGGAATAATGACACAAAACAAACAGGGTTTTACACTTATTGAATTAGTTGTCGTAATGGCAATTATTGCAGTCTTGGCTGCATTAATGGTTGCAGCCATTACTGGAGCTAGGACTCAATCTGTAAATACACAGAGGATGGGTCAAGCCAAGACTATTGAGACTGCACTCGAGACCTATGCAAGTAAACATGCCAATATCTATCCAACATCTGCTGACGTGGTAGCTCTAATGACGGCCTTAGTCACAGACAAGGATCTTAGTACCACAATTTCTAGCGTTACGACAGCGAACTTTACTTATCTTTCTGGAAATTCGGGCTCAAACTATGGTTTTGCCGCATGTGCGAATAATAATACTGCTGCACCAACAATCACTTTGCCAAGTACTGCAGGTGGTTGTACGGGGAGTAGTGTTATTTACTCTACATTCAGATAATATAGTAAGATATCATTTAAAAGGCCCTGAGGGGCCTTTTAAATTTCAAATGGGTATTTGTATTACTATCTTATGGCTTTTAAACAGTGTTTTATTGACTTGTTTAACATAGGGAATATAATGAAGATAGTTCTTGGAGGGAATAATGACACAAAACAAACAGGGTTTTACACTTATTGAATTAGTTGTCGTAATGGCAATTATTGCAGTCTTGGCTGCATTAATGGTTGCAGCCATTACTGGAGCTAGGACTCAATCTGTAAATACACAGAGGATGGGTCAAGCCAAGACTATTGAGACTGCACTCGAGACCTATGCAAGTAAACATGCCAATATCTATCCAACATCTGCTGACGTGGTAGCTCTAATGACGGCCTTAGTCACAGACAAGGATCTTAGTACCACAATTTCTAGCGTTACGACAGCGAACTTTACTTATCTTTCTGGAAATTCGGGCTCAAACTATGGTTTTGCCGCATGTGCGAATAATAATACTGCTGCACCAACAATCACTTTGCCAAGTACTGCAAGTGGTTGTGCGGGGAGTAGTGTTATTTACTCTACATTCAGATAGATGCAACTCAAGAGACTTTTTATTGTTTCTAAAATCAAATATAATAAGGGCACATGCTATTAGAAATCTCCATTTTGATATTTATTTCGGGCCTCGTTTTTGGCAGCTTTATTAATGCTCTCGAATATCGCATTGAAGAAAAAAAATCAATTGGTGGTCGTTCTTTTTGCCCCAAATGCAAACATCAATTATCTTGGTTAGATCTATTTCCGCTTATTAGTTTTGTTTATCTAAAGGGAAAATGTAGATATTGTGGTAAAAAGATATCGATTCAATACCCTATTATTGAACTTGTAACAGGGCTTTCGTTCTTAGGATTATTTTGGCGTTTCGGGCTGCCTATCGACTTGAGGTCTGTGTTTGTTTTGCTCCTACTAATATTCATAGCCTTTGTGGCTATTCTTGTCGGCCTCCATGACTACAAGACTACATACATTCTATCAAGATGGGTATACACCGGAATTTTGGCTGCGATTATTATGATAACAATAAATTACGGCGGCGTATTATCATGGCAACCAATGGTAAACTACATATCTCCTTTTGTTCTTTCTGCATTTATCCCTGGGTTAATATTTTATTCCATCTATTTTTTTTCCAAAGGGCGCTGGATGGGTGAGGGAGAGTATGAACTGGCAGCTTTGATGGGACTTGCTCTTGGCTTTCCACTTATCTTGCCGGCATATTACTTTGGTTTTATTGTGGGTAGTATAATAGGACTGATTTTGGTTTACGGTAGTAAGAAAAAGAAAATGAACTCAGAAATTCCATTTGGCCCATACTTGATGGCGGGACTCATCTTCGCGCTCATTTTTGGGCAGCAAATTGTCAATCTTTATGCTAGAATATTCTTAGGATAATATGCGGGGGTGTCTTGGTCCCAAAGGTAAAACATGGGTTCACATTAATCGAAATGATGGTCGTACTTGGTATCATCTCTATTTTAAGTTTGATTTCGGTTGGAGCATTACTGGCAAATAGCAATTACCAGAGGCTCAACCAATCAGTGGAACAAATTGTTTCCCTTGTCCGTACTGCCCAAAATCGCTCAGAGGCCATTACCATGGATCCGAATCTTCCTAGCGGTTCTACTACAAAGGCATGGGAATTCAAGATGGACTCAACCGGAAACTATAGCATTGTCCCATTAAACTCTGATGGTAGTGTACTTAATGAGCAACAGAGTACTATTATTCCAGATCAAGATAAGGGGAGCTTACCAGCCGGTTCTAATCCCCCGGTAGTAACTATCGGAGGAAACTCGGCCAATAATACTTTTTCAGCAGTTTTTACATCACCTTTTGCGAGAGACTATCTGGCGACAACCTTTGATTTTACTCGTACTCAACAATCTGGTTGTGCTTGGATAGACGGGAGTGCAGATGCAACAAAAAGACCTGCTAATGATTGGTACTTTGACCCCAGCTGTTCTAGCCAAACAACATATAGCCCTTCGAATCCTGGTTCCGTGACAATTCTTTTAACTTATAAAAGTAATACAGTAACAATAACGGTGAATAGCAATGGCGATATTTCATATCAATAAGGGAATAAAGAAGGGCCAAAGTCTTGTGGAAGTTATGGTGGCGATGTTGGTCATGATGCTCGTTTTTGTAGCGACTGCGACTCTTATTATCCAATCATTAAATCTCGTGACCGTTTCTAGGACAAAAACCGAAGTTGCCGCTATTGCACAAAGAGCTATGACCGAAGCTATAATTCAAATTAAGACTTCTTGCCCAGTCTATGGCGGGGCCTCAACAATTCCTCTTTCTTTTACACCAACACCAGCGGGCAAATATACTATTGCTGTCACAACTACCTCCGTCGAACTTCCGGCCAGCGGCGTGACACAGGGCTACACCTACTCTTTCGATGCATCGGGTTTTTATGAAGTGAAAGTGGCGATGTCATGGAAAGATAAAGGGGCAACAAACCAGAGTACTTACAACCTAACACAATTGGTGGCACCAAGTGAGTAAAAAGGGCATCACATTGATTGAGATACTTGTCGCATCAGCGGTATTTATGACTTTGATGGGTTTGGTTGTTGGCTCCTTTATTGCACTTACTAACGCAAAATCATTGAGCGTAAGGATGAGAAACTCTCAAGAGAAATTAAGAGTGTCTCTGGATATGATCTCAAGGCTTTCTAGACAAGCAAGCGATGTAAATATAGTTGTAGCAGGAGGAGAACAAAGACTTATTCTAACAAATAACCCAACGGACGGACAATCGATCGAAACAGGAGCCCAATTTATCATTGAGGCACCTAACTCAGCGGGTTTAAGTAACCTTTATTATCTGGAATGTTCGGGATTAGCAGATTGTTCGAATAGTTTCAGTACAAGATCTAAAACGCTTGGACAAAATCTTCTTGGAGGAGCTAGTAGCGATGTAAAGCTGATTGTTGGTGGGAGCAACGGCAGCACTTTCAAAAGGACTTTTGTGGATAATATTCCATATTTAGATGTTATTTTGAATAGTAGCACTGGTAGCCAGACAAAAAGTGACTACAGTGACAGTCTTTATCTGGAAACAGGGGTGGTTATAGGGGAATCTTACTGATGAAGCAGACAATTACAAAAGGATTTGCACTCATATGGTCGTTAATACTCATAACGATTTTGCTTATTGTTTCTACGACTGTAGCAACAGCTATCGTCAAAGAATCTAGAATGTCATTAAACTCTACGGATTCGTTGAGGGCATACTCTGCAGCCCAAACTGGTGTCGATTTAGCCAGAACGCAATTTGTAAATGGCATCGAAAATTGGCGCAAGACAAACGGGAATACCGATGATGTGTCATATGATTTTAACGGTTTGCTGGCAGGTAATAACGCCAGTTATTCTGTAAAATATTGGCCAAGTCCGAAATCTCTTATAGAATCAACAGGGACAGTTGGTACGATAAGCAGAAAAATTGATTATACAATGGCAGCTCCTACAGAAGTCACACCAAATAGTGACTTAAATGATGCCATCAATGGTCAGAATAATAAACAACTTGTAGCAGATAAGAGCTTTTCTCTATCATTTGACTACTGGGCCCCTACATCGGGTTCAACCAACTATATAAGGATACAAAATTCGAACGGTTATATTAATATCGGTCTTACGGTATTTAGCCAAAGTGTAAACGTAGTCTTGTACGAGCACATTAATTCAACAGGAACAAATGTGCCAACTCCTGTAGCTGATACAATCTCATCTTTTAATGCGCCTTTGAACACTTTTTCGAATACTCCTTATTCTTATAACATCAAAGTTGATTATGAATATGATGCTTATTTGAAATATACATTTACAACAAAGGACTCAAATATGAATCCGAAGTGTGCCAAAACGAATGTTTATGATGTATCCGCAGCCCCTGCATTAGATCTTTCAGGTAATGACAGCCTGGTTTTCTCACCAGCCGTTAGTTTGTATACACCGACAAGCTCTGACAATTTCACTAAGCCAGTCTTTACAAGTGGTGGCATCTATATGGATAACTTCATAGGAGTTGGCATCGGAGTATCCACGCCTAGACAAATTCTGACAATTTCTAATCCAATTGTCGGTGGTACTGTGAGCACGGCTGACAACTATATTAATTGTGGAACAGGGGGCAATTCTTGCCAAAATAATTTCGTCAAGGGCGCCGCAGTAACCCTAACGGCCGTCGCTGATACCGGCTATTCGTTTGGCAGCTGGTCCGGTGGAACTTGTAGCGGAACCGACAGTCAGCCTTGTACATTCACAATAAATTCTGATATAACCGTTGGGGCCAGTTTCACGACCGGTTCACAGTCCAATCTTATAACCAACGGCGACTTTTCGAACGGTTTCACGAGTTGGAGTGTGGTTAACTTCAGTGGCCCTAGTTGGCAGCTGGGAAATGAGTCAGGAAACAATTATATTAGCATTACTCATACTGCAGGAACAAATTGGAGTGCCATCGGTCAGGATATGACAAGCAAAATGTCATCGAACACAAATTATCAATTAACATTTAGATATAAAGCCGCAGTTGGTACTACTGGTTCGGCAAACTTTAGGCTTGGTGATAGTACTATGGTAAATGTTGCGACTATACTTGGCGGTTTCCCAGTAACAGCAGACGGTGCTTGGCATAGTGCCGAGATTGATTTCACTACTACAACATTCCCGCCGGTTTCTGGACGTAGTATGCCAATGCTCGGTATTTGGTTCGATTATAATCAGCTAGGAACTTATTACTTTGATGATCTGAGTCTTGTTGCTGGTACACCTTCGGGTGGTGGGGGAAGCGGAACAAGTCCCGTTATTCTCACTTCTGGCTCTGGTAGTTGGACCGCACCCGCAGGCGTTACATCGGTCACTGTTTATGCCTGGGGGGCTGGTGGTTCCAATGAAGGTAATCACGGTTATGACCAAGGCGGGGGAGGAGGTGGTGCTTTCACAAAGTCAGTAATGTCTGTTGTTCCCGGTAATACTTATAATTATTCAGTTGGGATGGCCAGTACTGGGAATGCTGGAGGTGATACCTGGTTTGTCAATGCTTCTACGGTTCTTGCAAGGGGTGGCGGTTATGCTGGTGATAGTGGTGGAGCAGCCGGTGGGCAGGCTTCTGGCTGTATTCCTAGCGCTGGTGCCTATTCAGGTGGTAATGGTGGTTACGCCGATACTTCAGATGACTGGGGCGGTGGTGGTGGTGGAGGAGCAGGCTCTGGCGGAGCAGGTGGGCGTGGCTATGCTGGTGGCGATGCTGGTGGCTCTGGTGGTGCTGGTGGAACAGGAACTTACTCAGGAGGATCTGGTTCTGATGGCTCAAATTATTCTGATGCTAGCGCCCCAGGTGGGGGTGGCGGCGGAGATGACGCCTATGGTGATATGGGAGGTAATGGGGCTAACGGTCAAATTATCCTAGTGTTCTAAATACAAATCTTTACTTATCTGAATGAAATGCCTTATGTACTTCTCGTAGTTGTTTATTCGTAATGTGAGTATAGATTTGCGTGGTTGTGATAGAAGAGTGTCCCAACATGTCCTGTACGCTGCGGATGTCCGCCCCATTTATTAGTAGATCGGTGGCAAATGAATGCCTGAGTACGTGTGGAGTCACATCCTTTACTATTCCTGCGAGTTTCGCGTATTTCTTGATGATTCGTTGGACACTTCTTGGTGTTAAACGCATAAACTCACCATCTTCATAATCTTCGCCTAGTCCGCCATAATGGATGAAGAGTGGTTTAAAATCGTCTTTGCGGGTCTTCAGATAGTCAGAAATGGCGTCCTTCGCACCGTCGGAGAGGAAGACAAGCCTCTCTTTATCACCCTTACCACGTACCATGAACTCACCCCGTTCCATATTGATGCTGTCTATATCTAGGCCGGTTAGTTCGCTAACACGAAGGCCGGTGGAAAACAGAGTTTCAAGGATTGCTTTATCACGGAGAGTGATCCCGCTGTCTTTGTTCGGATTTTTTTCTGGCGCTCCGAGAAGTTCTTCCACTTCAGTGATTTCCAGAAAGGTGAATGATTTTCTGGTGGCGTCAGCAAGCTCCAGTTTTTCTGCAGCGAGACAAGGGATGTCGCGGCGGGCGAGATATTTCAGAAAGGCCCGAAGAGCTATGATGTGATAGTTTTGAGTAATCTTCTTCAGGGTTTCGCCGGCATTGGTATCGATTCTATTTAGATAAAGTCTGTACTTACGGGTGAGTTCCTGGGTAATATCAGAGACCTTGACGTTTTCTTTCCGTTTCTCGTTTCTGGTAAATTCCAAAAACCGAGTGAGGTAGTGTTCATAGTTTCGAATGGTAAGTTCACTGTGGCCACGCTCAATCTCACAATATTCGAGGAACTCATTAATAAGTGTTTCTAGGTCCATGATTTATATTGTACGACGCAAAAAGACTTCTCGCAATGGGGAGAAGTAAATGTTAAAATATAAAAACATGAATATTATACAGGCTATTTGGCTAGGAATAATTCAGGGATTCACGGAAATGTTGCCGATCTCTAGTTCGGCTCATCTAATTCTTTATCCATGGCTTTTTCATTTTCCTGATCCTGGTCTTGCATTCGATGTTGCCCTCCATGTCGGCTCGCTTGTCGCTATTCTTGGTTTTTTCTGGCGTGAATGGTGGAGCCTGATACAAAACTTTTTCAAACTCGTACGGGATCGAAAGGTTACAACATTCGAGCAAAAATTCCTTGGTTACCTGTTAATTGCTAGCATCCCGGGAGCGACTTTCGGTATCCTTCTGGACAAATATGCCGAAAATGCTCTTCGTAATCCGCTTCTGATTGCCTTTACTTTGGCAGCCTTTGGAGCCGTTCTCTGGTTTGCTGATCATCATGATGCAGGCAAGAGAACTATAAAAGATGTAAAGATTAAGGATTCAATCTTGCTCGGTGTCTCTCAAGCTGCTGCAATCATCCCGGGTATTTCAAGATCCGGCATCACTATGACTACCGGTCTTTTTGCCGGGTTAAAGCGTGAAGATGCAGCTCGTTTTTCCTTTCTCATGTCGGCACCTATCATTGCTGGTGCTGCTCTCGTGAAGCTTAAGGATATAGAATCTGGCATGCTGACGCTTCCGACCTTTTGGATAGCGATCATTGTAACCGTAATTACTTCGATTATCGCCATTAGCTTCCTCTTGAAGTATTTACAGAAGCATAGTTTTAGCATTTTTGTTTATTACCGCTTCGCACTTGCTGCACTGATAGTCGCAGTTTACCTAGCGAGGAGGTAATTTGTTACTGAAATACATTGAAGTTTTTCTACTTGCTGCTACGCCAATAATTGAGCTACGTGGAGCTTTGCCGGTAGCCATTCTCGGCTTCCATTTACAAATCTGGCAAGCGTATCTACTCTGCGTAATTGGTAGCTTTGCCCCAACCATAGTAATCGTTTATCTGCTTGGACCAGTTTCAGATTTCTTACGTAAATATATCAAGTTTTTTGAGTGGTTTTTCTCAAAATTATTCCAGTATGCTCGTGACAAGAATTCCAAGAAGATTGAAGCGCTCAAGGAATCGTCTGTTTTCATTATTGCAGCCCTGCCGATTCCGCTAGCCGGAGCTTGGAGCGCGGCTCTGGCCGCATTTGTCTTTGACATCCCACCGAGGAAGTCACTTCCGCTAATGTTTCTCGGTACCGCAGTCGCTGGTGGTATAGTATTATTACTAACATTATCAGCAAAGGCAATTTTCTAATGCGAGAATATGAACTTACAAATGGGATTAAGGTCATTGAGGACCCGATTTCGGATGCTGCATCATTCACGATACTTGTGATGTTCAAAACCGGTTCAAGGAACGAGACTCCCAATATTTGGGGTATTTCACATTTTCTGGAGCATATGGCTTTCAAGGGAACACCTAGCTATCCGAATGCGGCACTACTCGCCAAGGAACTAGACGGGCTTGGTGCTCTCTATAACGCCTTTACCTCGAAAGAATATACCGGCTATTTTATAAAAGGATCCAGAAAAATCCTTCCTAAGGCAATAAGTATTATATCCGAAATGACACTTAGCCCAATCATTCTTGATGAAGAAGTCGACAAAGAACGTGGTACAATCGTCGAAGAAGTTCATATGTCAGAAGATGATCCAAGACGAAGGGTTTATGACCTTTTTGAAGAGTCGATTTATGAAAACAAACAAATTTCTCAAGATACGCTAGGAACAGAAGCCTCTCTCTCAGGTATTCACGCCAAAGAAATCATAGACTATAGAGAGAAATATTATCGTTCAGGTAATGCAGTTATCGCCGTCTCTGGATTTGTGCCTTCTGATTTAGAAGAAACTTTAGAAAAGTCTTTTTCTGCCATGTTGGAAGGAAAAAATAAGTACTTAACTTCTATTCTTGAAACCAGAAAGCAGATCAATATTACCTACAAAGAGACTCAACAGACGCATCTGGCTATCGGCTTCCCAGGCGTAGACGTTCATAACAAAGACAGAGTAACTGCGCAAGTATTATCAATTTTACTTGGTGGCAATATGAGTTCCCGTATGTTTAGTGAAGTTCGTGAAGAGCGTGGGCTCGCATATTATGTCAATACTTATAGTGATAATATGGATGATGCTGGTATCTTGGTGACCTTTGCTGGTGTAAATAATGAGAAAGCCCTGGAAGCCATCCGAATAATTCGTGATGTTTACAAAAGTGTTCTCACTGAGATACCAGAAGAAGAGATTCAAAAGACCAAAGATTACATTTCCGGTATGATTACTTTAAGTTATGAGGATAGTGAGAAACGTAGTGAGGTAAATGCTATTACCGAACTGTACGGCGAACAGCAGAAAACACTCGAACAACGTCTTTCTGAGATTGAAGCCGTAACCACCGAAGAAGTCGTTGTCCTCGCAAATAAGTTGTTTAATGACAAGAAAATATGCTTGGCCCTCATCGGACCCTTCAAAGATGAGGCAGAGTTTGCTAAAATATTAGGGCTTAAATAGAGGAGAAATCATGAAAGTCGAGAGAACATTCGTAATGGTGAAGCCCGATGGGGTGCAAAGAGGTTTGATAGGTGAGGTTATTCGTCGCTTTGAACAGCGAGGACTAAAGGTTGTCGCAATCAAAATGGTCAAACCAACACTCGAACATATAAGTCAGCATTACCCTACAGACGATGCGTGGATTACAAGACTTGGTGAAAAGGGTTTCAAGAGTTTCGCTGAACAAGGAATTGATCCAATGGAAGTGATGGGAACAACTGACCAAAAAGAGGCTGGTATTCAGGTTAGGCAGTGGCTTATGGACTATATGACTGAGTCACCAGTAGTACCAATGGTTGTTGAAGGTCTCCATGCGATAGACATGGTTCGTAAAATAGCCGGCAATACGCTACCTTTCAAAGCAGAATTAGGTACAATCAGAGGTGATTACTCTTCTGATTCACCGTCTTCAGCAAACGTTGAGAAAAGGGCAATCAAAAATATTGTGCATGCATCTGAAACACCGGAAGAAGCTGCGCATGAGATATCTCATTGGTTTTCTGAAGAGGAAATATTTGACTGGGATAGACCTGATCACAAAGCGATGTATTAAAAAAAGGCAGCCATCTGGCTGCTTTTTTTCTTGCTTTTTGGCGCCCCTTGGGTCACTTTCCATCGAACACCTTTTGACCTGGCTTGACAGGCTAATGAGAGCATATGATGAAAATGTCTAAAGGGATCAGGAGACATCATAACATCTTTTTTATTTGTTTTGTATACTTGTTTTGTCAGATAAATGATTCGATAATTTTAGATAATTAAGAGTAAGCAATATGTTAGAAAATAATCGTTATAACTTAATTGTCCAGACGGCAGATCGACTGGCACTTGAAATCTATAAAGTGACAAGAGATTTTCCGGAAGAAGAGATTATGGGACTTACCAGTCAGATAAGGAAGGCGGCACTTTCAGTCCCTAGTAATGTTGTAGAAGGTTCCTTAAGGAGCGGCAGGAGAGATCAGATTCGATTTTATAACATTGCTGCAGCTTCTTTAGGAAAGCTAGAGTATTTTAATGAATTTGCAAAAAAACTTGAGTATATAAGTTCATCCACTGCAAATAATCTGATAAAACAGAAAGTGGAGGTTGATCGACTTGTTAAAGAGTTGATTTGCACTATAAAAACCCCCGGATTTAATAGAATAAACAACGAAAAGATATCGGATAGAGTGAGTAAACCGATTGAAAACAGGCGCTGCGTTACTAACGAGCCAAGATATCGTAAAAAATTCAGTTTTGTAAGATTTATCTTAAGTCTTTTGTAACGAGAAAGATAAGCATATTTTGGCCAACCGTTGCCTAACGACTCAGGCGAGAGGCGACCGCAAAGTGCATGAGGTATTTGTCAATTGAGGTCAAATCGGAATGGTATTCTTTACGTTCGGCCAATGAATCAATTAAGACTTCTCGGGTTCGGGCAATTTCTCTGAGTTGATGTTTTCTTCGTCCATCACTCATAGTCAGGTCAAAAAGCTCTAGCGCTCTATCCAAAGCATTGTTCATTGCTACCTGGTCATTCTGTTTTTTAGCACGAATAATGCGGCCAACTTCAGTGCCAATATTCCCCATCTGTTCATTTAGAGAAAGCTTAGACCATCCCCCGTTTTCTAGGGCTGAATGTTGCACCTATATCACCAGTTTCTTAACAATCGCCATGATCTTCTCCCTATTCTTGGGATTTTCAACCTCTCTTGAGCGGTTATTTTGAGAAGGTCTAATATTAATCATTGAATCAAATTCGATTGTCTCCGCGGGATCTCTTCCGAGATAATAGTTAATCCCCCACAGATTATTTTGATCTGAACCTTTTTCAATTAAAATGGCCTCCTCGTCTGCTTGAAGGTCGCCGCCAATTGCCAAAATTTCTTTTTCCACATCAACCACAAACTTGACCATGTCGCCAAATTGGTGATTAGCGATTTCTTGAACATCCGAGATTTTAATTGGTTTTTCTATAACTTTTATTGTCATGAGTCAATTTTAACATATTTTGATTTCCATCGGAAGCCTTTAAAAAAGTTCATTTTGCTAAAAGATGCCTAGCGGATAGATAAATGTTTCCGAGCCCCTTGTATTAATGGAGACCGGGAGATTATACCAAAATACATGTCTTTAATCAAAGATTTTATGCCCTCATTCACCGATTTTCCAGACGCCTTTTTCCCTGAAAGCAGGAACGGTTTGCCTTTTAGCTTTATTCAGTAAACTATTCAAGGTTTCACTGGTTTTCTTCGCATGTTCAGACAACCGGATAATCTTTTCACCCTTTAGGTAAGTTATTCTTTTGTGGAAAGATTCAATCAGGGCTAGATAAAGGACTCTTTCCATCTCAATCGTCTTTTTGTCATCTTTATATTCTTGAAATGATTTATAATAAATCATTTTTTCTTTATCACGAATAATAATTGGAGGGAATCCCAGCTCCATTAGCTGGTAATTTATAATGACCCGACCAATTCTACCGTTTCCGTCGTTAAAGGGGTGAATGTGCTCGAATTCTAGATGAAATTTAGCTATCTTTTCCAAGAAATACTCAGCATGGTTACTGGAATATGTAAGTAGGGCAGAATCGACCATTAAGGGTACATGTTCGGGAGCGGGTGCGATGTGCATTCCAACTCTTACATATTCACCTTCTTTTCTGAATCTACCCGCGATGCTATCGTTGATATTACTGATTAACATCCGATGGAGTAGTAGAATGAATTCTTCGTCTAAGCCGTCCCTGACGGACTTAGCCTTAACAAATTCAAATACTCTAGCCAGGTTTTTTGCTTCAAAGACTTCTCTTACCGAAACCTCTCTAGAAACCTCCATCTCCATCAGGATCTTTTCCGTTTCGGCTATTGTAAGGGTGGAGTTCTCAATCGCATTTGAATTATAGACTGATTCGGGAATTTCGGTTTCAAATATGGTCTCTAAAAGAGATTCCTTACCTTTTTTTAAGGAATCATACTCTCGCTTCAGGCTGTTTATTTTTTCTCTAATGTCTTTGGATATAGTCATAACATATCTATTATATATTACTCACGCAATATTGTCAATATACCGTGAATCTATTCCATATCTTCACAATATTCACGGTGTAATTCTTAATCCTGCAGTCTGGAAACGATAATCGTATCGCAATGATACGATTAGAGGTATGTTTTGATGCTTGGGTAGACACATGTCTAATTTGACCAGGCTGGGTTGATTTGAACACCAATAAAAAGGCTTTATGCAAGCATACTCATGTATTTTACTCTCTTGGTCATCCTTGTTTGGCAAAATCGTGAATATAGTCGAACACAAAAAGACCCCTTCTGTGAGGCCTTTTTCTATGTGACGAATTGTGTATATCGTGGCGCCCTTGGAGGGAGTCGAACCCCCAACCTCTTCCTTAGGACGGAATCGCTCTATCCATTGAGCTACAAGGGCTTGTTGACGCTGCCTATTTTAGCACAGATTATCCCTCCTGTTAATTGATTTCCGTTAATTGTATAATGAGATTATGAGTAACGTTATTACACCAATAGGGGGTGAAAAAGTCCTTCTGAATCTCAGAAAGAGCATTCTAACTTATCGTAAAGAAACTCTCAGATTTTTACTTATGGTAATTATTGCCATTCTGGGAGCAATATTTCTATATAAATACTTTGTAGTCTTAATTATTTCTGCTGTTTTACTGTTTATAGCTCTAATTTATGCTTTTTATCATTTCTTGATTTGGTTCTATGACCTCTATATTATCACGAACATGCGTCTCGTTTCCGTCTCAAAAAAGGGACTATTTACCCGTGAATTTAGCGAGATAGATTACCACGATGTCACCGACATCACCTATCGTATTAGCGGTGTTTTCGCTACACTTTTCCAGTACGGTACAGTTACTGTGAAAGGACCCAGCACAATCGAGCTTACTAATCTTTCTGATCCCAGTGAAATTCTAGAAATGTTGAAAGCCCTAGTGGATGCCACAAAACGAAAAACCACCCAAAAATAATGTTGCCAACTACTGTAAATAAAAGTACTATATATTAGTAAGCATAAAGGAGAGGTGTCATGGCTTTTGATCTCAAGAAAGCTACTAGTAATTTTCTCAAAGTCTTCAAAAGAGCGAAAAAAACCTCAGGCAATAAACCACGTAAATTGAATTTCAAAAATCCAAAATTAATCATCGGTTCACTAGTTGGACTTTTACTGATTTTTGTTTTTGTGATGGGTATTGGCATTTATGCATTCAATTGGGAAGATGGCTTCACTACCGGGGTTAGCAAGGTTGTTCCTTATCCAGCGGGCTTCGTAAATGGACGCGTTATTTTCTATCACACATATCTTGAACAATTAGATATTGTGGAAAAATATCAGCAAGAGTTCAAAAAAGTCGATTTCAAAACTGCTGATGGCAAGAAAGTCTTGGCACAAGTCCGTAAAGATACAATGAATAATTTAGTTGAGGATACTTTGGTTAGTGCTGAGGCTGCTAACTTAAAGGTCGTGGTTTCAGACAAAGAACTCAATGATCAATTCGCTAGCCTAGTAAAGAGTAATGGTGGTGATACGAGCTTTTCTAGTGTTTTGAAACAATATTATGGTCTAACACCTAGCGAATTTAAGGACGAAATCTACAAGTCTAGGCTGCTCAGACAGAAGGTCGCCGATACGTTTGCAAACGACCCTACTGTCAATGCAGACGCTCAGAAACTAGCTAATGATGTTTTGACCAAGGTCAAGGCAGGCGGTGACTTCGCAACACTCGCCAAACAATATAGCCAGGATACCAGCGCCTCTAACGGTGGTGATATGGGATACTTTGGTAAAGGCAAGAATGTGCCGGAATTCGACAATGTAGCTTTCTCTCTAAAGGTCGGAGAGGTAAGTGGACTCGTAAAAACAGTTTATGGCTACAGTATCATCAAAGTTACTGATATCAAAGATGACCAAATTCGCGCCTCACAGATTCTGATAAAGACTAAAGACTTTGATACGTGGCTCGCAGATGCTGTGAAGTCAGCAAAGAAAACAATCTATATCAAAGACGCAAAATAATCAGTTTAAAAAAGAGCCCAGTCTAGGGCTCTTTTTTATTTGCTAGCTAAATATTCTTTGAAGAGATTGTGTTTGATAAGCAGATCAACCGCATCTTGGATCTGATTACGTTTGTTAAGTATTGGGTTGCAGGTTGATAAATCCACAACCGCTGATTTTCCTTTTGTATATTTATAACAAGTCAAGTTAGCACCATTATTTAGGTATTTAAGGCTTCCGGAAATAATCTGTTCGAAGTCATTCTCGGACGTAGAAGTAAAGAAGAAGGTAGTAGCTTTTCCAAACAAATCTTTACCAAACATCGGTGAAGTTGGATGTGCTCCAACAAGATTAAGGATGGTTGGCATAATGTCTAAGTGTGAGGAAGGTGTTTGGTATTTTGCACCCACAGTTTGTTCAGGAAGTTTGATAAAAAGAGGAATTCTTTTCCCAGCTGTCGAATTTAGATCGACTCGATTGCCGCTATCATCCGTAAAGGCATCATATTTTGCCGTGTGATCGCCGTAAAGTACAATTAGACTGTCGTCATACATACCAGTATCTTTAAGTTTTTGAATAAAGTCACCCAGGGCACCATCAGTATAGTGAATTGCTTGTAAGTAATTCGCGGTGAGAGTCGTGTACTTGCCTGTCTGTAGATTCAGTCCTTTATCTTTGTCCGGGATTTCGAAAGAGAAGTGGCTAGAGAGCGTAATTAGGTAGTTGAAAGATAATAGCGGTTGGGACTGAATCTTGGCTATCGATTGGTCGAGAAAATCCTTGTCAGAAAGTCCCATGTTTATTGTTTCACCTTTTTTGTAATTATCTTCGGCAAAAAAATTATCGAATCCCAAAGAACGGAAAACTGTGTCACGATTCCAGTATCCACGGCTATTTGCATGATAAGCGTCTGTTGCATATCCGATTGTTTTTAACTCTTTTTCTAAGCTAGTAAAACTATCTTTGCCGTATTCTACAAAAGCTGAAGCATCCACGAGGGGAGGGATTGAGGTATTCACACTGAAATCGGCATCAGATGTACCACCGGCTCCAAGCGTAAAGTAGTCGTCAGCAAAATAATTGCTACTACTCATCAGTTTATTAAGGTTCGGTGTCACTTCCTGACCGTTAACCTTTTCACCAATGACAAAGTTATCGAGTGATTCCACTTGAATCATAATAATTCGTTTCCCCTTTGCAACACCGGTCAGAGAATTGGGTGTAAGTGTGGTGGTATTTGCTCGAATTGTGGAGAAAGCAGCACTTTTCTCTGCTGGAGTTAATTTATCAAAGGCAACGGCAAAGTTACGCGAAATATCCATTATGTGAGCACCAATCACACCAATGTCTCTAGCGACAACCTTATTTTCGGAAATCTGAGTGTAGAGGTAAGGTAATTTTCCCTGTGAATCATAGATAAGTAAAGTGGCTATCAATATTAACGGAAGTAGTGCAAAAATAAAGGCCAGTCTTAGATGGTCATTTATACTTTGGTATTTGAAGAATTCCTTGAATTTTTTGAACTGATAAAGAATTATGATGATAATAAAATCAGCAATTAAGAAAAAGTCGGTCGGGGCAACCAGTAATGAAATCCATTTTCCTTCGTTACTGGTTAGTACTCCTGCGGAATTGATTATACTAACGACCGGGAGGGTGTCGAAAAACCTGAGGTAGACAGTGTCGAAGGCTAGGATGAATGTAATAAGAATATCTATGATAAGCAAATAACGAAATTTATGTTTCTTTATGAAAAATGCTGGTATGAGAAAGATGGAGATTGTAGAGATATTGTAAAGTAGAAAGGAAAGGAGCTGACTGGTCCAGGGCCAAAGATCGTTCGTGGCGCTGAAGAAAAGCATTTTTACGAGTAAAATAGTTGCAAAAATGAAAACTAGAGCATTCGCTCTTAGGAAATCTTTCAGTATTTTGGCAAAATTGGAAAGCTTATCGATGATTGTCTTTCTTTGCATTATTTAATAATACCAAATTTGTGGCATTTACCGAATTGTAATATTTCTTGCAGTTACGCTTCCGTCCGAATTTGTTGTTCCCATTACCGTGACTGTTTGACCGGCAGCGAGATCGCTTGCGGCCATTGTCTGGCTTTTTGTAATGGTGGTGCTATCGCCAAGTGTAATCGTTTTGGTGCTGCCATCGGTGGCTGTAACGGTTATGGTGCTACCAGAGATTGAAGCTATAGTCCCACTAGTACCGCCGCCACGGAAACTTGAACCAGAACCGGGCGTGAAACCTTGGCCACCCCCACGATTAAACCCAGTAGTTGAACTGTCAGAAACTTGTGTACTTCCAGGTTTTTGATTTTTTTGATAAATAGTCCCTGCAAAAAAAGCGCCAGCGGCAACTATCAGCACTAGGCATGCGACTGCAATGTTTTTATTCTTGTTTCCCATTTTTCTCCTTTGTTGTGTAATAGTGTAATTTTGAAAACTGAGAGTCAGCTGATAAAACTTGGGAAAATTAGTGTCACGCCTCAGTTGTTTCTCAGAATAAGAAATTAACATACTCTCTGTGAGACAAAAACGATTTCATCAAAAGAAGGTCAATATAGTGCCATTTGCCATTGGAACAGTCATGGTCGTTGTTATAGGTATCTTCTGTATGTATGAATGGGCTCAAGCACAGGCTTTTTCAAAGCCAGATGGCACAAGTAGTACTACTAGCACTTCAGAGTCAACAGCGAGCGTTGTGAGTACCGAGAAGACTGTTTGCTTGGACCCTGGGCATGGGACAGATGCTGATCCCGGTGATGTGAATGGGGACGTAGTTGAGAGAGACATTAACCTGATAGTCGCCAATAAAACAAAAGCTCTTCTAGAAATTGCCGGTTATAAGGTTGTTATGACTCGTACAAGTAATGACCAAACCCTTGATAATACTGCCAGGGCTGATTATTGTAATTCACAATCAGCCGATATCATGTTATCCATTCATCACAATGGTTTTGATGACAATACGACTGATTATGCCACGGCTCTTTACTACAAGCCAGAGGATCAAGCTCTAGCGCAAGCTATTCTGGATGCTACTTCTTCAAAACTCGGGGTTCCGAATGACGGACTATCAACTTTAGAAGACAATGCGCTGGTGAAGTCAAATATGCCAGCAGCTCTCTCGGAGGCATTCTTTGTTTCAAGTGATGACGAAAAAGCTCAAATTGATCAAGATGGTTCGACTAGACTTGATGATGAAGCAGCGGCATTAGTTACAGGTATTGAGAACTATTTCGCAAACAAATAATTAGTTTTTCGGAATTTTGTCACAGTTTCCATGAAACTTCTACTTATCAGAACTTTGTTTGGACATCCAGTCCATAAATCTCTTACGATGCTTATCGATCGACCAATCCGAGGTCTTAAATTCATTAGGATGCTCGATCTTGTATCTTTGACAGCTAAGCTCATTCGCCTTGCTGGCCGGAACGTTAAAAAGCAAATTATATTCTCGAATAAAGATATTCATTTTTTCTATATTAGTGTCTTCCATAGACACATCATATCACGAAAGTGCTAATTCTCCGAATGGGAGACTAACCTTCAAGAACTTTTTTGATTCTTTCAACCACCTCAGGCATTGTTGTCTCTGATTTCGTGATGAAATCGGCTGCACCGAATTGTTTGGCTTTCTCGATGGTCTCTTTGTCCGATAGTGCAGATAGAACAATAATCTTTATTGCAGACGCTTCAGGTGTCGCTTTGATGATGTCGAGGATATCCATTCCGAAAATCTTTGGCATCATCATGTCTAACAGGATAAGGTCAGGTTTCACTTTATTGATTCTGATGTTTTCTAGTGCTTTTTCTCCATCCGGTTCCGCAGTTACATCGAAGCCGAGCGCTGACAGTGTTGATTGATAGACGTCCCTGACACGTGGATCGTCGTCGATAATCATTATTTTTGACATTGCTGTTCTCCTTTACCCAGTATTATATATTATTTATGAATTCATGGAGCTGGACGTCTTGTTTTTTCTCATTCTTGCCAGACTTGCTGAGAGGAAGGCTGAACCAGAATGTACTACCAGAGCCCTTTGTACTCTTGACTCCAATTTTTCCGCCTAATCTAGTCAAATAAGTCTTGGCAATATAAAGTCCCAGACCCGTTCCGCCTGTTTTTCTAGTCTGCCAATCTTCTGTTCTATAAAATTTCTTGAAAATGTGTCCCTGGTCAGGCTTTGAGATACCGATTCCGGTATCTATCACACTAGTGATAATTTCTTGTTTGTCGTGGAGCTCTGCCCGCAAGGTTAAGGAGCCTTTATCGGTAAACTTCAAGGCGTTTTCAGTTAAGTTAGTTAATACTTCTGTAATCTTCTGCTGGTCTGTCATGAGGAGAGGCAGATTGTCAGGAACTTCTACTAAAATCTTAATTCCCTGTTTCTTGGCCTTATCCTTGAATTTCACTTGAGTATCGAGAATTATTTTTTTGATGTCAGTTTTTTCCAGATTTACAACGAGATGACCTTCGTCGGATTTGACCACGGCAAGAATGTCATTACTTAGATGAATCAGATCTTCGGCAGCACTGTAAGTTTTTTCGATATATTCAGAGGTTTTCTTGTCGTATTTTAATGCCTTGTCCGACATCAGATAATATAAGTAACCTTCAATTACTGTGAGGGGAGTTCTCAGCTCATGGGAGGCAATAGCTAAGAACTCGGATCTCTGTTCCTCTAGTTCAGACTGTGCGGTAATGTCGCGGAAAAGAACAATGGCACCTACCGGTTTATTGTGATCATCTATAATCGGCCTAGATTCAGTATGCAATTTTACGGTTAGATCATTTCGGATAATCTTGAGATCATTCCGTATTTCAGGACTATTTTTCATGATCGAACTTTCTACAACTGAGGTTTTGCCTTCTTCTGAAACTGAGATAAAAACATCATCAATATTTTTTCCGACGTAGTGTTCAAGTCGTTTCTCCAAACCAAGAATTTCGGTAACGCACTTATTCATCAGTGTAATGTTTCTGTCTTGGTCAACAGCAATGATGCCCTCGCTCAAATTGTCAATCATTAGGTAAATATCACGTTTTTGGGCCATCAGCTCCTTTGTTTTCTCTGATTCGAGGAGTTCTTTACGTTTGAGTCTGTGTGTATCGATGGCAAGTATTCCAAATAACACACCGAAAGTAGCAAGCTCAATACCTTGGATTACAATATCCTGCAAGCTAGCAACTCTCCAGTTATCGTTAATGGCATAAACAGTCAGTAGAGACACTACCGACGCCAAAAAAGTTATTGAATAAGCCCATAGTTCTTTGGAAAAGGCCGATATGGCCAATATCACGATGAGAAATAGCAGCAGAAAACTGGACTGACTTCTAAGGTTAATGGCCATGACTAGTACGGAGGTAACAAATATGAGATCTGGTACTGGTGCAAGTACAACATTTTCAGAAAATGTTGGTATAAAATAGAAAATTGTCACTGCAACGATTGTAGTAATCGCAGTAGTAATAATTATTAATATTGAACTTGTGCTACTACCGAAAAAAGAAAGTCCTGTCGCAACCAAGGTTGACAAAATCGTGATGCCACCGATGGTTCCCAAAGATTTCCTGGCACTTGATGCGCTATCAGCTGCTACGTAGTTATCTTCTACCTTCGCCATTCTTATTTCTGTATAACCTTACGTACTTCTGAAATAATTTCTCCGATAGACTTGTTTTTGTCTAGATACTCACAAGCCCCATAAACGGCAGCCTTCTTCTCTGCGGCACCATCTCTCAAATCTGTGAGAATAATGACGGGCATGTTTTTGGTAGTAATTTTCTTCAGATTCTCGATAAAATGCGATTCGTCTAGATCTGGTACTCGAACATCTAGTAAAACTAGATCCGGGACAGACTTTTGGATAGTTTCCAACCCTTGTTTTGCGGTGCTGGCAGCAATGCTTTCAAAACTTTGAAACCTGAGAGCCATTTGGTAGAGGTAACGCGTGTCTTCATCACCTTCGATAATCAGTACCTTACTCATATTCTTCTCCTTATTCTAGATAATTATAATCTTGCAGCTTGTCCAAAAGCAAGTTATAAATGAGGTAAGGATAAGTTATGATTACACTTTTTGTTTATATTTTAGACGGACTAGTTACAGGGTTTTTCACCTACAAGTTATTAAGGTCCCTTTTGAAAAAGTATAACCCGTTTATGTTGTATTTTGTCTTTGTCGCCGGCTTTTCATGCCTCAATTTCATTGCTTATGCGATTCTAATAACATATTCCATAAAGACAAATCAACCGGTATTCTTGTTCTGGGCCGATTATTTTGGTAGGTTCTTTGCCTATATTGCATCAATTTTTGCAATCCAGATACTACTCTATAAGTTAGTTCCCAAAAGGCCCGAGAGAATTTGGGGATCGATAATCATTGGTGCTTTAAGTTTATACCTTGCCATTTATAATCTCTTTCACCCGAACTTTCCGTATATTGATAAACTACAAATTATTCATTGGCAGTCACCACTTTGGCTCGGGCTTGGTCTCGCGGTCATACTTCTCGGTATATGGCTGCCAACTTCTGTTATTTTCCTTTTGGAGTACGTAAAGAGTAAGTTCAAACTTACAAAATCACTCTATCTCGGTTCTGGTTTCTTGATCGGTTCCATTGGCGCATCTTTTCAGGATTTTGGCACAAATGTTCCTTCGTACATCTTGATTAATTTCTTGTTTCTTATAGGTTTTGTCCTCATATTCATTGGTATTTTACTCAAAGGTACCGAATAAAAAATACGAAAAAGTTTTAATTGTTGTATAATAGTATGACTATATAAAAAGGAGTTTTCATGCCAAAAGAATCAGACGTCTCAGTAATCGAAGCATCCAAGGGGAAATTAAAAGCATTTTTTCAGAATAGAAAGAATAAGACTAAGACTAAGAATGATGCCGAAAGAAAAGATCGCTCATTACTTTGGGGTAAAATCGGGTTCGGTCTTGGTTTGGCCAGTGCAGTAGCTTGGCTTTATCCTCTAGCGGGTCTAGTTGTGGCCATAACCGGCCTCGTTTTCAATATTCTCGGGCTCCAGGCTAAGAAAGGCCGCTGGTTCGCAGTTGCCGGCCTGACACTCTCAATTGTTTTCTTGATGCTAACATTTGTTTACGCTTTCTACGGCATCTTGATTTCCATGTTCACGTCATCTGGGATCTAAACCTAAAAAGCAGGTGGTCTTAGCATGTCGCTGATAACGACATGCTTTTTTTGTCTGACATAGCCATTGTATCTTCAAACAAACTTTCGCCTTTGGAAGCACCCTATATGATAAAATATATAGACCGCAAAAACTGAAATAGAAATTTTGGAGAACAAAATGACAAATCAAGAATTGGTTGAGATTGCAAAATCCGTCTCGTCCGAAAGTTTACCGACTCCTGCCGCAAAAATTGGTGGGGTTGGTTCGGCTCTGGTTTCTGAAAGTGGTCGAATCTACAAAGGAAAGAGTATCGATTGTTCCTGCGGCATTGGTTTTTGTGCTGAACATTCAGCCATTGCTGCTATGGTCACAGCGAATGAGAATAGAATCATGAAAATAGTTGCTGTTAACGAGGAAAGAGGCATAGTACCACCTTGTGGCAGATGTCGTGAGTTAATAGCACAAATAAATTTTGCAAATTTAGCAACGCAGGTCATTCTGGAAAACGAGGTGGTTGAACTGCGAGAACTTCTGCCTCATTTTTGGCTGGAGAGGCATCTCATCAGGTAGCTATTTTTTATTGGAAGTTATTCTAGGAGAATCTTTCTTTATATAAAGTGAAAGCCGCCTCCCAGCGGACAATCACTTATCAAACAAATGATATAACAAAAAATACCTTATTGCAGGTATTTTTTAGACCTTTAATTCCATTTTTACTAGATCTGCTATCTTCTGGTGAACATTTTTGTACGCGTCCCAGACAGACTGACACCAGGTGAATATGGCAGCGTCTCTTTCTGGCCCCGGTTGAGCCAACAGTACATCTCTAGCGCTTATGTCTCCACGATACTCGGGCAGAACTATTTTTGGCCAAGTTTTTCGCTTCATTGCAAGCTCCATGTGGGCTAGTTGAGTCTGTCTACCGGTATAACCTTTTTCTAGACATAGGTATAGCCCAACCAAAGCGAAGACTATCTTTATTGGCTTTGTATCTTCGTTGGCATTTTGAGCCGCATAGGCATCGACAATGTTCTGGTGGATGAAGGAAGGGTTCGGGTGCGCTAGCGTGTAGTACGCCAGCTGATGATATGCTTGATCTTCTGATTCTTCCATGACTCCCTTACTTAGTTCGCCAGTTAATTTCGAAGGAAATGGAAAATTTGTTAGGAATCTTCCATTTGGAAAATCGAAGGAAGAAAAACTGGAATTTATTCTCAGCGATTTTTCCAAAGCCGAATCTATTTAACGTTAGTTCGATATCTATAACCATAATATTTCCAATCTGACTAGATTCTAGCACAAAGTAGGCATATCCCTAAGGGTATATAATTATATATAGAACTAAAATATGGAGAAACAGATGGCAAAAGGCGAGACAGAAGCAAATGCATGTACGGAAATTGACAAATTGATTGCTCTTCATCCTGACTGGCGCGGTAAGATGCTTGCGAAGGTTCGCAAGATCATTCTGGAGGCTGATTCTGAGATTCTCGAGCAGTGGAAATGGATGGGTTCACCGGTATGGGAAAAGAGCGGGATTATTTGTGTCGGAAATATTTTCAAGAACAAGGTTCAAATTGTTTTTAGAGACGGTGCAGCGCTCGAAGACCCCGACAAAATCTTTAATGCTGGCTTTGGCGGTAAGCAATGGCGAACTATCGATATTTTCGAGGGCGACGAAATCAACGAAACAGCGCTCAAGAATCTAGTTCGTGAGGCAATTATTTACAATCAAGCAAAAAAATAGGAAGAAGAATAAAATGGCAGAATCTATTAAACTTTTAGTCTATCCGGTGAAGGATTACGAAAAAGCCAAGGTTTTTTACACCAAGTTTCTCGGAATCGAGCCCTACGTGGATAGCGAATACTATGTGGGCTACAAAGCTGGTGACTTGGAGATTGGGTTAGATTCACAAGCACAAGTCGGCCCTATTGCATATGTTGATGTAGAAGATATCAAGGCAAGCATCCAAGAAATGCTCACAGCTGGTGCCGAGCTAGTGCAAGATGCACATGAAGTCGGCGGCGGCTTGCTAGTCGCTCAGGTCAAGGATGCTGACGGCAACGTTGTTGGGTTCAGACAACAGTCCTAGAACTTATTTATATGTGTGATTATTTTCCCAATTGTTTTCCATATCCGCATGGTAATTTCTTTGCCGTATTCTTTTTCTAGTTGCCTCATTATTTGTGGTGTCCTTTTAATCTCTGGGTTAATCACGCTGGAGATTACCGTCTGAACATTGCTAAATCCCAATTCTTCAAAGAATTGCGTAAGTTTATCTCCGTGCATGTTGGGATTTTCAGGACCAACGCCCCTGATAAATGCGACGTATTTCATAATTATGATTAAACAATTTTATTAATTAGATTTTTTGCCCAAGTTTTAGCTCTCTCAAGGTCTTTTTCGTTAGGATGTCCTTTTGCAAAGCCTCCAAAGGGCTTTGAAATTGGAGGATAAGTGTCAAAACCAAGGCACTCGAAAAAATCGATTATTTCAAACCCGGCATCTGTGAAAGTTTTTCTAAAATTGTTATGGAATTTATTGTAAAAAGCGTCAGGTCCACCGCTTGTGGCGATGATAAAACACCTTTTCTCATTATTGGTAAATAGTCTTTCGAAACCTACGTGTGGCTTCGCAAAATAAACTCCACTGGCAAAACCTATCACGTCATAGTCGGCGAGCATTTCAGTCTTGGCCTTTGCGAGTGGAACTATCTCACAGTTAAGGACCTCGGCAACAGCCTTGACTACTTTTTCAGTATTCATGTGGTGAAATGATTGATAAATAATTACAGTTTTCATGAATACAGTTTACCACAAAGAGTGCTGTTCTTTAGTTTCGTTTCTAGTTTTTCTTTGTTTGATATCCCTTGGTTTAAGTTTTCACGTTTTTCTAAGATCCAATGCACATATATTATATATAAGTATAGGTGTAGTAATTTTTTGTGATTTTAAGTTCAAAAAGGGCTAAAAAATATAGCAATAGGCTGCTATATTTTTTAGCCCTTTTTGAATTCTAAATCCAGACTTTTTATCGACCTGTAGTTATTAACAATGAGACGTGACAAATGCATTTAAATTCCTTCCTAAACAAACTAGCAAGCCGATCGGCTTGCTAGTCTTTGTAAGTCGACCAGATTAACTGGCCTTCATTGAATTATTGGAACTGTTTAGTTCCATCATGCGTACTTTGGCGAAGCGGCGCGCGCCAAGGCCTTTTTAAGCACAGAACGAGACAAACGAGACACTAAATCCAAGATGTCATAAGCCCTCTTGTGGGTGCCTGTATTGACTAAGTATTAGGAAAGTAATATAATGCCGCCAAGCTAGGCCGCCAAGCTAGTCCGCTCCCCACATCATGTGGGGGGTTCTGTATACACAAACTAGTTCGCACCTTGAAAGGGTGATTACCGATGCTGTACCGTCAGCTAAGGGCTCCTATTAGTGCCCAGATTGAGCTAACAACGGAGTGCTCAAACAACTGTCCGCACTGCTACAACTATCAGCGGCAAGACGACGATCCCGATACCACAATGTCCGTTGAGCAACTGCGAACTACATTCGCAGCGCTCGGTCGGGCAGGCGTCTTCTCCACCATTATCACTGGTGGGGAACCTGGTCTACGACCTTCTCTGGTTGTGGAAGGGATTCGCTTGTGCTCAGAACTGAACATTTCATGCTCCATCAACACTAATCTGACGACTCTGACTGAAGAGACGTTGGTTAAGATGGTGGAGGCGGGTAAGTTCACGGTTCTGACCTCAATCGCATCTTTCCAGGAGTCGGTCCATGACGCGATGATGGGAAGAAGCGGTGCTTTTCGCAGAACCGTGCGGGGAGTTGAACTTCTTAAGCAGTACGGGGTTCCGTTCTCGGCGAACATGGTTGTGGCTCAAGCAAACGCTGGTCAAGTGTATGAGACTGGACTGTTTGCACACTCCCTAGGTGCCAGGTCATTCTCAGCCACAAAGGCGTCACCGCCGCTTGGGTGCAACGACTACTCGAAGGTTCAGCCGACACGCGATCAAGTCCGACAATCTCTCGATGATCTACTCCGACTCAACGAAGAGACGGGGATGCCGGTTGATATCCTAGAGTGCTACCCGCTCTGTTTCTTCGGAAATGTCGAGAAGTACAAGAGGTTCACTCGGCATAAGTGCTCGGCAGCAATTTTCTCGAGCGCGATTGGGGCTGACGGTCTGGTACGGCCGTGCTCTCACTCGAACCGTACCTACGGCAATGTCTTCACGGAAGATCTCGACGTAATCTTCTCTCGAATGCTAGAGTGGAGGAGTGGAGATCTGCTTCCGGAGCAGTGTCTCAACTGTAACTACTTCAGCCAATGTTCTGGTGGTTGTCGTTGTGAAGCTGAGCATGCGGGAGACATCGCTGGGATGGATCCATATGCACTTGGAGAGTCGAGTGTGATTCCCCAAGCAAGCGAGGTATCTGTCGAGTTCGCAGTAGCTGATGAGACTCGCTTCGGTATTGACGCTTCCGTACGCTTCCGCAAGGAAGGATTCGGCTATGTCGTCAAGGGTCGGGCTTCCTTCGCCATAGTCGGTCCGGAGGCAGGCGACCTGCTCATGAAGCTGCAGATGTCCGGTATGACTCTAGCCGAAGCAAGTCGCTATTCTGGCTTTGACCCCGATCAAGTTCTCGCGGTGTTGAAGGGCCTGGTTTCAAAGAGGATAGTGAGTTTTGTATAGCTCACTGAAGGCCGCACCTCGGTAATGTGTCTACCCCGCTTGTCTGGGAACAGGAAGGAGGAAACGGGATGGAGCTTCTCGGCATCGTGAATGGCGCGTCCGTCGATTCGATGGCGTCCAGTTGCGAGTGTGACAGCCCCAACTGCGACAGCGGTTGCGACTCCGACAACGACAACGACTAGAAACCGGCGACACGAAGGACGTCGGTAGCACTGGGACCCGGTGCCCCTTTGGGGGTACCGGGTCTTTTCGTTTTTTACATAGCGGAACTATGAGATGTGGTGAGTGTGGCTCATTTATTATTGGTGAACGGAAGTTCAAGACTCTCAGAAAGTCCGGCAAAAAGACTATGTATATTTACTATCTTTGCTCAAAGTATTCACATCGGGAATGTAAGCAGCTTCCTATAAACGAGCAAGCTTTAATACCTCAACTTGTTA
>CAZXMN010000004.1:0-52042 GCA_964641375.1 uncultured Candidatus Saccharibacteria bacterium
AGCCACTTTGGCGAATTTTTTCTTTAGATTTTTTAACATTTCCGTTACCTCCTGTGTTTCGGAATTACTTATTATTTTCTAGTTTAAGGAGTCCTGACCGGTGGGAAAATTGACAAATCAAAAACCGATCACCCTCCCTCCAAGTTGATTATTTTCTCAATAAAAAACCTCGAGGAAATGTGACCGGTTTCACCACTTGCTATTTCCCATAGGCACTTGTGAACAACCGAGTTCCATTACAGCGTGCGCACCCATAGGTCGAAGCAATCACTCCCTTTGATTGTAGTCTGCATTTGTGTGTTTGTGAACTTTTGTGTTTATGTCTTGTCCCTTGTTTCCAAAAGACATCGTACGACCAATTATAACAACCCAGAAATGATTGTCAACGATAATATAAAAGACTCCGGCGGATGCCGGAGTCTTGTGCGGAGGGTATCAATTTTACGGTTGGAGTACTCTGTCTATGGCGTGAATTACTCCATTTGATGCTTCAACATCGGGTCTAATTATTTCTGCCCGATCTATAGTTATTGTTCCATCCTTTTTTGCAACATCAAGAATGGCTCCATCAATTGTTTCTACAATGTCGAGGTCACCCAAATCAGCAGCACTGAATTCCCCAGCAACAATATGATGATTAACGATATTTGCCAAAGCCTCGTTGTCGCCGAAAAGTTCTTTAATTTTCTCCTCTGAAATATTTCCAAAAGCTTCATCCGTGGGTGCAAAAACAGTATATGGTCCATCATCCGCAAGGAAATCTGCGAGTCCGGATTGATCAATAACACGGTTCAACGAACTAAAATCGCCATCGTCAACAACTATCTGTCTTAAGTTCTTGTTTGTCATAGGAGGCCTTCTTCCTCTAGTCTGCGTTGTCTAAGATACAAGATAAGTGAAGAAACCAACATTAAAACTCCTAAGGCAATCAAAATGTTCCAAACATTAATCTGAAGAAACTCTGTGAACGGAGTTGTCGTATCAGCGGCTACTGTATCAGCGGCAATTTTTGGTGCAGTTGCAGAAAGTACGTCGCCAACAAATATCGGTGTTAAAATATTAGTGCCAGAAACTGCACTTGAGAATAGAGTCCTACCGGTTACATTACTCGTCGTAGTACTAAGAGTTTTATTGCCGCTTGAAACAGTGGTAGTGGTAGTTGTCTCTCCCGCAGCCAAGCTATCCATTTTATTGCTTGCCGTGTCAGAGATATCGCCTTTCCAATCGCCGAAAATATTGATTACAAAGAATGCGAATTTGTTGGCAACGACGCTTATGTTGGACAGATTGAGTATGTTAGCCAGAACGTTCACATTGCCGCTTGTCACGCTACCATTACCAGTATTATAACTTGAACTATTTCCACCAGTATTTGCGTTAATATCGACATTATTATTAATCTGGAAATTGTTCGTGTTGTTAATGTCAGTATTATTCATTACATCTACACTTGCCTTATTTTCTGAGTTCGCCCCGGTATTCGCATTCGTCACTAGGATAGTTTCACCCCCATTCGGGTTGGGCAGGACGATCGTGTTGAATAAGGAGCTCAGCTCGTTGACACCATCCCAATTACCAAGAACATTGATTATGGCATAGAAAAAGGTATCGCCTACAAAACTTTGGTTGGCTGTATTGTCAACATCTAACTTCTCATTAACATCACCGCTACTAACATTGCCGTTACCGGTATTGTAGCCGGCTGAATTATCTCCGGTACTACCGGTTATCGAAACGTCATTGCCAATGTCACTAGTATTGTCATTGTTGATGTTCGTGCTGTTATCTACGTTTACATTTGCCTGGTTTGTAGAGTCAGCACCAGTTGTATTGTTACTGACCTGAACATTTAGGGGTTGCCCCGATGAATCGCTAGAGCCGGCTAGAGACTTTGGTATAACTAGATTACCAATGAAATCACCAAAAACATTCAGTATTCCGACAAGTCCTGAATCTCTTGCAACAAAGACACTGTTCAAGAAGTTGAGTAGATTTAGAGAGATATTTGCATTCCCGCTAGTAACCTGTCCATTGCCGGTATTGTAGCTGCTTTGGTTATTGCCGGTGTTTGCAGAAAGATTAATATTATTATCAAGAACACCATTATTTGTGTTATTAATTGTTGTATTATCGCCAGCGTTTACAATTGCAGTATTCTGGGAACCAGCACCCGTATCGCTATTGCCGACATCCAATCTACTGCCCGTGAGGGAATATGCTTCGCCGCTTGCAGGATCAACCACGTAATCGCCAATCAGACTGCCAAGGAAGTTGCCGAGAAATAAACCTATCTGGCCTCCAGTAGGGGCAATGAAGACGGTATTGATCAAGTTCAATATAGAGAGAACGACATTCGCATCTCCGCTACTTACACTACCATTACCGGTGTTGTAACTAGAGCTATTATTGCCGCTCGAAGCATCTAGGTTAACGGTATTACCTACATTTGCGTTATTTTGATTATCGATGTTCGTGCCAGAACCGGACGATGAATTGTTACCAACATTAGTGTTTGTTGTATTAGTGCTACTGCTGCCTGTGTCTGAATTCCCTTGCTGATTACTATCACTAGTTGTCCCGTCACTCTGTGAAACATCGCTCGAACTACCAGCCGTGTCATTTGCAGTAGTCTGATCTGGGGTCGCTGTAGCATCGGGCGTGGGTGTTACGGTAGTTGTATCTGTAGAAGTAGGAGTTGTGGTAACCCCGGGGTTACTGTTATATTTGCCTGATGAAGGCGCGTTCGGTGCAGTGGGCGCGACTGGCGCAACCGGAACCGAAGGTGTTGTTGAGGGGGTGGTATAATTTATTGTCTGTGTAGAAGGCGCGGATATAACTGGCCCATCAGCATGAACAGCCAAAAGCGGCGAGATAACCAGCATTAGGGTCATCAGTATCACTAATATTTTTTCTGCTATTCTATTTCTTTTAACCATCTATTCCCCCTATTTGATAAAGACGGACAGGACCATTTTGTAGATCCTGCCAGGCACCTGTCCTAGTGAATAGAAACATCACTAGTGTTAAGAGTGCTGTCGTAGGTTACGTTAAGGGATACATCGCCAGTAGATACACTACCGTCACCGGTATTGTAGCTAGATTTGTTGTTTCCAGTATCGCCCTTCAATGTTGTGCAGTTGTTCACATCAGCATCATTTGTAGTCTTAACCTTCAATGAATTGTCAAGCTTTACCCATGCGCTGTTGTCTGAGTTTGCTCCCGTGGTACTGTTAGTGACAGAGCTTAGATCAAGGCCCATATCGTCATCATCAGTAGCCATTGCGAGCTTACTATCGTTTGCGTTGTTCGTAACATTGATGCTAGAAGAAGCATCACCGCTTTGAACCATACCGTCACCGGTATTCTTGCTAGATTCATTGTCACCAGTCTTGGCATCCCCATTTACTGAGTTATGAAGATTGGTATCATTATGAACCGAAACGTCTGCATCGTTTCTGACTTCTACGCTAGCTTTGTTTTCAGAATCAAATCCAGTGTGGTCATTTCCGATTGCAGCAAAGGCAAAACCACCGATAAGTAGTGAGCCTGCACCTGCAATTGCAACTTTCTTAAGTAATTCTTTCATGTCTTTTTCACCTCCTTTCGTGAAGATTATATATAGTTCAGCTTGGTATGATGATTCTAGGATGGTTCCTAGAATCTCATTACCATGCTGTCGACCTCGATTTTTAGGGGCCAAAAAACCGACCAATGCTTACATAACAAATGGTTTGCACAGGTTGGTTTCACAATTTTGCCTCTCCAAAATGGAGTCCTCACAGCTGCTAAAGTGACCAGGCTTTAGTTTTGCTAGTTATTGACAGCTATGAGTCAAAGGCTACCCTGTTTTATTCTGCTTAATAGTGTTTGGTCGAGTTTTTCTAGTTACCTACCGTCCGCTATATATATTATACACCCCTGTCAAAAGCACTTGCAGGGAATTAAAAAGAGGCCCGTAGGGGCCTCTTTCCTTACTCTGTCTCTATAGCTAATTGTTCCTTTTCCTCATCGGGTTCGTGCACGAGAGCAACTGAAGAAACTTTATCGCCATCCGGAAGTTTCATGATACGAACGCCCTGAGTGGCACGCCCAATCTTCGAGACGTTTCCGAGAGGAACTCTAATTATTTGTCCACTTGTTGAGATAATCATCAGATCGTCTTCAGTCGAAGTAATAACCCTAACATCAACACAATTCCCTGTCTTAGCAGTCACAACTCCGCCCTTGATACCGACTCCACCGCGATGATGTGGTGTGAATTGTTCAATGGCCGTTCGCTTACCATAGCCATTTTCCATGACGACTAGAAGTTCACTCTTGGGGGCAACTACATCCATTCCAACAACTGCGTCGCCTTTTTTGAGTCTGATACCACGAACCCCACGAGCTCCTCGGCCCATCGGACGAACGTCTTTCTCGTTGAAAAGCATTACCATAGATTGTTTCGTTGACATAATAACGTCATCTTTGCCACTGGTGGCCTTGACCCAACCGAGTTCATCGCTCTTGTCTAAACCAATTGCAATAATGCCAGTCTTTCTAATATTTGCGAAAGCCGAAAGAGGTGTCTTCTTAACAGTCCCAAGCTTTGTTGCCATAAACAGGTTCCCCTCACCCTCAAATTTGTCGAGTGTGAGTATAGCAGTCACATTCTCTTCTGGGGCTAGTTGAACTACATTAACTATAGGTGAACCCTTAGCAATACGTGAGGCCATAGGTAGCTCATAGACCTTATTACAGAAAACACGACCTTGATTGGTAAAGAAGAGAATATTATCGTGATTCGATGCGTGAAGCAATTGAGAAACCACATCTTCCTCTTTGAGTCCCGTACCTGAGACACCTTTACCGCCACGACCTTGAGCACGATAAGTGGAACTAAGAATCCTCTTGATGTAGCCACCCTCGGTCATTGTAACGATAACATCCTCATTCGGGATCAGATCTTCTTCGTTGAATTTGCTCAGTGAGTGTCCAACAAGTTTTGTGCGCCTTGGATCAGCGTACTTATCTTTGAGCTCCAGAAGTTCTTCCTTAATCACACTCATAACTTTTTCGATGTGGGCCAGAAGATCCTCGAGATATGTGATCAATTTCATAAGCTCACTATATTCGTCCTCGATTTTTTTACGTTCAAGACCGGCCAGAGTACGCAACTGCATTGCCAGGATTGCATTTGCTTGTGCCTCGGAAAGACCGAATTTCTTCATCAGATTTGTTCTAGCCTCATCTTGTGTTGCCGATTTCTTGATGGTTGCAATAACTTCATCAATATTATCAAGTGCCTTAATAAGACCTTCGAGGATATGAGCCCTATCCTTGGCCTTGCGCAAATCATACTCAGCACGTCGTGTTACCACGACCTGTCTATGTTTAATGAACTCCTCGAGGATACCTTTCAAAGTCATAATACGTGGCTGGATACCATCAACGAGAGCAATCATATTGACACCAAATGAACTCTGCATTGGCGTCAATTTGTATAGCTGATTTAGAATCTTACTTGCAAAAGCGTCTCGCTTAAGCTCTACCACGATTCGGACAGAACTTTTGCGGTCCGATTCATCTCGAATGTCCGAGATACCGACAACTTTCTTTTCTTTTACAAGCTCAGCAATCTTCGTAATCAGGTTTGCTTTGTTAACCTGGTAAGGTATTTCCGAGATGATGATTCTCTGACCACCAGTCTTGGCTTCCTCAATCTCGGCTACAGCCCTCATAATGATAGAACCGCGACCAGTCGCGTAAGCTTGCAAAATCTGCTCCGGATCATAGATTTGGGCCCCAGTTGGGAAGTCTGGACCTTTTATATATTGCATAAGGTCTTCGACTGTAGAATCGGGATTGTCAATAAGGGCAATAATACCGTCCACAAGCTCGCCGAGATTATGTGGTGGAATATTTGTAGCCATACCAACAGCAATACCCTGTTGCCCATTTAAAAGTAGTGCAGGCAATTTAGCTGGTAGCACCATAGGCTCCTTTTGTGAACCATCATAGTTTGGAATGAAATCAACTGTATCCTTGTCAATATCACACAACATTTCATCGGCAGCCTTAGCCATTCTAGCCTCTGTATAACGCATGGCAGCCGCGCCATCACCGTCCATTGAGCCAAAGTTACCCTGTCCATCTATCATCGGATAACGCATTGACCAGCTTTGTGCCATACGAACCATCGAATCATAAACCGCTGTATCGCCGTGAGGATGATATTTACCCAAGACTTCACCAACGACCATAGCTGATTTACGATATTTAGTATTTGAACGAATTCCTAGGTTGTTCATGGCGTACAAAATACGCCTGTGAACTGGCTTCAGTCCGTCACGAACATCAGGAAGTGCACGTGCCACGATAACTGACATCGCATAATCTAGAAAGCTTTCACGCATTTCTGTGTTTAGATCACGGTCACGCACATAACCAATCTCTTCACCAAACAATTTTTCGTCTAACAGTTTTTCTTTTGCCATCATAAACTCCTAAATATCCAGATTCTTAACATTTGCGGCATGAGTTTGAATAAATCTTTTGCGCGGCTCGACCTCATCACCCATCAGAATACTAATCGCTTCATCGGCTTTTTCTGCGTCATCGGCCGTAACCCTTAGGAGCATTCTATTCTCCGGATCCATTGTAGTTTCCCAGAGCTGTTCCGGGTTCATTTCACCAAGACCCTTATAACGCTGAATGCTAACACCTGGTATCTTCACTTCACCAGGTATCTGCTGAGACTCATCTATTTCCTCAACCTCCTCGATTTCCTCTGTTTCTGCTGTATCAGTCTCGAGGCTCTTTACCTCGAATTGAAGATCACCTTCGCCGGTCGTCTTCTTGTTCTTTGTTCTAGAGGCCATTTCCTCCAAGATTTCATCCTTTTCAGCATCATCGTGAGCATAAAGTTTTTCTTTACCTTTTTGAATCTTGTAGAGAGGTGGCTGGGCAATATAAACATTACCGTTCTCAATAAGTTCCGGAAAATGCCTATAAAACAGAGTCAAAAGTAACGTACGAATATGTGCACCATCGACGTCAGCATCTGTCATAATAATAATGCGGTGATATCTCAGTTTAGAAACATCATATTGTTCGCCAATTCCTGTACCAAGTGCGATAATCAGTGCTTTAATCTCGTCACTTGAAAGCATACGGTCCATACGAGCGCGCTCCACATTCAGAATTTTACCCTTGAGAGGTAAAATTGCCTGAAAACGACGATCGCGCCCCTGTTTCGCAGAGCCGCCCGCCGAATCGCCCTCAACAATATAGATTTCAGAAATTTTTGCGTCTTTGCTAGAACAATCAGCAAGTTTACCAGGTAATGTCATCCCCTCTAGAACACCTTTGCGGATAACTGTGTCACGAGCAGCTCTGGCGGCCATACGTGCGCGCGCAGAAAGAGAACATTTATTGATAATCTTTTTTGCTTCATTCGGATTTTCTTCAAGATAATAAGAGAAATACTCAGTGAACACAGTCTGAACTATATTCGCAACCTCAGGATTACCAAGTTTTGCTTTGGTCTGACCTTCAAATTGAGGATTGGGGAGTTTTACCGAAATCACAGCAGTAAGTCCTTCTCGTACATCATCACCTGTCAGATTACCTTCGTTATCTTTGAGAAGACTATGACTTCTAGCATAATCGTTTAGTGCTCGAGTAAGGGATGTTCGAAAACCCGTAAGATGCGTACCGCCCTCTGGGGTATGGATGTTGTTTGCAAAAGTCTGCACATTGTCGTTGAAGCCATCCATATACTGAACAGCAATCTCGACATTCACGTTGTCTGTCGATTTATCAACATAAAAAATCGGCTCATTGATAACTTGTTTGGAACGATTTAGGTGATCAACATAGGATTTGATGCCACCCTCGAAATAGAAAGCATAACACTTATCTTCCCTCTCGTCGGTCAGTTTGATTTTCACGCCCTTAGTTAGGTATGCCTGCTGTCGGATGCGATCGAGAACCGTATTGTAATTGAAATCGATAACTTCAAATATCTCTGGGTCGGGTACGAAAGTAATTGTAGTACCAGTCTTGGTAGAAGTACCTTCAGTTTTCAGACCACTAATTGGATGTCCACCGTCCTTAAATTCCTGAATATAAACCTTGCCATTAAGCCTAACCTCGGCCTTCACATATGACGAAAGGGCGTTTACAACCGAAACACCGACACCATGTAAACCGCCGGATACTTTATAACCTTCACCGCCGAATTTACCGCCGGCATGAAGAACTGTCATAACTGTCTCTAGAGCACTTTTACCGGTTTGCTTTTGCTTATCGACAGGAATACCACGACCATCATCAGCCACCGAAACGGATCCGTCGGCATGAATGGTAACATCGATATTTTTACAGTATCCGGCCATTGCCTCGTCAATAGAGTTATCTACAACTTCCCATATCAGATGATGAAGCCCGGCGATCCCAGTACCGCCAATGTACATACCCGGACGTTTTCTAACAGCCTGAAGACCTTCTAGAACCTGGATTGAGGAAGCATCATAAGTGCTTTTCTTTTCTGCCATTTTCACCCTTTTTTTGATTAATCAACAATAAGAAAACTATACTTATATTTTACCCTTATTTGAGCACAAAAGCAAGCCTGAGTTATGCTTAATTTAGATGTTTCGACGAATGTCGTCTATAAGTACTTTTTCGAGGTCATTTTGGGATGATTTTTCGAACTCAGTTAGTCTTCGTTCGATGATTTCGATCTCAGTTTCGAGAGCGGAAAGTGCCCTACTATGTGAATTCAACATTTTCTTATAATCATTCTTTAATTTAGTCGAAACTCCAACCACATCACCATCGGTTTTAAGCTTCTCCAGACCAGCTTTTAGTTCCTTGGCAAAATCATCTGATGAATTTTTGTGTTCTCCTCGATATTTCTCAATGACGCACCTAATCTCATCTCGAACAGACGAAACAGATACGTTATTACTATCATTCGCACGGGCCAGAAGCTCTTCTGAAAGATCTGGAAAGTTTTTGCTGATAAAATCCCTATTCGCATTCTTGATATTTGTAAGCCATAGTTCCTTATGGGCTAGTTCGAATTCGTGAATAAAATCAGCAATCCTTTCACGTTTCTCCACTTCCAGTTCCACTAGTTCCTGAATCAGGTATGAAAGATCACCAATTCCTTGGTAAAGACTACCGCCCATGTAATTTTTATCACTAATATGATCACATATACCCCGTTCGGTACATAAAATATTGCGATATGATTCAACTTCAGCTGGGGACAAAACAAAGTCAGTAAGAAGTCTATCCATTTGGTTGCCTAGAAGTCTATGATTCTTCATTCTCTCAGAAACCAAATCTCGCACCAGTGTATTTGCCTCATCTAAGTGATTACAATTATTCTGCCTGCAAGACTCAGACAGTTGATCCAAGGAGATTGGACCAGACTGCTTATGACTAGTGGTGTCTTTTATACCAAGAAAACGTTCAAGATCAGTTAAATCACTCTCATACGTAGTTTCAAATTTCGACAAATGACGTGAGGCGACCATCAGGGAAATCAAACCATCAACGTCAATTTCGTTGCTAGCTGATAAATTAATTAAGCGTTTCTTTATATCAAGAAAAGCTCTGGAAATAGTTTCTACTTCAGTCATCAAGTGACTAAGTTTGTTTTCAACCAAATTCTGGTGCTTTCTTACCTTGTCAAGCAAATCATTATAAACCGTCTCATCTGAAAAATTGGTAAGGCGATTATGTTTATTCACGGCTTCCCTCAGAGAATCAACTTCTCTCTTCGCCTGTTTAAGTCTAACATCTTGATTTACGGTCATGTCATTTTTCTCAAGCAGCTCTGAGTCAATTTTCTTAGTAAGACTGCCTGTCAGTTCTTCAACTAATAATTTCAAATATCGTTTACCTTTTTCATTCACGGCTATAATTTCACCATTCACGAGACGAACATCTCCCGCGTCAATGCGTCTCTCAATTTCTCTAAGGTGATCGCTTTCAGCAGCCATTTTTACAAGCTCGATAATGCTTTTAGGTCCTGAAAAACTATTAATTTCACTCATACCGAGCAAATATGCGTCATTAACGCTCTTCCTGATTTCTTTCTCCAAATTCTTTAAAAAGTCTCTTGCCTCTTTCGTCTCTGGAATAAATTTTCCAGCAGAGACCTTGAGCTCACCTTTTGTAACAAATTCGTCGAGTTCACCGGCAAGTGTAATTGATAACACTCCAGGTAGGCTAATTTTTTCAAGCAAGTTTACATCCGGATTATTGACATGACCCACTCTTGCAAAATCGCTTAGGTTTGATTCTCTGGGTGGAATACCGGCACTAGCAAGTATTTTTCCAACTCTTTTCGTCAGTAAATGATCCGTAGCAATATCGAGACTATTTTTAGCTTTTTTGAGTTCCACCAAGAGTTCATAATATTTCTGATCGATTTTCGAGCCTTCACGAAGCTCGTTGTAAAAACGAGTAAGCAACTTGTTGTCATGTACTGAAATATTATCCCCAGTAATCATTATCTCTTCAGCAATTTTGATGATGTTTGGATCAAGTTCCATAGCGTTACGAAGGAGGCTAGAGTATTTTTTTCCAGCTTCGAGGTACTTTCTTTGGACCTCCTCATAGGTCGATCTTGAGTTGTTACCCTCCGTTTTCATCAAAACTTTATGCTCATTCTTTCTTCAATCTCAGCATCTACTATATCACGCGGCCTACCGTACTTCAAACGTGAAAGTTGTCTCACTGCATCGCCAATTTCCTTGCTTGACCCTGGGGGATAATTGTATCCCGAGAGACTGAATGGTCTAGTTGGTTTACTATCGATTAAAATCTTCGTGATACTGTTATAGTTTTCAATATTGATAAGATCTTGCTGACTGAAAAGCGGTGCAAATTGTTTCGCCATATATTCGGCATCGTCATTGCCAACCCTAAAACACATTAGAGACCCTACATTACCAAAGACCGCATCCCTTATCTCATCGGTCAGTTGTCCAATAAACTGGTTAGCTACTATCAGATTAAGACGAAATTTGCGGGCTTCTGACAAAATTGCTGCGAACGAATCTGTAGCAAAATTTTGGAATTCGTCAACATAGAGATAGAAATCGCGTCTTTCGTTTTCTGGAACATCAGCCCTGGCCATAGCCGCCATTTGAATCTGAGCCACAAGGATCATGCCGAGTAACTGCATATTTATCTCGCCAATTTGACCCTTTGCAAGTTTAACTAAGATAATCTTTCCTTCATCCATTGCCTTTCGGATATCTATAGAAGACTGACTTTGACCAAGGATGTTGCGCATAGTAGTGTTTGTCATAAAGGCACCGAATTTACCGACAAACCAGCCAAGCATTTCTGATTTGTGATAATCACTGGTCTGACCCATTTCATTAATCCAGAAATTTCGGACAACCGGATCGGTCACATATTGCAACTTTTCGGCCAGGAACTTGTCATCAGTGAAAATTCGTGGCACTTCGATAAATGTGCCAGGTGTTGGCCCAGCCATAAGTGCTAAAGCAGCATTACGGAACCAGTGTTCAAAACGTGGGCCCATTATACCTGTATGTCCGGGATCATAAAGTCGATAGAGCATCGAAATCGCTTCATTTATTACAAAGTCTTTTTGCTCTGGTGTCTTCGCTGTAAAAAGGTTAAGACCCAAAGGTCTCTGAACATCAGAAGCATCAAAAATTATTACGTCTTCAGCTCGTTCTTTTGGAATATATGGTAAAACATGCTCTTCGAGATCTTGTCCATGGGGATCGATATAACAAATACCCTTGCCTTCTCTAATGTCTGAAATGATCATATTAATCATACTTGTTGACTTGCCTGTACCGGTTTGCCCCAAGATATAGAGATGACGTCTGCGATCGTTTTCTGAAATTCGGATAACATTATCTTCCCCTCTGTAAATACTGTGCCCGATCACTACACCTTCATCAGGAACAAATGTTGGTGGGGCAGCCTTCTTGGATGGCAACCAACGGATACCGGGCGTCGTAACTAAAAAGTTTGGCAAATGAAATATCGATGCTAATTCCTCGGTATTTAAGAAAATATTATAACCGCGGTGGAATCTAAAAAGTGTGTTGCTACTTAGAATTCTATGAACAAAAAACCTAAAAACATAGTCGGTCACAAGTTCTTCAGAGTTCCTAGCAGGCTTAAATGTAAAACTATTGAAATTCTGATTTCCAAATTGGTTGAATGAAGAACTTATCTGCCTGGCGACGTTTTCGGCCTTTATATTTGATTGAGCCGACACAACAACCCTAATCATCGTTTCAAAGATAGGTTTGCTAGCTTTCCTCTCGATTGCTTTCACGGCTTCTTCTTCCATCGGAGTTAACCTCTCGCCACCTGTTGGCTTCTCAGTTTTCACAAGAGCAGCATTTATAGCAGAATCAAGAAGGCTTCTCTTCTTGCCGTTTTGCATTTCTCTAGCAATATTATTAACCTTCTTTACAATGCTTCCTTTTGCTGGACGGATTAATATTTGTATTGCTGCTCCCTCGCCATCTTCGAGTTTACTCAGTGAGCTCGTTAAAGCTTCAAGCGGTTCAGAGTCTAGCTCTTGATATGTTCTAAATGGAAAAAAGAAGGAATTCGATGCTCTGAGTTCGCCGCCAGAAACATTTTCAATTCCCCAACTAGCATTAAAGATATTGTGTTCTTCTGCTCTCTCGATATTACACTCCGGATATTGAGCGCTCAGACTTTTCTCAACTAAATCGAGAAAAGCGAAAGGAACGGCTATATAAAAGAAAATTTCTCTGTCTTTAGCAACTATTTCTAAAACGACATGAGGTGAACCAACAAAGAGATTTTTAACCAGTTTATATTTATTATATAAAACATTTAGATTTGAATAGAAAGATTCGACAACAGAAACAACCTCCCTCATCATATCCCGATTATCTCTGTTTTGAGCCTGGTAATCCTTGGACCCAGCATCTCTGGGAATAGTAATAAGCAGAGGTACCATCTTGAGTGAGCGTTCCATCTGTTTTTTCCAGTACTTCGTATTTTTAAATACAAAAAAGGCTATTAATAAAATGGCAATAATAAAAATAAAAAACAATAGAAAGGCGAAAAATGACAATTATTTCTCCTTTACTGGCGCATCGACATCAACATCGAAACGCTGTTTCATATAATCTTCTTGAAGCCTTTCTGAGTCTTCTTCTTCTTTGTATGGCTGCTCTTTGTCTTCCTTGATCACTTCGCGAACTTTGTTGGTCCAATTCTGATCAACATTTTCGACAGTTGAATCACTAAGATCTTTTACCTCAACTGCTGGGATAACTTCTGGAACTGCAATATCTGGCACAACAACTGTCTGATCTGCCCGATCATCAATATTTTGAACCTGTGGTTGTGGGGCTGGTGAAACAGATATTAACTCAGCAACATTTACAATCTCTGGCGTTGTTGTGTCCACTACTTCTGAATTTATTACATTTTGTCCTGGTTCCATATTTCTCCTTCTTTAATAATGGACTACGACTGGAGTACCAACATCAGCCCAGTTATAGATATATATCGCGGCATCATCAGGTGCATTAATACAGCCATGTGATCCATCGTAGTGGTAGTCTTGACCACCGAAAGAGCTACGCCAGTGTGCATCATGAATTGCGTAACCACCGGCTCTGAACCATGTAGCGTGATCTACCCAGACTTTATAATAGTCAATGCCTGGTGTTCCGCCTGTCATATAAAAGTTAGCACTTTTGCCAAGAATCAAAGTTGTCCCAGTCGGAGTTGGATGGTTATTATCTCCAGAAGTGATACTCCATTGCTTACAATTTACACCGCCTTTTTCACAAGCGATCATAGTCTGAGTTGTTAAATTAATATCAATGTATTTATCCCAATCAGCGATAACCACATTCTCATATTCTGTCTTGAAAACAGCAACATAGGTCGGAATAGTAAGCGTAACAGAAGCCTGGTTCGGAAGCTGTGCCGCGATGGCATTTCCGAGCGCGGTTGTATCAACCATGGTGCCATTGACACCAGCCTGAATCTCGGTTTCTTTGACGCCGTTTTCAACCCTAACTTTCCTAGAAATTGGGCTTATATCAATCTGGGTTCCTAAATAATCAAAATAACTACTCATTTTGGATTTATCGATAGTAAGGGTATATTTCGTATCACCTGGATTCTTGACGAAAGAAATCCAAGAAGCCACAGTTTCTTGATTTGGTCTATACTCCTGACCATTATAAGTAAGGATTACTGGCCTCTTCATCACACTTTGAGCTTGAATAATCGTATCCTGCGCAGTATCGTCAACTATCGCTGGCTTTACAGAAACAGTTTCCACCACAACGTCTTTTGAACTGAAATTTGTCAGTGAGTCCCGAACCTCTTTCTTGAGATCATCAGCCTTGACGTCGCGACCGTAAATAGCCGGTTTCAGTTGTACCTGACCGCTCACAACACTGACCTCAGAATCTTGTGCTTGAATTTTGATATTATCTACAACCTTATTTACATACTGATTAAAAGTATCATCACTAATCACGTAACTTGGCGAAATTGCTAGGTCATCTGCACGAATAAACTTCTGCCATGGCTTCCAAGATATTTCCGTAGCCAGCAGTCTAGCTCTGGTCCAATAGTTTTCAAGGAAAGAACTGCTTCTACCTCTCGAATAGGCACTGAGGGCCATACTTTCAGCATTGAAATTCAAACCTAAATCGTTTGCAGTGGCAGTATAATTTTGATCCGGTCCCTTGATAGTAAGAGAATAAGTCTTTACCTTAGCCGCAATTATTTTCTGAACATCAGTGACACTTTTACCACCAACGTTCTCACCCCATACAACAACACCAGGGAAGACCTTGTTTTCATACATTGCCTGATGAACATAAGCAGCACCACCAATAATTCCAGTAAGGACAAGTAGGAATGCCAAAACACCACAGGAGGCCATTATAATCTTGTGATGTCGTTTCAAGAGTGGGGCTTTCACAGTTTTTTCGGCCTTAACTTTTTTCTCTTTTGATTTTGATTTTTTCACAGGTTCAATAATAGAGAGTAATGGCTCATCTCCAGTCTCTACTTGCTTTGCATCGATAACCTCATTCGGCTTTACAATGCTATCTACATTACGTGGTTTATTTGCCACTCCTCAGTTTCCCCCCAAGCTCAACAATTTTACCAGAACAAATTTTGATAACCTCATCGACTTCAAACTCTGTTAGCGTATGATCATTACTTTGAAGTGAAAATCTGAAGGTCAGACTGCGCCCTTGTGCATCAAGTGTTTTTCCTTCGAATATATCAATTAAAGTTATGTCCGTAATGAGATTATTCACTCTAGATAGCTTCTGTTTAATTTCAAACACAGTGACTGAATTTGGAAAAATCGCAGAAATATCACGGGTCAACCTCTGGTATTTACTGAATTCGACAAATTTCTTGGTCGGTAGTTCAAGTGAACTTATGATGTCCAGATTAACACTAGCGACGACGACTGGTTTCTTAACCCCGAATCGATCACGTACCTCTTCCAAAATTTCCCCAATACTTGCTATTCTTTTGCCGGCAAGATACAAATCGGTACTGATACCTCTTTTCGCATAGCTAAGTTCTGATGGCTTTACAACCACTTCATCTTCACCGATTCCAAGGCTTGTAAGTAGAGCCAAAACCGCCCCTTTGAGATCATAGAAACCAATGGCTTGCTTGTATTCGATTGGCCAGGAAGCACCACCAAGTAAGCCTATTTCTAGAATTGTTGTCTCTTTTGGTAGCTTACCGGGAGTAGTGTTTTCAAAGGTTTTCCCAATTTCATAGAAATATAGATTATCTGTATTAAATTGATTGTCTCGAATAGCTTCGAGCATTTCAGGGACTAGAGTTGGTCTCAAGTATTGCTGATCCTTCACGAGTGGATTCAAAACCTCCGGCGCCACACGGACGTTTGTCCCAACTGCCACAAGCTCTTTCTCACCGGTGAATGAATAGGTCATAATTTCAGTAAAACCCAGGTCGGATAATTTATGTTTCACCGTACTGAGAAGTTGCCAAATTTTATTTGAACTAGGTATGGCGTGAACATCAAATGGTAATGTGTAGGGAACTTTGTCATATCCAACAACTCGGATTACCTCTTCATAAATGTCAACTGGCTCTAGAATGTCAGTCCGCCAAAACGGAGTGGTCGCAACTAAGTTATCACCTTTTCTATCAAGACCGAAACCTAAAGCCAAAAGAGTTGATTTCGTTTGCTTCTCTGAGATTTCAGTACCAAGAAATTTATTCATTTTATAAGTTGAAAACTCTATTTTCCTAACAGTCTGAAGTTCGTCATGAATATCTATCTTTGTTTTCGTGACCTCACCTTTTGCTAGGTCGTGAAGAAGCTCAGAAACTCTGTTAATAGCGACTTCGGGCAACATTGGGGCAATTCCCTTCTCAAAACGAGAAACAGCTTCAGAGCGGAGACCAAGAGCCCTCGAAGTTTTGCGGATGCTTGCCTTATCGAAAATAGCAGCCTCAATCAGAATGTTTTGAGTATGCTCATCAATCTCAGTAGTAGACCCACCCATTACCCCGGCTATCGCGATTGGTACTTTTGTATCTGCTATTACTAAATTATCTTTCGTAAGCTTACGATGTACGCCATCTAAAGTAGTGATGGTCTCCCCCGCTTTTGCCGTTCTTACAATAATAGTTCTATCAGCGAGCTTATCTAGATCAAAAAAATGTAATGGCTGGCCATATTCGAGCATGACATAATTTGAAATGTCGACAAGTAAACTAATCGGACGGACACCGCAAGCAGTTAATCTCTCTTTCATCCATTTTGGTGATTCAGAAACTTTCACATTTCTGACAACACGAGCCATGTATCTCGGACAAAGTTTTGAATCTTCTACCTTTATCGTGAATTTTTCAGCTTCACCTTTTTCAATAATCTTAATGGGTGGGATATTATTTTTCGTATCTGTGACTACGGCTACTTCATTTGCAAGCCCGATGATGCTCATACAATCAGGACGGTTCGCCAGAACTTTGACATCAAGGACTTTTTCTTTACCGAGAAGCAGGGAAACATCACTACCAGGTTTTGCGTCTGTCGGTAGGACCATAATTCCACTGTGCTCATCACCTATACCTAGCTCACGTTCGCTACAGATCATCCCGAAAGAATCTACCCCACGGAGATTGACCTTGGTAATTTCGGCATCACTAAGCTTTGCGCCCACTCTAGCAACTGGGACCTTTTGACCTTTTTTCAGATTAGTTGCACCACAAACAATCTGAAGTTTTTCACCACCTACATCTACTGAGGCTACGTGGAGTTTATCTGCGTTTGGATGGTCCTCAACAGAAAGCACGTGTCCGACAACAACTCCAGAAAACCCAGATCCACCAATGATTTCTTCAACTTCGAGCCCAGCCATAGTTAATCTGTCAGCGATTTCCTCAGCAGAGAGCTTTGTATTTACAAATGATTTAAGCCAAGATAATGGTAACTTCATTAGAATTGCTCCAAAAATCTAGTATCCGGGTGCCAAAAATAACGCACGTCGGGAATGTTGTGACGAATCATTGCGATACGCTCCACGCCTAGTCCAAATGCGAAACCGCTATATTTTTCCGGATCGATATTCATATTACGAAGGACATTTGGATGAACCATTCCAGATCCAAGCAGTTCTAGCCAACCAGTGCCACCACAAGATCGGCAACCTTTACCTTTACACTGGGGACAGCTTGCATCCATCTCAGCGCTTGGCTCCGTATATGGGAAGAAGTTTGGGCGAAAACGTGTCTTCGTATCTGGACCAAGAATTTTCTTGGCAACTAAATCCAGGGTACCCTTGAGGTCGGCGAATGTTACATTCTCGCCAACGACAAGCCCCTCAACTTGATGGAATATCCAACTATGTGTTGCATCCTCGTTCTCATTACGATGGACCTTGCCTACAGAAATAATCTTGATTGGTGGCTTGTGATTTTCCATATAACGGATCTGAACAGACGAAGTATGAGTACGAGGTAAATTGTTATCTGTCAGATAAAAGGTATCCTGCATATCCCTGGCTGGATGTTCCCTACCCATGTTCAAAGCTTCAAAGTTATGCCAGTCGTCCTCTACTTCAGGGCCGTCAGCGACTTCGTATCCAAGTGACGTGAAAATCTCAACCATTTCTTCGAGCACTTGCGTGACCGGGTGGAGATGACCAACGGGATAAAGTCTTCCTGGAGCGGTAATATCAACAACTTCAGTATCAAGAACATTGTTTAGTTCTTTTTCTCTGACTTCAATTAGCTTTTCCATTTCTAATTTTGTCTTGTTTGCAGCAGCGCCGACGGACTTTTTTTCATCAATACTGAGAGTGCCAAGAGACTTCAAAATCTCATTTATTTCGCTCTTACGACCCAAATATTTGGCACGAACAAGTTCGAGACTTTTCGGAGTTGTTTCTGAAAGTTCTTCTTTAAGTTCTATTAGCAATTTTTCTAGTTTTTTCAACATCAAAATTCGTTAGGTTACGCTCTCTTTGCCTGACTTAAAGTATATCTCAAATAACACTAAGCTGAAAGCTAAAAGTATCGCGTCCCACCAAGTTAAAAGTTTAATACCAGCGAGACCCAAAATCGCGACTGCATATATCCCCACGAGGAAACCTTGTCTGAGTGAAGTTTTAATAGCTTCATATAGTAGCTCGTTGTTTGACTTCTTCACACGAAAGAGAAACCCACCGAGTGAAACTAGAGTAAGTAATGAGAAAAATAACGAGACTAGAAGTGTCGTAATAGCGCTTGTCCCCATCTTGGGATTGAGGAAAAATATTGAGAACAAAAAAAGTGGTACAAAAATTACAATCCCGATAAGCATCACGCGTGTGAAAGCACTTTTTTTCATACTTAAATTATAGAGTGAACTAGTCTTCTTGACTAGGCTTATCTAGTTGAATAAGTTCTGCGTCTATCGAGGCCCCTGAGACCTTCGTAATATCCTTATCAATCTTCACAAATTCTTTGCTTGCCGTATTATATGCATTTACAGTTGTACCAAGCGAATTTCCAAGCTTCGACATATGTGACTGATAAGCACTAAGATGTGCAGAAAGTTTGTTCACATTACCGACAATTTCATGAATGGATTCCTCAATCTTTAGTGCCCGAAGCCCTTGCATGACCGTTTGGAGATAAGCAGCAAATGAAGTTGGCGAAACGATGATGACCCTTTTCTCTTTGAAGGCATAATCGATAAGGTCTCTTGTATTTACTTTAAGTGTACCAACTTGGTTTACTAGAAGATCATAATAAATACCTTCAGAAGGAATAAACATAAATGCGAAATCCATGGTATCCTCCTTTGGTTTGATATATTTGGCAGTTTCATCGATACGATTCTTAAGGTCCTGCTTGAAAAGCTTTTCTAGTTGCTCCTTCTTCGTAGCGTCCTTTTCAGCAACAATTTTATTGTAATTCTCGAGAGAGAACTTGGAGTCAATAGGAAGAATCTTGTTGCCAATGAAAACAACCGCGTCGACTATATCGCCATTCTTGAACGCATACTGCATCTGGTAATCTTTCGGTCCAAACATATTTTTGAGCAAAGTTTCGAGATAATATTCACCTAAAATTCCACGCTGTTTTGGATTCTTGAGCACGTTTTCAAGTCCCTGAAGTTGATCAGCAATCCCAAGAACTTGTTTGTTGGTATTCTCGAGATTCGAAAGCTTCTCTGTCACATCTTTGATGATATTACTACTAGCGCGAAACTGTTCCTGGGCAGACTTGTTTGATTCTACCAGACCCTTATTCAATTGTTCTGAAACTTGCCCAAGCTGCTGTTGTAACATTAATAAACTTTTGTCGTCAACTTTCTGATCAGCGACTTCCTTGAATTTCTGATTGATAAAATAAATAACTCCAACAAAGCCAATGACAATCAAGACCAAGATGAAAATTGTGTTCGTATTCATAGCTATATTCTAGCCAAATATGGGATTAAAACAAGTGGACAAAATGAGAAGAGCCCCGGGCGCATTAAGCGCCCGGGGCTCCTTGGAGATGTTATTCTCGACCAGAGGCAAGGTTCGTCAATTCCGGCGCCCGAACTCATGTCGGGCATTCGGTAGGCTATTAATCCCTACCATCACTCCACGTGCACGTGTGGAGTGGGCAAGATCAATCCATAAGCCTCACCAAATCCCCTCGTTTTGGCGAATGGGCGATTTGATCCCGCCGCGCGGCCTGGATCAGGCCGAGACGACTATGGGAGCGGCGCCGATCGTGGCGACGACGTTCAGAGTGTCGACAACACCAGGGTGAAACAACACTACGTGCTCTTCCTCATGCGCATGCGACCGACCTGACCTTTCGTTTCCCCACACGGGGGTCAGTTTGCCTGTTCCCAGGCTGGTACAATATGTTTGGGATTATACCTTATTATAGCCTTTTTTGTCAACAAAAAAAGAGAACATACATTCTCTTTTGATAAAAAACTTAGATTGTAAGCTGGACTAAACTAGTGTCAAATAGTAGTAGCCGGCGACTGAAAAGATAATTAAGATACCAAGTACCAGCACCACCCAACCCCACATATCGTGAACTTCCATGTGCCAACCGGTTTTCTTCACCTTCTTTTTTGCCATTTTCCCCTCCAATTTGTTAATTTATTAATTACTATTTATTAATACCCAAGATAGTATCATCCATCTGGTTATCACTGAAATCCGTGTCAGTGACTGCGTTGATATTTTCATCAATTGCTTCAGTTTCCGCACTCACATCTACTGTAGTGCTAGTACTACTACTCGAAACTGAAGAATCGTTTCTCGGTAACACCAGACTCTGTGCATTTTGGACAACATCCTCATTCAGTGAATCCGTATATGTCATATAATACCAACCAGCCACGCCAAATACTACAATTAGAGCGAAAATCAAAGCTATCCAACCATAAACAGGATGAGAATGTCTGAAAAATGATTTTTCCGCTTCTTCAGCCATCAATTATTTCCTCCTACTGTACTTGAACTAGGCACCGCCGTTTTGAAAGCTGTGAGCTCTGGTTTGACTGTTTGTGTCCAATAGGTTTTCACGAATACAGCATCATCGTGTACAACCTTGAGTTGAGTTCGTGCAATAGCAAGTTTGGCTCTGAATTCACCTTCGCTATGACCACAAGTATAAGTTTTTGTATCTTGTAGGTCTGAGATATATACTGTGTAGTCATCGCCAAATTTCTTGATTCTGTCATTAAATGTCACTAGATCTATTTTAACCTGAGATACATCATAACCGGCGTTTTCAAGCTTGGTAACAAGTGCCTCAGTCCTAGTGCGAGCAAGCTCGTATTTCGCGACATACAAAGTTTTCTTGTCTGTGAAATTGGCAAGTCTCTTATCAATATTATTTTCTATCACGTTACACAAGCTGATTGCTTTATTCAGAGTGGTTGTCGTAGTAGCAGGAGTTACGGCCACTTGGGCAAAAGTAGCGCTTGCCAACAATATTCCGGTTCCCGCAAGCAAGAAACGAAGTGTTACTTTTCTCATATTCTTGGTGTTTCCTCCACACATGAATAATACTACGTCAAACGATATCTGATAATAGTTTTTTGGACTTTTGCGTCGGGCCTTGTCAAATACTCTTCCTCATGAATGCCGGGAACTTTCGTCATCGGAATGCCAAGATCCTTTTCTATATACTCATGGAGTTTAATAATGGTTGGACCTTCCTCAGCATAAGTACCAATGTGCAAGATCTGGGCATAATCACCACCCTGCCACTTTTCTAGCTTGACAGGATTATCCGGCTCTTTTTGAATAATATCTGCCTCTGCTACGTAGTCCGGAACTGGAATAGCCCAGATGCCAGTCCACTCGCTTTTCGGTTTCAGGTGGGCGTCAGGCCAAAGTGCAGTGAGTTTACCAAACTCTAGCTTGACTCCTTTTGGCTTAAAAGTTTTAAATTTTGTAGTATAAGCCGTACCGTAAAGAGCACTAAAAACACTTTCACCAACGACATTTGGGTCGCCAATCGATGTTATTGTAAGAACTTTACGATCCGGGATTTTGATTTTTTCAGGAACAAACGCTTTCATAAAAGCCTTCTTCCTATTTATTTTTTGACATAAGTTCTTCGATAAGTTTAGTCTGTCTAAGAAGTTCCTTGTCCTGAGCGTCTAAGTGATCGAGAATTTGTTCGATGTCGTGGTAACTTGTAGTCGTTGTCTTATACTCTTCTTCCGAACGAATCTCTGCGTGTCTGTTCTGGATATTCTGCCCAACCATAATGAGAGGCATTAGTAGAAGCTGGACAATGTTGCCAAGGAAAAGTAGGAAAGCGAATGGGTACGGATCGAATGGTTTATGAGCAATAACTGATTGCCAGATCATCCAACCGCCCATGAAAATCGCAAAGAAATAAACTGCATACATCGTACCAATTGCAGTAGTAATTAAAAGTGCAATGCGATCTTGTAACTTCAGAGCGCTCTTGTGTTTTTCATTTACATTCTCAGGCTCATGCCTTTCAACTCTAGGTTTATCAAAAATAGGCATTTTGGCTCCCTTTTATTATAAAACAATTGTATAATCATTTTATGCGATACTCAAATCAAATTCATACTGCAAAGAGAAAATCTGTCCTAAAGAATCATCGAAAAAGTAGTCTCATTACACTTGCTTGGTTTTTCGTTCTCTTCGCAATTGTTGCTGTATTTGTAAATTTCACGAAACTGAATAAAGCTGATCTCTTTATCGGTTTTCTGGCTAGTTTATCCAGAATCACAATTGCCTACTTTATAGCCCTGGTTATCGCCCTCATTTTGGCATTGTTCATTACGGCAAATGAAAGGATCGAAAGTATATTCCTACCAATCTTTGACGTACTCCAGAGCTTCCCAAGTTTTGCTCTTTTCCCAGCTTTGATAGTCGCACTCAAAAGTACAGAAGTCATTATCATTACAGTTCTTGTAATCACTATCATCTGGCCAATAATGTTTTCTATTATTAGCGGTATCAAAAATCGCCGTGAAGACCTTGAGGAAGCTGCGACAATCTTTGGCGCTCACGGATGGAAAAGAATTGTCTTCTTTACCCTACCACAACTAGCCCCATCAATAGTGACCGGCTCAATCGTGGGCTGGGGTGAAGGCTGGGAATTTATCGTTGGGGCCGAATTATTAGTAAACACTCACATCGGAATAGGAAACTACTTAGGCGTCCTCGGCACAAATGGTCAGAACACCCTTCTGGCTTTCGGTATCCTGATACTCCTATTCTTACTATTTGTTTTGAACAAGATTCTGTGGCTGCCACTACTCACTAAAACAACTAAATATCAATCGGAGTCATGATGGATAAAGATATTTTATTAAAAGTTGAAAACGTAGATAAGAGTTTCGTCATAGACGGCGTCAAACAAAAGGCGCTAGATAGCATTAGTTTTGTGGAGAAAAAGGGCGAATTTGTTTGTATAATCGGCCCCTCTGGCTGCGGCAAATCAACCTTACTTCGAATAATCTCAGATCTTTCAAACTTTGACTCAGGAAAAGTTGAGAAAGATAAAAATTTGAAATTCTCTTTTGTCTTCCAGAATTTTGCCCTTTTCCCTTGGTTAACTGTCGAGCAGAATGTCGGCTTTGGTCTTAGGATGGCCGGCGCAGACAAAGCACAAACTCAAAAAGTTGTTACCGGTTACCTTCGCGATATGTCGCTGACAGATTTCCGAGAGAAACATCCAAAGGAGCTTTCTGGCGGTATGAAACAAAGAGTCGGCATAGCTAGAGCACTGACTCAAAATCCCGACCTCCTGCTTCTTGATGAACCCTTCTCAGCCCTAGATGCGCTCACAGCTACAAAACTCAGAAATGACTTACTGAGAGTTTGGAAAGACAAAAAACTTTCTATTATCATGGTTTCACATCTCATTGAAGAGGCAATTCAACTAGCAGACAAGGTAATTGTCCTTTCTGCGAACCCTGGAAAAGTGAAAAAAATCATGGAAATTAAACTCCCCAGACCAAGAGATCTGAGGAGTAAGGAATTTTTCGAATATTACGACTTACTTAGTTCCGAAATTGAAGAACAGTAATTTTATTTCTCCCAGAAAGCCTCGGCTTCGGTTTCCATTACTTCAAGCCTAGTGTAATAATCCGGAAACTCATTTAGGTGGGCGAGGGCAATCTTTCCAGTCAGCATTGGATCGTTATCCGTCACGTTAGTGTGTGGATCAATTGTGCCATGCTCAAGTTCTACGTCCATACCCATTCTAAACTGTTCAATGTCCCATTTGGTCCAGTCGATTCCAAGTGCGCCGCCAACTTTCTCTGCCTCATCAGCCAAAAAATGTTTTTCTTCGCTCATCTTTCTCCTAACCTAGTTCCGCTACTGTAGCGATACTATGACTTTTAATCATGTTACTATTTTTGAAGTGGATACTGCCCTGTACTTTATGTCCATCCAAAACCAGTGGTAGCCAAATCAGATCATCGGACCACATTTCAGAATAAGGGATATCAGCAAAAGGGAACCATTGCGGACGCATTTCCTCGGTCTCAATAGGTTCACCGTCATATTCATTAATCCGAAATAAATGGACTTCCTGAATGTAATCCTCGTCTTCACTGTCAAAAGTCAGCACCCCAATTTTTTCATAATCAGTTGCTATCAAACTTGACTCTTCGTTTAGCTCCCTCAGCATACCTTCTTCGACAGATTCCCCAGGAGTCAGCTTGCCGCCAAAACCATTCCATCTGCCCGCAGCATAACCCCGTTTCTTCATTCCTAAAAGAATTTTCTCGTTGTCGTGTATAACCGTAAGGGTCAGAACTTTCTTTTCCAATTATTTAACCTCTTTTTTCTTATCAAGTCTATCAACACGCAAAACTTTTACAAAAATATAGACCACTAAGGCTAGGATGATGAAATTAATAACTGAGCCGATAAAATTACCATATAAAATCTTACTATGTCCAAGCATTAAATATAGTTGTTGAGATTTACTGGTTAGTCCACTGATAAGCGGGTTAATGATGTCAGTCACAAATGATCCAACGACCTGAGACACGGCACCGCCAAGAATGAAACCTACTGCGAAACCAACAACCCCCTGTTCCCTAATAAAGTTTAAAAAACCCTTCACTGTTTCTTTCCCCTTCTCACAATATTACCAATTTGATTTTTACTAAATTTATAAGTTTTCAACACAAAGTTTTTTGGCGCACTAAATATCGGTTTCTTAAAGAACTTGATGCCACGTCCAGTAGATATTTTCATTTGACCTCCAATCATTTAGTTCATTATACAACTAATAGACTCTGGGCTAAAATGTAAATCTATATTTTTTGAGGTCTATTTTGCGATTTACAAAAAGTATCCCCTCTGACTCCAGCATTTTTTGTTGAGTGTCACCTCCACCAAAAGCAAAGGTTTTCGCAACCTCCCCGTTCGCATTCACAACACGATGACAGGGAATTTGGCCTGGATAAGGATTGTGATGAAGAATGTACCCAACATAACGAGGATTGATGTTTAGAACCGCAGCAATATCGCCATAGGTAGCTACTTTGCCGCGAGAAATTTGCCTAACAAGGTCATAAACTTTTTCGAAGATATCCATTTTATCCATAATAATTTGTCATATAGCCTTGGCTGAACATATAATTAACATTGTTTCGGGGTGTAGCGCAGTGGTAGCGCGCGTCGTTCGGGACGACGAGGTCGTGGGTTCAAGTCCCGCCACCCCGACCAAGATTAATAAAGTTTGAATATAATTTTAGTTCTCGACATATGCTGTTTTGGTTTGTGGACTGTTTTCGGGAAGTGGATTTCTAAATATTTGCGCCAATTATCCTTGAGCCATTTCTTTTGCATTTTCTCGAGTTTCTCAACTCCCCTAGCCCTAAGCTCCTTGTGTACTATCCCGCCTTCGTGAGGTTTCTCAAATTTTTGTTCTAGTGGCGAATTGAAACCATGAGCATAATGAGCTAGCTCATGAGCAATAGTAGCCGTAACCACAAAGTCCGGTATCTCTACATCCTTAAATAGTGAGTTAATAGTTATAATAGTTTCCGGGTGTTTTCCACGGATTTTTTGTCCTTGTTTAATGCTGCCGAGACGTTGTCTAGCGCGCCGACCCCAAACTATCTTGACATCATTCTCTTGCGGAACATCGGAAAAGAATGTATCCCAGACTTCATCGAGTTGTTGAAATAACCACTTATCATCCCTGCGCATTATCTAATTATACACCTGGCTTCAAGAGTTATTGAATCACTCCCAACGGAAAAGTCTTACTGCCAAGAAGAACATCACGAGAGCCCACACCAATAGACCAAGTAGGTCTCCTCGAATTTGAAAAAGATTATACCCCTTGACCATTACATTTCTCATCGCGTCAGAGAAATACGTAAGTGGAAAATAATTCGAGATCTTAAATAGCCAATCTGGGAAAGCAGAACGCGGAAAGAAAATGCCGGACAGGAACATCTGTGGGAATACGAACAAATTCGCGAGTGCCGCCACAGAATTCTGCGTGTTCGCAACTCCCGAAAGAGCAAATCCCATTGAAAGGAATATGAGTCCGCCAAAAACGATAAGAAATACCACGATTCCCAGGCTACCAACCACGTGCAGATTGAATGCAAGCAGCCCAAGTCCGATCAGAATTGCCGCCTGCATGAAGGTAATAATTACACGAGCCACAATTTGAGAAAAAATGATCACACCGGGATGAATTGGAGTCGCGAGCAAGCGCTTCAGAATACCTCGTTCACGCCAGGAAACTATCTGTCCAGTGACTGCGAAAATTGAAAGCTGCATTATACTCATTGCCACTAGTCCCGGGATTAGGAAATCAATATAACTGAGATTACTACCCCCAATTGAAATCTGATGAATATCAAAGAAATTCGGCACTCTAGCAATCTGATGAGTAACACCATCAAACACCTTTTCAAATATTGTGAAACCAACCTGGATCGTAGAAGCGCTCTGGCTTTGGTCATAATATACATCAACTTCTTGAGTCGGGACCGTTATTCCTTGAGTAAGTTGCTGTAATTGTTGATTCACCGGTAAAGTAACCAGTTTGGCCTCGGCTTGTGAATACTGAGTCAGATTAGCCCCAAAACCACTTGGGATATCTAGAATATAAGTCAGTTTGGAATCTTTCAGATCTGCTAGAGCTTGGTCTTTACTTTCAACCGTTACGGAAAAGGCATCAATTTTTTTTACAACATCAACTATTTGATGTGAATAAGTATTATTCGCTTCATCAACAATGCCGACATCGAATTTGATCGAGCCACCAAGATTAATAACACCGAAAATACTCATTAGCATTATTGGAATGAAAAGCGAGAAAAAAATCGCTGTTCTTTCGCGAAAGAACATTAGAATCATATATTTTGCGATTGTAAGCGTACTTTTGATTTGATCCATTATCTTATTCATCTTACTCTTCCCTCAATGCTTTGCCTGTTAAATCCAGAAATACATCTTCTAGGTTGGCCTCCTGAACGATTTTTTTCTTTTTGAAACCCCTAGAGAGCAGTTTCTTGATTAAGTTCTCCGGTGAATCTAGATCAATAATCTGGCCTTGGTCAACTACAGCAACCCTATCACAAAGTTCCTCAGCCTCATCCATATAATGAGTAGTAATGACGATGGTCATCCCCTTCTTATTGATATCGCGAATAAGCGACCAAAGATGATGTCTAGCCTGTGGATCAAGGCCCGTAGTTGGCTCATCAAGAAAGAGAACCTTTGGTTTATTTATCAGTGCTGAGGCAATCGAAAACCGCTGCTTCTGGCCACCAGACAGGTTCTTCACCTGTACCTTAGCCTTATCAGTAAGTTCAACCTCAGCGAGAATCTGCATCGGGTCAACCTTGACATGGTAAAGTGATGCGAAAAAACGAACTAATTCGGTCAAACTAAGATTATCAAAAAAAGCAGATGATTGGAGCTGAACACCAATTAAGGTTTTTACTCGATCTCGGTCACTACAAACATCTATCCCGGCCACCATGATAGAGCCTGAATCATTCTTCCTAAGGCCCTCCAACATTTCGAGTGTCGTCGTTTTGCCGGCACCATTTGGTCCAAGCATCCCGAAGATCTCACCCCTTTTGACTTCAAAAGTTATGCCTCGGACAGCATGGACATCACCAAAAGATTTCTTGAGGTTTTTGACTTCAATAATGTTTTCATTTTGTTTCATTATTTTTCATCTCCTCTATGTTTTCAATCCATTCTTTTAGCATACTGGTCATCTCTTTTTCACGAATTAGACCAATCATTTTGCCTTTATTTATTATAACGAACTGATCACTTTTGTCTATACCAAGCTCTTCTCTAAGCTTTACTGGTATCACAATTTGTCCACGTTCGCCGATTGATGCTACGCCCCAAAATTTCGGTTTACCATTTAACATATCGCCTCCTTAGGCTTTAAGTATTTTTTGGTTTGACCGCTATGTCCTTTTCAATCTCGATATTTTTTCCCCCGGGAATAAAGAAGGCTACCAGAAGGCTGAGTGCGGAAAGTAACGCAGTATATCCGATTGATTGTTTGTTGGCATCAGTTATAGCTGTGTGACTAATGTTCACAATTTCGTCTTTGATCGTTTTGGAGATATTAGACCCGATTTGTGCGCCACCGTTAAATTCAACGTTTGAAGTTTGATTAGAAACAGCACTTGCGATGGCTGGCTTCGCCACCGGCGGGATTACCTTGCTGTTATCAATCCCCGTAGCAAGATTTGTCGAGATAGTGGATATTAGGATGGCACCAATGACGGCTGTCCCAAGTGTGCCACCAAGCTGTCTGAAAGTATTGTTCACACCCGATGCCTCCCCGGATTGCTCCGGCGATACGGCTGAAAGCGTCAGATTACTGATGGAGGACATTGTTGCCCCCATGCCTAGCCCCATAAAGACAAATGGCAGAATAAGGCTAGTAGATGACGAATTCACATTCAGAGTCGTAGCCAAGATGATATATCCGATTGTCGATGAAAGCAGACCAATTTGAACTACCCTTTTGGGCGATATTTTATGTACGAAAGCTCCGGCCAGAGGTGCAATAAATAAGGCCGTCAGAGACATCGGTAGCATCACTAGTCCCGTATGAAAAGCGTCAGCTCCGCGAACTGCTTGCATAAAGACTGGAATGGAAAAAATGAGTCCTGCTTGGCCGAGTGAGATAATACCAGTCGTAACCATGCTAGCCGTAAACTGTCGGTTTCGAAAAAGATGTAAAGAGACAAGTGGTGTGACGCCCCTTTTCTCAACATTACTCTCCCAAACACCAAACAGAATCAAAAGAACCAACCCAAAAGCTACTGTCGGTACAGTGATTGAATAGCCTCCGAGAGTGAACGAATGCCCGAACGCGACGAAAACATCTTTAGCCTTTATCCAACCATATGTAGACGATTCGATGATACCAAAAACGAGTGATAACAATCCAACAGAAGACAAGAAAACACCGACCCAATCCAGACTCGGCTTTTCTCTAGTATCCTTATATTCAGTAATAAGGAATGACCCAGCTATAAGTAAGGCTGCCACGAATACATTGATACGAAAACCCCATCTCCAACTGTAATAAGTAGTTAGGTAGCCACCCAAGATTGGTCCGATAGCAGTTGCTGCCGCTGCAACGCCTCCCCAGATGCCAAATGCGATACCTCTGTCACGCCCCTTGTATTTCGAAACGAGTAGAGAAGCTGTCGCAGGCATCATTAAGGCTGCACCAACACCCTCAATGATCGATTCACCCATAATCATCGTCGGAACATTATGACTGATAGATGCAATAAAAGAGCCAACTGCGAAGGTGGCTGCTCCGATAATAAACATCTTTTTGCGACCAAAAAGGTCTCCGAGGCGCCCGCCGGTGATCATAAGGGCAGCGATAGTGAGTGAATAAGCTGTAATAACCCACTGGATACTTTGAATATTTGTATTTAGGTCACGAATAATTGTAGCTAGTGAAACATTTAGCAAAGTTGCATCAATTAAGATGATTGCGAGCGCAAGACTGAGTATGAAGACTACGCTCCATTTTCTGATGAATGATTCTTTCAATTTATCCTCCTTATACACCTATTTTAGCACACTGAAAAAGTATGACAAAACATATTTTTCATACTTTTGAGAAGATTACTTAGATCTATTTACTAATAATCGCTTTCATAAAACCGTCAAAAAGTGGATGCGGTCGGCCAGGACGAGACTTGAACTCCGGATGAAACTGAACACCAACGTAAAACTTATGTTCAGGAATCTCAACAATTTCAACCAGATGATGGTCGGGTGACAGACCGGCAAACATTAAGCCTGCTGACGAAAATTCTTCTCTATGGTCATTGTTAAATTCATATCTATGACGATGTCTCTCACTAATGGTTTCTGTACCATAAAGTTTATATGCTTTTGATTTCTTATCTAGAACACAAGGATAAGCACCAAGTCTCATGCTGGCACCGTAGTTTGCTTCGTCCATATTTTCCCTTTGTTCTGGCATTATATGGATTACTTGATGCTTTGTGCTGTTGTCGAATTCTCCGCTATTTGCATCTTCCCAGCCTAGAATATTTCTAGCAAATTCAATCACCGCAATTTGCATTCCAAGACAGAGTCCAAGATAAGGAACATTGTTTTCCCTGGCATAGCGGGCAGATATTATTTTGCCCTCAGTGCCTCGATTGCCGAACCCGCCGGGGACGATAATGCCATCAAGGTCTTTAAGAACCGAGGTCCCCTCCTTTTCAATCTTCTCGGCATCAATCCATACGACCTTGGCACACTTCCCGTTATTAACGGAGGCAGACTGTACAGCCTCATTAACACTCTTATAAGTGTCCTCATTAGCCATATATTTTGCGATGAGCCCGATCTTGATATCGCCTTTTGCTTTTTCCAAATCAGAAAGATATTTTTCTAAACCAGTGCCTTTGGGAGCACGGATTGGTAATTCCAATTTCTTACAAATGTAGTCACCGAGACCAGATTTCTCTAAGTTTCCAGGAACTTGATAAACACTCTTTATAGTTGGCAATGGCACAACGGCTTCTTCGTCAACATCAGAATAAAGTGCAATTTTACGAATATGTTCCGCTTCAACCTCATGATCAGCTCGGCAGCCAATAATGTTAGCGTGAATACCGAGAGAAAGCAGATCTCGAACGCTAGACTGGGCCGGTTTTGTTTTCATTTCCTTAGATGTTTCCAGATATGGCAGGTAGACGAGATGTGCAAAAAGCACATTCTCACGGCCGACTTTACGTTTCATTTGGCGAATTGCTTCGATGAAATGTAGGCCTTCATAGTCACCGACCGTACCGCCAATTTCCACAATATGAACATCAAAACCCTCAGCAGCTTTCATTATTTTTTCTTGTATCTTATTCGTGATATGTGGAATTACTTGCACCGTTTTACCAAGATATTTACCACGACGTTCATCTTCGAGAACTTCAGTATAGATACGACCAGTCATGATAGAGCTAAGCTTAGTCAGATTAGTGTCTACGAAACGCTCATAATGTCCAAGGTCGAGATCTGTTTCAGCTCCATCATCAGTAACGAAGACTTCTCCGTGTTCGCCCGGGTTCAAAGTGCCGGCATCAACATTGAGATATGGATCACATTTCTGCATATTAACCGAAAAGCCTCGGCTGCGAAGAATATTGCCTATAGAGGCTGCGAATATCCCTTTGCCGAGACCGGAAAGCACTCCACCAGTAACGAAAATGTACTTCGTTTGTTTGCCCAACTCACCCTTTCCTATACTAACAATATTCTAAACCGAACGCTTGTGTTGTGTCAAAGAAATTATTTATTCCGTTGATTGAATAAGGCTAACAGATGGTCGCGTTGCAAGGCTGCAAAGCCGATGAATAGCGGCAACCAGAAACTGAAGCCACGATAAATCAGGGTAACAGTGGCAGCGGCCGCTCCCGGCACCCCAAGTGAACTATAGGCAAGTACCATTGAGCCCTCGACGAAACCTACTCCGTTCGGTGTTGGTGAAATAACTACGAACATCATTCCGATTGCATAACCGGAGACAAGCACACGGTACAAGGGATCTATTCCAAGCGATAGAAAAAGAACGTAGATTGTGGCCAGATACATAAAGTGGGCGACAAAGATTGCTCCTACAGCTTTTAATAAATCAGTCTTGTCCCCACTAATCGCCTTGTAGGCCTTTTCGAGCTCGTCGATAAAACTATCAATCGCAGCTTCACTACTATCAATTTTCTTTTTGAAAGGTGACAAGACTTTATTGGCTAGTCGCTTAGAAGCACCCAAGAATTTTTTCAGGCTAGGTTTATTCTTACCTGCCGTATATATAAGCCAATACATACCTCCAGTGATTGCGAGAAATGAAACACTAGGAATCACAATTCTTAGCTCGAGAGAGCCGGCGCGATTAAGGAAAAACATCGCAAAAATAAGTAATATAGAAATAGAAATGTAATCAGACATGAGAGACAATATTGCGGCTGTCACGGCTGCAGCTTCAGACTCACCATGTTTTTTGGCATCGTTTGCAAACAAGATAGCAACAGAAACTCCCGAAGATGGGACAAGTACATTTACAGCCATCGATGAGACTTGGAGTAAAAACATTTGAAGTTTCGTCCTCTTGATCCCCATCATCGAGAAAACCTGCTGATTCATCACCACCATAAAGAAGAATGCGACCACAGAAAGCGCAAAAGCAACCAGCATATAACCAACTGATTGTGAGAAAGTTACATGAACGGTACTCGTAATCGTCCCAATATTTTTTGAAACGTACCAAACGAAGACTGCGAGAATGGCAGCGGTTAAAGAGATCCGAAAGAGAAATTTCTTCATAACTCTGTTATTTTACACTAATAAATCTTACAAAAATAGAGCTGTTTTACCCTTTACGCTCAGCAATGAGATTCACTAAATGTTTCCTTTGCATCGCAACAAAGCCAATAATAAGTGGCAACCAGAAACTGAAACCACGATATATCAGTGCTACCGAGGCTGCGGCGGCACCGGAGATACCTAGAGAGGCGTATGCGAGTGCCATACTGCCCTCAACGAAACCTACCCCATTCGGTGTTGGCGAGATAACTACGAACATCATTCCAATGGCATATCCTGTAATCAGAACTTTGAGATGCGGCGAAATCCCGAGTGAAAAGAAAAGCACATATATGGCAACCAAGTACATTAAATGAGAGAGAAAAATAATCCCAGTTGATTTAATGAAGTCTCCCTTATCGCGATCGATAGATATATAAGCCCTTTCTAGTTCATCAACAAAACCGTTAATGACCGGCTTGTCCTCTAGCAATTTTTGTTTTTTAAACAGCTTTAATATTTTATTTGCTTTTCCAAGTAGCCAATTCAAGAGTCGCGAGACCACTTCCTTTTTCCTTCCTGCATAATAAATTAGTAGGTAAAGACCAAGGGTCAATAAATAGAAAGCAATAGCCGGTATAAGAAAAACTAAATTTAACGATTTAGAGAAATAGAGAAATATTACTCCGAAGGTCAGTAGGCCAGCAATCGAAATATAATCCACAAGAAGGGCCAATAATACTGCAGTTACAGCTGCAGCTTCAGACTCGCCTTTTTCCCTAGCATCACCTGCAAACATTATACCCACGGCAACCCCGGCAGAAGGAACAAGAACATTTACTGCCAAAGATGACATCTGCAAGATGGTCATTTCAGAAATAGTCCTCTTGATGCCCATCATTTCAAAAACAGACTTATTCATGAGTGCCATAAAATAGTATGCAAGTACACAGAAGAATATTGCTAACAATAGAAAACCGAGGGACTGTGACAGAGTAATACTGACAGTTCGTTCGATCGTATGATAGTTTTTACTAATGTAATAAATGAAGGCTGCAAGGATTAATGCAAGCAAGGAAACTCTAAAAAGGATTTTTTTCATAACTCTGCTATTCTACTCCAATAAATATAACAAAAAAAGAGGAGCCAGGAGCTCCTCTTTAGATAATCTGTATATTATTCCTTACCAGGCATGAAGACGAAGTATAGCTCAACTAGAGCTGCTAGACCAACTAGGTCATAGACTAAGTTCGTAAGTGTACCTGTACCAAATATGGTTGTTACTAGGTTGAAGTTGAATAAACCAACAAGACCCCAGTTAAGACCACCTACGACTAGTAGTACAAATGCTACCCACTCGACAACTGACATTTTTCTCATTTTGTTTCACCTCCTTCCGAATGGAATTTGGAACTGTTTACATTATAACACAGCCTAAAAACGTTTTTGTATATAATCTTTTTGTAATTCCCGTAGAGCGTCTCTGGCAATCCAACGGGCGGCTTTTTTTCCTTCATCACTAAGCGTAGCCTCAGACGATGCAATATCTTCTGCTGTTTTAATAGCAGCTTTATAAAGATCCCTATTTCTACTCTTACCTATTGACCTCAGAGCCCAGTTTACGGACTTTCGAACAAAGTTACGAGGGTCTCCGGATTCTCTTTTGATAATCTCTAAAAATTTAATGAATTGCTCGTCGGGCATACTTTTATCATGAACCGCCAGCGCCGCCATTAGGACAAAACCTGCTCTTTTAACAAACTCTTCCTCGCGACTTGACCATTCAATGGCTTTTGAAACTGCGAACTCTGTCGCATCAAATAGGTAACCACAAACCTGATCTGTAACGTCCCATGAATCAAAACCAAGAACCCATTTCTCCATCTGTTCTTCGGTAACAAGCTTCTGATCATCTATAAAACTGGCCAAAATTTTTGCTTCATGAACACCCGAGTCCCAGACTTCGAGCGCCAGCTTATGCCTTTCGTCGCTCTGAAACACTTCTTTGCGAATCTCTTTCGCCAAAGACTGCAACTTCGGAATACTTATCACCCAGGCATTGTCTACATTAATACCAAATCTAGCCATGCCAGCTAGATCCTTTTCGTCATGGCTAGCCAAAGCTTTGAGCCGCCGCATTACCTCATCGTAGGTCATGGTATCTGTCGCTGCCAAAAATATTTAGAAAATCAAACAGCGTGACGGCTGATAAAATTGCGATAATAATCCAGAATGCGAATTGGATGAGATGACTCAGGCCTGTAGAAATATTGAATGGGAATATCGTCACCATGACAATCATTGAGATTACACTAGCTATATTCGTAATGGTACGACCGAGATAATAGAACGATCGAACTGGAATAACCAACACAAGGAAACTAACGATTATGTGTACAATAATTGAAAGGATGATAATAATTCTGACGGCAGAATAACCCTCTAGAAAGAAGCTTGGAAAATAAAGTGGCGCATAAGTCACAATAAGATAGCCAATAATACTTCCTATAATGTCGCCAATGGGATGATTTTGGCGTTGCCAATGTGGCCTCGCATCTCTCACATGAACATGCGCGTGATGCGTGTGATGATGATGTTCGGTCTTAACTTTGTCTTCCTCGGGTTCCTCTTCTTCATGATTATGATTGTGATGATAAGAAAACCTTTCCTCGACTTCCTTGCCCCAATCTTCTATTTTTTGGGCCCAATCTGGTTTGTAATCTTCTGCCATCTACAACTCCTTATTTATTAAGTCCAAATTCATTGTATCAAAATGATTTTTGCCTTCTATCAAAATAAATTTGCCATTCACTCCATCAGCAATTTCTTTTCCAAGTTCTGGCCTTACCCAAGGATCATCTTTCTGATTCAGAAGGATAAACTCTTTTGCACCTTTTCTAATCTTCTCCCAGTCAAAAGGTTTATCGACAAAGTTCTTTGTCGCATTGTGACCAAGTTCTCTGGCAAAACCTGCGACCAAAATAACTTTGCCTACCTTCACATCTGATTTCTCTAAGAATCTCAGGATTGTTGGAACTCCTAGAGAATGCCCGATTAAAAGTGTTTCACGGTCAGGAGCAAATTTCTCAACAATTTCTAGCCACTCTCCTAGAATCGGGAACGCCGAATTTGGCATTTCCGGAGTCTCGACAACATATCCCATTTCAGTAAGTTTTGTCCTTTCTTCTTGGTACCAGTGTTCACTAGGATTACTCTCCCAACCATGAATAATAAGTGCTCTCTTCATAACTGTTACTTCTTTTCGACAATAATCTTACATTTTGTAACTATCGCAGCAAGTGCACCAACTGCAGCCAAAACTGGTGCTAAAACAGCTAACACAACTCCAAAAGTTAGAGGGATTTCAATCAGAGTCTTGTCTTGCATGTCTTTAATAATGATTCGACGAACATTACCGGCTTTGATTAACTCTTTTACTTTGGCAAGAACTTCTTCGCCATCTACAACAAATTCTTCTTTTTTTGTTTCAGCCATTTTAGCTCCTTTACTTTAATTCCCCGTTTTCAACCTCGTGGACAAAGTCTTCATAACCACTGACCCGACCTTGAATAACAGGATCTGTTGAACTTTCATTCTTGGCAATGTAGTCACGTGCTTTTACAACTACTTCACCTGGTTCTGTTGAAATACTGTACTGCAATTCCATGTCCCTCTTTGAGTTGCGCCATGCAGCTTCTCTATCCTCCGCGAATGTGCGTTCTTCTCGTGATAATCCTTCACCCATATTACTCCTTTTTTTATAGCTCTATATTAGCACAGTATAGTCAAAAATGCAGAAAGCCCGCCGGCGCATGACGCGCTGGCGGGCTTCAGTTGTTGCTTGTTGGGCCGTTAAGCCAGATGCTTGGTGGCTTTCTGCTCCTTGAGGATCTCGTTCAACCGAAACCCCTCGATGACAGGACGACCTTTGCGCCGATTCCAGTCAGCGAGTGCCTGGTTGACATCACCGCCAGGAATAGTACTCTCCATCACGATCACGTACACCCGACCGGAGTTGTAACAAATCCAGTCGAAGGCAATTCTAAGCCAAGCAAACATGTGTATCCCCTCCTCAGGGAAGTAGGTACTCTTAAAAAGCTCGCCTATTGTAGCACATTTTAGGCGAGCTGTCAATATTATTTAGTGCTTAAGCGCTCTGTTTGCGCATGCGATTTCGAACGTTTGGATCGAGATATTTCTTTCGGAGACGCAGGCTAACAGGAGTTACTTCCAACAGTTCATCATCTTCGAGAAAGTCGAGTGACTGTTCGAGTGAGAAAATAGTCGGCGGTGTTAGCTGCAGAGTGTCGTCAGAACCACTTGCCCTGGTATTAGTCAGTTTCTTCTCACGGGTCACGTTGATGTCGATATCTTCATCGCGAGTGTTCAGTCCGACAATCATTCCGGCATAAACTTGAGTTTGGGGAGCGATAAAGACAACACCGCGACCTTGCGCAATATTGAGACCATAAGTTACTGCTTTGCCGGAATCAGAAGCAACGAGGACACCATTCCTTAGTCGTGGCATTGCCCCACTCACTGGGTCAAAACGTTGAAAAATAGAGTTTGTAACAGCAGTACCCTTCGACATAGTCAGGAGCTGGTTGCGAAGTCCTAGAGTTCCGCGAGTCGTTATCTCAAAAGTAAGTCTAGATGTACCGTCAGAATTATCAGTTTGAGAGAGTAGTACACCTTTCCTGCGTCCAACTTCACCTGTGACGGCACCAACGTATTCCGTAGCGACGTCAACTGTCAGATCTTCCACAGGTTCACATTTCACACCGTCAATTTCTTTGATAATGACTTGTGGTTTACCGACCTGGAGTTCGAAACCCTCACGGCGGAGCGTTTCTATGAAAACGGATAGATGCAATTCACCACGACCTGAAAGGACATAATCTCCTTCGGGACCGATTTCCATCTTTAGAGAAACATTGGTTTCTAGCTCTTTATTGATGCGATCTAGAATCTGGCGACCAGTCACAAACTTACCTTCGCGGCCAGCAAATGGAGATGTATTGGCCGAAACAGACATTTTCAGTGTCGGCTCTTCTATAGTAATAGTAGGTAACGCTTCTGGACACGAAGCATCTGCCAAAGTATCACCGATACTAGCATTTTTGATACCTGTCAGAGAAACAATATCGCCGGGTTCTGCTGTAGTAACTTCCACTTTTTTCAACCCTTGACTGATGTAAACTTTGTCGATTCTGGTATTTTCCATACTTCCGTCACGCGAAATTAGAGTCACGGCCATACCCGGTTTCGCAAAACCACGAGTAATTCGACCAATAGAATATTTGCCCTGAAAATTGTCACGTTCGAGTGTAGTAACAAGCATTTGAAAAGGTTTATTTTTGTCTACAGAGGGGGCAGGGAAAAAGTTCACAATCCCTTCAAAAATTGGTGATAAGTCAGCTTTTTCAGTGTAATCTTTCGGTTTCTCCGCCCAGGATTTGCCTTCTTTGGCGATCGCATAATAAATTGGAAAGTCTAGCTGGTCTGTATCTGTAGCCATATCCAGAAATAAATCATGGATTTTCGAGATGACATAGCCAATACGAGCATCTTTCTTGTCTATTTTATTGATGACTACAATAATTTTCATCCCGAGTTCAAGTGCCTTACCAAGGACAAACTTAGTTTGAGGCATTGGGCCTTCTTGTGCGTCAACAACAAGTATTGCACCGTCGGCCATATTGAGAGTACGTTCTACCTCGCCACCGAAATCAGCATGTCCCGGTGTATCAACAATATTGATTTTCACATCCTTATACATAACAGCTGTGTTTTTGGCTGTGATGGTGATACCGCGCTCGTGCTCCTGATCGCTAGAATCCATAATCAGAGATTGCGAAAAAGCAGCCTCATTCTCACGAAAGACCTTGGTCTGTTTCAAAAAGCCGTCAACTAAAGTTGTCTTACCATGGTCGACGTGTGCAATTATGGCGATATTACGAATATTCACTATGATCTCCAGCCTCATGCAAAGGCAAATTAAAAAGTTATTGTTCGAGCGGGTCGAGAACTTCTCGATTCGCTTTGGGCTCACTCGAAGAATAACTCAAGCAATAGGAATTATAACACTTTTTCGGCTCTAAGTCGAGGGTTAAATAGCGCAAGGCCCACCCCGGAGGGCGGAACCTATTAGTTCGCGCCGGCCTTGGTGGGCCTATAGGACACCCCAGAGCCCGAGAGGCTCAAGGACTGCCTTGAGTTCCGGTCGAGGCGGAAGAGAGTACTCGTTGTAACTCTCGTCCCCCGGAACCTGAACTGAGCTCAGCTTGTAGACGTTCGGACGCATGCAGTAGCTTAGCGCGTCGTTCACAGCCCCGGAGATCCCCAAGTTGTCCGGAAGGTTCGTTCTGAGAAGCCTTGACATCTCACACAGCTTCTCGTTCATCTGTTCCTCAGTGAGGTAACCATGATCACCTAGAGTTGCATAGGCGATGATATCACCCGCATGAGGACCAGCAGCTCCGAGATATCCAGCCACGAATATCCCAAGCTGATATGCGATCCCTACCTTCTTCAAGCGTTCGTTCATGCTCATCTTGTCCCTCCCTCCAGAGATGAACACACACTCGGTTTCGGATTCGAAAAGGCGGGCACCATCGGTGACCCTCCCTGGCGGTTATTATAGCCAAATTACAGTATTTTACAAGTGTTATGTGAGCTTTTTGACCATATATTCGTGATCAAGGCTGTATCCGAATTTGCGATAGTAATCTCGTGCGCCGACACCAGAAATAACAGAAATTTCGGTATATCCGGCATCTTTTGCAATCTTCTCAGCTTCGACAATCAATTTGCGACCGTAACCCATGTGTTGTGTTTTACCACTCTCCCCGACCTCAATTTCTTGGCCATAAGTATGAATTTCGCGAATAATAGCGGCTTTAGATAGTCTCAAACGTAGCAAAGAATATAAAACAGTTCGGTCTTCAGATTCAAAACTCAAGAAATATTCATCTCCACCAGCAGCTCGGTATTTTTCGACAAACATTTTCACATTCAAATTGCTGGTTTGGCTACCAATTTCACGGCAGCGTACACAGTTACATTTCCAGCCCTCCGTGACCGCTTTTTCGAGAATCACTTGTCGCATATTCGAGAGTGTCGAACCTGAGGCGATATTTGGAGCCGGTATATCACGAATAGTCCTCATGATACGCACCCAATATGGTACATGCTTTTTGACATCACAGATTAGATCGATTAGCTCTTCATCTGAATAAGATTTGTATTCACCACGTTTCCAGAGATCATAAAGAGGAGTTCCCTCGATTACCATACAAGGATAAATCTTTATATAATCCGGTTTGAAACGTTCGTCCTCGAAAACTATGTGGAACATTTCTTTGTCCATTTCCAGATTCGAACCGTATAGATTCGGCATTAGATGATAACAAATCTTGAAACCGGCATCTCGGAGTAATTTGGTCGCTTTACTCGTAGTTGCCACTTTTTCGCCTCGTGCGTTTTTGAGCAGGACGGAGTCAAAGACCGTTTGTACTCCCAGTTCTACTCTAGTAGCGCCGAGATATCGGAACCACTTTACTTCGTCTTCGGTAATATAATCCGGTCTAGTTTCGAGAGTCAAACCGACACAACGAGATTTGGTAATCTCGTTCAGAGTCTTGGCTTCGGCCAGAGTTTTCGATTCTTTTCCATTTAAAGCATTGAAACATTCTTTGACAAAACTTTCCTGATAGTCTCGAGGCAGATAACTAAAAGTGCCACCGATAATGATGAGCTCTACCTTATCTATAGGGTGCCCCTGAGCCGCAAGAGATTTCAGGCGCGTTTCGACTTGTGATCTAGCATCATATTTATTCAAAATGGCACGCATTACGGCCGGTTCATCTGCAAGATAACTTTTCGGCACATCTTCCTGGGTTGGACAATATATACACTTGCCAGGGCATTCATAAGGCTTGGTAAGAACTGTAATTACAGAGACTCCAGAAAGTGAACGCATTCTTTTGGTGATTAGTAGCTTTTCAATGTTTTCATCTGGTTCAATGTCACCGACAGCCACCATCATATCGTAAACACGACGCAGCTCTATGTTGGAATCATAGCCAGCTGTGTTACTATCTCTATATACAGAAGCAACTACACGACGAAAATCGGCACGAGTTCGTGCCTTCTCGGTAATTAATTTAACTATTATTTCTTCTTGAGGATTCATGAATAAACAAACTGCCAAAAAATTAATTAATAAGACTAGGGATGATTATAACCTGATTGCAGACCAATTTGCCAGCACACGCAAGTTCAACTGGGGCGATTTCGCTATTGCGCTTCGTTCCCTGCACATAGAAAAGGGCGCAAAAGTTCTTGATCTCGGCTGTGGCAATGGCAGAGTTTATGAACTTTTGAAAGATTTGGGTATCAAATATTACGGTTTGGATATCAGCGAAGAGCTTATCAATCATGCCAAAAAGAGCGTCCCAAATGGTCATTTTGTGGTGTCTGATTTACTAAAAACTCCCTATGATGGCAACGAATTCGATCTTGTTTTGTCAGTGGCGACACTTCATCACATACCTTCCGGGATTGCAAGAGAACAGGCCCTGAAAGAAATTCATCGTATCTTGAAGCCCGAGGGATACGTCATGATAACTGCATGGTACTTCTGGAATAAACCAAACTATATCCAAGAAATCCTTAAGTCATATGTTGCAATCCTGTTAGGCAGATCAGATCTCGATTTCAATGACTTTTTTATGATCTGGAAAAATGGAAATGGAGATAAAATCACTCGACGCTACTTCCATGCTTGGAGAAAATGGGAACTTAGGCATGCACTTAAAAAAGCTGCCTTTGTGGATACCAAAGTTTCTCTATATTTCAAAAAGAATAAAAAAATCGGCAATAACCTTATTGCTATTGCCCAAAAACCAAAATAATTCACTAAAGCAAGGGGCTCGGCCCCCGCGATGCGGGAACCGAGCCTTGGTGTGCAGTACGTCAATTGCGGTATGAATGAGATAATTTGCGAGATTGACGTTGGCGACGTCTCGCCCTTTCGCAATCACCTGCACGGATGATTACGGAACGGTAGCTCCATTTCTTCCAGCTAGAGCCGCAAGCTTACCCGACTGGGCGGGTCTCTGAACGAGAACAGGGTCTCGAAACAGAAGTGTCCGGTGGGTCCTCGTCACCCCGTGACTGTCGACCGCGGACGTACTTAACCGCAATGCGAACATTGCGAGAAAAGCCTGGTGGGAGTGAGGGATTCGAACCCTCGATCTGGGGTACCTTACTCTCGATTGACCTCAGATACACGACTGCCAGTCGTGTGCCTTAAACCACTCGGCCAACTCCCCGGTTGTAAAACAACTTTATACTTCTCTATGAGAGACGAGGGCTAGTATATCAAAATAAACAGTTTTTGTCAACATTGTTTAGAACTTATCGCGACCCATTCCAGAAACTATCTCTTTAATCTTGGTACCAGTCAGTCTAGCCCTAGTAACAACGTCTTCGCCAAAGCGATCATTCACCGCATCCATGGCAGAGAGAATCTTGTCATTTATAGTATCCTCGGAGAGCAAACTCACGGGAACGTTCTGAGAACGCTGAATATTACCGACGTAAACCCCGATCGCCCGGACGGGCTGACGCAATTCTAGAGCTTTCAATATTTTTTGTGCCGTTTCGGCAATCTCGGCACCGTCGTGCGTCCATTTGCCAATCTTTTGGCTTTTACCAGCGCCACTGAAATCCTTGAAACGAATCCATAGACCGACTTCTTTGCCTAGGTAACCATCCTTGCGCATATGCCTGGCTACTTTTTCCGAAAGTAGCAGAATGTGCCTTCTGATCTCGTCTTGATTCGTTACATCTTTATTCAAGGTTCTGGAATGACTGAATGATTTCGCGTCCGACCGATCATGCCAACTTGTCACTGGCGCATTGTCGAGGCCATAAGCCATTCGCCTCAGCTTCTCGCCCGTCGCAATGCCAAATTCTTTGTTCAAAATAACATTAGAAACGGCACGTAAATCAGCCGTTGTATTTATGCCCATAGCGCCCAAACGTTGATGAATTCGCCTACCAATGCCACAATATTCGCTCAGCGGAAGTGTCAGCAGGATTTCATCTTTATTTGTTGGAGTGATAATAACTAGACCATCAGGTTTTTTCAGATTGCTTCCGACTTTCGCCAAAAATTTATTCGTTGCGATACCGATAGAGCAAGAGAGATATTCTCCAATTTCTTCACGAATTCGACGCTTGATTTCCTTCGCAATGTTTTCGGCACCGCCATAAAGATTCTCAGTATTTGTAACATCGAGAAAAGCCTCATCGATGGAGAATATCTCAACTTTGTCGGTATAACTTTCAAATATTTCGATGAATTTCTTGGTGACCCAGCTATACTTCCGTGGTTCACCATGAACAAAAATAATCTGAGGGCAAATCTTCGGTGCGTCTTCAACTCTAGTGCCTGTCTTGACTCCAAATCTTTTGGCCTCCACACTGGCTGCTACTATAATAGTACGTTTGGCATGACTGCCAAGCACAGCCACTGGCTTATTACGAAGCCCAGGATTGGCCTGTTGCTCCACGGTGGCAAAGTAGGAGTTCATGTCGATATGTAATATCTGTCGCATCTAAGTCCACACTTCGTCCACTTTCCAAACAAGTGATTTATCATTGAATAACAATTTAAAAACTCCGCCATCATCTGTTTCAATGGCGAAGAAATAATTTATAGAAACCCCTGATTTCTCCTGATACCGGAGGCTTACAGACCTCACTTTATAATCACGATTCTGCCATTTAAAAACTCGTGGTGTGATAGCACCACTTTCAAAACTAGCGAGAACCTTCACTTTTTCATCCACCTTTTCGTACATGATTTCATTTTAGTTATATATATAAGTATATTCCAGTAGACAAAAAGAAACCGCCCGAGGGCGGCCCAATACTTATGGGTCACCGTCGGGCGTTATGGCCACCTCCCATGGCCTAGATGTCGCCGAGCCGAGCCACGTCGACGTCAATCTCGACTCCCCTCGTACCGAAGTACTTGTTGAGTAACCGCCTGAGCCGATAATACCAACCCGACTCAGGTGCCTTGTACCGCGGCGAACTCATGACATAGCCCCTTCCCCCCTCGTCTTCCATGAACTCCATCTCCTTCGCCCCGAGATGGGCGAAGAATAAGCCAGCCACGATGAGTAACACGAGAACCGCGAGTACTGCAATACTGATCCAACCGAGAAAACTCATCGAACTCCCCCCTCTTCTTCGTCATCGTCATCGTCTACTATCTCGAAAGCCTTCTCTCGTTCGTCAAAGAACCAGACCGACCCGAGGAGCGAGAGCAGGATTCGACAAAGCCGAAAGCCAAAACGGTACTTCCCCACACCAGAACCGTTGCTGAAGGTTACCGTGGCAGTTTGCCCTGATACTTTGGTGATTCTGATGTCCTCCTTGAGGTTGACGAAGGATCCGACAAGGCAATCCTCCAAGTCGTCGACTTCAGAGAAGATGTCCTGCCAGGTCTCTGCTCTTTCCCTAGGGATAGAGATGCAACCGCCACTGCTGTTCGCGATCTCGAACTTTAGGCCACTCATGGAGATCCTGTACCCATCAAGTTCCGCGTACAGAACCCAGAAGTCCCTCTCCGCAAGGAAACTCCGAGAGCTACCCAGGGAGAGTTCGCACGCCTTCAAAAGAAGATAGATGGTGTCGACATCCATTGGCAGGAACAAGTATTTGTCATCTGCCTCAAAGCCAACGTCGATCAAACCATCCTCCCTAACCTCAAAGACAAGGTCCGCGTGGTGATCGCATTGCCCCTTCTCAGTAGGAGTAAAGCCCACAAGCCTGTTGATGCACTCATACTCAAAGAAGTGGTTGATGTACTCGGCATTACCAGACAGGTTACGGAGTTCTTGTCCATGGAGTGTGAACACGAACTTGTTGCTCGAATCGTAAACGTGCACTTCTCCTGGCCGTACTACGATTCTTGCGAACTTGGTCATGAAGTTGCCCAAGGCGTCCAAGGCTTTTCCCCCCGTCGCTGCTGGATAGTCAAAGAGCCAAAGCTCGTGCTTTCGATAGAGTTATCTTATCGCAAAGTAAAATAAATACAATAAAATCGGAAAAAATTGTTTCTTTTCGCAAAAAATGCTATAGTTTTTGTAGGTTTAAGGCCTAAATTATGCGAAGAAAATTAATTGCTAGAACCGCAAAACTCCTGAGTGAGGCAAAGCGAAGCCGTCGTCATCAAGGGATTGCCGTAGCTTACGAGCATATTCCAAATGATATCGATGAGAGAAATCACGGCGCTATTTATGCTGTCGTAAATATCAATGCCCCTTCCGAAAGTGCAGAGGAAGTCGGTGAACTTATTATAGATACTTTCCACGGTGAATTTTATCAAGATCTCAGTCGTGACCCTATCGCCAGTTTCGAAGCTGCTCTCGCTCGAGTGAATGAAGAACTAGCCGAAGTAACTCATCAGGGCAATATTGCATGGCTCAACAATCTGAATGCTGTACTTGCGGTCCTCGCTGGTGATCAGCTCCACGTCACCCAGACTGGTAAGGCCGAGGCTTACCTATATAGAGGTGGTCGTTCCAGTCATATCACTCATGATTTAGCTGGTGACAATGTCAACCCGCTACGTACATTTATCAATATTGCGACTGGCGATCTGGTTGAAGGCGACAAAGTCGCTATCGTAACACCAGGCGTATTCTTCCATGTTTCCAAGGATGAGTTACAAAAATACGTTCAAGAGTTCCAGCCTAAGGTGGCTATCAGCCATCTTGCAGACCTCCTCGAAGAAAATAACGGTGAAGTTCATCCAAATTCGATATTAATTTTGGAAGCTATTACCCCGGAGGCCGCTTCAGAAGAAACGATTACAGAACTTGATGATGAAGTTTGGATCACCGAATCTCCAAAACCAGTCCAAACGGCAATTGAAAAATCCACGCCATTTGCGAAAAAAGTACTTTATTATACCAAGAAAGCGTTCACGGCGGCTTCTGTATTTACCACGGAAAAACTTTGGCCAAAACTGAGTGAACTTGCCGGGGACTCAAAAGACGCCATTTTAAACCGAATACAAGAAAATAAAGTAGAGAAAGCTCGCTCTGCTAAAGAACACGAAAAAGTTCTCTCAGAAACCAAGGAATCGATTATCAGTGAGGGTGGAAAGGAAAACCTCGAAGATTTGACTATAAACGAAGGTACGAATGAATTTGTTGAAGAAAAACATAATCCTAATGCTATATACATCAAAGAGACTTCCAATAAACCAAAACTTCTGAATATCGACCTATCCTCCGCAAAAAAAGCAACGTCAAAGTTTGGTAAACGATTCTTCGGTTTTGGCAAAAATAGACGTTCAGTTCTCTATGCCGCCATTGCCCTAGTGATAGTTCTCTCGGGCGGTATATTTATCGCCTGGAGTATTCGTTCAAATGCTGAAAATCAAAAACTTGCCCAAGCTTCCCTAACTGAAGCTCAAAGCAAATACGATATCGCAAGCAACTTCCTTTCTCAAGGAAATAAACAACAAGCAGCAGATTCACTTAGAAGTGCTCAGTCGATCACTGACAGTCTGAAGAATAATTCGAAACTAAAGACACAGGTTACAGGCCTCGCTGACAAGATTAGGACCGCACTTGATACCGCTGAAGGTGTCATCCGAGCTCAGGCCACTACACTCGCCGACGCGAGCCAAATAGTTGGCACAAATACTTTCGGTCCTTATCTAGTAGGAACAAATCTTTATTTAATCAGTAAAAATGATGCCAGTATTGCCAGTATTAGCGTAAATGGTGGCGAGGTTTCGAGAGTTCTAGACAAACCTGATATTGACGGCAAAATTACGGCTGCTACCGCAGTGACCGATCGTAGCGTTCTAGTTTTCTTCACCGACGCCGGTAAAATCTACGAGTTTGACACGAAAGACGTAAAGTTGAATCAGCAAACTGTGGACGGAGACTTCGAGAAAGTTACAGCACTCGCCTCTTTCTCCACGAATATCTATACTCTTGAAGGTTCAACTGGCAAGATTTACAAGAGACTTAAGACTAGCAGCGGTTACTCAGCACGTACAGAATATATCACCGATGGTTCCACAGTAAGCGGTGCCGTTGGTCTCGCCATCGATAGCAATGTATATGCAATGATGCCAAATGGCGAAATTACTAAATACCTCGGCGGCAAGAAGCAAACTTACAGTCTCAGCAATTTACCTATAACAATCACTAGTGCTAATGCCGTTTTCACAGACGAGAATACGGTTGGTCTTTATGAACTAGAAGGTAATGCTAGTCGGGTCATTCGATTTGATACTAATGGCGCATTCCTAAACCAATATGTATCTGACAATTTCAAAAATGCTAGCGGTCTATATATTGACGACACTAGCAAAATTCTCTATGTAGTTTCCAGTGGTAAGGTCTACAAAGTCACCCAGTAATTACATCTTTTCCGGTGCTTCGATGCCGACTAGATCTCTCATAACGATACCAAGTACTATCTTAGTAGCCTGCACGAGTTCTAGACGAGCAGCCGTAAGCTCCAAATTATCTTCATCAATAACGCGGCATTTGTCATAGAATACATGAAACTTTCTAGCAGTCTCGATGGCGTAATAAGTCAGATAATGAACGGGATAGTCGTCAAAAGTCACAATACTCATGATTACCTGTTCGAGCTGTGAAAGTTGATCAATAAGTTCTATCTCGTGAACGTCTGTTAGTATAGACAAATTTGCTTTCGGTAACTTTAGTTCCTCCGCATTTCTGATAATACCCGAAAGCCTAGCATAGGCATACTTCACATAAAAAACCGGATTTTTCTCGGAACGCTCAGCGGCAAGATCAAGATCAAAATCCATGTGAGTATTAAATGATCGCATTAGAAAGAAGAAACGAGCTACGTCACTGGCATCACGCCCTTTGCCGCCAATGAGTTCGAGCAAATCGTCCATAGTGGCATATGTCCCCTTGCGTTTGGACATTTTGAACTCTTCGCCGCCCTTGATGAGACGAACTAATTGCATTATAACAATCTTCAGTGTGCCAATGTCGCCGACGCTCTGGGAAACAGCTGCCATCATTCTGCCGACATAGCCATGATGATCAGCACCCCAGAAATTGATTACTTTTGTAAAGTGGCGAATATAAAATTTATCAAAATGATAAGCAATATCATTGGCGAAATATGTTTTTTCACCATCTGACTTCACCAGTACCCTATCCTTGTCATCGCCAAAATCGGTAGTTTTCATCCAGAGAGCACTATCTTCTTCCTTGGTATGCCCAAACTTTTTTAGCTTCTCTATCGCGTCATCAACTTCACCACGGTCAATCATTTCCTTCTCAGAAAACCAATTATCAAAATGGATGCCCATTTTCTTGACTGATGGCTTGATTAGCCTCTCGAGAATATCCTTGGCGGCCAATTGACCTAGTTCAAATGGTTTGTCTTCAAGATCAGACACCTTGGCTTTGTTGGCTACCGCCCAATTTTGGATATAATCACCCTGATAGACTTCTTCATCGGTTTTCATCAGCCCAGCTGCCACCAATATCGACTTCCCAAGCATCGTGACTTGGTTTCCACCGTCATTGACGTAATATTCACGTTCAACTGTTGCTCCTGCTTTGGCAAGAACATTCGCTAGCACATCCCCACCGAAACCACCTCTTCCATTTGCGAGTGTTAGTGGTCCAGTTGGATTGGCCGAGATAAATTCGACCTGAATCTTCTGACCCGTGAGAAGTTCAAGGTCGGCAAATCTCTCTTTTTTATCCAAAATGTTTTTAACGATTCCTTGGAAATATTCATGATCAAGAAAAAGATTAATGTAACCATTTACGGCTACAACTTTTTTGAATCCGCCATTTGCTTCCAGATTTTCGGCCAATTTTTCGGCGATCTCTTTCGGGTTCTTTTTTAGTTCCTTAGAAAGTTTGAAAGCAATACTAGTAGCGAAGTCTCCATGATCTACTGAATCAGATTTACTAATTTCCACTTCCTCACTGGTCAGCGTTATACAATAGACCTGTTGGAGTGAATATAGGATATTCTCAATGATTTTATCTGTAATCATGCGCTTATTATACTCGATTTTGTGCCTATTTGATAGTATAATGGCGCTATGAACGCTATTAAAATCATTGCAGAAAACAAAAAAGCCCATTTTGACTACGATCTTCTGGAGACCTATGAAGCCGGTATCGAGCTTATGGGACCAGAAGTGAAGAGTATTCGAGCGGGTCATATCAGTCTGAAAGAATCTTTCGCAAGTGTGAAAGATAATCAGGTCTGGCTTAATAATGCCCATGTTTCTCCATACAAACCCGCAGCCGATTTAAACGGTGAACCAACTAGGGCTCGCAGACTTCTACTGAAACGGGACGAAATTAACAAACTGATTGGTGCTGCTCAAACAAGCGGACTTACTATCGTGCCCGTCAAAATTTACTTTTCTCACGGAATAATCAAAGTTGAGATTGCCCTCGCTCGTGGACGAAAACTTCACGAGAAGAAGGAAAAACTCAAACAAAAAGATATCGAGAGAGACGCTCAAAAAGAACTAAAAGATATTAGATAGTTTTCCTGGCTAGAAGATCTGAGTAAACACTTTCAAGTTTTGAGCAGCAATTTGGCAGATCATGCACTTCGGCATATTCAAGCGACTTTTGTCCAAATTCTTTATTTCTTTTTGCGCTCTCGGACAGTTTCAACATCCCCTCTGCGAGTTTTTTTGGGTTTGCCGGTTCGACAAGGTAGCCATTCTTGCCATCATGTATTAGCTCGGGTACTGCAAGTGCGTTAACACCCAGCACCGGCAAACCAGCAGACATGGCTTCCAGAATGACTAAGCCTTGGGTTTCCATAGTACTCGCCGTGACAAAGAAATCGTGCTTTTTCAGTGCTTCTTTAATTTTCGCTCTTGGAACGAAGCCAACAAAGCCAACGCTATCCTCTATTCCAAGTTGTTTCACTAACTTGAGAAGCAGGTCCCTCGCTGGACCTTCGCCATAAATGTCGAGATGAAGGGCTGGATTTTTTTCGTGTGCGAGCGCGAAGGCTTTAACAACGACATCAACACCCTTCTCCAAACCCAGGCGACCAATATATATCATCTTGTTACAGATACGATAATCTTTTTTCTTTGCAAAGAAATGAAATTCTATTCCATTACTCATATCTAATACTTCGGTCGCGACTCTATGCTTTCTGAGCAACTTAGCCAAAACTACAGAGGGTGTAAGTACTATGTCAGATTTCCCATAGAGGAAGCGAGTAAAATCCCAAGCGAATCTGTCGCTGATGCTTGTTTCTCCACTTCTTCCAGATCTATTAGTTACCTTACGTAGACGTCGCATCCTAATAGACTTTTCCTGAGACTCAGTCATCCGGTCAAGCAGCTTATAAGCGTTTGTCTCAATGATTCTCTTTACAACCTTTGAACTAGCGATAGCGTCAGCCGCTTTATCGATACCAAGAATGTTATATGGATTCAAATAAACCATAAAATCCGGTATATATGAGTGATAGGTCTGGATATTCGGAATTCCCAGAATCTTTGCGGCCATAAGTCCCGACACGCCAATCCCCATAGGGGTTTGTATATGGACTATATCAGGTTTAAATTCTCTAAGATCAGAAATAATACTAGTAACAAACGGATAGGCAATTCTAGTGTTCTTGTTCGAGGCGAATGAGAAACCTGGGTATCGCTTGATAGTGATGTTCTCTGGTGGATTATCCTTCTTGCGGTTGTATTTAGGCGCAATAATCAGTATCTGGTGACCATCTCTGGCCAAGTTTTCGGTGAAGTTATGGATACTCGTCACGATGCCATTCGTTTCCGGCAGATATGTATCCGTTAAATATGCTATTCTCATACTATTATCTTAGCACAAATTCAATTATAATGAACAAATGGAACAAAAAGTATCGTTAATAATGGCAGCCAAAAATGAAGCCCAGCGTATTGGAAATGTTCTTAAACCAATTTGTCATCACCCGCTCATCGGTGAGATTATCGTCGTTTGTGACGGTTGCATCGACAATACGGCCGAGATCGCAAGAAGTTATGGTGCTAATGTAATTGAACAAAAAAAATCTCAAGGTAAAGCCCTCGCCGTAAAAGTAGGTCTTGCTTCGGCAAAATACGACACAATCCTCCTGCTCGATGCTGACCTTGTGGGCCTCACCGAAAAGAATGTCACAGACCTAGTCTGGCCGGTATTAAGTGGGAAAGTTGATTTTACACTTAGCATCAGAGGTAATTCCTCGCATATTTTCAAATTGCTTGGGATTGATTTTTGCAGTGGTGAAAGAGTTATCGGGAAAGAGCTTCTGGCAAGTTCTGGATTCTGGAGCCAACCAAAAGTAGGTTACGGTCTTGAAGTATTAATGAATAATTCTTTGCTTAAAAGGCATAAAAAATTCATAACTGTCTCCATGCCCAATCTCCATCATCTAACAAAGAGCCAAAAGATGTTTCGCCTGAAAGGCTGGATGAGAGATATAGGAATGTGGTTGAACATTTTTCGGGTCTTTCCGTTCTACAAGGTCATAGGACAATTTATCGAAATGGCCTACTTGAACCAAAAATATCACCGACAACTCAAAAAACTAGAAGGAAATACTTGATTTTTATCCCTTAATATGTTATAATTATCAACGGTTTGTCCTCGGATATACCCACAAACAAAATTTCTAATTTTGTTTGGAGAGGAAGCGCAGCGAAAGAGCAAAACAGTTTGGTTTACCAAACCTGTGACACTCATTAGCTTGCGCTGACGAGGGGCTGAAGTAGCTTCGACGGAAGGTTCATTGACATCTAGATAATGCAATCCGCGGCCGTATTTCCGCGTTATTCAAAATACAAAACATAAGTGCTAAAACACTTGTTAGCAAAATTGCGAACGCTTTCAGCGTAAACAGTTTTGCGCCAGCTATCGCCTAACCGCAATAGCCATTCTAACGTTTGAGGCCTGAATCGAGCGAAAGAGTGTCATATATGTCAGGATGCTACTCGTGACTTCTCTAAACGAGTCTAAGACTTAGAGGATAGGAAAGGCGGATTTTCTCCTGTTTCTACCGCTGGACAGAAAAATAACAAACAAGAGTACGATTGCTAATGTTTATCTAGGTTTCACTTTCGGACGTGGGTGCGATACCCACCAGCTCCACCA
>CAZXMN010000005.1:0-48769 GCA_964641375.1 uncultured Candidatus Saccharibacteria bacterium
GAGGAGTCACAAGCTGAAGGTGTTCAGCCTGACCTCAGCACAAGGCTGGGAGAGCTCCTGGTAGATGCCAGGGAGATCATCAAGGAGATCCAGGCACTTCCGGAAGGCGCCGCCAACCAGGGCGCCGACAAGATCCGTGAGCTTCAGGCCACCTTGGCCAAGATCAACGAGCTCAACGAAGACATCGGTATCACCATCCATCTCACTCCTGTCGCAATCGAGGCATCGGCCTTGGCCATCCTCACGGGACTCGTTTCGGAGTTCTTCCTGCGCTTCGCAGGTTGTGACGAGTGCCCCTATCACGAGCGTTGCTACGCTCTTGTGGGGTTCGAGTACAACGACAAGGCGTGTGCAGACCGGTTGTTCGAGTGGTTCAGCCACGCGGACTTCCCCTGGCTGTACCCCAACCGCACCTGAGGAGGTGAGCAGGCTGGCCGAGCCACGAATGCCAAGAGCCGAAAAAGCTGGACGTGACATGGGCAAATCCATCATCGAGATGGTCCATCTCATGTACCAGAACAACACGGCTCGGAACTTCCTCAGGGGAATCATCGCTGTCCTCACTGAGGAAAACGACAAGCGTCCCTGAGCCCCCAACATGACCCGTTCTACGGAGACCCAATCGTCGGTCTCCGGCGAGCGGGTTTTCCCTTTTGTGCCACTGAACGCGACTTGCAAAATACAGCGAGCGACACCCCGAGCGACTATCACAAAAGACAATGTTTGAACGTAGTGAGTTTTGGCTTTTGCGAGAAAGCGAAGCAGGAGTGAGTCTGGCGATTTTGTACGGAGCGGCAGTTTTGCGCAACTTTTGCTGCCAAAAGTGGCAGAAAGAAATATCTTGACATGTGGATAAGTATACTGTACAGTTTTAGTATACATAATTTGTGAGGGTCCAATGCGAAATTTAACTACGAAACAGAAGCAAGTCCTCGACTGGATTGAACAGTCTGTTCAGTATACAGGGCAGGCTCCAACGGTGCGTGAGCTTCAGCTGAAGCTCGGCTGTGCATCCCCTATGGGAGTCGTGTCCCATTTGAACGCTCTTGAGGCCAAGGGCTACATCTCCAAAGTTGATGGTAAGGCTCGTGGCATTCTGATTAACTCCATGGAAAATGTCCGTCAAGCCAATGATGACATCGTTCAGGTCCCACTAGTTGGAAATGTCGCTTGTGGTATGCCCATTTGGGCTGAGGAAATGATCGAGGACATCATTCCTGTGCCAAAAGCTTTTGTCCACTACACGCAGGACATTTTCATGCTGCGTGCCAAAGGTGACAGTATGAACTTAGGTGGCATCGATGAGGGCGATTACATCATCTTTCACAAGCAGAATAACGCTGAGAATGGTGACAAAGTCGTCGTTCTGATCGGCTCAGAAGCTACTGTGAAGAAATTTGTTAAAGAGAAGAAGAGGGTTGTGTTCATGCCTATGTCCAACAATCCGCTCAATACCCCTATTATCCCCGAGCAGGGTACTTTCATGATTCAAGGCAAAGTCATCGGTGTAATGAAGAATAATTTGTAAGAGAGGGACAAATGACTGCAAAAGAAGAAAAAGACAAGGTAGCCAAGGCCAATAAAGAAATCGCGGATGCAAAAAAGGTTCGTGATGACGCACGCACTGATAATATCCAAATAGCGGTAGATGCTATTGAGAAACAATTCGGCAAAGGTTCTATTATGAAGCTCGGTGAAGCTGGCCAATTTAACGTAGAGGTAGTATCCACTGGTTCATTATCACTCGACCTAGCTCTGGGCGCTGGTGGCGTACCAAAAGGCAGAATTATCGAGATCTATGGTCCAGAATCATCCGGCAAGACAACTCTCGCCTATCATGTCATTGCTCAAGCTCAACGGAATGGTGGCATCGCCGCCTTTATCGATGCTGAACATGCCCTTGATCCTGAATACGCCAAGAACATTGGTGTTGATATCGACAAATTACTTATTTCTCAACCTGATACTGGGGAACAAGCACTGGAAATAACTGAAACCTTAGTGCGTTCCAACTCAATCGACGTTCTAGTGGTGGACTCCGTAGCCGCTCTCGTGCCCCGTGCTGAGATTGAAGGCGATATGGGCGACTCGCATATGGGTTTGCAAGCAAGACTGATGTCACAGGCCCTACGCAAGCTTACAGGCATTATATCGAAGACCAATACCGTCGTTATCTTCATTAACCAGATCCGCATGAAGATTGGCGTCATGTTTGGTAATCCTGAGACCACGGCCGGTGGCCAAGCACTGAAGTTTTACTCCTCGGTTCGTATGGATATTCGTCGAATGGAGCAGCTTAAAGACGGCGACAATGTAATTGGCAACAAGGTGAAGGTGAAAATCGTGAAGAACAAGGTGGCACCACCATTCCGCACTGCTGAATTCGATATTATGTTTAACGAAGGTATTTCTAAAGTAGGTGAAATTGTAGATTTAGGCGTGAAATTCGGTATTGTAAGCAAAGCAGGCGCTTGGTATGAGTACAAAGAAGAGAAAATTGGCCAGGGTCGTGAAGCAGCCAAGCAATATCTGAAAGATAATCCGAAGATTGCTACCGAAATTGAAGCACTAATTCGTGAGGCTGCTCGTGAAGGTAACAAGCCTAGAACCCCAGAAAAAACGCAAGAATAGACTCAATCTATTCGTAGATGACGAATTCAAGGCCGGGATAGACGCAGGAACGGCGTCTATCCTCGGCCTTTTCGTTGGTAAGGAAATCGATGAAAGTACTCTTTCTGAGCTTGCTGACGAAGAAACGTATCAGCTGTGCTTGGATAAAGCCTTTCTGTTACTCTCAATAAGAATGCAGACCGAGCACGAACTGTGGGAGAAACTAGGCAAAAAATCTTTAAGGAAAGATATTGACCGAACAATTGCTCGTCTAAAAGAACTTGGCTACGTTGATGATGCGAAATTTGCGAAACTCTGGATAGAATCCCGCTCTCACAAGCATGGACAGAATTCTCTACGTACGGAACTTATCAAAAAAGGCCTGAAACGAGAAATCATTGATACAGCATTGGCGGAACTCGAACCGGACCAGCAACTAGAGGCAGCCCGTGAAGTAGTGAGAGGTAAAGACAAACCAGAGTATAGCCAGGACGAACGTTTCAAAAAACTTGGTGGTCTATTATCCAGACGTGGTTTTAGTTACGACATTATCAAAAAAGCATTAGATAATAGGGAATAAAAAATACCGACCATATGTCGTGGCCGGTATTATTAGTGCTTACTAGTTATTCTGTACGCTTAGCACCTTGTAGGTAAACGCAAACGCGGCTCCCCACATGAGTAATGGTAACATCCTACCTCACTTCTGCGTTTTTAAACGCGGGTATTATTATAGGCTCGTGTAGCTCGCATGTCAAGAAATCTTTGTGGAAAAGTGACAACCTTTTTCTTTACAGAGCCGAGATTTTGTGCTAGAATCTGTAAGCGTAAAAGTAAACATTTAAGGAATTTATGCCAGTAATCAAATCCGCCATCAAAGCAATGAAGCAAAGCAACGCTGCTCGTGAACGCAATCGCGCCACTAAGGCTGATTTTCGTGGTAAGGTAAAACTTGTCCGCAAAGAAGTCGAAACCTCCGGTAAGGATGCCGAAAAGCTACTTGCTAGTGCTGTTCAAGCAATCGACAAGGCCGCCAAGAAAGGCGTGATCCACAAGAAAGCCGCTGCACGACGTAAATCAAGACTTATGCTTGCGATAAACAAAGTAAATGGCAAGTCTGTTGTCACAAAAGCCGTTAAGGTAAAGACTGAAAAATCTGCCGTCAAAGCCACCCCCAAGAAAACAACTGCAAAGAAAGCGGCTCCAGTCAAAAAACTAACTACAACTAAGAAAATTACTACAAAAAAAGAGGCTTAAGCCTCTTTTTTCATCACATCTTTTGTAACTCTATAAACTTTGACAATCCACCAGACGAGCCAGATGAGTATGCCACCAATAAGCAACAGCATAATCCAAGGACTAGGACCGCCATTGCTCTTCAACGCTGACTGATTCATGGCATATGTAATGTAAGTGAAAAGGACTCCAATCCAGAGTGAAATACCCACAATCATAGTACGAATAAGAGCGAATGCATGTTCCTTCTTGCTCTCCTCAAGGGTCATTAACCAAAGAGTCGTCGGCATATCTGAATATTGGGGCTTGTAATAGAGGAAGATGAAACCGGCTAGCATAAGAGCTTGCAGAACTGGGATTAGAAATACGTAAAATACAGATTTATTATTCCAAGCATCAGGTTGGCCATTAAACCCAAAGTGAGTTGGGATTAAACCTGGAAGTTTTGTCCAATAATATGCGGCTATTATTATACTAGTGAGAGCTAACGCACCAGCAACTACGAGACCGACCTTGTGCCAAGTTTTCATAATCCTCCTTATTTTGCATCACCCCAATTATCGCCGACACCAATCTCGACGACAATAGGAACGTCTAGTTTAACTACATTTTCCATTTTATCTTTGACAAAATCGCGTACTTTTTCAATTTCGTCCACCGGCACTTCGAATACAAGTTCGTCATGAACTGTGAGAAGCATCTTAGTTTTCTCACTAATAGCAGGCAATTCTTTATCAATTTCAATCATGGCGAGTTTCAACAAATCCGCAGCAGTACCCTGGATCGGCATATTGAGGGCCATCCTCTCGGCTGCATTTCTAACCATAAAACTGGATGAGGTTATTTCCGGTAAGTAGCGCCTGCGACCAAACAAAGTTTCTGCAAAACCACGTTCCCTAGCAACCTTCACTATATCGTCCATATAATCTCTAATACCTTTGTGAGTGATGAAATACTTCTCTATAAAGTCTTTGGCTTCGCCATAATCGAGAGTGCTTTGGCGTTGCAAACCGTGGGCAGATACGCCATAAACGATGCCAAAGTTTACAACCTTCGCGGTCCGTCTCATCTCCTTCGTCACATCAGCTTCTTTGACACTGTAAACTTTGGCGGCTGTGGCAGAATGAACATCTTTGCCTTCATTGAAGGCCTTGGTCATTTCTAAATCACCTGACATATGGGCGATTACCCTAAGTTCAATCTGTGAATAATCAGCCGACATCAGCTTATAACCCGGATCGGCAATAAAAGCCTTCCTAATCTCCATTCCAGCCTCTGTCCGAATAGGTATGTTTTGTAGATTAGGGTTAGTAGATGACAATCGCCCAGTGGCAGCAATAGTTTGATTATAACTAGTATGAATTCTCCCCGTTTTTGGATTTACCAGCTTGGGCAATGAATCAATATATGTATTCTTAAGTTTAGCGAGTTCTCTATATTCAAATATTTTTTCAATAATCGGGTGCGTATCACGAAGCTTCTCAAGCTCCTCAGCTCCCGTCGAATAACCACCAGAGGTCAGCTTCTTGATAGCATTTTTCTCTAATTTTTCGTGTAATCTTAGTCTCTCAAATAAGATCTTTTGCAATTGTGCGGGGGAAGCAATATTGAATTCTTCGCCAGCGGATCTATAGATATCTTTTTCTAATATTATTAGTCTATCTCCGTATTTTTTTGAAAGACCTGCAAGTAACTTGGTATCTACGAGGACTCCCGCCATCTCCATCCTGGCGAGTACCGGTATTAATGGTGCTTCGATTTTGTTCATGAGCTCGTTGAAACCATCTTTCTCCAGCTCTTTCGACAGGTGATTGTATAATCTGAAAGTAATGTCCGCATCTTCTGCTGCATAAAGAGCAAGATCCTCGATATTGACCTGGTCACAGGTTTTCTGAGTTTTACCCTTCCCAATTAGCTCATGTATCTTCGTTGTTTCTAAGCCAAGCTCTGAGAAAGCGAGCTCGTCGAGGCTCTGGGCTCTGGCATTAGGATTAACTAAATAAGCTGCAACCATTGTATCAAAACTGATTGGGTCTAGACTGAAGCCATTCCCAAGCAATACCTCATAATCAAATTTAATATTTTGTCCCACTTTGGCGATGTTTCTATCCGTGAGAATCGGTTTGAGTGCTTCTTTCACAATTTCTTTGTCCAAAGACTTTCCAATCCCACAAACCGGGATGTAATATGCTTCGCCTTCTTTGAAAGAGATTGAGATGCCGACTAAATTTGCAGAAATAGAATCGAGAGAGTCGGTTTCGGTATCAACGGCAATTAGTTTCTGGCTTTGAAGCTTCTGCACAAGTTCCGCGAGTGCTTTCTCATCGTTAACGAGGTGGTAATTCTCGGTCGAATAATGCTCCCTCCCTGGTCTAGTGTTGTCTTCTGCTGGAGCAGAGGAATCAAAAAGATTAGATTGAATGACTTCCTGTCCCGGTAACTTCGAAAGTAATGATTTGAACTCTAATTCACGGAAAAGATTGAACACTTTGTTCCGTTCGAATTCATGAGTCACACAGTTCTTCACACAGACATTTATCGGTAAATCACGGATAATCTGGGACAAATGAAGACTAAGGTAAGCGCTTTCTTTGCCTTCCTCAAGCTTCTTGGCAAGAGCCGGCTTCAGCTCGTCTAAATGTTTATATAAATTGTCGAGATTTTTATATTCAACGACTAAATCAGAAGCTGTTTTGTCCCCAATGCCAGGAACTCCTGGGATGTTGTCAGAAGTATCACCCTTAAGCGCTTTATATTGAACAAATTCCTCAGGTGTCAGGCCAAAACGTTCCATGACGGCTTCTTTATCATAGATGAAAGTATCAGAGAACCCTTTTCTCATGGTATAAACCTTCACGTTATCATCGACAAGCTGAAGTTCATCAAGATCACCAGTAACGATATATACTTCATACTCTTTCTTGAGTTCCTCAGCAGCAGAACCGATAACATCATCCGCCTCGAAACCTTGCTTCTCATAAATAGGAATGTTCAGGGCATGGATAACGTCTCGAACTCGTTCGAATTGACCAATCAGGGCATCATCAGCTTTTTTTCTAGTAGCTTTGTACTCTTTGTATTCCTCATGACGGAAGGTTTTCCCGGGCAAATCCATCGCTACGGCGACATAATCAGGCTTCAGGTCACGAAGAACATTCAAAAGAATTGAAGAAAAACCATAAACAGCATTCACTAGTTCTCCATTTTTGGTAGTCAGGGTTTGCGGTATAGCATGATAGGCCCGATGAATCAGAGCATGGCCATCAATAAGAACAAATTTTTGTCTTTTCATAGGTATATTTTAGCACGAATATGCTCAAAAAAGGAGGGAGGCCGAACCCCCTCGCGGGAGTTCGACCTCGTACTGTGCTGACTTGTGGCCTTTTGATCGCTACTGTCAGCCGTAGCATCCGTTTGTGAACCCAGGGAAAGGGTCCACGCGCAGGAAGGAGGAGTGAGGGTCAGGCATAGAACCCTCGGCAAGGCCACCTAACCTACTCAGGACCGCGCAAGCAGCCCTTAGCGCCTGATCAGCAAAGCAGCTGGAACCGTTTCAGCTGCAAGCCGAGAGAGGGACACACTTGTCGATTCCGGTCTGGTGTCTTTCGATCTGAACCACCTTGACGGTCGAGGCCGCCTTTGCGGCCTCATTACGAGTCGGGCAATTCCCTGCCCCACAGCCCTTGGGATTGGGACAGAAACCGCAGGCCGGATGTGTCATAATCGCCACTTCCCATCATTGACAGCGGTTGTCTCGGCACAATATTAACATTTTTCGAGTACTACTTCAACGCTTTTCGAAACGTGGAAGTTTGAACTTTGTAGGCACTGGATCGTTCCCACCCTTGGCCCATGGATTACAACGCAAAATGCGCCACGCACCTAGCACAGACCCGGAAATAACCCCATACTTGTCGATAGCTTGATATGTGTACTCCGAACAGGTCGGATAAAACTGACAATATCCATGAGGGAAGAGAGCCTTCATTGGACCGTGATCAAATGAAAGAGTGTGCTGATACAAACGTATTAAAGCTAAAAACGGCCACCTAATTATCTTTTGTAGTGTTTTCATCTACGAAAAGCCCCAACTTTTTGAAAGAAGCGGAGATGTCATTCTCCATTGTTTTATAGTCAGCTGCAAGTGCTGGCTGCTTCACAGTAATAATAATGCTTTGGCCCTTTTTCAGTTTTGAGAAAAGATATCTCGCAATTTCTCGTATCTGGCGTTTGACTGTATTACGTTCATTGGCTTTCTTTGCCACCTTTTTATTCACGACTATACCAATCTTTGTGAAACCAAATCGGTTAGGGAGCACATTTACACTAAAAAGCGCGGTCGCATTATATCGACCACGCCTATAAACAGTTTGGAAGTCCTTATTATCTGTAAGTCGAAATTCGCGCTTAAGCACTTGCTTTTGGCGTAAGGCGCTTACGCCCCTTCAGTCGACGTGCCTTGATGACGTTCTGACCACCATTGGTTGCCATACGCGTAAGAAAGCCGTGGACTTTACCGACTCTTGCTTTTTTTGGTTGAAAAGTTGCTTTACTCATGGGTGATATTCTAGCACAAATAGAGCCCTCGGTCAATGACTGAGGGCTCTATTATTTTTTCTTAGTACAGATAATCTCTAAGTTTTTTGGATTCTCTATGTTTCTTCAATTTTTGCAGAGCTTTCGACTCAATTTGTCGGATACGTTCGCGGGTAACCCCAAATTCTTGGCCAGTTTCCTCAAGTGTATGAGCTCGTCCGTCATCGAGACCGAAACGCATACGAAGGATTTTCTGCTCGCGCGGCGTCAGAAGCTGGAGAACATCACTGATATTTTCCTTCAGAAGTTGATAAGTAGCAGCTTCGTCGGGCGTGACAGAATCTCGATCTTCTATAAAGTCGGCTAGACGAGAATCCTCCTCTTCACCAACCGGAGCTTCGATGGAAACAGTATCCTCCTTAATTTTCAGGATATAGTTCACTTTTTCTACCTCGATGCCCATCTCGAGAGCGATTTCCTCTGGTAACGGCTCACGTCCAAGTTCTTGAAGTAGACGTCTCTGTGTACGGATAAGCTTATTAATGGTCTCAACCATGTGTACGGGAATACGAATTGTTCTGGCCTGGTCGGCAATAGCGCGAGTAATAGCCTGGCGAATCCACCAGGTAGCATAGGTCGAGAATTTGTAACCCTTGGTATAGTCAAACTTGACTACAGCACGCAAAAGACCCGTATTACCTTCCTGAATAAGATCCAAGAGGTCAAGCCCGCGGCCAATATACTTCTTCGCAATTGAAACCACGAGACGCATATTGGCTTCGGCGAGGCGTTTCTTTGCTTGTTTATCACCAGCTTCGATTTTCTTTGCCAGATCTACTTCCTCTTCGCCTGTCAGAAGTGGAATTTTACCAATTTCACGGAGATACATGCGAACGGAGTCGTCAGCAAGTTCAGAAATGTCATCAAAGGTCTCTGTTCCTAGTCCATCTTCCTCTTCTTCGCCCCAAATCATCTTTTCACGATTATCCATGACATCAATGCCTTGCTCAGCAAGAGTAGCGTAGAGTTCATCTAGCTTTTCAATGTTATCTTCAACCTCAGGAAACTTACCTAGAATTTCTTCCTGCGTTACGAAACCTTGTTCGCGTCCCTTAGCAACGAGGGAGTCGACTGATTTATCGAAATCGTTATCTTTGGCCATTTTTCTCCTTAAATATTTCGTTCTTGTTCAATTAATTTTTGTAAATCTATCATTAGTTCCCCAAGTAATTTCTTGTCATTACCACGATCCGCCGAGGCCATTTTGTTACTAAGAGCCTTTTTCTCGCTCTCAATAACTTCCCGTTTCAGCCTTGTAACAGCATAGAAGACTTCTTCTCCCAGAACTTCATCGCTAGCATCTGCGTAGGTATTTTCTGCAAAAAGTTGTAGCTCTTTTACGTGGTTTGAATCACCAGGTTCCAGCATTTTCATCCAGCTTTTCACATCAAAACTATCATTTTCATCACAATATTTTTGAATGGAAACGACGAGTTTTCGAACGTTTTCTTGCTGAAAATCGTTGAGATCGAGTTTATTAAAGAAAAATTCGGAATATTTTGGGCCGATGAGAAGCATCGACAGTGTATACTCCTCTCTAGTTTGAGCTGCCGGTTTATCAGCAGCTGCACTCTGATCTACGGCTTTTCTCTCCTTTGGCACAACACTTTTTACTTTGGCGAGGGCAGCTTCTAGAGCTGTTACACTAACGCCAACTCGTGTGGCCAGGAGATTGAGATAATGATCTCTTTCTACCGGATCAGGCAATTTCTTTATTGTGACAAGCAACTCCCTGGTCGCTTGTTTCTTATCGAGAATATTCGTAATGTTATATTTTTCGAAGGTGCTGTCGAAAATATAGTCTACCACATATTTTGCCTTTCGGCAAGCCTCTACCCACTTCTTGGGATCACTTTTCACGAGGTCGGCAGGATCCTTACCCTCAGGAACGGAAATAACCTTGATGTTAAATTCTCGCTCCCAAGCGAGTTCAATGGCACGTCTAGTAGCATTCTGCCCAGCCATATCAACATCAAAAGACATTTTGATATTCTTTGTAAAACGCTTAATCAGATCTAGCTGTGTTTCGGTAAGAGCGGTTCCGCTGGTGGCAACCACATTCTTTACACCAGCTTGATAGGAGAAAATTGCATCCATTTGCCCCTCAACGACTATCACGTGATCTTGCTTGCGGATTTGCTCCTTAGCCTTATCGAAACCAAAAAGAACCTGTGATTTATGATAAATAGGTGTTTCTGGTGTATTCACATATTTTGGTAGCGAATCGTCTAAAACTCTTGCTGTGAAGCCTACCACTCGTCCACCGGCATTCATAATTGGGAAAGTAATACGATTGAAAAATTGGTCCAGAACTTTGCCATTTCTTTCCTTGGCCACACCGGTTTTTATCAAATCTTCAGCTGAATAACCAAGTGCGGTTAATTCCTTGACGATAATGTCGCCACTGACAGGAGCATAACCAAGACGAAAAGTCTTAATCGTTTTCTCCTCCATGCCGCGTTTCAACAAATAATCGAGGATTTTCTTGTTTGTAGGTTTCCAGAGTTCTTTTTCGTACAATTCACAAGACTGGTCATTAATTTCGAAGAGCTTATCGGTCGGCTCTTTCTTGATTTTCGAAAAATCAGGCAACTTCACGCCAGCTTTTTCAGCCATTTCACGAAGTGCAGTTGGGAAGTCTATACCCTCGATTTCTTCAGTGAAAGTGAAAATATCGCCGCCCTTGCCACAACCAAAGCAGTGGAAAATCTGCTTCTCGGGAGAAACCATGAAGCTTGCCGTTTTCTCATTATGAAAAGGACAACAACCTTTGAAATTGCGTCCAGACTGCTTCAGCGGAACATATTTGCCGATATATTCGACAATATCGATCTTATTTTTGATTTCTTCTAGCTCAGTCATTTTCTACAAATTTAAATCTTGGCACTTCTTTGCCATCTAGTAAAACATTCTCAGTAAACATTTTCAAAGGTCGTACCCAAGGTGATTTTTCCCCATAGAGTGCACAATAAACCACTACTTTATCCATAGTTTCACTATGAGTAGCAACTCCAATAACTTCATAAAATTACCTTTGTAGTGCTGATATTTACCTATTTTCAGTTCTTCCAAATCCACCTCTTGTGCTCGCATTATAGCTCAAAAGGGGTTTAAATTAAAGGTTTATTTAGTCTTAAGCATTGAGATGACTTCTTCGTCAGTAACTTGAGGGAACTGCTCATAAAATTCCCCAACGACACCAAAGTATTCTTCATAATCCAGACACACATAGTCATCGACGAGACCTCGAAACTGACTTTCCGAAGTGTCTGGACAAACTGGGATACCGACTACAATCTTGTCGGGGTTAAACTTTTTCAAATATTTAATTGCGGCGATCATAGAAATCCCAGTTGCAATACCATCATCAACGAGAATTACCGTTTGCCCAGCTAGATTCTCAGGCATCTTTGCGTCATACATTTGAGTTCTACGTTCTAATTCCTCTTTTTCAGACTTCTTCACACTCTTTATGTCATCTATATGAAGCATATAGCGATTTACAATCGTATTATCTATTTCAGTGGTTCCGTCAGGTGCAATGGCACCAAACCCGAGTTCCGGGAAAGAAGGTAAGCCAAGTTTACGAACAACAACCACGTCAAGTGGCGCTTTCATCTTCTTCGCTACTTCCTTACCAATCGGCACACCACCACGGACCAGAGCAAAAATATGCGGATTCGCATATTTTCTTTTTACGAGCTCCGCACCAAGCAGCCTCCCCGCCGATGTTCTAGATTCAAAAACCATAGAACACCTCCCTATATATTATAGACCAGGTGTGTGCTACATAAATCTTTCGAAGCGATCATGTGCTACGCCACAGATCGGACAAATCTCCGGCGCATCTTCACGCGCACAGAGATAACCGCAAACTGTACAGCGCCAAACTGGAAGTTTTCCGTCTTCAATTTCGACTTCTTGTTTTTCTTCTGCCATTTTTGTCCTCATTTCTTTAGTTGGTCTTCTTTCTGGTATTGGTCTTAATTCTTGTAAACCACGTGAAACATTCTGTGAAACATATAATCCGCAATAGCAAGCGCCGTACTGAGTAATGTCTGGGTCACGATAATCACAAGGGCAGATAATGTCTAAATCTTCGGCTCGTACTCCGGTTGCCAGTCTACAAGGACAAGCCTGATACCCATATCTCTCCTCATTTGTAACGAGGCTATTTACAAGTGCCTTCGTAAACTCAACGTCGGGGTTCAAGAAGTAGCCACGTTTTTGATTAAAAGCGTGTAAATCTTCATATAATTTATCGACTTTTGCCTGGTCAGCCATTATTTTCCTTTTACAAAATCACGAATTTCCGATTCTTGAAATCCGAGAATAACCCGGGAATCGTTAAGTACGATTGTCGGAAAAGATGAGTCAGGGTTCTTGGAGGTGAGATCGGCAACAACTTCACCTTTGGCCTCACCTTCTACCAGATCCACGTCAACATAACTATATTTGACACCGAGTTTCTTCAGTAACTCCTTGGTCTTTTGACACCAAATACAAGTACTGAGTGTGAACATAAAAATGTTCCCTTTGTTTTCTCCTGGGATCTTTACGACAAATGAGTCATAGCTCATGTTTGCCCCTTTCGTTAGCTCTTTTCGCTCATTCTATTATATACCACACGTACAGCAGCAACTGTGAAAAGTGTGGCCGCAAGTGTCAGAATCCAGCCAATCAAAATGTTTCTGCCTTGTAGATCGATGCCTTTTTCAACTTCTTTCATATTTCTACCAGCGAGAATATATCCATCTTTATATTTCAGTACAACTGCGGCAATACGAACTCCTTTTTGGGGTTGCCACGTAACTCTGGCTTCTCCACGCTTGGCAACGCCATCTAGTACTCCAGAGGGAATTGATGGTGAACCATTGTTCAAAGTTGCCGAGGAGGCTGTAATGCTTTTATTTGTGCCATAAATAATGAAGAAACTATCGAGAGAGTTTGCTATATCAACCTTATTTTGGCCAACTATTTGATCAGGTGTTGTCCCTTGTTCAAGGGCAACTTTAATGTCTTGGGTATACTGAACTTGAGGATCATTTGCCCCTAATCTGTCATTCTGCTGAACTACAAGATAGACTACTCCACAAAGTAATGTAGCTAAGACTGCTAATGGAATCCATTGCTTTAGGGTTTTAACGACAAGTTTTTTGTTCATTTTTCTCCTTTATTTATCAAAATTCATCCGAAATTCTAGACCATGTTCCGAAAACCCTAAACCTTTGTATAACTCGTGAACTTTTTCTCTTTCAAAACGACTAGTCGCAATCAGCTTATAACATCGCTCGCTCTTTGATGCGTCAATTACAGCCCTTATAATCTCCTTGCCGTAACCATTGTGCCTAAATTTCTCATTAACAAAAACATCCTCGAGTAAACCATAAGGTCTCGGATTTAAATCGTTCTTAATGAGATAAAGGAAAGCTCGTCCAACTTCTTCATTATCAAGGATATAAGTGAACTTAATGGCTTCACTCTGATGTTTTTTTGCTTTTATATTGCTGCTAATCACAAACAGATTATACCACAGAGCCAGCGAGAGCCGAACTCTTCTCTATCTAGAAAAGTCGTTGTATTATTGTTTTGAGGAGAAAATATGAACATTACGGAATTATTGAAACTGATCTGGCCACTATTATTAGTACAGATAGTGCTCCAAGTATATGCTCTCTATGATCTGGTCAAACGCAGAAAGACTAGGAATCTAACCCCACTTATTTGGGGCATTATCATTGTCCTAGGTGAGATAATCGGTCCAGCTGTGTACTTCATACTTGGACGAAGTGAAGAGTAATGAATGCTATCTCAGTAAAAAGCGTTACGAAGAAATTTAAGAAGTTCACAGCAGTAGATGACTTGTCTTTTAATGTCACCAAGAACCATGTTGTGGGCTTTCTAGGTCCAAACGGTGCGGGTAAAACAACGACAATCAGAATGATTGTCGGCCTCTCCAAACAAACTGAGGGTTTCATCTCAATTGGTGACACACCAGTTATTTTCGGCCAATCCGAATCAAACAGAAAAGTTGGTTACCTGCCGGAAGCGCCTGCATTTTACTCATGGATGACCGGGTTTGAGTACCTCAGTTTCATCGCTGACATTTTCGAATTGGCCCCAGACAAGAAAATACAGAAACTTGAGGAACTTCTGAAACTAGTTGATCTATCTTCTGCTAAAAATAAGAGAATATCCACCTATTCGGGTGGCATGAAACAGCGTCTAGGTATTGCACAAGCTCTTATCGGCGACCCTGAAGTACTCATTCTAGACGAACCCGTATCTGCCCTCGATCCAGTCGGCCGAAAAGAGGTTCTCCGCGTAATCGAAAATCTCAAGAAAGATAAGACCATTTTTTTCTCAACGCATATTCTTTCTGATGTTGATCGCATTTGTGATGACATAATCCTGATAAATGAAGGTAAACTCATTATTTCATCATCACTCGCTGACCTGAAAACAAAATATGCTTCACCAATCCTTGAGGTCGAATTCGATGGCGAACCCACTACTATTCTCACCTCTTTAGAGTCCGAGAAATGGGTCTCAAAGGTTGAAAAGGATGGAAACCGACTCAAGATCTGGCTTAAGGATGAAACCGCGCTCGGTTCAAACACGCCTTTACTTTTCTTTTCGAAACAGAAGCTTGGTGTTCTAAGATATGGACTAACTTTACCTGAGACCGAAGATCTTTTCATACGGCTCATTGGAGGTGAAAAATGAAACAGTTTCTAATTTTAGCAAGAAAGGACTTACTTGAGTTTACCCGTTCAAAGAAACTTCTTATCGTAGTTGTTGTCTTCCTCTTTGTCGCTATCTCTTCACCTATACTGGCAAAAATTACGCCACTTCTGCTCAAATCTATTCCGACTACCCCAGGGCTAACTATCAAGGTTCCTGAGCCTACTTTCATGGATGCAATTGACCAGTTTGTGAAAAACATCAGTCAAATTGCTTTAATTGTGCTTGTTTTTGTTGTCGCTGGGAGTGTAGCAGACGAGAAAAGTCGGAGAAACCTAGAAATTCTACTTTCGAAACCAGTCACGAGGGCGAAGTTTATTCTTTCTAAGTTTGCCTCTTATTTGGGGCCGATTTCGGTTTTGTTTGTTCTCAGTGCAGTTGGGTTTTATGTGTACACCTCCTCCACTTTCGCTAGTTTTAGCTTTGGCAACTTCATGATGATGTCACTGCTAGCGTTATTAAGCATATTGATGGTTCTATCTATTACCATCCTTGCAAGTACTTTTGTTAAAAACGGTCTCGCTGCTGCCGGCATTGGATATGGTACCTACATTCTGATTGATATAACTTTCGGACTGGTCAAAAAAATCACGCAGTATTCTCCGAATTATGTTTTTTCAAATTACAAAGACTTAATAACCAGTGGCTGGAACAACAATTTTGTTATCCCGGCCATAATCGCCCTAGGCGTAATTATTTTGTCTGTTAGTGCGTCAATACTTCTATTCCAAGGACAGGAAGTCGAGAGGTAACAACTATTTCTTTGGAAACACTTGTTTCATAACTTTGATAGTTTTATCTTTTTCATTTTTGTACAAGGTGTAGCCGACAACTGAGGCAGCAAACCCGCCGATTACATCTTGGATTAAGTCCTCCATAGTATCTCTAAGTCCACTCCCTTGGTATGGTTTACCAATAAGTGTATCGCTAGCAGATTCGTTCCATCTCTGCGTTGACGTCCTAAAGAGGGCGTCAGATGAAAATTCGGCAATCTCCCAGAATACTCCTACAGTTACAGCAAAGCAAATTGCAAAAATTGCCACAAATAATGGGTTAATATTCATGCTGTAGCGCTCGTTTAACTTATATATGAGTAGGAACCCTATGAGACCCGTGATGATCCCAAACATTAAATGTAGGAGATCGTCCCACCAGAAAAACCTGCCATAGAGGGCAAACCTTGCGCTCAGATATATAGATGCATATATAAAAATAACGATTGCACCGGCGAGAATGTCTGGGAACCTGATATTTCTCCTTTTGCCCATCTGCCCCGGTACCGAAACAAGAATCAGCGTTAAGAGAGCCGATATTAACAGCTCCACATTCTTATGTGCTTGATTGATCTTATTGGCCAGCGTCAGAGGATTACTAGCGGTGACTTTGTAAATTATGACTCCAACACTCGTAATGATTGAGAGAACTAACAAAACTTGGATGCCTCTCAGAATATACAAGTAATAATTAGGTTTTTTCTTAGCCATTTATCTCCTTAAGTTATCGGCGTTAGTTAAAACTGGCGGAGAGGGAGGGATTCGAACCCTCGATACCTTGCGGTATACACGCTTTCCAAGCGTGCGCACTAGGCCAACTATGCGACCTCTCCAGATAACAAAAACAAGGCACATTATACCTTGTTTTGAGCCTTTATTAAAGCCTGGATTTAGAGTTCCACATCCTCAAAGAGTTCATTCAGATTGAAATCATACTCCTGTGGTTTAGTCAGCCACTCAAACTTCTCTGGGGCTTCTATCATCGAGGTATAGAGTGGCTTATTCTTCACAAGACCCCAATCGGGTCTCTCTAAAGGTCTTACGATACGAAGTGATTTGATTCTGTAATTAGGATTTTCTTCGAGGCCTTGGCCTGTTCTGTAGATTGCCCCACCGTCCAGCTCTTTATACAGAGAATAGTCAGAAGTTTTTGGCAAATCTCGAAGTTGGATATTTGATTCCAGAACGAGAGAGCCCGTAGTGTTCATACTTACATGACCATAGTTTGGCGGCATAACAGACTTGTCGCCCTCTTCGGCAATAACCCAGATTACGTCAACAAATCCGTCCTTATCTAGTTCACTCTGCAATAGATATTCGATTTTTCCATCAACTACCTCGTAAACCTCGGGGTAGGAAAGTGTCATACCGGGAACGTGGCTGTGATAGTGGCCGACAGTTTTGATAAATTCACCGCCAATTTTACCTGCTTCAAGTGCCGTAACGTCATACTCGTACTTAAATTTGTGGAGTAAATCTTGATCCTCTGTCCTCTCCATGTAGCGTGAACCAAAATAGGTATTTCCGGTTTTTACGGATTTATCTCTATAGGCATACTTGGCAAACTGGAAATCCTTCACCCAATCGACAGCGGGTATGAAATCTTCTTTCCTGTAAACTAATTTGTCTTCTCCGAGAGAGAAGTCGAGGCCTGATTTTTCTTTATAATTCTTCATAAAAACAATTATACAGTAAATTCCTCCGAAAATGAAAACGAGACCGTCCCGCGGTTGCGGAATGATCTCGTTCTCGGAGAAAGTGTTGATCTACTGCGGTCTACTTGATATGCAGACCGATGTAGTTCGGCTGGTACGCCTTGCTCCCAGCAAAGCTGGGGTCTCGGTCCCACTCGTAGTTCACAAGCAGCAGAGCTGCGACAACTGCCACAGCAACGATGATGATGCAGATAGCCTTGTCCTTCTTTGACATCTTCGGCTCCCTTGCTACGACTGTGTCCAAATGGACACCTACTACGGCTAGTTCTAGTGAACAGGAGGCAACTTCGCTGCCGCCACGATCACCCAGGAAGAAACGATGATGAAGACCGCCAGCATGCTGATGAGAAACCTGCTCTGTGCCTTAGACGGCTTCATGCCGATTCCCTTCTTTCCCCGAGTTGTTGATGGTGCATTTCTGACCAACATATTCTAGCACATAAAGCTGTTTTTGTCAACCCTATTATTCTGTTATTTGGTGCATACGGATCATGTTCGTACCACCGATTTTTCCCTTCGTAATGCCTGAAACGAGTGTTATATACTCTCCACTTCTAACCATTCTTTTCTCTTTTAGCACTTCAGTAATCTTGTCAGTAAGTTCTCTGTTGTCTGAGAATTGAGCCAGGACTGGCCATACTCCCCAGGTAAGTGCTAATCTTCTTGCAGTAACCTCACTATCAGTGCCTGCTATAACGAGTTGATATGGACGGAATTTGGCTATTGCCCTGGCATTTCTCCCTGTCGTAGTAGCGGCTAGAATGTAGCGCGAACCAGTCTCCTTAGCGAGCATAAATGCAGCTTGCGCTACTGCTTCTGGTAATTTATGAACATCGTGTTTTACGTGCTCACCAATAACAATTTTGTTCTCCACTATCCAAGATTCTGTGTCTAAAGCTATTCTGTTCATCGCCTGCACAGCTTCCTTCGGGTATTTACCGTTTGCGGTCTCACCAGAGAGCATGATAGCATCGGCACCATCCAGTATTGCATTCGCAATATCACTAGTCTCCGCCCTCGTAGACCGTGGATTTCGAATCATAGAGTCAAGCATCTGCGTTGCCACGATTACAGGTTTACCAACCGCGAGACACCGCTTAACGATATGTTTCTGGATCAAGGGGACTTTTTGTTGTGAGATTTCGATTCCGAGATCTCCTCTAGCCACCATAATGGCATCGGTAGATTCAAGTATCTTTTCAAAATTATTAACAGCTTCATGACGTTCAATTTTGGCAATTATTTGTGCCTTTGTCCCACTCTCATCAACAATTTTGCGTAAATCATTTATGTCACCTTCATCCCGCACGAATGAAAGCGCTAGGAAGTCGACTCCTTTTGAGAGGGCAAAGGCAGCATCGTTCCTATCCTTATCTGTGATAATTTCTGCTGAGATAGTACTCGTTGGCAGATTAATCCCTTTCTTCGAAGTCAGTTTGCCACCGTTTACAACTTTGCAAGCAATTTTCTTACCGTTCATGGCTATTACTTTGAGTTCAAGGAGACCATCGTCCAGTAGTAGCGCGTCCCCTGGCTTTACGTCTTTATATAAGTCAGCATATTGGACGGGTATCTCATTCTCTTTTGCAGAATCACAACTCAGAACAACTTCTTCGTTTTTCTTCAGAAAACCATCATATTCGCCAATTCGAATCTTCGGCCCCTGCAAGTCTGCCAGAATGCCGATATGCAAACCGAGCTTTTTGCTTATTTCCCGGACCAAATCGATTCTTCTGCCCTGTTCCTCATGACTCCCATGAGAAAAGTTCAGGCGGAATACATTTGCTCCCGACTTTATTAGAGTTTCTATCATTTCAGCTGATTCACTGACGGGGCCAAGGGTCGCGATAATCTTAGTTTTCTTCATTTTCTCCTTCACACGTAAAACGCAAGCTAAAGTTTATCACAAAACCGGGCTGTTTAACAGAAAAAGTATGCTAAAATAATGAAAAGGAGCATTTATGGCAAAAAAACGTGTTTTTTCGGGAATTCAGCCTAGTGGTGACCTGCATATCGGCAATTATCTTGGAGCGATACTTACCTGGGTGCGTGAACAAGATGAAAAAGAAGATATTTTTTGTATTGTTGATGAGCACGCCATCACAGTTCCCCAAGATCCAAAGATTTTAAAAAAGCGAATTATTGATGTTGCCAAAGCATACTTAGCAGCCGGCATTGACCCTGCCAAATCAAGTATTTTTGTCCAATCCAGTCGTCCAGAACACGCAGAACTTGCCTGGATATTGAACTGTAACACTTATTTTGGCGAGCTTAGCCGAATGACCCAATTCAAAGACAAATCACGTTCAATAGCATTCACGGCCATAGACAAAACAAGAGCAGAACTCGGGGATGAATATTGGGAAAATGATCCAACGGAGAAAATTAACCAAAAGATTAGCATTTCGGTCGGTATCTTCGATTATCCTGCCTTAATGGCTGCAGACATTCTGCTCTACGATACTGACGAAGTTCCTGTCGGAGAAGATCAGAAGCAACATGTCGAACTCACGCGTGATATTGCCGAGAGAATGAACAAGAAATATGGCAAATTATTTACAGTTCCTGCCTATTACACCGTGAAAGAATCCACACGAATCATGAGTCTCACAGATCCTACAGTAAAAATGTCTAAGTCTGACGAAAATGAGAATAGCCGCATTGAACTACTAGATTCACCAGAAATAATTCGCAAGAAAATCTCTCGTGCCACGACCGATTCAGGCTCCGAGGTCAAGTTTGACAAGGAAAACAAGCCAGGAATCAGCAACCTACTCAATATAATGGCTGTGTGCACTGCGCAGACCATCCCAGAACTCGAGAAGCAGTACAAAGGTAAAACATACGGGGAGTTCAAGAAAGACGTCGCTCACGCCATTGTGACGCTCCTCACGCCTTTCCAGGCTCGTTATAACGAGATATCTGACGAATTTGTATTGAAAGCGCTTCGTGAAGGCGCCGAGAAGGTTGCCCCTAGAGCTGCGGCTACTCTCAAACGAGTTAAAGAAGCTATCGGACTGGGAATATAAAGAAAAAGGCCCAAACGGCCTCTTGTCAAATCTTATAAAGTGGTGAGCTTGGAGACCGTTCGGTCTCCAAGCTCATTTCCCCTCCTTTGTCTTGACCACGAAGGCATAGACGTGCTTCGTTGTTGCCACTGCGGTAACAGGCCCGACGTAGCCGGATATCGAGTCGTTGACCTCGATAATCTTGGCGTCGTGGAGGCCTAGAACGGTCCTGTAAGACACGTCGCCACCTGGAAGCACTCCCGCGACTCCCCACCAGGCGAGTTGCGCGACGTTGATACTGGACTGAGCACCGTCCGCATCCCTTATGAAAGGCTGCGACAGGTCGAGCACTTCTGCGTCTTGATGGCACCGTTCGCCATCAATCATGAACGTGACCACCTGGCCTCCTCATGTCTGTGGTTACTACCGGCTATCCGCCGATTGGCCAGATTCTACCACAATCTGACTATTTTTCAAGAGTAATTGCGGGTTCGACCTGTTTAGTTGTCTTGTTATAATTAAAGCTCATAAGTGTGGGAACATCATTTGTGTTCGCAGACTCATTGAAAGTAACTAAAAAGTGATCTCCCTGGTCCGTAATATCACAAGGCCAACTAGAGTCAATACTGCTGGCGTATTTTTGACGAACCGTGCCACACACGCTGTCATCTTTGTTGACTGACATTTTCTGCGCAAAGTTGTTCATCACAAGTGCGATTACGACGGCAAAGATTAGGAGAACCAAAACTGGAGCGGCACCAATAAGGTAAACCATCTTTCCTTTGATTGCACCCTCGTCATACTTTTTTTTCTTATTATTCGCCATTTATGAGTCTTCTAAGTTTCTCGAGCTCAACTTCTGCTATTTTTTGGTTTTTCGCTTCTAGATTGAGTCTTAGTAGTGGTTCGGTATTTGAGCCCCGAACATTAAAGCGCCAATTCGGGTATTCACATGAAAAGCCGTCAATTTCATCGGTTTTGCCGTTAGAATAATGTTCCTTAATCCTTGCAATATTGTCTACAAGGCTTGATACCGTGAAATTCATCTCTGGAATCGCAAAATATTTCTTCTGAAAGCCTGATACCAATTCAGAAAGCGACTTGTTAGATTCAGAAAGGATTTGAAGCATAATTATGAATGGTACCATACCATTATCCGTGTACCATAAATCTTTGAAATAGTAGTGAGCCGAGGTTTCTGCACCAAAAAGAACATCGTCTTCTCTCATTCTTTCTTTAATAAAAGAATGACCGGATTTACTTATGATATGTTCGCCACCAAAACTCGCTATCAAATCTCTCGGCAACCAACGAAGCCGCGGATCGGTCAGAATTTTGGCGCCTGGATTCTTTTTGAGAAAATATTCGATCAATAGACCTGTAATATAGTATGGCTGTATGAAATTACCTTTTTCATCATAGAAAAAACAGCGATCTGCATCGGCATCCCAAGTTGCGCCGAAATTATAACTACCTGATTTTATCAGTGCTTCGGTTTCTTCACGATTGGCAGGTTGCAGAGGATCTGGTTTTCCCTTTGGGAAATGACCGTCCGGTTCAAAATTCACTTTTGTCATCGTAACACCAAAGTAATCCGCGATTCTTTGTATTGCTGCTCCCGAAGCTCCGAAATTCGGATTCACGACTACAGAAAGTGGACGTACCTTTTCTTTATCGACGAATGAAATCATTTTGTCTATATAATCGTCGAGAATACTTAGGGTTTCAACAGTCCCTGGCTGGTTGGAGTCATCAAAGACTGCTGAAAAGGCGATCTCGCGTATTTCTGCAATACCGGTATCTATGGATATCGGTCTAGCATTCTCGCGCACAAGTTTCATGCCATTATATTCACCGGAATTATGTGAAGCCGTAACAGTAATACCGCCGTCAAAGCCATAATTAGCCACCGCGAAATACAACATATCTGTCGATATAAGTCCGATATCAATTACATCTACACCCATTTATAGAAAACCTTCGATTGCGGCGTGCTCAAGTTCTGGACCGCTGAGTCGAACATCACGACCGACTGCGATTCTTAATGCTGTTTTTTTTGATTCCTTCGATAACCAAGAAACGTAAGCTTTTGCAATCGCTTTCGCATCAGCAGTATTTATCTCTGTTGGATATACTCCACGAATGTCATAGGCCTTAAAAATGTCTTTATTCATAACAATCATTTTAAAGCTATTGTCAGCGAAAGTCTAACGGTTGTATATTATATTTAAGGAAAGCCCCGACCAACAGACCATGGGGGTGGTAGCACGTCTACAGGCTGGCAAAACGGAGCACGTCCGAAGAGCGATCCACAACGAATCGTCCGGAGCAAGATGTTCCGTGACGAGAGAGATGGCCGCGATAAAAGCACCCCGTACGGCGGTATCTCTTACGGCTACGTACCTAGTTCTGAAGAGCCCGAGCTGGTACCGACCAAGCGTCAAGTGAAGACAAGGAGGACCCAGCTCGTACAAGCGGCACTGTCGGCAGAACTGCGAACGGCCTAGGGGGAATCGTGACACGAGGAACAACCTGCTGGTTCTGCAATCCCTGGCGGCCTTCCAACTGGAGGTGATCCGAGCCTAGCGGTTTTGGCACCCGCGACTCGTGATACAGTTTCCGGACCGTACCCAACCGACCGCTCCGTCTCCTGGAGCACTGGCCGCAGGATCCTGCACTAGGGGTCCTGCGGCCTCCAACTATAAAAATGACCCCTTGAGGGGCCTTTTTATTTACCGAAACGTAATTATCTCTTTTTCTTTGGTCCAAGTTCGGTTAGAACCCCAGTGATAACCTTCGCTTCATCCCATTCAATTTTCTTGTTTCCGCCCATATTTCTATACTTTTGATGTCCCATACCAGTCACCACGACAGTATCACCAGGTTCTGCAACTTCTATAGCTCGCTGTATTGCTTCTTTACGATTGAGAATGATTTCATAGTTCCCTTTACGCACAGTTTCCAGACCTTCAGCGATTGAATCCACAATAACGCTAGGATTTTCACTGTAAGATTCTTCGTCAGTGAGAATTGTATAATTCGTCATTTTCCCGGCTACAGCGCCAAGTTTAGGCCTTTTCTCCTTATCGCGATCACCGGTAGCACCGAAAACTGCGATAATTTTACCCTGAGATATCCTTCGAAGTTCAGTGAAAAGTAGTTCAAAGGCATCAGGTGTCACTGCGTAGTCGATAAAAATTTTGATACCTCGTTTATTTGATATTTCCTGCATACGGCCAGCGACCTGTTCAACTGATTCGATCCCGGCAATGCTCTTCAAGGGATCTAATGACAATGCTTTTCCGACTGAATAAGCAGCGAGTTCATTATAAATATTAAACTTTGCCGGCAGTCCTGAAGCCACATTATGCTTGTATTCTTCATCAACTAACTCATATTCAACTTTTTCACCGAGTGAAATATTATTAGCCCAAACTTCGCCTTTTGAAATACCATAGCTGATTTTCTGATCGGCCTTAAAATCATGAAAATATTTAAATTCTGGATCGTCAGCATTCACAACAATAGTTTTTGGGACGCCTTTCTTCTTCGATTTTGCTAGCCCCACAAACAGTAGCCCCTTCGCATTACGATAGTTTTCCATCGTTTTGTGAGTGTTTAGATGTTCCGGCGCTAAATTTGTAAAAACTGCCACATCAAATGGGATGCCCCAGACGCGATACATTATAAGACCTTCACTAGCGACTTCAAGGACTACATGAGTACAGCCAGCTTTCGCCATTTCTGAAAGGTATTTTGGCGTTTGCCAACGTCCGAGCGTTGTCCGATTTGTCACATTATCGGTCCTCTTCCCAGCAATTTCTATTGCGACCGTAGAAAGCATACCCGTTTTTAGGCCGTTCGCCTTGAGAACAGCACTAATTAGTTCGGCAGTTGTGGATTTGCCATTCGTACCAGTGACTCCGATCATAATCATTTTTCGGCCAGGAAAACCATACCGAATATTGCCCGTAAAGGCGAGAAGCCAATGATAAACCGGCTGTCCGAGACGGAACAACGGTTTCGGGATTATCTTTCGGCCAAAATTTAGTAGTGGGTCAAATTTCATTTTTTACTATCTTACGAACCAAATTGTAGATGTATAAAATATTATACCAAAGTGGTGAAAATGCGAAATCAAATGCTCCCACGAAGTGTATCGCCTCGCCTCCAAAACCAGTCTTGAATCTCGTAATTCCAGCCCAACCATGGTTTTCCGCTCCTTCTGGAGCAACTCCCCAGAAATCGTAAACAAGACAGCCATTTCTCTGTGAATCCATTATAGCTTCCCACTGAGCGACATGGTTTGGCATCAGATCTCGAAATTCGTCGCTGCTAGCACCGTGTAAATATGTCGCGACTTCACCATATTGAGTTACTAGTAGCATTGAAAGTGGTTGTTTCTGGTATTCTGCAATGAAAAGTTTGACATGCTTACCTTGTGAGAGAGTATAAAGCAGCCTCTCGTAATGTGTCAGACCAAATGGAGTGTAACCACGCTCTTTCATATTCATAGACATCTCGTGGAATTTTTTTAGATCAGAGAGATTTGTACTCGTTCGGACTGTGACACCCTTGCGATAGGCCAGTTTGATGTTGTAGCGCCATTTTGGCTTCATTTCCTCAAGTAAAACGTCATCCCTTTTGGCCAAATCCAATATTTGAGTATCCATAGGTGAATATTGATGACTAAGTGGAGAATACTGTCCCACTTTGCGGAACTTTAGATCTTTGACAATACCGTTTGGGAGGGAATATGGTTCCACTCGAACAAAAATACAGTCCTCTTTTGCGGCTATTTCACGAGCTTTTCTAAGGAAGACGTGCCAACCTTCCTTGGTACACATTGGACCGCGGGGACAATAAAGAAAACTTTTATCCTTATATAAAGGCATTTTAACAAGGAGTGCAGAGCCTTCATCACAGGAAACGTGGAAAGTCTTATTCCCTAATGCTTCTTCGTAATCTTTCCAGACATCAGATTGGAACAAGTTGTTCTTCGGATCAGTAAAAACGGTCAAAAGCTTATTCATAAGCACAATTATAGTCCAGTTCCCTCAGCAAAACCAGAGGCGATATGATAGAATTGATTCATGAATATTTTAGCTATCGAAACCAGTTGTGATGATACTTCCGTCTCCATCGTTGAGGATGGCTCACTTATCTTGAGTTCAATCGTCTCATCTCAGCTTGAACACAGTCAATTTGGTGGTGTCGTTCCAGAGGTCGCCGCTAGGGCTCATGTAAAGAATATGATTCCGGTACTTGACGATGCACTCAGAACTGCGGAAGTCACAATGGAAGATATTGACGTTTTTGCGGTAACTAAAGGTCCTGGCCTCATCGGTTCGTTAATTGTCGGCGTAAATACGGCCAAAACCCTATCTTATCTTTATAATAAACCACTCGTAGCCATTCACCACACTGAGGGCCACATCTACGCTAATTGGCTTAGCAAAGATGAAAGTGAAGTTCCTGAGTTTCCGCTTGTCTGTCTGACCGTCTCTGGCGGACATACAAATCTTATCTATATGAAAGGCCATCTGGATTACGAAATAATTGGTGAAACCCAGGATGACGCCGCAGGCGAAGCCTTCGACAAAGTAGCAAAGATGCTTGGACTTGGATATCCCGGGGGTCCAATCATCTCCAGAAATGCTAAACTCGGTAATTCTGAGGCTTTTAACTTTCCTCGGGTTGATCTCACCGGTAGACCAACCAGAAATGAAGAGAGTTTTCTTGTGAAAGCCGAGGAAAGTCTCGATTTCTCATATTCCGGACTTAAAACGGCAGTCCTACGAGTTGTAAAAGATTTAACAAAAGACAATAAAGAGCTGACAGAAAGCCAGATTAATGATATTGCAGCCTCTTTTGAGGCTGCTGCGACAGATATGTTAACACGTAATTTGATGCGTGCGGTAAAGAGATATAAACCAAAATCCGTTTTACTTTCCGGCGGAGTCGCGGCCAATCTGGTCCTGCGCGAAAAGATTGGCGAAACCCTTGCAAAGAATTATCCAAATGCAAAATATTACTTTCCAGAGCTAAAATGTTGTACAGATAATGCCGCTATGATTGCGGCTGCCGCTTATTTCCATGCTCAAAAGAAGGATTTTACTGATCCTGAAACTTTGGTTCCTGATCCGAACCTGAAATTGACATAATTCCATCTTTTGATATAATGAAGCCACAATATTTGACGTTGAACCGGTTAGTCACCGGCGAGTCACAGGAAGAAAGACTTCAAGTCGAGTAGAACCTGTCGGGTAAGCCCGTCATAGCAGTAAGTAAGTATCCGCACGGAATCAGGATGGTACCGCCCGAGAGGGCTCCTGAGCACGTGGGGATTTTTGTTATAAAGGAGTAAGTATGGAACTGCCAAAGAGATTTGATCCAAAAACCGAAGAAAACTTAATCTACAAATCTTGGGAAGAAAATGGCTACTTCAAGCCAAAGAAACGAGAAGGTAGTAAACCTTTCGTAGTGACAATACCACCTCCCAACGTAACGGGGGTTTTGCACATGGGTCATGCGCTCAACAATACCATCCAGGATGTCCTCGTACGTTGGCATCGAATGAATGGCGACGAAACTCTCTGGATTCCAGGCACAGACCACGCCGGAATTGCGACCCAGAATAAGGTTGAGCAGAAACTTGCAGCTGAGGGAAAGAGCCGATTTGACCTTGGCAGAGCCAATTTCAATAAAGAAGTCTGGAAATGGAAAGAAGAATACGAATCTAGAATACTTAGTCAGTTAAAGACGATGGGGTGTTCCTGTGATTGGGAACATACCCGCTTTACCATGGATGAGGGTTATTCCGAGGCAGTTATAGACACCTTTGTCCACTACTATGAAAAGGGGTACCTCTATCGAGGCTACCGTATTACAAACTGGTGCCCACGTTGCGGCACCTCCCTATCCGATCTCGAGGTTGAGCATGAAGACAGAGAAGATTCGCTCTGGTTTATACGCTATGAAGTTGAAGACGGTGGTGAAATAACGGTCGCCACCACACGCCCAGAAACGATGCTTGGAGATACCGCTGTGGCCGTAAATCCAAAAGACAAGAGATATTCGGCACTAGTTGGAAAGATGGCTATTTTGCCTATACAAGGCCGTAAAATACCGATTATTACCGATGATTACGTGGATATGAAATTCGGAACTGGCGCCGTAAAAGTTACCCCTGCGCACGATCCAAATGATTACGAAATGGGTGAGAGACACAATCTTGAGAAAATTGTAGTTGTCGGCCTCGATGGGAACATGACTCCAGAGGCTGGCCCTCAGTTCGCCGGAAAAGATAGATTTGAAGCCAGGGAAATTGTTCTACGTCTTCTGGAAGAGGGCAAGTGGCTTGTTAAAACCAAACCACATATCCACAGTGTTGGCCACTGTTACCGTTGCCACACTGTGATTGAGCCACTTCTTTCGATGCAATGGTTCGTAAATATGAAAGAATTAGCCAAACCAGCCATACTGTCAGTGAAAGAAGGCAAAGTGAAGTTTCACCCAGCCAAATGGGATAAGGTTTATATGGACTGGATGGAAAACATCCGTGACTGGTGTGTTAGTCGTCAAATTTGGTGGGGACACCAGATTCCAGCTTGGTACTGTGACTGTGGTGAAATAATTGTGGCCAAATCTGAACCTGAGAGATGTCCCAAATGCAATTCAAACAAGTTAAAACGCGACGAAGACGTGCTTGATACTTGGTTTTCCAGTGCCCTATGGCCCTTCGCTACACTTGGTTGGCCAGAAAAGACGAATGATTTGAAGGATTTTTATCCAACCACTTTCATCTCTACTGCCAGGGACATTATCTTCCTCTGGGTCGCCCGCATGATTATGTCCGGAATTGAGTTTATGAATGAAGTTCCATTCAAAGATGTCTATATTCACGCTACCGTGTTTAATAACGAAGGACGCCGTATGTCTAAATCACTCGGTACTGGAGTAGATCCACTAGACTTAATTGAGAAATACGGCACCGATGCCACACGCTTCGGTCTCCTTTGGCAGGTTGCTCAAGGTCAGGATATGAAGTTTAGCGAAGACGCGCTATTGATGTCTCAGAGATTCGTTAATAAAATTTGGAACGCCTCTAAGTTTACAATAATGAACCTAGAGGGTTACAAAATTGTTTCACGTGAAACAATCGAAAGACAATTGACTAAGGAAGATAAAGACATTCTGACCAAACTTGCTGAAGTTACCAAGAAAACCGATAAATATTTAGAGAAATACGACTTCCAACACGCCGTTGAGCTGCTCTACGAGTTTTTCTGGCATGAATTCTGTGATAAATGTATTGAAGATTCTAAAGTTCGTATTCGAGAAAACGCTGACAGTAAGCTGGCTGCTCAATATACGCTAGATACGGTTCTCACAACATCCCTTAAGCTGCTTCATCCTTTTGTTCCTTTCGTCACAGAAGCTATCTGGACAGGACTTGGTAAAGAGACGCCTTTAATAGTCTCTGAGTGGCCTAAATAGTAATTGTTTCACGTGAAACAATTTAGAATGTTATCTTGCTCAAAAAATTCTGATATTGTTTAGCTTCAGTCTCTTTTTTTAATTTCTCTGCAACAGAAATCAATTGTTGATAAATCTGTGGATAATAAGGGTCGATTTGCTTCGCTTTGAGTAGCATATCGTAACTGGTCTGATAATCCCCGTCCTCAAATCGGCTTTGGGCAAGCGCAATATAGCTACTTCTGTTTAGAAATCCTTTTTGAAGGGCATTCTCAAGTACGCTAGTAGCCGCTTGTGGATAATCGAGTCTCATCAGTGCGTTATAGGTGAGTATCGCTCGATTAGCCAGATCTGTTTCACGTGAAACATCCGGATCAGTTCCACCCCCACCACTAAGGTACAACAGTACGCTGACCTCGTTCGTTTTATCCAAAGTATAAGCTTTCGCCAGGGTGTTCTTTGCCTCATCGAGTTTCCCTTGTTGTAATTGTGACTTCCCTAGTTCAAGCAAACCGTTACTCGACTTCACCTTCGACAGATAATTTTCCGCTAGTTGTCCCTTGTTTAGATCAACTGCCGCAGTCCCAGCCAACAAATAAGCCTCCTCAGTAGGATGTAATATCAGTGCCACCTCAGAATCCTGAAGTTTTTGCGCCACGCTCAGTTCCTTTTTGGCTTTGTTAAGGTATTCTTGAGATTTTACCTCTCTCCAGGAATCGACATACTTAATAGCTAAGGCCGTTCCAAAGCCATAAATGATAACAAGAAGTATTCCGAGTATTGTTAGAGTTATTTTGTTTTGTTTGGTCATGACCTGATTATAGAACAAAGATTGATGAGTAGAAACAAATTAAATGGCGGAAGAGTTGGGTTTCGAACATCAGAAATCGTTGATGGCCTGGGATTTTCTCACTGTTCCCATAGTATACATATTTGTCAAATGTATACATAAGTATGCATTATGCTAAAATGTATCTATCTAAAGGCAACGCGGTTTCATATATGGTCACAGACAACAAAAAAAGACCCCCCGTTGGGATCCTTCCTTCTTTTGATTTGTTCTTGCGTCTTAGAACCTTCCGACGAAGTTCCGTTTTCTATCTGGCGGAAGAGGTGGGATTCGAACCCACGATACCCTTGCAGGTATGGCAGTTTTCAAGACTGCTGCCTTCAACCACTCGGCCACCCTTCCACAATAGGGATTATTCACTTTTGGCGGAGAGGGAGGGATTCGAACCCTCGCGCCAGGTTACCCCGACCTACAGGTTTAGCAAACCCGCCCCTTCAGCCTCTTGGGTACCTCTCCGCATGAACAATGCAAATGTGTGTTGCCGACATATTATACTCGATTTCGTGCCCAAAAACAAGGTAAAGATTGCTTTTAGCAAGTTGAAAAAGGTGATAGAATGATAGTGAAGATTAAGGAGGACCAAATAATGCAAAAGACTATCGAGAACTTAGCCAAAGCTTTTGCCGGTGAGAGCCAGGCAAGAAATAGGTATACTTTTTATGCTTCTACTGCCAGATTTGAAGGCTATGAGCAGGTTGCGGCTGTGTTTGAGGAAACTGCAAATCAGGAAAAAACTCACGCCAAAATGCTGATGAAACATATTCAAGAACTCAAGAAAAACGATGTTAATTACCCTGCGATTTCTATTCCAACAGAAGTTCCGAACGTTTTAGGAACAACCGCACAGAATCTGAAGGCGGCCATAGCCGGAGAGCATTGGGAAACAAACACAATGTACCCAGAATTCGCAAAAACAGCCAGGGATGAAGGCCTAGACAAGATAGCAGATCGCCTAACAGACATTTCTGAAGCAGAGGCACATCACGAAGAAAGATATACAAAACTTCTAAACCTATTCGAGAAAGACATGGTTTTCAAACGTGGGGAAAAAGTATGGTGGTGTTGTAGGGAATGCGGCTATGTTCACGAGGGTACCGAACCTCCGAAGGTTTGCCCGGTTTGCGAACATCCACAAGCATTCTATCAGCTGAAGAGCGAGGTCTATTAATGGTCGAGACAACAGATAAGGAAACAACACTTTTAGAGTGGGAGGCGCCTGAGTTTTTGTCTTATACTAGAGACTGGAAATATTATTCCTTACTAAGTCTTTTATTTCTTGCTGTAATAGCCTACGGCGTCTATTCAAGTGACTGGTTTGTAATCGGAATCTTCGTTATCGTAGCCGGTTTTATCCTTTGGTATCAACAGAAAGAGCCACTGAATAAAAAATATAAGATCACACAACTCGGTGTTTATGAGGATAATAAATTTTATCAATTTAATGAAATATACTCATACTGGTTTCTGATTGATAAAGAGTACAAGACACTGAACATTATTTTTGCCAAAAAATATCTGCCACAACTCACTATACTCCTGAACGGCACTGACCCTATTGCAGTGCGAAATGTCCTCAGTAAACACATCCCAGAGGAAAGCAATCGAACTGAAACAATTCTGGACAGGCTTGTCAGACTGTTCAGACTCTAATCATTGAATATTAGCCATCTTTAAGGTATAATCAGATGGCTTTTTATTACATGCGCCTGTAGCTCAGGGGATTAGAGCGTACGGTTGCGGTCCGTAAGGTCGGAGGTTCGATCCCTCTCAGGCGCACCAATTTATTTACCGCAAGCACGGAGAGGTGCGAGAGTGGTTGAATCGAACGGTCTCGAACACCGTCATACCGCAAGGTATCGTGGGTTCGAATCCCACCCTCTCCGCCAGATAGAAAGTGGAACTTTTTCGCAAGGTTCCAAAGACACAGAAACAATCAAGAAGAAGGAAGGTCCCAACTGGGGCCTTTTTGTTGTCTCAAGGTCTTGATCTGACTCTCACCCACATGGACTGGTCAGCCCTAAAAAATATAGTTACAAAACAAAATAAAATTCATAAATTTAGGAAAGAGTGGGAATAAGAATTGTATTTTTAGCCCCTAATTTTGTAGTAAGTTGCCTTACCGTTGCCGATCCTCTCAATCAAGCCAAGGTCAATCAATTTGTTCAGATCTTTGTTTCTAGTCGGTTTAGCACGATCAGTTAACTTGGCATAATCTCGATCAGTAATAAAACCGTTTTCTTTGATGAAATCGAGGACTTTTTGATGATACGGTTTAAGAGTTGTTTCTGGAGATGCCGTCTCTGTTGCGAGTAATTTTTTGACCCGAAGGAGCTCATCGATTATTCCGTCCGTGAAATATTCAAGCCAATTCGTGAAATCGATTTGGCTAGCCAATTCATAATAGTTGCCTCGCTCTCCAACATTTTCAAAATATTTCGTAACGTTTTGATTATAATAATTCTCGAAGCTGAACAGATTAAAAGTATTGAGCCCCATGTTTGCCAGCAAGACCTTTGTTGTAAGTCTAGCGGTACGACCATTCCCATCAATAAAGGGATGTATGATCACAAACTGTTTATGGAATATACCAGCCACTATTAATAGGTCGATCTTCTCTTCATTCGAAGTGCTGAAATCAATTAGGTCTTGCATTAAGGAGAGTACATCCAGGTGATCTGGGGGCAGGTAGATTGGCTTCTGAACCTGGGGGTCATTCACAAAAACCAGCTCTTTCCGAATCTTACCGGAGTTAAAGCGATTAATCAGGCCAGCGGTCACAACTTTTTGGATTTGCAGGATTAATCCAAGATTAAATGTAACACTTTTGCTTTGAAGGTCGTCTGCTAGGATTTCTAGCGCTCTATTGTAGTTTAAGACCTCTCTTTCGCTGTCGCGGATATATTCGGGCCTATTCTTTATGATCCTTTTGACCTCAGTCAAGGGCAAGGGATTACCCTCAATGCTAGTTGAGGAATATGCAGAGAGTTCCCTAGCGCTTTTTTCGAGCCTTACAAGTGATAACTTATCAAAATGACGATTGTTCAAATCGGAGATAATAATCCCAATTCTTTTTATGTTCGCGAGTAGCTTCGGTGTGATATTATACTTAGGCTCAAACACTTTTCCTCCCGTGCATGAATAAATAACTTGTTTATGCTAAAAATAGACGAATAGGAGACGATTGTCAACCGATTTGAACGCAGAACTAGATCTGATGTCTAAAGAGGCATAGAAAATTGGTTCGAATCCCACCCTCTCCGCCAGATTTAAAAGCCATAATTCTTATGGGCTTTTTTATTTTGTGCTAGAATACATGTATAGTGGAGGGAAATTGGACGACAAATCACAACTAAACGATGTTGCTAGCGATTTATATCGTGACGGACAAGAGGCTGAAGTGCGTACCAAGGCAGGTGATCTTGGTGTTGGCTATTCTGATCTCAGAAAAGTCACGATTCCGAATGAAGTTCTTGAATATTTGTCACGAGACGAAGTCATCAAATACAAGGCCATCCCGCTCAAGTCTGATCCAAAAAAGCTAGCGATCGGCATCGTAGATCCCACTAAAGACATTTCCATACTCATCGAGGAGCTAAAACGTGATTATGGCATTCGAGAAGTTCCTATCGCTCTTATTTCAGAGCAATCATATCTGGATTGGCTGCCGAGATACAATTCCCTCGAAAAAATGACACCTTATAACAAAAATGACGAAAAGATCGATTTAACTCAGGTCAAATCAATTAATACTTTCGAGGAACTTGCCGATAAATTGCAGAAAGCTCCAATTCAGGATTTACTAAAAATGATTCTTTTCGTGGCTTTCAACGTTGGAGCGTCCGACATCCACATAGAACCAAGGGAAGATTGGGCGCGTATTCGTTATCGTCTCGACGGTACTTTACACGAAGTTGCCACGCTAGATGCGGAACGTTATGGTTATGTACTCTCTCAGGTTGAACTCAACGCAAACATCAAACTTAGCGCTGCTTACCCACAAGGTGGTCGTTTCTCTATTCGTTTCGAAGACAAAGACCTTGGCGTCCGTATAGAGACAATGCCATCAATGCATGGTGATGACATTGTTCTTAGGCTTTTCAATACCCAGTCCCAGACCCTGAAACTAGAACAACTTGGTTTTTCTGGCTATGCTATGCCAAGAATCGGTAACGCTATCTCTCGTCCACACGGGATGATTCTAGTTGTTGGACCTACTGGCGCCGGTAAAACTACGACTATTTATTCCATTTTGAATGAGCTGAATAAGGAAGATGTGAAGATCATCACGCTTGAGGATCCGGTCGAGTATGAGATGCCAGGAACAACACAATCTCAAATCAACGACGGTGAATCCTTCGCGGAGAGATTAAAGGCTGTGCTCAGAGAAGACCCTGATATCATCATGGTTGGTGAAATTCGTGAAGCGGCCACCGCAGAAACGGCCATACAAGCCGCTTTGACTGGGCATTTGCTCATCTCGACGCTTCATGCCAATGATGCAATAACCGCTATTACGCGTCTATATGATATGGTTGGCGACCCGACCCTGATTACAGCTGCCACCAACATTATCATCGCACAGCGCCTGGTCCGTCGTATTTGCCCTTCGTGTAAGGAAGAATACCAACCAACCGCTTTCGAACTCGGGGAATTTAATAAGATTATGGAGAAGGTTCCACCACAATTAAAACCCGCCGAACCTTATACTTTCTATCACGGGGTTGGTTGCTTAGATTGTCAGCATATCGGATACAAAGGGAGGCTTGGCATCTTTGAAGTCTTAGAAATGACCGGCGAAATGCAAAAGCTAATTAATAGTAGAGCATCAATATTTGACCTTCGTGAAGCTGCAAACTCTCTCGGATTTATCACAATGGAGCAGGATGGTGTCCTAAAAGCTATCACTGGAGACACCACGATTACAGAAGTCCTGAGGGTTGTCCACGAGTAACTACCGTCCGAACAACCTCTTTGTCTAGCTATGACGGAATCTTAGTCCCTACTAGTACTAGTCCCCAAAATGATCGCCCAAACCTTTTGAACTCAAATGAGCAAAAAATATGCGATAGCTTTTATTTTGCTCATTTGTTCGTGCTCGACCATCGTTTAGAGTCCAAAACGTTTTCGTAACTCTTCTTCATCCTCAATTTTATCTACAACAAGTAGTTTTACATATTGTTTAATCTCATATAGAGAACGAATGAATTCTATCTCATTATGACAAGGATATGGATGGACATAAACACTCTTTTGTATCAATGCAAAGCCCATATCTTCTAGTTTCTCTTTAAAAACACTTCGAGCCAACCTTTGATTCTCTGGAATATCGAAAAGCACCAAACGCCATTTTTTATCCCAATAAGTAGGCGTTTCGATGTGTATGTCCTCTAGCGAGTACTTGAGAGCTTTCTCATGCCCAGCCTCGGAGAGAGAAATGGTTACTTCACCATTTTTCTCCTTGATCCCGACATAGCCATAGTCTTTTGCGTGCCTGAGAGCACGGCGAAACTTATTGCGATCAAAACCTTCGAGCCCAATAAAAGGTTTGAGATTGAACATTGAACCGGTGGGCCTGGCAAGCAAAATTTTAGCGCTGCCACCCGCTTTTAGAAGATCGATCACGAGTTGTTTTGTGGCTTCATATTGGTGTTTTTTAATATGATTTGGGGTCATGCTCTGTCCTTATATTATTAGAATAATATGCTCTAAAAAGTCTGTACTTCTAGTATACAAAATAATGAGCAAAATAAAAGCTATCGCATATTTTTTGCTCATTTACACACGGAAAGCTAATTTACACAAAATTATTTTGGTCTTGAATAAAAAATTGGTTTAGTTTAGAATTATTTACAGAAATTAACGCACTAATTCTGGAGGGAATTATGATGATGCCAAAGTTAAAGAGTAAAATCACACCAAATCCTGTCACAGAGGAGAGCTTTTTCCTTGAGGATAACATTCTGACTAGTGACTGGATGGAAATGCCCGAGACTCTGGCAGCAGAAGAGCCAACCGTAGATGGTCAGCTCGCCGTTGATGTTTATGAGACCGCCAAAGACATTGTCGTTAAGGCACCGGTTGCTGGCGTAGATGGCGATGACATCGATATTACTGTTACTGACGAAATGGTTATCATCCGCGGCGAACGTAAAGACGTTAAAGAAGTCGACAATGGTTCATATCATGCACAAGAATGTTACTGGGGATCATTCTCCCGTACGGTTAGTCTCCCTCAAAAGGGCCTTGCTGATGAAGCTCAAGCATCATTCTCCAAAGGCATTCTGACAATCCGCATACCAAAAGCTGAAACTAATAAGCTGAGGAAAATAAAGGTAAATGCTGGCTAATAAACTTAAAAACCGCCACTCGTGGCGGTTTTTCTATTGCTGTTATGATAAAAGGTTTCTATAATCGAAATATGAAAAGAATTTGGAAATTTCTTCCTGGATTATTATTAGCCTTCGTCCTAATTCCTGTACTAGCTTTCGCTGTTAGAATTCAAAGTTTTGATGGGACGGTTACAAAAGTTGCTTCGGATGGAACAATAACCATAAGCGTTGACAGGGGTTCTAATTATTCCAATGACCAAAGATATTCAACCTATACCGTAAAACCTACCTCCGGCAATTATTCAATTGATGACGCTGTCACATTTACAGTTAACGAGGACTTGACTCCGCCCAAAGTGGTTGCTGATTCCGTTAGCAAAGGTAGTGATCCAAATGCAAACGTAGGTGTCGGATCGAAATCAAATGCGTCTGAGTTTAGACTTTTCCCAGATCTCAGTTGCCCAAGTGATGCACCCCTTACTTGTTGGATAGGAAGGGTTTGGAGCTTTTCAGAGGGAGCAATACTTATCCTCTCGGTAGCAGCATTTGTTGTAGCAGGAGTTATATATATGACCAGCCGAGGTAACCCTAAACAGATCGAGACGGCAAAGAAAATAATTATTGGCGCACTTTCGGCTATAGCCGTAATTGTTCTGGGTAATTTTTTCTTAACAAAAGTGATAGGAGTTCCATGGCTTTAGATTTCTTCGCCACAAAGGCATACGCTGCCTCGTTGGTAACAACTCAGGGCTGTCCAAACGGAAAAACCTATCCTAATGGTATTCTAAAAGGTCTTCCCTGCAATGCTCCTATTAGCGATTTAAATACTGTTCTTAAGTTTGTTCAAAATATTGTTTTCCAATTTATACTGCCCAGCGTTGGTGTATTATTCACAATTATGTTGCTTTTCGGTGGAATACTATATATTACCTCTGCTGGAAATCAACAGCGAGTTGATAGTGCAAAGAAAACCTTGACCGCAGCAATTATTGGACTCCTAATCGTTATTCTTTCTTACACAATAATCGCAATATTTGCCGGGGTAATAGGCGGGGGTATTTCATGAAAAAGAAATTATTTAGCTTATCTGTTTTAGCGTTAATCCCATCTATTACCTTCGCGGACATTTCTGGAAACCTTACCCAAAATACTACCAGTTCTAGTCTCAAAAGTTTCTTGGTTATAATACAGAACTGGCTACTCAGTATTGTTGGAGGTCTGGCTATTTTGTTTATCATCTATGGTGGTTTTATATATATTACTTCTGCCGGAAATCAACAGAGAGTTGAACTCGCAAAGAAAACACTCACCTACGCTATACTCGGCTTGGTTTTAGTAGTTCTAATTGGGCTTATCTTCGGTATTATTACAGGTGGATTTCTAACTAGTATTTTTGGTTCCAAGTCGTTATGATAGGTAGGGATAGGGAATATATGAAAAAACTTTTTAATAAAATAACTCTGGGGATTGTGATGCTTTTACCAGCCTCTGTTTTGGCTTATTCTGCCCCCCATGTCGGCATCATAGACCCAGGAACAACTGATGTGCCAACCATAATCAACGAAGTAATCAGTTGGGTATTACTGCTTGTTGGCGGTGTAACTGTTCTGTTTATTGTACTAGGCGGATTCCAATATGTTACCTCTGCGGGTAATAAAGAACGGGCTGAATCCGCAAAAAGAACGCTCACTTATGCTGTTGTCGGACTAGTGATAGTTATTCTCGCAAAGATCATTGTGTCCTTGGTCACAAACTCCATAAAAGGCATTTTATAATTGATTTCAGGAGGGAATATGTCATTTAAAAAGATAAACTCAAATATTACACTTTCAGCCACGAAAGTAGCGCTCGGAGCACTTCCAGCCGTTTTCTTGTCTGTCATCGCTCCTCAGGCAGTCGCTGCGGCAACCTGCGAAAAAAAAGACTCCACCGGACTTTGTGTCGCCTGGTCAGATTCCGGACTAAAAGTAAGCGACTTGTTAACAAAGTTGTTCGATTGGGTTATATTGCTGGTAGGCGGTGTCGCGGTCCTATTCTTGATTTACGGCGGACTTCAATATGTCACTGCGGCAGGTAATAAAGATCGAGCTGACTCAGCCAAAAGAACTATTTTATATGCAACGATCGGTCTTGTCATCATTGTATTGGCAAGAGTTATTATATCATTAGTCACAAATACGGCCGGCTCAATATTAAATCAAACATAAGAAAAATAAGGAGGAAATAATGACAAAATTAACAAAAATTAGTCTCGCAACCTTAGCACTTTTGCCAGCTGGGGCGTTTGCGGCAGACGCATTACCAACCGTAACGCCAGTAACACCCACTGGAGACCTTAGTATCGCTAGTGTATTAACCACTGTTATCTACTGGATTCTTGGTCTGTCCGGTGGTGTAGCAGTGCTATTCCTAATCCTAGGTGGCCTGCAATACATCACATCCTCTGGGAACAAAGATCGCGCCGAAGCCGCAAAACAAACTATTCTCTACGCAGTTATCGGTCTAGTGGTTATCGCCCTTTCATTCGTGATTGTGGCCTTCGTTGCCCAGAACGTCAGCAAAATTACGCAATAATTAGTTACGAGATTTTGTCCTTAAAGGAGCCCCACAAAGGCTCCTTTCTGTTATCATTGACAAAAATGACTTTTTGTGCTAGAATTACCCCGTAAACTTCCCGGAGAGCACTAGGCATCTTCGCCACACAAAATGGCGGGGAACCGCCAGAGACCCGAGGAGGGCAAGTACCATGAGCACAGATACAAAGGTTCCGTTCGCTAGCACTGACAACAACAAGTTCAACCGTTGGGCCATCATCATCGGCCTTGTGCTCCTTGCACTCATCGCAGCGGTCATCGTTCTGCCGAAGGTTTTCGAGGGCGCTAAGGCAGTTAACGAGACCGGTAAGGCAGTTGCAAGCAGCGTCAAGAAGACTGTGGACAAGGCCACCGACCCGTTTGGCGGTCTGTCTGATGATGAGATCTATAGCAAGTTGGTGTCCGGCGGAGACAAGCTCGGTGTATCTTCAATGGATCCCCTGGAGCAGAAGATGCTCCAAAAGGTGATCGCATCCGCCAACAAGGCCGTTGGTACAACCTCTATTGGCGAAGCTGAAGACGCGAACAAGCTTCTCCACAAAGGCCCTCCCGAAAGGGTACTCTGGGTTATTCTGTACAAGGACGGCACAACTGGGTCACTGAGCCAGATGCTCGTAGTACAGGGCTTCTACGGCCATGGTGTCGCCGGTATAGACTCCCCCGACTTAAACACATCGGTTGACGAGCTTCTAAGGGAATGGGGAGCACCACCGACCGCATCCTTCAGTGGACGAATCACCAACTAACAGTGGTTGCACAGCGTTAACGGCCCCCCGGTTCCTTGTCGGAATCGGGGGGTTTTCGTATATTGTAAATATTTAATCAGTCTGATAGTATTTAAGACAATGGAGGGTAAAAGGATTAATAGAGTAAAGGCGTTACTTCTAGCTGGGATACTATTTTCCTCGGTCGTTTTAATGATTCCTAATTCTACCTATGCCGTAGATGGTAGTGATACAGGACCAACAACTACGGTCACTCCTCCCGCTACAACCACCAACCCAAATAGTCAAATCTGCTATGATCAAAACGGTAAAGCAAGCGAGTGCATAACCACACAAAGCATAAGTGGTACTGTCTATATGAGCAGCAAGGCCGAAGATCATAAGATGGGAAACGAAAGTTCTTGGATTAAAGAAGAAGGCACGGATGACTACTCTAAAACCCTTAATCTCGCCGACAAGTCTCTAAATACAGATTCTAACGGAGTATATTCTGATAACTTCCAAAGAAACTTTGTGCCAATCGGTTCCACCTTCAAAGACACCACTTATAAAATTTATGTCGATAAAAGAGTAGACAGTGACTTTCTAACTGCCATGAAAATTGCCGCATGCTCCAGTAACCCACTCGGATGGGCAATATGTGCGCCAAATGCTGCTGCTCTAATTCAAGAAGCGACAACACAAATCTGGCTAAAAGGAGAAACAGAAGTAACAATTAAAGCTGATGGCACTATTGAGGGTGATCCTGACATAATAGTGACTGAAGTAACTATCGATGCCTTCAGTCAGGCCATCACCTCCGCGATACAAACATTTGGCGTGTGGGCCCAGGGCACAATAAGCTGGACTGTATCTTCCGTAAATAGTCTCCTAAATTCAACGGAAGACTATGTAATTGGCAAACAAGACAAGAGCACAAATGGCGTCCAAGGGCCATGGCTTGCCATGAGAAACATTGCCCTTACCCTACTGGTTTTAGCCTTATTAATAATAGCGTTTGCTAATGTTTTGCAAATAGACATTGAACAGTACGGCTTAAACAGAATGATACCAAAGATAATTATATCAATCATTATGGCTTACGCTAGCTGGATAATCTTTATCTTTTTCTTTGATTTTACAAGGGCTTTACAAAATCAAGCATTAGGCTTGATTAACGGCCCTGACGGCTTAGGAGCACTTGGAAAAATAACAATTGATACCTCAGGCTTATTGGATTCAGCAGCTGGTATTGGCGCAGCACTTTTACTACTGGTTATAGTTTTTGGGACAATCGTTTGTGCAATAGTATTATTATTCTTATTACTACTGCGAGTGGTGATGCTTTCATTTTTGTTAGCGGTTGCCCCACTGGCCTTCATTCTTAATATTGCTCCCTTTACCTCCAATCTATACAAACAATGGTGGAATGAATTCTGGAAATGGATGTTTATGGGGCCTGTAGCGGTGATAATTATAGCACTAGGATCAGTCATAGCTAGTAGTGTCCAGGGACATTCTGGGACCATCAATACGGCACTCACTCTAAATAGTGTAAATGGCGGAGAAATGTTAATTGGTATATTAATCCTTGCCGCATCTCTCTATATGGCCGCAACACTACCCTTACAATGGGGTGGAAACATTATGAAGAGTTGGGGCAAGGTTGGTAAAGGAGCCTGGGGTCTCGCAAAGAAGGGTGCCGGTATGGGCTGGAAAGCGACCGGTGTTCCTGGCGCTGCCGGCACAATAAAGGGTTCTGTCACCGATTGGATGAATCGCGGACTAAAACAGCGTGAGAATAAGATGGCCTTTGGTGCGACTGGGGGTAGATCAGGTATTGACCCAAGAGCGATGAAGAGAAGTGTGATGGATGCTGAAGTACAAACTTATAGAAAACAATTTGAACAGGCAAGAGTCTCTAAGGATGAACTAAATAATTATGCGATGAACTCAAACGGTCCAAAGGCCATGGCCGCTTGGCAAATACTACAAGATAAGGACTGGATGCCTTCCGATCTAGAAGGGACGACAGATGATGGAAGGAACAAGGCTGATGTAACACAAGCCATGTGGAGTAAATATTATAAAGACAACGGCGTAGAGGCTGGCGATTCTCTATATTGGGGCAACAGGAAGAAACATCCGCAACTTGAAAGTATTATAACAACTGCCCGTGGCTCAGAGAACCCTAAACTTACGACAGCAAGCCTAATGGGCGCTATGTCAGATGCCGACTATCCAGATATTGAAAAAGACGCACTAAAAAGAATGGGAGTTGCTTCAAAATTGGCCTTAACTGAGAAGAGGGCCGAATCCCTTAAGCCCGAACAAATCGATGCACTTACTGGAAATAATAACAATACTAGGGCCTTAAAAGAAACATTAAATAGGCCAGGCGCGAGTGGTAAAAGCTTCAGAGATGGACTTTTCGCCGCAGTTGATTCGAAAAATTCAGGGGCAGTTAGGGCTAGCTTAGACGCTATAAGACAAAGAGCTGCTCGTGATTTTGGGGACGTTGGCATTCAACACCTTGATGACTCTAGTCTTCTGAACCTTATAAATAAGAGGTTTTAATTATCCATGCAGTACAAAGTCCCTCAAAACGTAGATATTGAAGACAAGGTAATTGCCGGACTAACCCTCAGACAATTTATGTTTCTTATGATTGCTGGCGGTATTGTTCTAATGCTGAAATATATACTTGTTGGGGCTATCAGCTTTCTTTTCCTACCTGTTGCCATAATCGTCGGCGGATTTGGAGTTGCACTCGCATTCGTGAAAATCAATGATAGACCATTTGAAGTCTTTCTTACCTCCGCTGCAAAAACTTTAATCACCCCTAGTAGGAGAGTTTGGTCTAAGGATATTGAGATCGAGCCTCAACACCCTGAAACAGTAAAAAAAGCAGAGGAAATACAAAAGAAAAAGAGCCTCGGTGAAGTGAAAAGTAACCTTGAGCGCCTAGCTACTATCGTTGACTCCGGCGGTGCTCATGAGACAAATATTTCTGAAACACATATCACTAACGTGAAGCCACAAGAGATTGAAGATACTTCACGCCTAGGTGACGTCCTGGCTGAGACCGAGAAGAAGCCCGCTGAACTGACAAAAATCCTCGAACAAGCCAAAGAATATGTCGGCAAAACAAAAAAAGAAGAGACGGTCGGTAGTATGTCAACGGTACAGACAAAGCCTTCTGACTTCAAATATGACGCCATTACCCTCAGTGATGAGAAGAAGCTTGAGGAAATACTAGAAAAGACTGAGCAAAAACAAAAGGCCGAGGAAGCCGAGATAGAGAACGCGAAGATTGAAAAGTTCGATCATAATTAATAAATGTTCAACTACTTCATAGAATATTTTTGTGCTAAAATACATACATAGAATTGGGGGGTTATGCCTACAGACAGACCAGAGAAAAAAGGGAAAGGGCCCTCAACCCAACAGTTTATCCCTATCAAGGAGATAAAAGAGGGCATAGTTGTGATGCGTGACGGTTCGTTGCGTGTTGTTCTTATGTTGTCATCTATCAACTTTGCATTAAAAAGTGAGGAAGAGAAAAACTCTATCATCGGCTCTTACCAAAGTTTTCTAAACTCTTTACCTTTTCCAATCCAAATACACGTAAAGTCCAGAAAGTTACATTTGGATGGCTATCTAGCCACATTAGATCAGCAACTTGCCAAGCAAACTAACGAACTTTTACGCTTGCAAACTTCACAGTACAAAGACTTTATAGGCGAATTACTACAATATGCCAGTATTATGGAGAAACGTTTTTTTGTGATTGTACCTTTCTATCCTTCGGGTATAAAGAAAGAGGGCTTAATCAAAGGCCTTATTAGTGGTGCTTCACCTATTGATACATCCTTTGAAACACAAAAAACAGAGCTTATGGCTAGAGTTGATCAAGTTATTACTGGTCTGACGGGTATCGGCGTCAGATGTGCTGCCCTCAATACCGAGGAATTAATTGAACTCTACTACACAGTTTATAACCCAGATACTTCGGGTGAGGAAAAAATTAAGAATGTTGATGAAATGGAAGCGCCAATCGTGAGTACACAGGCACCTGCTGGGGGACCAAATGTTTGATAATTTATTAGATCCTCAAGCAGCAGCTACCAAGAAAGCTCAAGTAGAAGCTCAGCAAAAACAACAAGAAGCCCAGCGGGTTTATTCTGAGGGCGTGGCCACTCTTCGAGATATTATTGCTCCAGCTGCAGTGGATGTGCAATTTAATTATATTCAGCTTGGTAGCTACTTCGTACGCTCATTCTTCGTTTATACATATCCTCGATATCTTTATACCGAGTGGCTTTCACCAATTATCAACGCTGACTTCGAGTCCGACACCTCCATGTTTATCTACCCGATAAACAGCCAAGAAATCATGGAAAAACTAAAGACAAAAGTGGGACAGATAGAGTCAACCGTCGCCGAACAGCAAGAAAAGGGTCAGGTCCGTGATCCTGTGCTACAAACCGCATACGGTGATGTTGAGGAACTCCGTGATCTCATTCAAACCGGGCAATCAAAGTTTTTCAAAATGTCCCTTTACTTCACAATTTATGCAAAGTCCAAGGAGGAACTGGAGCAGCTAACAGACATGCTGGAGACTAATCTCGGTGGTATGCTCGTCTATACGAAGCAGGCCAGCTTACAACAAGAGGATTGTTTCAATTCAAGCTTGCCACTCGGTAATGACCTAATGCAAATTACTAAGAACTTTGACACAGGAGCACTCTCTACAAGTTTCCCTTTTGTCTCTAGCGAACTCAGTAATAACGAGGGAATTCTCTATGGCATCAATCGCCATAATAATGGGCTGGTACTTTTCGACCGATTTACCCTTGAGAATGCCAACATGGTGGTGCTTGCGAAGTCCGGTTCTGGTAAAAGTTATGCCATTAAGTTAGAAGCCTTGCGCTCGATGATGTTTGACACAGAGGTCATCATTATAGACCCAGAAAATGAATATCAAGCACTCTCAGATGCTGTTGCAGGATCTTATCTAAACGTTTCGCTGAACTCTGATTATCGAATCAACCCATTTGATTTGCCACGCAGTGCTGCTGGATCAATTGAAGGCGAAGACATTCTGAGAAGTAACGTCATTGTGCTACACGGTTTAGTTAGAATAATGCTCGGTGGCAAGCTAACAGCGCTTGAGGACAATATTCTGGATAGAGCCCTCATCGAGGCTTATGCTTCACGTGGTATCACAAGTGACGTATCGACCCACGGTCTGACTCCGCCATCAATGGGTGACCTGGAAAAGATACTTCAGAGCATTCAGGGCGGCGAGACAATGGGGATGAGGTTACAGAAATATACTACGGGTACATTCTCCGGTCTATTTAATCAGCAAACCAATATTAATATGGATAATCAATTCATTGTTTTTTGTATTCGCGACCTAGAGGACGAACTTCGTCCAATTGCGATGCACATCATCCTGAATTTTATCTGGAATAGAGTGAAGAGTGAACGCAAGAAACGCATGCTCATCGTTGATGAGGCTTGGCTAATGATGAAATATGAGGATTCCGCCCAATTTATCTATTCTATCGCCAAGAGAGCACGTAAATATTATCTGGGTCTTACCACAATCAGTCAGGACGTGGACGAATTTGTAAGTTCTGCCTATGGCCGCGCTATTATAAACAACTCGTCTCTGACTTTACTGCTCAAACAACATCCGGCTACAGCAGATCAGATTGCGAAGGTCTTTAACCTTACTCAAGCTGAGAAAATGTTCCTACTCAATTGTGAGGTTGGTGAAGGTCTGTTCTTCGCGGGACTCAACCATGTCGCCATCAAGATTACGCCTAGCTATCAAGAAGACCTACTCATCACAACTAATCCAGAGCAGCTGAATGAGCTCGGGAGGCAATAATGCCAGACAAAGGGGAGGTTGTTAACGATGCCAAAAATCTCGTCCAAGGAGGGACAAAACTAGCAGAGGGGGCGGGCAGACTGGCAGGAGGAGACGTTGATCCTTCGGCTATTATGGATACTGTCCAGGGCGCTGCACAAGTAGCAAAACCGGCTGCTAAAATATGGCTAACTTGTTGTGCTGCCGAGGCGGCTATTGGAATATTTGTATTTCTTTTAATCGTTGGGATTATTGGTGGACCGAGTAGTGGCCAAGACCAGGCAAGTGCGGATACCGGCGACGCAAAAGTAAGAGTTGATAGTTGCACGACTGGCGAATATCCCAACATTACGGATGAAAAGGCATATGCGGATGCAATTAATAAATACATAAAGAAGCATGCGAGCGGTAGCTCACCACTTCAAGGAATGGGTTCTTACTTCGTTGCGGGCGGTAAGGCTGCGGGAGTAAACCCAGCCTATGTAGTAACAATCGCAGAGAAGGAGTCATCATTCGGCACGGCCATTCCCGGTAGTTCGCATAACTCATTTGGAAGGACCGCGACGAGCTCACAACCACATGTAGTAGTAAATGGTAGAAATTGGTACAAATGGGACTCCTGGGCAGCTAGTCTAAGTACATCAAGCGACACCGAATTTGACTACATCAAAAGGATGTATATTGATAAAAAACTGACAAGTATTCACGACATTGTCTATAAATATGCACCACCAAGCGAAAACGCAACAGACAAATACATTAAGCAGGTTATATCTTGGATGAATGAAATTAACACTATGGCGGGTAGTGCCGTTACTTGTAAATAGTGAGGATTGAGCAGGAATATGGAAATTGAAAAAAATAAAAGAATAATAATTATCATCACAATCCTTGGTATCATTGGATTAATCAGTTGGTTGGTTCTTTCGTTCGTTTTTATTAAAACGACAGTGAGTCCCGTCCCTTCAGACAGTCTCATAACGATTGATGGTGGAAAAGGCAATACGGGTACAACCACAAAATATCTTCTAGTGGGTAATCACACGATAAAAGGCACAAAAAGTGGTTACGGTGATGGGATAAAAAATATATCAGTAAGTTATGGACATAATAATTTTACAATTACACTAACCTCATTAAAACAAAAGTTCATTGACGCACTCCCATATAACACCGACAAATGGAGTGCATACTATAGTGCTGACATTGACTCCATAACGGTTATTATTAATTCAGAACCATATGAAGAAAATAAAGCGGAAGCGACAAATTGGCTCAAAAGTCTAGGTGTCGACTTAAATAGGGACATCGTAATTTTCGGCGCCGTAGCTGGCGTTGGACCAGAAACGACAGGACCATAAAAATGGCGAGTGCATTTGACGAATTAGAGGATTTGGCCTACCACCAAGCTAAAATAAGGCCCGGCACAAAGCGCGGTGAGATTGATGATGGACAAAGAAAGACAATTGATAACTACATTTATAATGGCGTCCGTCGAAATCCATCCGTTTATGCAAATGATCCTAGGGCAAGTAAATATCTCAAAGACGACACAACTTATGAAGATCGGCAAGCTCTTGCCCAGAAAGAAATCGCCCAGGGAGCAAATCCTGGCGGTATTTGGGATGACTTTGGCACCGGAGGTTTTGATCAAGGCGCAACAGAAGAGATACCAGAAGAAGAGCAGGAAGACAATAATCAAAATAATGACCGCAAGCCAGACGAAGAACCCGAAGAAGAAGCAGAACCAGAGAGAGAAGAGTCTGAGGGCAGTGATGACGAAAATAGCCCGGAACAAAACGAAGAAGCCGAACCTGGCCCCGAATCAGAACCTGGTGGTGAGCCCGCCATGGGAACCGATGCTGCTGGCGAAGGTGCCTCTGCCGCAGAGGAAGGCGCTTCTAACCTAGCCACTGGACTAGGCGGGGCTGGCGAAGCCGCTGAAGGAGTAGGTGCCGCCGCGGAAGGTGCCGGTGCAGCAGCTGCTGCAGGAGAAGCTGCTGTAGCCGCCGAGGCCGCTGGTGCGGCTGCGGTTGAAGGTGGTGCGGTCGTGGCAGCAACTTCCGAGGTTTGGTTGCCAATATTGGCAATTGTGGTACTCTTTTTCTTGATTTTAGGAATATTCACGGCTATTGCTTGGAATAATCCAGATACAGCCAGTGCTACAACAAACGACACCACATCGTCAGTTAGTGGAAGCATACCAGACAAAGTAACACAAATTGCTTATGCAGAATATAAAAAAGGCGTAAAAGAAACTCCTCTTGGCAGTAACACGGGGGGTGAACTAAATAAATACTTTTCTGCCGGTGGTTGTTCTGCCGGGAATCCTTGGTGCGCCGCTTTCGTTAGCTATGTCTTTAAAGAGGCCGGAGCGAACGGCCCCCGGAGTTGTTCTTCCTGCGCTGCGATAGATTTTTTTAGTAAAAGTCCTCACAAAAAACTTCCACTCAGTAGTAATGTTCCCCAACCAGGGGATACCGTCTGGCATAGCCGCACAGGGGGTTGTGGTCACATCGGAATTGTATATAAAGTTGATGGAACAAAAATAATTACAATAGAAGGAAACTCTGGGGATAAGGTTAGCATGGTGACCTACAGCAATTATGGCCGTGGCACTTGGGAGTATATAGGAAGATGGTAAATAGAGTGAAAATAATAGCTATTATATCAGGAATAGTAACAGCGACACTTATAATATCCGTTGTCTTATATCAAATGTTCTTAGGACCACCTGTTGTGAAGAATAACAACATCAGTCAAACTATTACAACCGGACATTCTATAAAGATATCTTTTGACAAAAACCTGTCTGACAAAAGCAAAGACGGTCTCTCCGTCTCAAATGGGTTGTACGTCCCAGCCTATCAAACAAGCATTGATAATGGAGATCTTATAATAACACCGACTGATAATGAGGTTTTTATTCCCGGGCAAACATACACGATCACCGTTAACCCCGTGAACTCCTTGGGTATTGCTGGAGAGCAGACTAAAGTCACATTTACAGCCACGGGGAGCACACTAGATATACCCGATAACGTGAGAACCCAGTTAGAAAAAGTAATAGAATCTTACGCTGGTTATGATGAGCAAAATCTACCCGCAGATGTGAAGGCCTATTTTATTAAGTCTACAGATGAGGAAGAGGATGCCAAAAACTAGGACTCGCCTTCGTTTAAGCTACCCACTAAAAACACCACCCGCTCAACTGGTGGTGTTTTTATTTTTCCGACTAGACCCTGGCATTC
>CAZXMN010000006.1:0-32787 GCA_964641375.1 uncultured Candidatus Saccharibacteria bacterium
GGGTGATTAGCTCAGCTGGCTAGAGCGTCGCATTGACATTGCGGAGGTCACAGGTTCGACTCCTGTATCACCCACCATTTAGGAGCAAAATGAACAAAATAATAAATAATTGGAATTACAACGGTGTCCAGTACAAGTTTACTTGGTATCCAGACATTGATCCTGAAACTATAAATCCCGTAACTCAATGTTACGGTTTTTGTTATAACGACAAAGGGAAACTACTAGTTATAGAGACCAGCATGCCCGGGAGATGGCAGGTTCCAGGTGGCACTGTTGAAGAAGATGAGACCTTTGAGCAAACGCTTCGCAGAGAAATAATCGAAGAAGCGAATGTCACCATCAAAGACATCCACTATTTGGGAGCACAGAGTGTGCAAAACAACAAAAACGACGAGGTCATATATCAACTCCGTTTTGCGGCCAGGATTGACAAGCTGTGTGAACGAGAACCAGACCCCGATAAGGGCAAAATACTTGAGCGAAAACTTATTAATCCGCTAACATACAATGAGCTTGCAGGCTGGGGACCTATTGGTGACGAATTAGTACGTCTTTCTATGGAAAAATTGGGTTTTTTAAAGTAAAATATCTTAGTTCGTATGGGGATGTGGTGAAATTGGTATACACGCTGGCTTCAGGTGCCAGTGACAGCAATGTTGTGGGAGTTCGAGTCTCCCCATCCCCACCAGGGTGATTAACTCAGCGGTAGAGTGCTTCGTTCACATCGAAGAAGTCACTGGTTCAAATCCAGTATCACCCACCATAGTAAAATACCAGCCTTTTGGCTGGATTTTTACTAGGCCGATACGGTGAGAACCAGAAAGCGGTCGTTTGGTCTTACCCGACTTTACTCACAATACCGACCGAGTCCCAGTACAATTCTGGCCAGTCAAGGGAAAAAGCGAGTGCGCTTCAAATCCAGTATCACCCACCAAATTGCATTCGGCGCTAATAGTGTTATAATGTTTTTACAAAAAGTTTTGGCTATGACGAGGACTAACCACCCTCTGAGCTTTACCTAGGAGCCCAGGTACAAATGGGCCAAAGAGTGTCCTGAGAAATCAGGAAAGTCGAGTGGAACCGCCCGTGTTACGGGTCTTGACGGCCTATTTAGGTCGTTTTTTGTTTGAAAGGAGAAAAATGGGACCAGAAGGACCAGGAACAGATCGAAGATTACCAGAAAACAACGAATGTCGCGACGAAGTCGAAGAGCTGAAAAATTATCTGCTAGAGACAGCTAAAAGATTAGACGCAGCTCTTACAAAGGTCGATGAGGCTGGCGAAGAAGGTCATGAGGCTTCAACCCTAAAAACTCAGGTTGCCATGATTCAAAATCGCATTATTCACGCTTGTGAAGGAAAACTAAAGCGTGAAAGACCAAATAGGATTTTCCTCGAAGTTGCAGATGATCCACAAATTAAAAATGCCGAGACCGTCCGTACATTGCTTGTGAAGGTGAAGAAAGGACCACACGATGAAAGATAATTTAGAAACGAAACGCCATAGTCTTAGCCATGTAATGGCAGCCGCCGTAATCGACATGTTCCCAGAGGCCAAGCTTGCGATTGGGCCAGCAATTGATAACGGATTTTATTATGATTTCGATTTGCCTAGAACCCTAATTCCTGAGGATTTACCCCTTCTCGAAGCCAAAATGAAAGAAATTATAAAGGGCGGCTTTAATTTTGAGCGTACCGACGTGCCAGTAGCGGATGCCCTCGAAACGGCAAAGAAAAGCAAACAAATTTACAAAGAGGAACTAATCGAGGATTTAGCTAAGAAAGGCGAAAAGTCAGTCTCCTTCTACCGTATGGACGGCTTTACTGACCTTTGTGCCGGTCCTCACGTTGAAAATACTAAGGATATCGATCCTGAATCCTTCAAGCTAATGTCCATTGCCGGTGCATATTGGCGTGGTAGCGAGAAGAATAAGATGCTTCAGCGTATCTATGGTGTCGCTTTTGAGAACAAAAAGGATCTTGATGAATATCTGACACAGCAAGAAGAAGCCAAGAAACGTGATCATCGCAAACTTGGGGTTGAGCTTGATCTGTTCTCATTCAATGATAATGGTCCTGGCTTTCCTTTCTGGCATCCCAAAGGTATGACGTTACGTAATACTTTGACCCAATACTGGAGAAACGAGCACCAGAAAGCCGGTTATGTCGAAATCAGCACTCCTATTATCCTTCGAGAAGAACTCTGGCATCAGTCTGGGCATTGGGACAATTACAAAAATAATATGTATTTTACCAAGATTGACGGCCAGGGTTATGCAGTGAAGCCGATGAACTGTCCAGGTGGAATACAGATCTATAAAGCAAATATGCACTCATATCGTGAATTCCCTATTCGTATGGCCGAGCTTGGGCTAGTACATCGTCATGAACTTTCGGGTGTTCTTCACGGTCTTTTCCGCGCCCGTGCCTTTACCCAAGATGATGCTCACATTTATTGCACTGAGGATCAGATTCAGGATGAGATTGAAGGAGTGGTCAAGTTAGTCGAGAAAGTTTATAAGGATTTCGGCTTTACGGATTATCATGTTGAGCTCTCCACTAGACCCGTTAAATCAATCGGAACCGATGAAATGTGGGCCAAGGCTGAGAAAACTATGGAAGCAGTCGCTAAGGATATGAATCTGAAGTTCCAAATAAACCCTGGTGATGGCGCTTTCTACGGACCAAAGTTTGACTTTCACATCAAGGATTCCATCGGTCGTACCTGGCAATGCGCTACCATTCAGCTTGATTTTTCCATGCCAGAAAGATTCGATATGGAATACATTGCCGAAGACGGTAGCCGCAAGCGCCCCGTGATGATCCATCGTACTATTTTCGGTTCACTGGAGCGTTTCATCGGCATACTACTTGAGCATTACGCCGGCGCTCTTCCAGCTTGGCTATCGCCAGTTCAGGTTAAGCTTTTGCCTGTCGCCGACCGTCACGTAGAATATGCTGAAAAGATCTCAGCCGAGCTCTCGGAATCCGGAGTCCGAGTTTCTATGGACGATTCCAAAGAATCAGTTGGCAAGAAAATCCGCAATGCAGAAATGGAAAAATCACCATTTATGCTAGTGATTGGAGACAAAGAAATCGAATCCGGTAAACTCTCCGTCCGCTCTTTTATAGATGGTGACCTCGGGCAGAAATCTGTTAAAGAATTAGTAAATTTAGTCCGAAAGTAAGGCAAAATATGTCTATTGACCCTATCGAATATCACAAGAAAATGCATGGCAAAATTGTCGTAAGTTCCAAGGAAAAACTCGATTCTACAAACCTTGGAATCGCTTACACCCCAGGAGTAGGTAAAGCCTCGATGGCCATTGCTAATAACAAAGATTTAACTGGGGAACTGACCGGCAAACAGAATATTGTTGCCATCGTTACAGACGGTTCGGCTGTACTTGGACTTGGTAATATTGGTCCAGAAGCCGCCCTACCGGTAATGGAGGGGAAAGCCGCTATTTTTGCCCAATTTGCTGGCGTAAATGCTGTTCCAATCTGTCTAGCAACACAAGATACTGAAGAGATAATCAAAACTGTGAAAAATATTGCACCGGCATTTGGTGGAATTAATCTCGAAGATATTTCTGCTCCACGTTGTTTCGAGATTGAAAGTAGGCTTTCGTATGATCTTGACATTCCTGTTTTCCACGATGATCAGCACGGTACTGCCATTGTTGTCTTAGCTGGCATAATAAATGCCCTCAAGGTTGTCGGTAAAGAGAAGCAGAATGTAAAAGTGGTCATTTCTGGAGCCGGTGCTGCTGGAATTGCAATCTCTGAACTTCTAGCCGACTATGGCATCACGAACTATTGTCTTTGTGACAGCAAGGGTGTCATCAATGAACATCGTAAAGATCTGAATGAATACAAGACCAATGCTCTGACGGAAAGTATGGGCAGCTGCCCAATCGGCAATTGTGCTCTCGCACTTCATGGTGCTGATATTCTGGTTGGAGTTTCACAACCCGGTCAATTTACAGCCGAGGATATCAAACAAATGAATACAAATCCGATAGTTTTCGCACTTGCCAATCCTATTCCCGAGATTATGCCAGAGGAAGCACTTGCTGGCGGCGCGGCGGTCATCGCCACCGGACGCTCTGACTTCCCTAACCAGGTAAATAACGCTCTTGTCTTTCCGGGTCTCTTCCGTGGCCTTTTAGACGCAAATATTACTAGAGTCACAACCCAGATTCAGCTTGCCGTTGCGGAGGCGATTGCTGCACTAATAGAAAACCCGACGAAAGACAACATTATTCCGTCAATTTTTGACGATAAGGTTGTACCTGCGATTGTTGCTGCAGTTTCAAAGTTCTCAAAATAGCTTTTTTGTGCTAAAATCTTACTCACTCTATGAAATACTATTTTTGGATACTTGGCTGTGCCATGAATTATTCCGATGCAGAAAGAATATCTGCCGTTTTGGACTCGCTCGGTTATACGAAAACCGACGATGAGAAAGAAGCTGATCTCTTTATTGTCATTTCTTGTTCCGTTCGCCAGTCAGCTATCAATAGAATCTATGGGAAAGTCAGAGATCTAAAAGAAATCAGAAGTCATAAGTCAGCTTTCAAAACAGTGCTCACCGGTTGTGTACTCGAAAAAGACAGAAAGAAACTAGAAAAAGTCTTCGATATCATGCTAGAGGTCAAAGATTTGGAAAAATTACCAAACCTTCTAGGTTCCAAAAGCAAAGGTTTAAGTGGCGAATATCTTTCAATTCAGCCTCAATACGAATCAACTTTTCGCGCCTACGTTCCTATCTCGACTGGTTGCGATAACTTTTGTAGTTATTGCGCCGTTCCTTACACCCGTGGCCGTGAGAAATCTCGTCCAGCTGCAGAGATTATTGCCGAGGTTAAAGATTTAATTACTAAAGATTACAAAGAGATTACTTTACTCGGTCAGAATGTGAATTCATACGCAGATGGACTGATAGGTTTATTTCAAAATATCGATGCTATCTCAGGTGATTATCGCGTTTATTTCTATTCGAATCATCCGAAAGATATGTCTGATGAACTTATTGAAACTTTGGCTGCTCTAAAGCATTTTCCTAGGTATATCCATTTACCACTGCAATCCGGAAATGACGAGATTATACACAAAATGAATCGGCATTACACAAGGAGTCAATATCTGAAATTAGTAGCAAAGATTCGTAAAACGATGCCTGACGTGACATTTACAACAGACATCATTGTTGGTTATCCAGGCGAGACAGCAGAACAATTTCTAGATACAGCAGATGTAATGAGGAAAGTTGAGTACGATATGGCTTTCATTGCCCAGTATTCCCCTCGTCCCGGCACGGTCAGCGCGAAACAAACCGATGATGTAACCATAGAAGAAAAGATTCGTCGCGAGAAAGTTCTTCAGGAAATCCTAGCTGAAACTGTGCTTAAACATAATAGAAAGCTCGTTGGTACAACCCAGAAAGTCCTCATCGATGAACAAAAAAATGGTAAATTTTACGGCAGAACAGAAAGTTTTAAGGTTGTGGAAATAAAAACCGACCAACCTCTTACGATTGGCCAGTTTACTGATGTAAAAATAGAATCGGCAGGCAGTTGGAAACTATTGGGAACTATCGCTCAGGGTTAGTTTTCTTTGACAAATATTCATCAAAACTATCAATGTGTTCTGTGGTCATTTCCTCGTACACTTGCCTAAGTTCAGGATCCGCCAATACTTCACTAATCTCTTCTGACGAGATATGCTCATCAGCCATTTTTTGTAACCACAGAGCTTTTTGATTATCAAATGATCTTTGTTCTATTTGTTGGCTAGCATTGGCTGTTGCTATTTCAGAATTCGTAAACCAATTAACATATGCTCCAGCGGCTGCAGCTACCAACAAGAAGGAGATCACCTTCTTCGCTGTCGGTTGACTCAATTTCTCCAGTAAACCGCCTCCCTCTTTTGTCTCAATTCTTGGAATCCCATGTACTTCGTGTGTATCGATTTCGCGGCCAGCTGTCCAATCGCCCATTCTCTCTGGTGCACCGAATCCTCTTTCGCTCATTTTCTACTCCTAATTTAAGTTTAAAACCAGTATAATACATACCTATGGAAAAGCCAATTATAGTCATCACGGGGCCAACAGCTAGCGGAAAAACTGCCCTTTCACTCGAAATTGCCGGCAAATATAACGGCGAGATTATTTGCGCCGATTCAATGACAGTCTATCGTGGCATGGACATTGGCACAGATAAGCCATATCTTCAGAACACGAAAGGCATTCCTCATCATTTGATAGACGTCCTGAACCCGGATGAAGAATTTAACGTTGCTCTTTTCGTTGAAAGAGCCAGAAAGCTCGTCGACGACATTCATTCCCGTGGAAAAGTCTCCTTCATTGTTGGCGGCTCCTTAATGTACATTGACGCTTTTATTTACGATTTTAAACTGCCGGAGGTAGCACCAAATCACCCTCTTCGTCAGGAATTGGAGTTGGAAACCGAAGAGAAACTCTTCAATCAGCTTTGCGAACTCGATCCGGACAGCGAATGGACAATCGATAAACACAATAAACGCCGACTCATTCGGGCAATTGAAGTTTGTCTGAACAGCGATAAGCCATTCTCACAGCATAAAGAAAAGACAGAACTGCCCAGTAATGTGCTCTATCTCTCTACAGACATTGAACGTGAAGAACTTTATCAGAAAATTAATAATCGTGTCGATATTATGTTTAATCAAGGCTTTGTCGATGAGGTTCGCAAACTTCATGAGAAATATGACCACAATACCGCTATGCAAGCTGCTGGATATAAACAAATCCTCCAATATTTGGATGGCGAGATTGATCTTGCAACAGCGATTGCCAAGACTAAACAAGTCCACCGCAACTTCGCGAAACGCCAACTGACTTGGTTACGCAGAAACGCAGATGTGAAATGGGTTAAGAATGCCGCAGGAGCCGAAGGCTTTATCTCCAAATTTCTGATATAATACACACATGCGTAAATTTCTTGCAATCTTAGCCGCCGAATTTGCTCGCTCTCTCAGCCAGTTGACCAAACGTGGAAGTGGTTCTGCTCTACCTGGTCTCGTCGCTCAGAAGATTGATCCGGGTATTATTACCAAACTAGCTGCGAAACTTCCCGGCGGTATTATTCTCGTCACCGGCACAAATGGTAAAACAACTACGGCTAAAATGATTGCAGGGATTCTCGAACAAGATGGCAAAAAAGTCGTCTATAACTTCAATGGCAGCAATCTTAGTCGTGGTCTAGCTTCGATTCTTATCCAACATACGAACTTCTGGGGCACCAAAATGGATGGCGAAGTCGGTCTTTTTGAAGTTGATGAAGCCACTATGCCAGAAATCGTCGCCCTACTGAAACCTACCACGATTGTGGTGACTAATCTTTTCCGTGATCAGCTTGACCGTTACGGTGAAGTAGACAAAACTGCAACAATCATCGGTCATGCCCTTGAGCTAGCACCGGATTCGAAAGTCTTTTTGAACGCCGATGACCCCCTTGTTGCTTCACTAGTCAAATATAACAGGAATGTTGCTTATTTTGGCATTGATGACGATTATAAAACACTTTCTAAAGGCGCTATCGACAGTCGTAACTGTCTCTCGTGCGGCGCAGAACTCACTTTCAACCCCAGATTTTTTGGCCACCTCGGCAATTATACTTGCCCAAAATGTGGCGCCAGCCGACCAACGCTAGATTACTCCCTGAAAAATTTGAACTTTACTGTTGAAAATTCCGAGGCAAGTATGATTACTCCAACCTTTAGTGAAAAAATCAGCATTCAACTACCAGGACTGTATAATCTTTACAATGCACTCGCTGCTGGAGCTATTACTGAGTATTTGAAAGTCCCGAAAGGTACCATCGTTTACGCTTTGAATAACATCTCCGCTGCTTTTGGTCGAATGGAAAAGATTTCTCTCGGAGATGGGAAAAACGTCTTTCTTATGCTGGTGAAGAATCCAACCGGTTTTACTCAAACAATTGAAACACTCACTTTTGACAAAAAACCAAAAAATATTCTAATAGCCTTAAATGACAATTTTGCTGATGGTACCGATGTTTCCTGGATTTGGGATGCTGAGATGGAAATCATCCGAGATTATGCCAAGAAAGTCATCGTATCTGGTATTCGTGGCGAAGATATGCAACTTAGACTCAAATATTCTGAATATGATATGTCAAAGGTGGTTCTGGAGAGGGATTTGAAATCAGCTCTCGAGAAAGGTATCGCCACGCTCGCTTCAGGTGAAACTCTATATATTTTACCAACCTACACGGCGATGCTAGAGCTCAGACGAACATTATCAAATAAAGGCTTGGTCAAAGGATTTATGGAATAATGGCAATGAAAATCAAAATTTTTCACCTATATCCTGATGCCATGAATCTCTACGGAGATCTTGGGAACATCATTACACTTCAGAAACGCTGTGAATGGCGCGGGATTGAAACCGAGGTTGTGAACGTAAAAGTCGGTGATAAAGTTAATTTTGCCGAGGCTGACCTTCTTTTCATGGGTGGCGGACAAGACAGTGGCCAAAAACTGATTACCGAAGACCTCGTAAAACGTGGTCCAGAAATCAAAGCAGCGATTGAGGAAGGCTTACCAGCTCTACTCGTTTGTGGTGGCTTCCAGCTCTTCGGCCATTATTTCCAAACAAAAGAAGGCGACAAAATCCCTGGAATCAGTATTTTTAACGCTTACACAGTTGCCGGCGATAAGCGCCTCATCGGAAACGTTGTAGTTGATATCGCGCACACCGCTTCAGAATGGCAGAATCAATTCAAAGGTGCTGTTTCCGGTAATATTCAAACTACCTTAGTCGGATTTGAAAATCACAGCGGACAGACAATTCTAGAGAATGGCACTAAACCATTTGGATATATTATTCGTGGTTTTGGAAATAAGGGTGATGGTGGCTACGAGGGTGCAATTTACAAAAATGCTTATGGCACATATCTTCATGGCAGTTTGTTACCGAAAAATCCTTGGTTTGCCGACCATCTGATTATGTGTGCTCTGTATCACCGCTATGGTAATGTAGAGTCACTTGCTCAGTTAGATGACACTATTGAAATTGCCGCTCACAACGCCGCTATAGAACGTAGCAAAACTGCAAGAACTGTTTCAATATAACCCGTATACTAGTATTGTATACCTAAAACAAAGACTGGCAATTTAGTCGGAAATTCCATATACTAGATCTCGGAGGGTTTGTGGCAAAAGTTCCTGTCTTTAAGGCAGTTAATGTAACAAAAACTTATCAGCTTGGAGATGTCGAGGTTAAGGCTTTGCAGAACATAAATCTCGAGATTTATAGTGGTGAATTTATTTGTATTTTTGGCCAGTCCGGTTGTGGTAAATCTACCCTTCTCAGCCTTGTGGCTGGATTACAAAAACCGACTACCGGCGAAATTTTTGTTCGTGGCGAAAAGTTATCCGCTCTAAATAATGAAGGACTGGCAAAATATAGACGAAGCAAAATCGGTATTGTATTCCAATCATTCAACCTCGTTCCTTCGATGAATATTCTTGAGAATATTGCTTTACCTTTGACTTTCTCTCGCATTCCAAAGGCACAGAGATTAGCTAGAGCCAAAAGCTTATTGGAAACAGTTGGTCTGGCAAAATACGCCGACCACAGTTCTTCACAACTTTCAGGAGGGCAACAACAACGCGTAGCTATAGCACGTAGCCTTGTCACCGCACCCTGGATCATTCTGGCCGATGAACCAACTGGTAATCTCGACTCGAAAGCAGCTGACGAAGTGATGAGGTTGCTCATTTCTCTTAACCGTAAATCAAAGAGAACTGTCCTGCTGATTACTCATAACCCCAATTATCTAGAATATGCCGATAGAGTTTTCTTTATGGAAGATGGCAAGATTATAAAAACCCAGGTCAATAACAAAGTTAAAGCTAGTGAAGATGAGGAGGACGAAGTTGAAACTAATTGATGTTCTACGACTCTCACTTGGCAACCTCAGAAGGAATATGTTGAGGACTGTTTTGACAATCTCGGGTGTAGTTGTCGGTATAAGTACTATAGTGTTTCTGGTCTCACTGGGTTTCGGCTTACAAAATCTCGCTATTAGTAAAGTGACGAATCTCGACGCCCTAACTTTACTGACCGTAAATCAAAGTCAGAAAGAAGGAATTAATCTCAACGATGAGGCCGTTACCAAATTTAAAAATATCAAAAATGTTATTGCGGTTAGCCCAATTCTTAGTTTTCCGGCACAAATTCAGGCATCAAATTTGAGCGGAGATACAATTGCTTACGGAATCACTCCTAAATATTTCAATTTGGAAAGTATCAAAGTTGACTATGGTAACGCCAATTTCTCTAGTGACTCAGCAAATGAAGCTATAGTCTCAGTTGGTAGTCTAAAGGCCATCAATATGACCGATCCGACAACCACCCTGGGGAAAGATGCTAGTTTCAGAATTGTCAAAGTTTCCGATAATGGTGATAAACAAGAAAATGTTATCAAATTGAAGATTATTGGTATTACAAAAGATGACACAACAAATTACGCTTATATGCCAATAAATGTAATTAACACATTCAACGATAATACCTACAGTGCTGTCAAAATCAAATCAGCCAGTCGTGGAGATATGGATGAAATCAGAAAAACTGTTGAGAGTATGGGATTCCCAACGACCTCAGTCAAAGACACAGTCGATCAAATTAATCAGATTTTTATCGTCATTCAATCAGTTCTCGGCGGATTCGGTTTCATTGCACTAATGGTCGCGGCCATTGGTATCTTCAACACTCTGACGATTGCACTTCTAGAACGAACTCATGAAATTGGTATTATGAAAGCGATTGGTGGTAGAAACAGAGATGTCGCTCTAGTCTTCACGGCAGAAGCCGCTATGATTGGCTTATTCGGTGGTATCCTAGGTGTCAGTATCGGCTGGTTATTCGGCAAAGGAATTAATCTACTCGTTAATTTCGTTGCGACTAGCGTTGGCGGTACAGCAAATAATATGTTCTACACACCACTCTGGTTCGCGGGTTTCGTGATTACCTTTTCATTCCTGATCAGCACGATTGCCGGCATCATGCCAGCCAGACATGCCGCCAAACTTGACCCATTAGAAGCACTTCGTTACGAATAAAAAAAGACTCCATAATGGGGTCTTTTAAAGTACTTATTTACAAGAGCCGCTACAGCTACCGCAGCCTCCGCCACAGCCTGCAGCCGCTTCGGTCATCTCGACCTTCTGAGAACTACATGACGGGCATTCAACCTTATCACTAGTGTCTTCTAAAACTGCCTGAAATTCAGCTTTACAGCCTTCACATTTGCAGTCATAAACCTTCATTTATTTGCTAACTTTATCAACTATTTGTTTGAAAACTTCTGGCTGACTAACAGCAAGCTCGGCGAGGATCTTACGATCGACTTCAATCTTGTTCTCTTTCAGAGCCCCAATAAAACGCGAATATGACATTCCGGCAGCTGAAGCTGCATTACCAACACGTGTAATCCAAAGGGCGCGTAAATCACGCTTCTTTGTTCTACGGTCTCGATATTGATAACTCCAAGATTTGAGAAGAGCCTCTTTGGCCTTTTTGATACTACTTCTGCGAACTTTGATCATGCCCTTCGTTTGGGCCATTACTTTCTTATGTTTAGCGTGACTGGCGACGCCGCGTTTGACTCTCATTTTATCCGACTCCTAGCATTTTCTTTACGTTTTTTCTATCAGCAGCAGAAACATCTGTAACACCACGATAATTACGTTTTTGGTCTTGAGTTTTATGCTCAAGTAAATGGTTGGCAAAGGCATTCTCACGCTTCATCTTACCAGTTTTCGTAATTTTAAACCGTTTAGCGGCTCCACTGTGTGTCTTAATTTTTGGCATATCTCACCTTTACTTAATTTTTTTTGGCGCAACTACGAGCGTCATCTCGCGCCCGGCAAAAGTTGGCTGTTGCTCAACTTCAATTTTTTCAGCTAACGTTTCTACTATCGATAGGAGTAGCTTCTCACCCAATTCTTTGTGAACGACTTCCCTACCACGAAACCTGAGCTGAAATTTGACTTTGTCCCCATGATCTAGGAATTTCTCGGCTGCTTTTAGCTTTGTCATTAGATCATTTGGCCCGATTTTGACACCCAAACGAATACTTTTGAGCTCGGTCGTTTTTTGTTTAGCCTTAGCCTTTTGCATTTGTTTCTGCTGTTCATATCTGTATTTGCCCCAGTCCATAATCCTGGCAACAGGAGGAACAGCATTTGGGGAGACCTCTACGAGATCGAGACCTGCTTCGGTAGCCTGTTCTAGAGCTTCTCTAGTGGACACAACACCAACCTGCTCACCGTCTGCTGAGATAAGTCTCACTTCTGGTGATTTGATACCTTCATTTACTCTAGTCTTTTTTTCTATCCGAAACTCTCCTGAAACAGCTAAAATTCTAACAAATTTTGGCCGTTTTGTCTAGTGTAATACATTAGAAGTGTCTCTTCTTGGAAACAATCACTTTGAGTTTGCGGTCTGAAACTTCGATAGTTACTGGAGTTTCAGCGACGACTTTACCGTCAGCACTGACTGGAACGGGATCTTTTGAAGTAACTTTAATCTTCTTCGTATGAAAAACAGATACTTGACCCGGTTTTTTACTGAGATCAAGCGTCCCTTGACCATATTTGATGGCATCGCCAAAGTTAAGGTGACTGATTAGGACAGCATCGAGCATATTGTCCTGAGGCTTTGACTTCTGCGGCACATAGTTCAGAAAAGCACCGTTTGAAAGTGAAAAATTGAAACAATCCGTCTCTACAGAGAATTTTCCATCCAGATTGAGTTCGAGGTGAATCGGCTTGTAGCTTCTGGCTGCTGCTGAAAGTTTAGTCATAAAGCTAAGTCTACCGAATGAACCTATTCGCTGACCACGTTTCAGATCGAAAAGGACATTATCGAAACCGATTGAGGCTGCGGTCACAAAAAGTTTGTCATTGATTAAACCGAGATCGACCTCTTCCACTTTCCTAGCGGCCAAAATATTACAAGCCATTTGCCATTCAGTAATGCCCAACATATTGGCAAGTTCATTACTGGAACCCATCGGGATAATCCCCAAGGCTATACCACTGCCGCCAATAGCATTTATAATCTCGTTTATTGTCCCATCGCCACCAACTGCCACGATAGTCTTATAACCCTTGTCTATCGCCATCTTTGTCAGTCTAGCGATGTCTCCGGGACCAGTACTCTTTACAAATTCACCGGCAATCCCAAGCTCCTTAAGACGGTCCTTAAGTTTATCCTGTACTTTGTTAATTTTACCGCCGCCAGAAGCAGGGTTAATGATATAGTAATACATTAATTGTTTAATCTCTGATTAAATATAGAATTATTTTTTCGGGGATTCTAAAACTTCTTCAAGGACTGGCTCTTCTTCTTTTTCAACTGTCAATTCTATTTCTGGTTCTTTGACATTCTCAGCCATGGTTGATTTTCCACTGAAAAGTGCTCCCGCAGCAATCGAAAGAATATTAGCAGAGATGTCACCATAAACACGACCTGACTCCGAAACGCTAAGTCGATCAGTGGCAACAACATTACCTTGGACAGTACCGGCAATATTCACATTTTTGGCATGAACATTGGCTATAATGTTGGCATTTGGTCCCACAGTGACAGTCCCTTTAGTTTTAATCTCACCGTTGACACTGCCGTCAACTGTGATATCGCCATCACTCTTTAGGGTTCCTTTCAGCTTTACCGACGTGCCAACAACCGTTTCTGCGGCTCCAGTTGGTACAAATTCGTCCTTTTTCTCGAACATCTTGTCTCCTTTATCTTTACTTCGCATTGAGAGCTCCCTTAATCGCCTCCTGCTCTTCGGCGCTTAAATTATGTTTTGATTTACCATTCAATATTTCTTTTGCATAGATACGATCAACTTCTCGTCCGTGAATACTGGTGATTACAAAACCGTTATCGCGGAGATCGAGTAAGGCTAGGCTAAAACTTTGGTCGCCGCCCGTGTCATGAAAAGGATTATAACGCACCATCGTAAACTTCTGATAGGTTCCTTGTAGAATTTTTGCAATTTCTTCGATGCCAGACTCTATCTTGTTGGCGCGAGCATTCATAGACTTGTTATCCGTAATAGCCCTTGTGACTAGTTCGCGAAGATTTTTACTACTATCATCAAAAAAAAGGTCATTTTTGCGCTGGACTCTGTAAAGTACAATAGTAAGAACCACGTTCCAAATTAGTAGCACTCCGAGTAGCGATAGTAAAATAATAAAGGTCATATCCACCTTTTAGCTCCTTTGCTGGTCTATTATCCACCAAGTTCACTCAAATTTCAAGCATATGCTGGCAAAATATGGGATTTTAGATATAATACGTTAGAAGGAGCAAGCTTATGAGCAAGAAAAAACAGAAATCTAGACAGGAAAAAGTTGCTACAAGACATGATTTTTCGCATTTGACGAGAACCAAAACTGCCGCAAAAATAGTGGCTGCCGAGGAAGAGGTATCGTACGATGTCGCCAGTCCACTTGATAAACAAATTCGCAGGGATCTCAGAGTCGGTTTAATCGTAATTGGCATTTTTATTGTTGTAATATTCGCCCTCTGGATATTTCTTGGACGTACTGGATGGCTATATAACTACACTAGTAAGATTAAATGGTTCTAAACAAAAAGCTCTCGAACAAGTTCGAGAGCTTTTTTAGCTCAGTTAATCCGTAAGCCGGGTTCTGTTCCTGAGTTGCCCCAGGAGATAACCATCTATCTAAGCGACAGGATCCACTAACTTTAGCGCAGATTAACGCTTCTACAAGATATAAAGCTTATTTTGACCTTTCGGTTTCTACAAACATGTCCTGTAAAGTTGCGGACCCACCTGTCTTGCACCGGATAGGGTTTACCTCTCAGATAAGTCACCTTATCTGACTGTGAGCTCTTACCTCACTCTTTTCACAATCACCTGCTCGAACTAACGAACATAGGCATTCTAGTTTCTGCGGCACTTTCCCTAATCTCACGATCGGTCGCCGTTAGCGACTATCCTAATCTTGTGGTGCCCGGACTTTCCTCTCCAAAAGGAGCGGTTATCCAACTAACTGAGCAAGGGCTATTTTAGCACAATTTGAGCACAAAGTCAAGCGCTCGCTTCGCTCAAGAAGCAAAAGACTAAAGTTCGTAAGGTGACAAGCTCAGGGTCGTAAAAACTTTATAACTTTTTACTTTGAACTTTTGACTCCAAGTGCCTCGTCGATAACTTCATTAACCAACCTATCGGCCAATTTGTTGAATTCTCTTCGTACATGAACAAATTTGACGGGTTTGAAAAAAACTAGTTCTTGAACTTTGGTAAAAAGCTCCTTCATATTGGCATCTTTCACCTTATATAGACCATTCAGTTGTTTAACAACAAGTTCACTATCTAGACGGCACTCAATTTCATCGACTTGAAAGTCCTGAGCTTTCGTAAGGGCAAGAATCAAGGCTTTATATTCAGCAACGTTATTTGTAGCTTCCCCTATATATTCTTTGAAAGTAGCCAGTGTTTCACCTTTTTCATCACTAAAAACTACCCCGATTCCTGCTGGACCGGGATTATTTCTAGAACCACCATCTGTATTTATAATCAATTTCTGCATAATTTTCCTTTTCAAATAATATGTAGTGGTCAGGGCAAGAGGACTTGAACCTCCGGTCTCAGGACCCCCAGCCCTGCGCTTTACCAACTAAGCTATGCCCTGTCAAAATCTAAAATAATGGTATACCCCAGGCGCTCATAATTGTTCTTATAGTTCCGGTTAAAAGAGTGCTTCCTCCGAGAAACACAAAAGCAACAACAATTATCAGTCCGTAAATCATAAACTGTGGTCTCTCAACCTCGGGGAACCAAATCGCCAAAATATGAGAACCATCTAGGGGAGGCACAGGTAAAAGATTAAATATCATTATCACTAAATTATAGAAAATCAAGGTTATGAATAACAAGCCAACATATGGATTGATGTGTGGAATCAACCTATAAATCATCGCTAAAAGAAACGCTAACGTAAGATTGGATATTGGTCCTGCGACAGCGGTAAGAGCTGACCCGAGTCTTGGATTCTTAAAATTGTTTGGATTTGTAGGTACCGGCTTACCCCAACCAAATCCGACTAGAAGCAACATAATCGTTCCGAATGGATCTAAATGAGCTAACGGATTTAATGAAACCCTTCCAGCCCTCTCAGCAGTAGGATCTCCTAAATATTTAGCTACCCAAGCGTGAGAAAATTCGTGGATAGTAATCGCAGCCAATATCGAGATTGCAAAATAGACGAAACTTAGAGGATTATCAATAAACTGTAGTATTCCCATATTTCCTTGACTTTAAGCAGGTTAAATGATAACATTTACTCCGTTGTATTTCAATTCTTTGGAGAACACCCGATGAGTATCGAATGCGAAATTTGCGGCAAAAAGCCACTTACGGGAAATAATGTCAGTCACTCACATCGCAAAACTAGACGCAGATGGCTGCCGAATTTGCAGTGGTTTAAGCCACTCGGCGCCGAGAAACGCGTCAAGGCTTGTGCCAAATGTATTAAAACATCAGCCAAAGTAAGTAGATAAATAAAAATCCCCTTCCGGGGATTTTTTTGTTCTATTAATTTTGTGATTTTAGATAAACGACTTGTAGTTCTTCAGGCAAATCTTTTTGATTTATTTTCAGTTTTTCCTGAAGTTCTGGGGTTACAGCCATTTCTTTGAAAAAAGTTTCTACCGGTGCAAAGTCCAAGCTTGGTAGTTTCCCGAAATGCATTGGTATAACTATTTTTGGCTCAATTTGGTTAATTACTTTAACTGCGGTTTCAGCGTCAATTACCTTAAGCCCACCAACAGGTACCAAGAGGACATCGACCCCATCGAGACAATCCACTTGAGCGCTAGTAAGTTCGACTCCTAGGTCACCTAAATGCGCCACCTTGACCCCATCAACATCAAAGGCGAACATTGTTACTTTGCCGCGCTCAACGCCCTGCTTTTCATCATGAAAAGCTTCGACACCAATAAACTCTGATTCCTTGACCTCGTACTCGCCTGGTGAGTCTAGAACTAGATAGTCATCATTTTTCAGTGCTGCGAGATAATTATGGTCGCGATGGTTATGACTGATTGTTACAACGTCAGCATCTTGTTTTGGCAACTTTTTTCCAACAACTTCGGGATCATAAGGATCAGTTAGAATGTTGATTTTTTTGCCGCTTATCTTGAAGCATGAATGACCTAGATAAGTAATTTCCATTAGTTTGCCTCCAATTCCTGTTTCTTTACAAATTCTTCAAGCAAAACACCTATAGCAGCTGCAACAGGTACAGATATAAGTATACCAATAAAACCAAGTAGCTTGCCACCTATTATTATAGCAAGTATGACTGCAATTGGGTTCAAACCAAGTGATTTTTTCATCACTTGGGGCACAAGAATATGATTTTCAACTTGTTGAACAAGTACATAATAGACAAGAACTATGAGACCAAGAACCGGTGACTGAGTAAGTGCGACAAGGACAGCAAGTCCGCCGGATACAATTGGTCCAATATACGGCAAAACCTCCATGATACCGGCCACAACAGCTAATGTCAGAGCATAATTTACCTTGAAAATCATAAGGCCGGCTAAGTCAATTGCAAAGATAATGAGACCCAGAATTACCTGACCGCGCAACCAAGATGTCATCTTACGCGAAATCTTTCGATAAATAGATAAAACTCTTTTCTGATGCTGTTTCGGAACGTATGCCACGACTGCGCCCTCGACACCTTTATTATTTAGAAGGATATAAAAACTAAGAACAAAGACGAGTGTAGCTTCTAACAAACCATTGAAAAAGCCCTTGGCACCAGTGATAACCCCACCAAGATTAATGTTACTAAATGAGTTGAAAAAATTGTTCATCGTATTTGTTGCGCTATCACGAAGAGTAGGGCTAAGATGCTCGAGATAACTCGTTACGGTCGTAATATACTGTGCACGATTAGCGATAAGGTTCGTTGTCTCACTGACAAACGGTGGCAAAACCAAACGAATGATTAGATAAATAAGGCCCACCACAGCCAGAATAACACCTCCTACACTGATACTCCTCGGAACTTTTTTCTTCTCCAGATAATCGACAAGCGGTGAAATCGCCATTGCTAGAATGAAAGAAAGTAGCAATGAGACTAAAACGTCCTTCAGGGTTACGGTCAACCAAACAACGAGTAATGCAGAGAGTACCCAGAGAATCGTTTTGAACGAAAATTCGATTACGACCTTTCGTTCATCCATTATTCAGCCTCGTTCTCAACCTTCAAAGTATCTAGGATGACTTTCTTCGGCCCAGCCATGATTTCAGTCAGAAATCTATCGAAAAGCATCGAACGATCTTCATATTCTTGGTCACTCATAATACAATAATTAACTTCGCGACCAATTTCTTTTTCGAGTTCGGATAGAGCAGGCTTGAGCTTACGTTTGTCAATCTCACCGACGATAAAGAGGTCCACTTGGCTAGCCTGATCACCAACAAAGCTGCCCATGAGCGCGGCATACTGAACGCTGCCAGAACGGCGAAGAACTGTGGCCAAGCGATCTTCCTCAGTCATATCCTTATCAACTTTGCCGAAAATTTTCTTTAATTCAGGATAAAATTCAAATTTCGTATTTATTTCGTAATAAGTTTTGCCTTTTTTCTCCTGACAAGTAACCAAACCAAGTCCCTTTAGATTCAGAAGTTCACGACGAACAGAGTTGATTTGTTCATCTATTTTGCGAGTAATTTCACGAACAAAAAACGCATGTCCTGGGTTCGTGAGGAAGAGTGAGAGTAGCTTTACTCTGGTCTTTGAGCCAAATAATGATTCGTACATATAGACTCCTTTCTAACCGCATTATACCGCTGGAGTCGATTTTTGTCTACAACTTTGTGCTCATTTTGTATAAAGTTTTTGAACAGTAGCTTTAAATTGGTCTCCACGGTCTTTATAGTTCTCAAAAAGTCCGAATGAGGCAGAAGCCGGGGAAAGAAGAACAATATCTCCGCTCACCGCTCTCTTGGTCGCCTCAGCTACTATCTCCGACATCGCAGTAAGCCCAAGTATTATTTCACCCCTGAAACCTTCTGGGATTGTGAATTTAATCTCTTCGGCAGTATCACCAATCAAAATAAGCGTCTTTACATTAGAATTAGCAATTTTATTTCCAAGTTCGTGATAGTCAGACTTCTTACTACTACCACCGGCAATCAGAATAATCGGTTCCGTGAAAGAATCAAGGGCTGCAATAGCAGTTTCTGGGACGGTTGAAAAGGAGTCATTATAGTACTTTACCCCATTTACTTCGCGAACAAGTTCAAGACGATGTTCAAGTCCTGGAAAGTTTCTAATAACTTTAGAAATTGTCTCTGGATTAGCGCCTGCGATATAGGCAGCCAGTGAAGATGCGGTCACGTTTTCCAGGTTATGTCTGCCGCGAAGCTTGAGTTCACTAAAACTCGCGATGATGGTATTCTCACCTTCCACATTCAGTATTATTTGGTCTTTATCATTAACGTAACAACCCTCAACTTTGTGATCCCTGCTGAAAAAGTACTTGTTTGCAGGGGTTAGCTTTGCAAAACTTTTGGAAACTTCATAATCATCATTAATAACCGCGTAATCACCTTCGGTTTGATGCCTAATAATATTGGTTTTTGCCTCACGGTATTCAGCAGTGTCTTTATGATAGTCGAGATGCTCACTTGTAATATTAAGGACGACGGCGATGTGTGGGCTCCTCTCTAGGACTTGAAGTTGGAAAGACGATAACTCCAAGATAACCAATGAGTCTGAAGTCAACTTCTCTAGAAAATCAATAGCCGGAACGCCAACATTACCACCAAGATAGATATCATATCCCCCTGTCTTCAAAATCTCATAAATAAGTGTTGAAGTGGTCCCTTTACCTTTAGTACCAGTAACCCCAATTATAGGCGCTGGACAAAGATCGAAAAATTCTTCGATCTGACTAGTGAAAATCACTCCAGCTCTTTTCGCAGCAACAATCTCTGGAATTAATGGTGATATACCAGGTGTTTTGAAAACAACATTATAATTCGTAAGCTTATTCAGATAATTCGAATCGTCTTTTTTGTCCAGAATATCGGCCTTAACTCCATGCTTTTTTAAATATTCAAAAGTTGCTTTCCCTTCAACTCCAAATCCCAGGACACCAACATTCTTATTCTTATACTTTTCTGATATCTGCATTCACGATTCCTAATAAGTCTCTTAGCGACTCTCGGAAGGCATTTTCGCCATCCGAGACTAAGAATATATCACTTCCAAGTTCAAGTTCAACCTTTTCCTCATGGACAACAGACAATAATCGATTAACGATCGCCTCTTCTGGAGCATAGAACTTGGTTTCCGGAAACAATTTCTCTAGTCTTTCTCTGACAAAATGGTAATGAGTACAACCAAGCACTATGGAGTCAATATTCTTGCCAAGAAAAGGAATCATCGCGGCCCGGAGATCGTCGTCTGAAATATTATTATAATCATTCTCAATGCTTACAATCAGCGCACCATTATGATCTTTGAAGACATTACAGCCAACTGCTAGTACTTCGCTCCCATGACTCGCTACCGTCCTTGCAGTTGCAATCAGCCCTATATTCTTCGTCTTCGTTTCATTTGCCGCTTGCTTGATAGCCGGTTCAATACCAATAATAGGAATACTAAATTTTTTCCTTATATATGAAATAGTTGTCACTGTCGCGCTATTGCAGGCAACAACAACTACGTTCGCCCCAAAATTTATCAACTCTTGTACTGCTCCCACAACAATACTTTGGAGTTCGGATTCAGTTTTCTCTCCATATGGAAAATTTTTCTTGTCAGCAAGATAAACGACCCCTGCCTCAGGAAGTCTATCCTTGATAGACTGATAAATTGATAGACCACCAACACCAGAATCGAGAATGCCTATCATTTATTTCCCCAGCGCTAGGAAAATAAAGAGTGCAATTGCCGAGATACCCATGAGAGCTGTTGCGAGATAGCCCCAGAAGTTGACCCAACGTGGGCTCACAAATTCGCCCATTATTTTCTTGTCTCGTCCGATCTTGAAGATAAAAAACATCAAGATTGGCGCGATGGTACCGTTCACGATGGCGGCATAATAAAGCGCTTTTATCGGGTTGATTCCGACAAAGTTCATTCCTAGTCCAACAAGCATGGATGCAATAATTACCCCATAAAAACCCTTGGCTCTAGAGTATTTGCGGTTTAGACCCTCTCGCCATTTAAAAAGTTCACTAATTGCATACGCTGAAGCTCCGGCCAGGACTGGAACGGCTAGGAGGCCGACACCAAAGATACCGACAGTGAAGAGCAAATATGCCATATTTCCAGCAAGTGGTTTCAACGCTAGAGCTGCCTTTTGCGCAGAATCAATATTTGTGATCCCATGCTTGTTCAGGACAAAAGCCGTCGTAATAATAATAAACAAGAAGACTACATTCGCAATAGCCATACCTGCAAAAGTATCCTTGCGCATCTCTTTAATTTCGCGATTTGTAGCGATTTTGGTGTGGTCGGCTAAAACTTTTTTGTCGCGTTCGTCCTCAACTTCTTCCGAGGCTTGCCAGAAGAAGAGATATGGTGTAATTGTTGTTCCCATCACCGCAACCATTGCGGCAAGAAAGGCAGCATTAAGTGTAATCTTCGGGATAGCCAAACTTCTGACGACCTGAATCCAATCTGGTCGGATTACGAAACCGGTAATAATATAAGCGACCAACGATAAGGTCAGCCACTTCAGAATCTTGGCATATTTATGATATGGCATTAATACCTCAAGTAAAATCATGGATACAGTCAAGATAATTGCACCAATATAGAAATTAATCGGTACTAGTAGTTGGGCTGAGGCCACCATGGCTCCGATGTCGGCGCCAATATTAACGGTATTTGCGATAAGTAGCAGGAATATCAATGGATAAAGAATTCTTCGTCCATAATGTTTACCGATTGCCCCAGCCAAGCCCTTCTCAGTTACAATCCCGATGCGAGCCACCGTCTCTTGAATAGCCGTCATCATTGGAAGCAGATAAAGAGCAAGCCAGGTTAACCCAAGACCATAGGTGGAGCCAACAGTAGAATAAGTACCAATACCTGAAGGGTCGTCATCAGAGGCACCAGTAATGAGACCTGGACCCAAAGTTTTGAGATATGAAACATGATCCTTATTCTTGGTCTCTTTCGGAAGTGCCAGATATCTTTTGATCTCAATTTCTGAAATAAGTAGTTTGCCGCCATCGACGACCGGCTCTATGATGTCTTTACGAATCAGGAAACTTAGTTTTCGAACTGGGATTCCAAACTCTCGCTGAACTTCTTTTAAAGTATATTTCTTCATCTAATAAGTCACATTATTCCCAGTTGGAACAACCTCAATCCAGGTTTGCCCAGGATTTAGTTGGCAATCCCGTCCGTTAATATCCAAATATTTTGTCCTTGCCTCCCGAGATGACTTGGACCAGGTAATTTGAGTGGCTTTGCCGTCCTGGAAAAGTATTCCCTTCCCAGTTCCGATAGTTGTAATATTTTCGGCTGGTTCACCGGTCGGATCCGTATAGGAACTAATCGGCGTAAGTTCAACGATAACATTCTTCGGTGCAATCTGAACGCCTGTATTTTTGTCCTTAGCGATAACCCCAGCGATAGAACGGAGATATGTGTTACTTACAGAATCATAATTGTATGTTACATGGTAATCGGAATATGAAAAGTCAATGTCCACCTTCTCACTAGCACTTCTCTGTTTTATATCAGCGTCTTTTTTGAAGTTAAACGCCGGAACAGTCGCCGTAATCTCAAGGCCATTAGCCTTCGCTGCCGCATAGAGTTTATCCGTAGTCGTGTAGACATTATGAGGAGCCTCACGGTCACTTGATCGCCAATAGGCAGTCGCATTATAGAATTGGTTCAAGTCAGGGACTTTAATCTGCTGTATCAGATTCAAACCGGCATAACTTCCCCCCACATGGGCGAATAGAGCGCTGTACTCGGTCAGCCAATCAATAAAATAGGGTCTCGCTGAACGAACCGGACCGATTTCGGTGCTTGCCTTCGATTGAAAAATCGCCAGGGTACGAGTAATACCACCTTCTGCCAAGGTTTCATAGACGATGTCCGCATCATTATAGCCGCTTTGGGGTCTTGCATCAGTATAGTTCTCAATAATCACAGCAATTGGCCTCTTCGTTATCACCGATGGATCAACGAGTTCACCCGTCAATGGAGCCACTACCCTGTCATCTTTTGGCTTAATTAGATTGAAGGCAGGTGCTTTGAAAACAATATTCTGACCTAGTAAATACCAGGCTATCCCGACTGCCGCTACCAGAGCTACAAAAACAATCGCCAAACTATAGCGATATTTATAGAGGAACCCCTTTATTTTCCGAAAGTTAACCTTCACGGATTTATTATATTGGAAATACAACTAACTCTCAACAAAAAAGAGACCCGTAGGCCTCTTTTCAAGTGTAATTTATTCCTTATTTTCTTCTTCGGCAGCTTCTGAACCCTCTTCAGCCTCGCCATGCTCAGTCTCAGGAGTCTCCCCCTCAGCGACCGGTGTTTCCAGCTCTTCAAGTTCTTCCTCGCTCCTTGGAGCCTCTACATGGGCTACAACGGCCTCTGGATCGGTAATAACGGTCACATTCTCTGGAATGCTTAGATCAGAAACATGAATTACGGCATCAAAGTCGACAAGCGGTGCGATATCAACCTCGATTTCATGAGGTAGATCTGCAGGGAAACATTCGATTTCAATTTCATCAGTCGGAGTTAACAGTGAACCACTTTGCTCAATCACTGCGACTGAATCACCAATAAATTTGAGAGGAACCGTAGTCGTAATCTTCTCATCCATTTTGATCTGTAAAAGATCGGCATGAAGTATCTTGCTTGTAACTGGATGAATATCAACTCGGTGAATCAGAACGTTTTTCTTCTCTTTCGAACCATCGGCTTTTTCAATCTCAATGGCCACAATTGTATTGCCACCGGCTTTGCGATAGAGCAAATCAAAATCATGAGTGTCAACTTCTAGGGGCATTGGTTTGCGATCGCCACCATAAATTACGACTGGAGTCATTCCATCTCTACGAAGAGCCTTGACTTCCTTACCAATAATATTTCTTTCCTTCGCGACTAGCTTCTCTGTATCACCCATATTTTCTCCAGAATTAGTTGAACTGACTTATTTTAGCAAAAAAATCGCTTCTGGTCAATCCTTGTGTCGAACCTTCGGAGTAGGCCAAAAGATATTTAGTGATTGTCCAAACATCAAACGCGTTTGAGACTCCAGGGCTGGTAAGGATGACAAGATAATTGTGACCGGTGCTGCCAGAATCCACTGAATAAGCATACCGAGATAATCAAACTTCTTTTTGTACTTTGGAAGCGGTGGCAATAGCAGGAAATATAACCATATATTTGCAAGGATTCCAACCCAGGCTAAGGTAAACATGTTCGAACTGAAGATGGCAACATTATGCGCAAGGACTGTATCCTGAAAAGCCTGGTTAAAGGAAAGTGGGACCCAAGCGAATGCGATCAAAAAAGCTGCAGTTGACCATGAAATACTACCGGCAAAATGCCTAAATGTCTGGAGGAATTTCTCACCAAAGGGGATTTCGGGATGTTTTATAAAGTTTTTGATTATGTACGGAAAATCTGAAATACCCCAAGCCCAACGTCGACGTTGCAAATATGAATTTTTCAATGTTGTCCAGAAATTACTTGCAAACACTGCATCCTGATAAACAGGAATATTTAGAGGAATCATTTCCATCTCACCGTTATAGGCAAAATATGTTCTCCAGAACTGATGTCCATCCTCGACCACGGTTTGGTTCGACCAAAAATCAGTGATATATAAAGTTTTTAAGTTCTGAGAGTGAGCTGCAAATGTCCTGATACGATAAGGCCGCACCGATTCCACAACATTCCAGAAACTTGAAGCTGCAGCGAGCACTCGGCTTGGCATCGATGTATCCCAGATGTTGTTCATAATCATGGCAATAGGCTGATAAGTTCTACGATCTCTGTTCGGGTCGATAATGTTTTCGTAAGTCAAATTGGAGAGGTAATCCTTGTGGACGATATGGTCAGCATCTAGAGTAGTCACAAGGACGTTCTCTGGCAAAATATTTGGGTATTTTTCAGTAAAATATTTTTTAAATTTATGTCCGGCAGAGTAAAGGTTCGAACCCTTTCCTCTGACCTCACCACCCTGAACTTCATGCATATAATATTGGATGTCTAGGAAGTCATGACCAAACTTTTCCTGAATTTGTTTCTTAATAATAGAATAATTCGCTTCGTCTCTTTTCTCGCCGCAGGAGACAATGATAATGTGATCATTCGGGTAGTTACAATCCCTAAGTGCCTCAAAAGTCGGCTCGGTGATATAGAACTCTTCCTGGTAATTTGTAATAAAAATTACATGATAAACTTCTTCCCAGTTCTTGATTAGATCGTAGTTATCTCCAAGATTTTCGATTTCTTGCCAGTTACGATGACTGTACCCAGTTTTTGTCTGTTCATATTCTTGCCAAAGGCTGGCTTTATAGGCTTTCGGATCAGTGGAGACCGCTTTACAACGTTCAAGCCAATCAATCTTCATTGAGCGCCACATTCGTCCGAAACCCCGTATCATGTGACGCATAATATTAATTGCCTTAAGAAACCAATATAGATTGAACGCGAGAATAAAATAAGCCACAGCGGCCGGAGTAAATGGTGCAAATACGAATGGTAGAATCAAGATTGACCAAGCCGTGAGACCAGGAATGATCTCTAGAAAACGATTAAAAGGTTTGCTATCAACCCAATCTGTGTTCTTCATTAACCGACCAATGCTGTTAAATTAACAATTGCGATAATGAAAAGAATACCAACAATGATGTTTACAAAGCCCAAAAGATAGCTAATCAATCTCTCTTTTTCGAAAAAAGCCCAACCAACAAATAGATTAAGTAACCCCATAAAAAAGAAAGCAAGAAGATAAAAATATAGATTAATCCATGAACCGAGTGAGGTGACACCATAAATCACGTTATAACTTAGAGGTATGTCGCCAGTGCTTGGGTTGACTCGGAAAATCAATGTAAGAAGAATACCAATCAGTATTAGAACAAAGGCAGAGATAAAAGAAAGCATCACAACGTCATGATAAAAGGAATGTCCAAACATTTGGATATATTTCTCGCGGTACTTGTTGTAGATTTCTGATATTTTCATTTACCTGTCTTTCTTGGGCTTGGGTCGTGTCTCCTTTAGAAAAATTTATCTAATTTTTCTGGGAAGGAAGCGCAGCTAAAGTATTTAAGCAGTCGACTTTAGTCGATCTGCGATATGCGTCAGCTTGCACTGACGTGGAGCCGATGAGAGGAGTCGAACCTCCGACCAACACTTTACGAAAGTGCTGCTCTACCACTGAGCTACATCGGCATGGAGCGAGTGAGGGGAGTTGAACCCCTGTCTCAACCTTGGGAAGGTTGCATTCTACCGCTGTACTACACTCGCTCGAAGTTAAAACACGGCTAATCTTAGCACAAATTGCAGTAACCCTCAACTAAAACTGTTTGTATTGTTCAACGTAACCATTATAAAGGTTCACCATCTGATTATACGCATCGATTGCCGACTGTGCAGCATTGTAATCGGTTTGATAAGTAGTATAAACCTGTAAATAAGCATTATATGTGGCATTTCCAGGACTTGCCTTGTAGTTGCTTTCTGCCGTCTTCAAGTTCGTTTCTGCTTGAGTTAGTACGTTTTGTGCATTTTGATAGGCTGTATTCAGTTGATCAAGCTGCGGTTTCAACTCTTCAAGTTTCTGGCGGACCGCAGTCCTCTGGACGATGCGTGCGTAGTTATTGCCGTCTGAAACAGGAATCACATCACTTGGGTTCGATAGCTTCACTTGCTCTGTTTGGACCTGCGTATCACTGCTCACATTCGGCTGCGTCTGGAAATTGTTTATAGCGAGTCCAACCCCGCTGCTGAGCTCGGGTACATCACCAACCAAAAAACCTGTCCCAGTCAGTTCCATAATGCCATAACTCGTACCAAAAGAGCCGTAACCGTCAGTGACCCCCACACCGAGTGACATATGTTTGTCTGCATCAAAAGTCATAATTGCAGTTTTATAACCCATATCGCCGAGTACGGCCGCGCCGAGGAAAGTCTTGTCAGTGCAAATACCGGTATCATCATAGAGCGTTTCATAGGGATAACGAGGAATAACCTCAGAAATAGGATATTTTGCGAAGTCAGGACCGAGAATTTTCTGTGCTTTCACATTGTCATAGGGAATACTCTGCAACAGACAAGCGCCGAGATCGAGAGTTTGATCTTGATCAAGACCATTCTGAACGCCGAGAGCTTCTATCTTGTTCGCGAGATCCTTTATTGTCCCATCCTCGGAATAAGAAAAAACAAAGTCTTTTTCACGGTTGTTCAGATAGGCATTCTTCTTGTTGGGATCATTTTTGTAATATGTGTCGAGACTACCATATAGAGTGTCTGAGAGTACGATGTTCTTACCATGATAATCACAATTCAGCGTCACAATCTTGGGTTGCGTAAGATCCGGATAAGGACGAGATACAGCCAGGATTGCATTCGAAATCGGGTTCTCATCTACCTGACCACTGTAGGTCATATAAACAAAATAGCCGCCTACTAAGCTTATAATAATGAGTGATGTCAGAATGTAACGCAGATATTTCATAAAATTCATTATATCAGAACTATCTGATAACCACACCCGAGTTGCCAAAAACAGACATATTGCTCATTAATGTCCCAGTCGACCAGTAAAGTTGCCCGAATACCGGATCGTCAACGATGAATTGTCTAGGGTTCGAAACCGGTCCAACAAAACCTATTAATAGCCGTGCATGTTCGCCCTTCCAGGCATTCACAGTTTGTCCGTCGCTGGTTTGCCAGGGATCATAGTAAGCATTCCCTACCGTCCCCCAAACAACGATTGGGTTACCGGCAGCAATTTCGGCAGCTAAGTTTCCTGCTCCCCAACCGGAAAAGGCCTGAGTCGGTCTCCAAGCAGCTCCGGCAGCAGCTATTGGACCCCAATAGACACCGTAGCCAGTTGTGTCCTGAGCTCCATCAATGTTTCCCACAAATTCTGTGTTTGGATTGCCCCAGATGTTACCAACCCTTGGGCTCGGATCGGTTGGAATTCTAGCAAGAATGTCACCTTCACTGACTCCCGCGCCCTTGTAGTTTAGACCCATTTTCAACGCTGCTGCCTCACAAGAAAGGGCTCTATCCTGATAGTCAAGCGGTATACCCAGCTTCACTACTGTTTCCTCAGTATAGAAAGTAGACGAAAACGCACGATTCGAATCCAGTCCATTAACGCTTTTTACACCTGCTGCAACATTGACTGTATATGCAGAGTCTTTTGCCAGAGAACTTGGATAAAACTGCATAACATTTCCTGCCCAAGCAAAGCCACCGGTGACTCCCGATAGTGAAAATTTACTTTGGGCTGACGCATGATCAACTTCCTGATCGAAGCCTACCGAGATAGCTGTCCCAACTCGATTACCGGTGCTCCCGTTCGTAGGTGTGATGTAGGTGACATAAACATTTCCGATTGTTGTGAAGCTAGCCGTTGCGTCCTGAGTCAGAAACCCGCCATTCTTGTTTTTTGTCCCATTTTTCACAGTGAAACTATATGTTGTCCCATAGTTAAGTGGACTTGTATACTGATAGGATAATTGCCTGTCACTCGCCCAACTTACTGTTCCGCTCAACACTGGCGCACTGACAAGGTTCTGTTCGACAGAGGTTCTATCCATATCCTGGTTGAAATTGATTGTAACCTGCCTAGTTGATACCAGTATATGATTACCGCTTGGGGAATAAGAATCAATTCCGGGCGGCATTGCTACTGTAAAACTCGATACTTTAGCAGTTTCAGTATCTCCTCTCAGTACTATTTTATTCGTCGTTAGATCTAGAGTTACTGGCGTTCTAGAGACAGTCATCGTATATCCCTGTCCCTGAATCAGAGGACCTTTCGGGGTAAGTGTAAGGATTGTCATAGTACTATCATAAGAAGAGTCATAGGCGACATCTGGGTCGAATTTGACAGCGTATTCGACGATATTCTTATTTGGAGAATCAAGCTTAATTACAACTTTATCATCTGCTCTCACATTATTGGTCTGATCCGCTGGTATTATGGCTGCAACCAGAGGTGTTTTCATTGTTCGGAAATTTAAACGAAAGTCCTGTGCCGGACCAATCCCGATTGCACGTTTTACACCCTTCACGGTAACCGTATAGCTCGTATTTAGTTTGTAGGCCTCAATCGGCTTGAAAACTAAAGTTTTATACATTTTCCCCGTCCCGAGTAAATCGTCACTCCAACTCCACTCGCCTTGAACTTCAGGGGTAATGCTCGCAATTGCTTGATCACGTTCAACCGGAGCAGAAAAGGTAATCCTGAGTTCCTTGTTTATAGGGACACCAGATACAGCACCGGAGTTGATTGCTAGAGCCTTCGGTGCGGGTGCAAAATATGCCAAGACTATTGTCAACAACACTAGAGTTATCGTCAGGAAAATTCGGCTGATGCTCACCTTAATCCGATGGTGTTCAGCTTTATTCTGTGGAAAATAAAAATTTCTAATAGCCGAGAAAGTTTTCTTCGCTATTCCCATCTAGGCCCTGCCCTTCTTGACGCCCTCATAGAGCGGACCCCAAAGCATTCCATAGCCAAATACGAACAGTATGGCCTCAATCGGTAAGCCAAAGATATCGATTCCGGAGAAACTAGGTAAGAGCGAAAAACCCATCGGCGCTGTGCGGCTTATTATGACAAAAACCACCACTGACACTAGACCTATGAATAGACCGGAGACAATTGCTTCCCACAATAGTTCTTTCCGATGATAAGCAAGTATCAACACCTCGATTAAAAAACCAACAAGGAGAGAAAGTACCCCAGAAACATGGAAAGAAAGCACCAACACAAGGAATAGAATTGGACCCAAGATTAGTTGCGCCAGCTTCGCCCTATGAGGATGAGGAGCTATTTTGAAACGATCCAAGAAATAAACTTCATAGAGAGCAGCTGCCACCCCAGCAAGAAGAAATCCTAGAACAAGCCTAAGTAATATATTTGTGAGAGCAACGGTGCCAACTGAACCATCATAATTTACCATCGTCCAGGAAAGGACAAGAGGAATAGAGAGCATACCGCCGAGAAGCATCTCCCGACGGTTTTTACGAAATTTGAAGAAGAGAAAGCCAAACAATAGTAAAAGCACTATTATAATTATTTCTAACATTAACCACATAATATACTAAAGAAACATCTATAGAAAGCCCTACCTTGGTCCTGTTGTTGCTATTCGGTATATAATAGATATATAGAAAACCCTAACAAAAGGAGACGAAAATGGAATTCTACAACGTCAAAAAGAGAGCCAAAGTTAATGTCCCAGACACAAAATTAAAGAAAAAAGCTTACGGAGAAGGAACAAATAGAGTTAGGTATGCAGCCCGAGCCGTTGATGATGATGGGACAAATCTAACAAAGTTTATTTCCAAAGAGACTTATGATAGTCTAAATGTACCCAAAGAATAATTCTGCCTACAGAAAGGTACTTAATGCCAAGAGTTGAAATAAATCAAAAAAACAAGGATCACTGTCGTTGTGGCGTTTGTTCAGTTCTACTGGCTAGTAAATGCGTCAAAACAACGACAGGACCCCGTGGTCTTCATTGTGCTACCGGTAGGACTGAATGTGACGACTACGACAAGTTTCAGAAATGCAAATGCCCCACTTGCCTAGTTTGGGACGAGAATAACTTGAAATCTGTCTATTACTGCCAGGATGGTAGTGCCGACGAGATAAATTAGTGAAACAAATTCTACCTGATTTTGTAGATATTGCCGGTGGTCCCATTACTCTCGTCTTTGCGCCGGACGGGACCGCCTATTTTAGTGAGCGGGTTACTGGCAATCTGTGGTCCCTCGTAAAGGAAAAATACAAACTCGTAAAGCATTTTTCTATAGTCCCCGTCACTGGGCACAACGAAACCGGGCTGCTCGGAGTTGCCCTGGATCCCAAGTTCTCTGAAACCGGCTATATTTTTTGTTATTATTCTTATGGTCCTGACGAAACCAACATCAATAATAAAGTTGTTCGCATAAAATCAGATGGATCCGATGAAACGGTTATTTTTGATGATATTCCCGGTGCCCTCATCCACAATGGCGGTATCATAGCTTTTGGTCCCGATAAATGTCTCTACATTGGCGTTGGGGTTCAAAACGAAATTAGAGAAAAATCTCAAGACAAAAACTGGCTTGGTGGCAAAATTTTGAGAATTAATGCCGATGGCTCAATTCCAGACGACAATCCATTTCCTGGTTCTCCTCTCTACTCCTATGGTCATCGAAACATATTCGGACTGGCATTTCATCCTAAAACCGGAAAACTTTACATTTCCGAAGACGGTCCTGAAAAAGACGACGAAATAAATATTATCGAACCAGGTGGTAATTATGGTTGGCCGAAAGTTACCGGCAAAGTAGATAAACCCGAATACGTTAATCCCATAATCGCATATACGCCAACGATTACCCCAACTCAGAGTGTTTTTGTCGACGGGAATCTATATTTCGGCAGTTACAATGAAGGATCAGTTCACAAGCTGACCCTAGGCGGAGAAAAATATAATCAAGTCGCTTCGGATGAGGTCGTATATCAAGGCAAATCATTCGGAGTTGTCGGTGTTTTTTATGGTCCCGACAAACAATTCTATATTACTACCCCAAACAGGATTATTAAGTTCGAGCCGAGTATTATTTCTCAGTAATATTTGGACAAGGCTGATGCGGACATCGGCCTTTTTTGACGTAAAGATGACAAAGCAGCGAGCCTTTGCCAGCTTTCATAACTTCCTTGCATTTTGCCTTCTGAATTTCATCTAGAGTTTGAGTTTCATTGCCAATAAGAGCATAAGCAATCACCATATATCCTACTATTATAAATAATAGAAAACCTGCTAGTACTCCAAATGTTATATAGATTAGTGTCATTTCATTCCTATTCTTTAGTTGGTGCCATCAAGCGGCACCGTGGTCGATGTCACTTGATGGTCTTGTCCCGTAGTAGTTCTTGTGAGCAGCCAAGTGGGCCAATTTGGCCATCCTGGCACTCCTGGCAGCTTCGTCACCACCGGTGACGAGCTTCACAGACCTAGGATCACCCTGGACTGCTCGTTGGATCAGCCGATGCTGATACCAGGATCGAAGACGGTTGAGCCCACAACTGACGAGAATCACGCCGGCGATGACGAAGGGAATCACGAGCATGACCAAGATTCCCCTGAGAACCGTTATCCCGTAAGCGTACTCTTGCAGCATTGCTGCCCCCTTCCAAGGTACAGATGACAAGAATCTGTCACCAAATTCTCCCACCCTGTTCCATAAAGTATAATTCAGCAGAGCAATGGGAGCAAGTCTTCTCCTTGACCTGAGGTCAATTCTCTAGTATAATTACACAGCAACTTATGAATGGTGACAGCGTCATATCTCAGCTCTCATCCGAATAAGTAGCAACCCTACGCGGCCCCGTAGTTCAGTTGGTTAGAACGCCACACTGTCACTGTGGAGGTCACCGGTTCGAGCCCGGTCGGGGTCGCCAAAGTACGCATGATGGAAC
>CAZXMN010000007.1:0-31165 GCA_964641375.1 uncultured Candidatus Saccharibacteria bacterium
GAAATTGTGGACTTCCTAAAACATCCGAAAAAATATCTCGCGCTCGGCGCCAAGATTCCAAAGGGCGTATTACTCTTTGGTTCACCTGGAACTGGTAAAACTTTGATGGCGAAAGCTGTCGCTGGTGAGGCTGGTGTGCCGTTTTTCTCAATATCCGGTTCTGAATTCGTCGAAATGTTCGTTGGTGTCGGCGCCAGTCGTGTGCGTGATCTATTTTCTAGAGCCAAGAAAAACGCACCTTGTATCATCTTTATCGACGAAATTGACGCCGTCGGACGCCAACGTGGCACAGGAATGGGCGGTTCTCATGATGAACGTGAACAAACCTTGAACCAAATCCTCGTTGAAATGGACGGTTTCGAAACCGACACGAACGTCATCGTGATCGCTGCCACCAACAGACCTGACGTCCTAGATCCAGCCCTGCAACGTCCGGGTCGCTTCGACCGTAAGGTTGTCCTCGACATGCCCGATATTCAAGATCGTGAGGCTATTCTCAAAGTTCACGCTAAAAACAAACCGCTCGCAAAAGATGTAAAGCTTTCCGTAGTTTCGCGCCAAACACCAGGTTTCTCCGGCGCTGACCTCGAGAACATCTTGAATGAAGCTGCCATTCTCGCTGCACGTGAGAATAAAAAAGAAATTTCGATGAAAGATATCGAAAACTCTGTCGAGAAAGTTTACCTCGGGCCAGAACGTAAGGGTGCCCTTATGAACGCTGAGGAAAGAAAAATCACCGCTTATCACGAATCAGGTCATGCAATAGTCGGACATCTGCTTGAGAACACTGACCCAATCCACAAAATTTCTATTATCTCTCGTGGAATGTCTCTCGGTGTGACTTGGTCACTGCCCGAAGAAGATAAAAAGATGATGACTCAAGCCGAGCTCGAGGACGAGATTGCAATGCTACTTGCCGGCAGAGCTGCTGAGAAAAAATTCTTCAAGACCGTCACGACCGGTGCTTCTAACGATATGGAAAAAGCCACCAAACTTGCTCGTGAAATGGTCACTAGATACGGCATGAGTGACAAGCTTGGACACAGGGTATATGGACGCCGCGATGAACTTGTTTTCCTTGGACGCGAACTTGGCGAACACGACAAAGATTATTCTGAGAAAATCGCCGCTGACATCGACTCTGAAGTTGATCGAATCATTGAAGAAGGTTATGTCAAAGCAGAGAAACTCATTGCGAAGAATTCTGCCAAACTTGAGAAAGTTGCGACAGAGTTACTCAAAAAGGAAACTCTGGACGAAGAAGATTTTGTGAAATTGATGGGGACAGCAAAAGCTAAATGAATAAAGTGAAAAAGTTCTGGTATTTCATTTCCGACCGCAAGCTTACCATCGGTAATGCAGCGGTTATCCTTGGCACCACCGGACTTATTTCAAACATTCTTGGACTCTACAGGGAGAGATTGATAGCCGGCCACTTCGGTGCTGGCTCCATGACTGATGCTTTCTACGCATCTTTTCGTTTGCCCGACCTCATCTTTAACCTACTAATTTTGGGTGCGCTTTCAAGCGCTTTTATCCCCGTTTTTGTAGAGAAACTTAGCAAAAATCATGAAGAAGAAGCTCAGAAGATTGCTAACTCATTTTTGAATTTCGTCGCCCTTGGCGCCATCGTATTTGCGGTAATTCTCTTTATTCTCGCCCCAAAACTTGTGCCCTTTATGTTTCCTGGGTTCTTTAGCAGTAGCCTAAAACCTGGTTTCAATATCTATCAGGTTACCGTAAACTTGACTAGAATTATGTTGATCTCGCCAATTCTCTTCGGTATCTCCGGTGTTTTCGGCGGCATTCTGAACTCATATAAACGTTTCGTGGCCTACTCTCTTGCTCCGCTCATTTACAACATTTCAATTATTCTTTCTGTCATCTTCTTGACTAGTCACTTTAACCCTCCAATCTATGCTCTAACTGTCGGCGTCATCGGTGGTGCATTCCTTTCCGTACTAATCCAGTTGCCTTCAGTAATATCGACTGGTTTTCGTTGGAAACCAGAACTCAATTTCAAGAATGGCGAAATCGCCAGGATAATCAAATTGATGTTGCCGCGCACCCTAGCTCTTGGTACAAGTTCTATAAATTTATACATTGATACCTTTATCGCATCTTTCTTTGTTGGTGGCATTACCGTCATCAATTTTGCAAATGATATTCAAACTGCACCGACAGTTATTTTCGGAATTGCTATCGCCACCGCTATTTTCCCAGTGCTTTCTGAAGCGATTGCCAGAAACAATATGAAAGAATTTATGGGTAACTTTTCTTGGAGCGCAAGGCGAATCCTCTATTTCACTATCCCAGCAACCGTTGGCATCATCGTCCTCAGGGCTCAAATAATTCGTCTTATTTTTGGAATTGGTAACTTCAGTTGGGATAATACTTATTGGACAACCAAGGCGCTACTTTTCTTTGCAATTGGTCTCGTTGCCCAAGGTCTTATCCCGCTTCTACTCAAGGCTTTCTACTCAATTCAAGACACAAAAACGCCTCTCTATATCGCTCTTTTTGTTATGGTACTGAATGCGATTTTGTCGGTCACTTTACCATTCATAGCGCCGCTTGGCCTAGGTATCGCCGGAATAGCCCTTGCCTTTTCCATCTCGGGAATTGTAAACGCTGTATTACTCTTTATGTGGCTTCATAATAAAATCGGGGCTTTGGATCCAGACCACAAAATTTTTGAATCTACTTCCAGACTTATTCTTGCCTCGCTTCTAATGGGACTAATATCTTATGGCTCATTATATTTCTTCGACATGTTCGTAAATACAGGTCGAGTTGTCGGTCTGCTTCTACAAACAATCGGCGCCGTATCGGCTGGGGGTATCAGTTACTTCCTTCTCACTTGGCTATTCCGATGTGAAGAAGTCCAATTTGTACTAGATAAAATCGGACTAGGACATAAAGTTGCCGCTGATGAATCAATCTAATATTCGAAATTTCTGTATCATCGCCCACATCGACCATGGTAAGTCTACTCTGGCTGACCGTTTTTTGGAGGTAACGGGGACTATCGACAAACGTGACATGCATGACCAACTGTTAGATACGATGGAACTCGAGCAAGAACGTGGGATCACTATCAAGCTACAACCGGCTAGGATGGAATATAAGGGTCACATTCTGAACCTCATCGATACACCGGGACATGTTGATTTCGCTTATGAAGTTTCACGTTCCTTAGCAGCTGTGGAGGGGGCGATACTGGTTGTTGACGCATCACAAGGGATTGAAGCACAAACACTATCAAACATTTATCTCGCAATGGAACATAATTTGGAGATTATTCCCGTTCTCAATAAAATCGACCTACCACATGCTGAACCAGATAGAATTGCCCAGGAAATCATCGATTTACTCGGTGTAAAAAAGGAAGAAATTATCCTCGCTTCAGGAAAGACAGGAGCCGGCGTAGAGGCAATCCTTGACCGCGTGATCGAGAAAGTACCAGCACCACAGGGGAATGCCGAAAAATCTTTTCGAGCACTCATTTTTGATTCATTCTATGACATTTATAAAGGGGTGATCGCTTATATCCGTGTAGTTGATGGTAGCCTTATGAAAAACCAGAGATTACATATGCTCAGAAATAACACCAATGCAGATTCCATCGAAATAGGTTATATGAAACCGGTTTTTGTACCTAAAGATACACTTCAGACCGGCGACATCGGTTATATAGTCACGGGTCTCAAGGATGTTTCCGGGGCAAGGGTCGGCGATACTGTTTCGCTTATCTCCGACAAGGATGTTGAACCTTTACCAGGTTATAAGACCGTTCAACCATTTGTTTTCGCAGGTATATATACAATAGAGGGTGATGATTTTCCTCTCCTCAGGGAAGCCCTTGGTAAGTTAGCCCTTTCTGATTCTTCACTCCAATATGAACCAGAAACTTCCAGTGCACTCGGTTTCGGATTCCGTTGCGGTTTTCTAGGCCTTTTACATATGGACATTGTCAAGGAAAGGCTGGAGCGAGAATTTAACCTGGACCTAATCGTTACGACACCATCTGTATCTTATGAAATCCTAAAAAACACTGGGGAGATGATCACAATTAATAGTCCAGCTGAACTTCCTGACAGATCTCAAATCCGTGAAATCCGTGAACCATGGGTTCGCGTAGAAATAGTCACACCAAGTGATTATATCGGCACTATTATGGAGCTAATATCTGGCAAGAGGGGCGTTTTCAAAACAATTGATTATTTGGAAGAAATAAGGGTTATCATCAAATGCGAAATGCCACTTTCACAAATTGTGACTGATTTCTATGACATGCTAAAAAGCATTTCCTCTGGTTATGCCAGTATGAATTACGAGTTCATGGAGTTTCGAGCCGGGAACCTGGTAAAACTCGACATTATGGTAGCCGAAACACCGATTGACACCCTCTCACTCCTAGTTCACAACAGTGAGGCCCAGAAAATTGGGAAACAGGTCGTGGAGAAATTGAAAGAGTTAATACCGAGACAACTTTTCAAAGTCGCTATTCAAGCCGCTATCGGTGGCAAAATTATTGCCCGTGAGGATATACCAGCTATGCGAAAAGACGTTACCGCTAAACTGTATGGCGGTGATGTAACCCGCAAAAATAAGCTCCTAAATAAACAAAAAGCCGGCAAAAAGAAAATGAAAAAGCTCGGCAAAGTCGAGATCCCTTCAAATGTTTTTATGGAACTCTTGAAAAAGGACTAACTCAGTCTCTTTTCAACTACATCCCACTCAATATTTTTGATAAAGCCATCAATATATTCTTTTCGATTGGTACCAAAATCGATGAAATATGCATGCTCATATACATCCATGACCAGGATTGGTTTCGAGCCCCATATCCCATTCATATTATGTGCATCACAGAGATGAAGTCTGAGTTGACCATCTTCATCCAAGCCGAGAACAACCCACCCTCTAGCCGAAAGTCCCGCGTCCATCAGTTCTTCCTCAAAATCCTGAAATGACATAAAGCTTTCATCAAGCTTAGACATCATGTCTTTCGATGGCGCACCAGTACCACCCATATTTTCAAAATAAAGCTCGTGCAACCTTACCGCGTTATACGCAAAGCTCCCCTCAATTTTTAACTCTCTGTAATCTCCGAATGTCCCGTTTCCACTACCATGATTGAGGTTCGCTAACTTCTCGTTAATTTCGTTTAATTTCTTTACATATCCTTTGTAGAGAATGTCATGGTGTTCCGCAAGCTGTTTTGACGTTAGATTTGGTAAATCCTTGTACCCTAACTCCTTTACCTCATAAACCATTGATGCTCCTTTCTTAATACCTTAGCACGGCCATAAGCGGCCTTTCGCCGATTACGTTCTTCGGCAAGAAGTAGACTTTACCCTTCTTGTACCAAGTATTTATAACTGCTATATTCGTTAAATTTTCATCCTCAGGATTGTTCGTTACTTTTGCTTCACATATGCCATTAAAAACATTTATCGTTCCAAAAACATCCTGTTCGTTATTCACAAATAATGTCTCGACACGGCCTTCGGAAGTCTGTTTGATTATTTGATCGGGCAGACTTTCTTCGAGGCCAGTCCCTAGAAGATTTGTGACAACTTCGAGCGCTATTTTTTCCTCATCATTTTCGACCTTATCAAGTATTTTACCAACTTCCGACTGGAGCATTCCCATATTTACTGGCTCCGTTTCGACAGGAATGTAACCTTCGAGAAGTCCCGAGCCATCAAACACCGATCGGAAGGTCGGAGCCAGAAAGCCACTCTTCGCCCCTGCCAAAATTAATGGTAGATTATCTACTCTTGCTATGCTCTTCACTTCTTTCGCAATTATCCGAGCATACTCTGTCGCCCTAACCTTATTTAACTGTTCCGTGTTATCGTGTCCATGCGAAATTAAACCTTCTTTTGTCCGTCCTGCTCCACCTCTTTTGATATGATAGTTTGACTCTCTTTCAATCTGGAAATAGTCGGCATATTCCTTGCTGCTTTTCTCAATTCCCTTCGTTGTGATATCAAGGTAACCATACCTATCAAACTTGAAAAGTTTCGAGCCACCAGCTGCGAGAACCAGAACATAAATACACTTATTCGTAAGGAAATCCTTTAATATCGGATTCAGATAAGGGTATCGTGAAATAACTAGCTTCTGTTCATAGGCAAATGGTAATTTGTAAAAGTGAAACTCATTTGAGAACAGAAAGACCACTAACGATCCAAATTTTTCTCTCCAATAGGTTTCATCGGCCGTCAGATCAAAACCTGGTTTTAAAAGATTAGAAACAACATCAGCCTTCACCCCATCAACCGTTAATTTTTCTCTAGCTTCATTCAGCATTTCCTTTAGGAGTGCTGGATTCTTCAGATCTCCTTGAGTGCCATCATTAAAAGGCAAATAAATGGAAATACCGACGTTTTTTCTGGGGCGTGCAAGATCTCTGATTTCATTATTATCTAACGTATTCATATATATATTATAAACCCCTTGCGTAAGGTATAATCGGAATGATGAAGAAATATTACTATTTTGGTATTGCAGCCCCCATCTTCTACGTTTTTGCGGTTATTTTTGGTGGATTTATTTGGCCGGGTTATAGCCAAATACACCAAGCCATTAGCGAACTAACCATGAAGACTGCACCGAATCAGTGGATAATTCAGCCCCTATTTTGGGCATACAACATTTTACTGATTTTATTTGCTATCGGTGTTTTCAACTGGGTCAAAAATAAACAAGTAAAAGCCTCTGCGATTTTCTTGGGGATATGCGGACTATCGGGTATAGCAATGTTCTTCTTTCCTCAAGACCCACTGAATGTTGCCCTAACCTTTAGTGGACTAATGCACTTTGTTCTTGCCGGAGTTGCATCGCTCACCACCTTGCTTGCAGTCTTCTTGGGAGCATTCGGTTTTAGCAAAATAAAGGGTTTAGAAAAGACTAAATTACCTTCATTAATATTCGGGATGTTAATATTAGTTTCTGGGCCACTAACCGCAATTGCGCCAACGAAATTTCCAAATATCTTTGGAGTCTTTGAGAGATTTACAATCGGAACTTTTATGATCTGGCTATTTTACGTCTCATATTCAATCTACCGGGTTCAAAAAGAGGCTTAAAGGCCTCTTTTTATCAAACCCGCCCAATCGGCAGCTTTATCTATTTCGCCCTCAAATAAAGGTCCCTCTTTACCCTTAACATGGAAACCAGTCGACGGTAAAACAACTTCACCCCCTACTGTAACGAGTGCCTTTAATATCTTTGAAGCTGCATCCCCATGGATGAAGAGTTCAACTCTTGTATCAAAAGAGGTAACTTTCGTGCCTGTAAGCTGACCGGGTGTCAGGCCACTCAAAAAATTAATCATTCTCGGGGATGGCTTCCATCCAATGATTGGACTCCCAACGACGAGAAGATCAAAATCTATAAGTTCACTTGCTTGAATATCTTTTATCGAAACTGCTTTTGCATCAATTCCTTTAGCAATAACCTCAGCGATTTTTTGGGTATTCCCGAAATTTGAGTCATAGACAACTAAAGCCTTCATTACATATTTCTCCTATAAATTATTGCAACCCATGTTCTTTGAAACACTTAACATATTTCTGATCCATTGTGATTAGATGATCAGCTAGATAATCCTTTAGAAAATGAAGAAGCTCCTGGGCATGCTTCTCGGGGTTATCCGTATAATTCTCACCAAATTCAGAAATCTTGTCTCTTAATCTCTCGTGCTCTTTCTTATGTATCTCGACCCCTTCATACTTGAATTCGTCCATGTACTTTTCTTCCGTCATAAAGTGAAACATGGCATAAGAAGCGAGTTGACTAATGATGTCGCCTAGAACTATTTTTTCATTCTTATTCTCAAGGGCTTCGTAAAGATCATTAATAATAACCAAAAATCTTTTGTGTTGCTGATCGATTTCGGCAACACCAACACTCAAATCATCCGTCCAATCTATATACATAATAATCTCTCCTTAGGAATAGTATATAACGATACTAACCCTTAATGATATTCAGGATTAGAACTATTATTACGATTACCCCAAGGGTTCTTCTAATCCAACTCGCACCATGAACGATTTCCTCATAGGACCAAATAATTCCTGAGGTTATAAAAACCGCCCGTGAAGTAGAATGAATTAAGCCAGTACTAAAATAACCGATGAACCACGTTACAGCCATAGTCCATAAATATATGTTTGGGAACTGGATGATTACTATTTTTTTGGAATCTTCTTCGACCACCAAGCGATTATACCACATGTTGGTGTTATAATAATTAGGTAAAGAAAGGCAAAAAAATGGATGTACTCATTACAGTCGGCGTGCTAATTGTCATCGTTCTCTCGGCACTGCGTGTCGTTCAGCAATATGAAAAAGGCGTTGTTTTCCGTCTAGGTAAAGTTATCGGTGAGAAAGAACCTGGACTCAGACTTGTTTGGCCGATTATCGACCGAATGATAAAAGTTTCCTATCGAATTGTGACTATGCCCGTTCAATCTCAGAAAATCATTACTAAGGATAACGTCTCCATCGATGTTGCAGCCGTCGCTTACTACCACGTTGTAGACGCAACTAAATCAATTATTGCCATCCAGGACGTCTATTCGGCAGTGAATCAGATTGCACAAACGACAGTTAGAAATATCGTCGGCCAATTTATGCTCGACGAGGTGTTGTCCGACACTGTGAAAATCAATCAGAAAATTAAAGAAATCATCGATACTCATACTGAAGTTTGGGGTGTTATTGTTTCGACCGTTGAAATCAAAGATATTCAACTCCCGGATACAATGCAGCGCGCCATGGCCAAACAGGCCGAGGCCGAACGCGAAAAAAGAGCGAAGATTATCGCCGCAGAAGGTGAATTCCAGTCAGCAGATAAACTTGGTCAAGCAGCCGACGTTATCAGCAAGCACCCCATTGCTCTACAACTTCGTAATCTCCAAGTTCTTTCCGAGATTGCAGTAGAAAAGAATTCTACAATTATTTTCCCGAACCAATTTATTTCAACAGTTGAGGATATCAAAAAGTTTCTCGCTAGCGAAAAAGTAACTTAGTATATCCAAAACAAATTAGATTAGTTTATGGAATATAATCCAATTAATTTTCCAATAGATGAAGGAAAACACGATTCTATCACTGAATGGTGGTATTTGAATGGCATCCTAAATTCAAAGAAAGATAAGCAGCGTTTCGCGTACATGAGCACGCTGTTTCGGGTTAAATACCCGACAATTCTCGGCGGCATATTTAGTTTTTTACCTTCACATGATGCTTACGTTTATCATTCTATTATTACCGACCTCACGAACAAAAAATATTATCCGAATATTGAGATTGTGACTATCTCTAATGATAGCTTTAGGGACAATAACCTTAGTGTGAAATTCGTTGGTCGCAAAAGTAAAAATGATTATTCCCTTCTTCGAGAAAATAATAATGTATATTCAACTAGTGGGCCTAACTTTAATCTTATTCTAGGGCGCACGAAACCGCCAATTTTGATAGGGGAAACTGGATTTGTAGATAATGTCGGCGAACAAACCTACTATTACAGCCTTAGCTCGCTGAAAACGACCGGGAAATTAGAAATTGATAACGAAGTCTTTGAAATTTTTGGTAATTCTTGGATGGACCATCAATGGGGTGATTTCAGGGCTCCAAAGGGTTACTGGAATTGGTTCTCGGTTCAACTAGAGAATAATATTGAGGTCATTTGTTACGAAAGCGGTAGTAAAAAGGGTAGCAAAACACTTGCCACTATCTCCTATTCAGATGGCAGCCAGAAAAGTTATTCGACGGTCATCATTTCTCCTAATAATAAACAGTGGTTAAGCCCGAAAACGGGAGCAAACTACCCCTTGTCTTGGAAGGTTGACATTCCAGAGGCAAATTTATTTCTTGAGATTGATTCGCTAGTGGATGATCATGAGATGACATTCTGGTACATAAATTATTGGGAAGGACCAAGCAAGGTGACGGCAAAATTTTGTGGAAAACAAATCTATGGTCAGGGTTTTATCGAGTTAGTCGGGAGACATTCTAAAATTCATAATCACGGGCCAATAGTCAGTTTTTTGCTCGGTCAAATAGTGAAAAACGACTATTCATAATAGATAAATAGAAAAAAGACCATAAAAGTGGTCTTTTTTCTTGGCTCCCGGGGTCGGATTCGAACCGACGACCAATTGGTTAACAGCCAACTGCTCTACCGCTGAGCTACCCGGGATTATTAAGTTTTCAACCTGCAAATTATACCAGAGAATAGCCTTTTCGTCAAAGCCATTCTGTGATAGAATGTCCTCCGAAGTAAACACTACTTAGCTCCCCCAACCGAAAGGTTCATGATGCCAGAATATCCAGAACCCGGCACTAAGGAGGCAGAAGTCCTCTTTATACAACTCCGGGATGAAGCGTTAGAACATCCGAACTACTTCTTCCCAATCTATTCGGGGTCAAACTTGCCACTTGAGCTCAAGAATCTAGTCAGGACCTGGCAGATTGAAGGAAGACTCACCAGTAGGGAAGGCGGACCACACAGAAGGTGTATCGACGTCCTTGCCGAGAACTACCGCGCTTGGCCTGACGGAGAGATACATGACATGGACGAAGAACTCGCCAACGTATTGGCAATACTTCGTTCAACAACGAATTGCAAGGGTCCACTTAGTCTGTTGAAGCAAGGGCTTACTGGCAAGAAACGCCAGTATGTCTGGCAGCTTTACAGACTTGGGATTCTGGGTCGAAACAGTCAGAAGAACTTCTATTGGAAGTGAGGAGACCAAGGCAAGAGGGGCCACGGTCTCCTTTTGCTTTTCTAGTGAGGGTAGTTATCCGGTGAATCATATTTCGAAGTAAACTTGTCATCATCCGTCATTTTACCAGTTGAATCATATATGTGTCGGTAGAAAACCGCCGTAAAGGATCCCCTTCCTCTCAAACCTTGCTCCGAAAGTGTTGGTGTCACTTTCTCAACCGCATCGACCGCACCTGTAGCATCAGCATTTCCCGAAAATTTGATGGTCACCGGTTTTTTTGTGCCATAGAAATCAAAATATAGCTTATTACCGACGATTCGAGTTTGAATCAATATGTATTTGCCGGTATCATTGGTAAATCTGAGATCAGGCGTTGGTAAGTATATCGTAGCATCCACTCCATAGGGCTTGTAATAGCCGACCGGATACGCATGGGCATGTCTCTCTAATATCGGTAAACCGGCGTTTAGAGCGGCTCTGAAGGCCGTAGAAGACACCTGGCAGAGGCCTCCACCATACTCAGGGACGGTTTTGTCGGCAAGTATTACTAGTTCCGGTAAATAACCGGTACTGGCATCCACATTCCCGAGGGCAGTATTGAAAGAGAAATCTTCACCCGGTTTGATAAGGATACCATTAAATCTAGCTGCGCCGGTCTGAATATTATGCAGCCTATTAGCCGGTGAGCCACTGAAATCAGTCCAACCGGTGGAAACTAACTCAGTGATACCGAGACTTGCCAGATTATCTGTGCGAATATCAGGCTGAACTGTATCTATCGTTAGTTTCGCCGTTCTGTCACCGATGACAGCTGCTTGAATTTGAGCTATAGCGTCTTTACGATCAACTGTTTGCCCTATTTGTTCGGGCGTGGCAACAGCAACTTGGCCATTATTCGTTGTGAGCTGGGCGTTTACGGCTGGCTTATCAATGTTTTTCGCGAGCGAATCAACGTAAAGAAAGACCTTGTTGGGGTCGAGGAAGTTGTAATCGCTCTGTACTGGTATAAAGTTCTCGATAGTCACGAGGCTTTTCGGTGCCGCAGGCGTAACTTTCAGCCAGGAACTCAGCACGGCTGGAGTAATCGTATAACTAACACCATCGCCGAGCAAAGTCACGGGCTTGGAAACGATTTCTTTCGCTTGGCTAGCAGCTAGAGCAGCTTCGGCGGCCGTAACCATTGGCTCTTGTGGTTCAATATCTAAATTAATTTGTGTGGTGAGATTACTAATACCATCAATAATTCTCTGCCTGCTCTCTGAGATCATCAATCTTTGTCCGACTTTTTCCGGGACAACCTTCGCGGTGTCCCCAGTTACGACAACATTGGCATCAATCGGCGTCACAGCGGTTTTGTAATAATTAGTAATCAAGATCTTAGAAATATTATCCTCATTTATTGCAATATGTGGCTCAAAACTCTGTTTTGTAAATTTCGAAAATGTTAGGTAGCCTCCCTGTTCGGCGAGAAGTGCTTCCTTCACCGTTTTATCGACATCCACCGAGCTCAAATAATCAGAAACGTTGACCGCATCACCACCAATGGTTATTTTGCTCTTTTCATATTCCGCAAACTTATTATTTATTAATGTTTTGGCAGCATCACTCGTTTTATAACTGACATTTACACCGCCGATACTTGAATCAGCGCCGAATCTATCAACAAACACAATTGGCTGGAGAATAACGATAATAAGGTAAAGCCCAAAAGCAAAACCTAGTGCCGTTACAAACTTTTTGGCGATATCAGTTCTCATCCTTTTTCAATATTTCGTTTAGTAAAGTCTTCGCAAGTTCTTCGCGGTCTTTAGTCGCATCCACATCTCGTTTTGCAACCAGAACTAAAACATCACCATCCTTCGTATGCTCAGGAACCTTGTGCTTCGGCCAGAGAATCTGCCCATCGCCATAGGTCAGCACAGCAAATTCACCTTCAAACCGGTTCACCGTGACTTTCAGTTCATTAATAGTCATCTCAAATCTCCCATATTTCTATGGTCATTCTACTCTATTTTCGTGCTGAAGTCACGGGGTGTGTGAAGGGAAGAAATTTAAAGAGTTTATTTTGTTATTGATCCGTCTGAATGGATTGTATGTTTGTTCTGAAAGTTATGTTTAATAGTTTAACAATATATAATATATAAATATAGGTGTAGTAATTTTTTTAAAATTAAGCACGAAATTGGCTATTTTTAATAGCAATAGGCTGCTATTATTTTGGCGCAACTTAAGAGGTATTATTTATTTGTTTTTTAAGATTTTATGAAAAATAAATATTACGACATCTTCAAATAAAACTCTAATGCCAAAGTTATGTTGGAATTTTGCAGTGGTCGTGGGTATGATTGGCGAAGTGTTCCTCGAGTGGAGGGACAATTTGTTTCTTGCGAGAGACTAGCCCATCGATGCTCATGACATCATCTTTCATTTCACCACAGAAAACGTGGTCCAAAAGGGCGGCCTCTTCTCCAGCTGTAATGATGAAATGGGCCTCTTGGTTTACGATATCGACAATGGCAAAGAGCATGTAGTCGAGCTTATTCTCTTTCTTTATCTTCTGTAATTCCTTAATAAACTCATCTTTTCTAGCCAGCGGTCCAGACGGATTCATTGTTTCGAACATGGCAATACCCACCTTTGCATGGCTATTGAAGTGGAATTCCTTGAAGTCTTTGTTGATAACATCACGAAGCGACATATCTGAGATATCAGATTTAGCGACAAAAATTTCCTGGGCGTGTGCCATCATATCAATTTGTGCGATCTCATTCAGCCAGTCGGCTGCCTTTTTGTCATATTCGGACGTGGTTGGAGACTTAAACATTAATGTATCCGTGAGAATAGCGGAAAGGAGAACTCCGGCCGTAGATTTATCTGGGATTTCATCACATTCTTGAAACATATTGGTAACAATAGAAGAAGTTGAACCTACCGGCTGCGTGCGAACGTAAATCGGTTGAGCTGAAGAAAAATCACCAAAACGATGGTGATCGATCAGTTCGGTTACATGTTCTTTCACTAAGCCCTCTGCCCATTGGCCCTCCTCATTATGGTCAACAAGAATCACTGAAGCTTCTGGAAAATCAATCAGATGTGCCTGCTGAGGTTTTGGGACACCAAATTTGGCAAGAACGAGCTCTGTGCCTTTGTTTATTTCACCAGCAACTAACGGAATGGCATCTTTACCGCGTCTACGTAAAAGTTCAGCGTAGCCAATGGCGGATGCAACAGAATCGGTGTCTGGATTTTTGTGGCCAACTACATATAAAGACATGCCAAACATTTTAACATATTTTGGCCATCTGCTCAAGAATTATGATGAAAATGAATTTTTTCTATTTTTATGAGACCCATCAGGGCTGCACTGATCACGAGAACCACGACAACGGCAATAAATATATAAATCGCTTGTTTGTCGGTCATTTGCGTCGAAAGTACGGCAACAATGCCGAGTAAGATATTGATACCATAAATGATGAAGGCTGTCTGTTTATGAGTATAGCCTTTATTCATAATCCTGTGATGAAGGTGAAGTTTATCCGCCACAAAAGGACTTTTGCCGGAAAGCAAACGACGAATAATGGCAAAGGCAGTGTCAAAAATAGGAATGGCAAGGATGAGAATTGGGATTAGCATCGAGAAAACGGCGGCCACTTTGACCATACCCATTATCGAGACTACTGCCAAACTATAACCGAGGAAGTTTGACCCGGAATCGCCCATGAAAATCTTCATTTTCTCTGAGAAATTGAACGGAATGAAGGCAAATGCGGCAGCAGCTAGAGTGAAGGCCAGAACTGCAGGATCATAACGTCCTGTGAGAAGTGCGACAACTCCGAGAGTTGTCGCAGATATCCCGGCAACGCCAGCAGCTAAACCATCTAGACCATCGATGAAGTTGACTGCGTTGGCAATACCGACAATCCAAAGGAAGGTAAATGGCAGCGATAAGAAACCAAGCTGAAGTAATCCACCACCAGACGGGTTGGCCACAAATTCTATACGAACTCCTGAATAAATAACGATAAGCGCAGCCAGAACTTGCCCAAAAAACTTCGTTATTGGTGGTAAATCAAAAATATCATCCAGCAGACCCATACCAGTGATGACTGTACCACCAATAAGGAAGCCAATTATTTCGGGTGAAGTTCGGTTAAAAAAAAGTGCCGCTATCAGAAAGCCGGCAAAAATAGCTAGTCCACCACTGGATGGCACGATATTTTTATGAATTTTTCTGGCATCCGGGACGGCAACAGCCCCGATTTTTTTGGAAAAATTACGAACAATCGGCACAAGTATTGCTGTAGCAATAAATGCAAGGAGTGGAAGTATTATCAGTTTTGGTGTAATCATACTAAAAGCCATTCTAGCACAGAATTAGCCATTTATCACCTTCTCTTTGTTCTTTCTCTGTCTCAACAGACTTTCGGCAGAGATTATTGCCGGGAGCAAAAAGAGTGAAGGAATGATCGAATATAGATAACGATATTCGGCTGACGAAACAATTACCAAGATTGGTATGGCGTTGGCAAGATTAAGGATCACATAGCCTAAACTGAAATACAATTTCTTTTTTAACGAATAAACTGCAAAGGCGAAGTATATGAGTACAAAAATTCCAGGAGTCCAGATCAAATATCTTTGCGGTTTTTCAAAAGACCAATTTACAAGGCCCGTCATTACTTTGTTTATGCTGATACTTGGCGGCGTTTGAGTTAGACCTACCTGATTCTTCGTAATGCCTAGAAAATAAAGGTTCTGGCCACCAAGTAAATTGAAATCCAAGCAAGCTCTGTCCTTCACGAGAATGTCAGGTCTATGCAGGACAGTTTCCCAAAAAATATGATTCCACTCGGTTAGACTTGAGGGTTTTGAAAGATACGTTTTGTCGAAATTGTTATCCCAAAAAAGGCTGTAATCATTATAACAAACATAGTTTGACCAAGTACTGGCAGGTGCAAGCCTCAGCAGAAAATCTTTATCATTTTTGTCATATGAGACTCCGTCCTTGAGGGCAAGGCCAATCACCTTCGCTTTAGGAATTTCCTGCAACAAAGCGCTATCGTTTGAGACATTCAGAAGATGGCTAAATAATGTCATCTGTAAAAGAGTGACCGCCACCAGAACTGACAAAACTATTAAAGCCTTTTTTAGATCAATCAGTTTATACAAGTAGTAAATTACTGGAAACAGTAGAACATAAAGAATACCGTTGTGTCTAAAGAATGCAATCATCAGAATTAGGAAAGCCACATAGATTAAAGATTTCACAGTTGGCTTTTTGCCTTCCGCATGGTCGAAGCATTGCTTTACAAAAATTAAGGAAACCAACATTATAAGATACGAATAAAGCACGTCACTCCAAAACGTCACATTATATAAATCGATAGGAATAAACGTGACAAGCAACGCAAAAGAGGCATAAACCAGGAACTTATTTGCAGACTTTTTGAGAAGAGATTGAAAGAAATATGCAATCGTTATGGAGAAAACAAGGATTTGAAAAATAATTAGTGATGCGGGGCTCTTCCATATAGCCGCGAGGAAGCTGACAAAAACAGAAAATATATAAGGATGCAAATCTGTGTATCGGAAAGTCGTAGCCTGAACCCACTGAGTCAAAGAATCAGGGCTCATGTTCGCTGGCCAGAAAGCTAGAATCCAGGGCAAAAGAGCGACTATTGATAAAGTGAATAAGGCCAAAAATATTTTATTATCAATAAAGACATGTTTGAAGTTGTTAAAGAACTTTTTCATAAAGTTCCTTCGTACTATTCCACATTTTATCAATCGTATAATTACTCTGATAACTGTTTTGGGCACCTTTTGAAAGCCTGGCAAGAATTGATCCTTTGGCCAACAATTCACGTCCCACCTTAGCCATGCCCCTGTAATCATCTATGGCTACCAAAATACCATTATCTTTTGTAATTGTCTCCTTCAGGGGCTCTATCTCGAATACCAGAACTGGCACTCCTGCGGAAAAGGCTTCGAGTATAACTAGTGGTAAAACTTCTGTTTCAGAGGGAAGAACAAGCACAGATACTTCTGAAAAAAATAATGATCGATTACTAATTTGACCCAAATAAGAGATATTGTTCGTCTGTTTTGCATAAGCGATGATTTCTGCCCTGTCTGGTCCATCGCCAGCAATGACAACTTTCATACCGTTCTTTATTTCATCAAGGTTTTCACGTATAAATTTACAGATACCTTTCTCTGGTGCAAGTCTTCCAATAAATCCGAGTGTCTTCTCGTGATTTTTTGTTTCAACTGAAGGAACGCCGTTATATATAGTCGTAATTATTCCTTTTTTTATACCAAAAGCAATCATGAAAGACCTTATATAATCAGAGGTAGCAATAAATGAGTCCGTTTGCCAATTATAAAGCCACATCAGTGGTTTCATTTTCCAATCAAAATTATCCAATCGGTGAAAAGAACGAATGATTTTTACTTTGGCTCCCAAAAGTTTTGCACCGATTACAACAGAATGTTCCCTAAGCATATGAGTATGTACGATATCAATACCTTCTTCAGACAAACAATTCTTCAATTTAAATACTGATCCAATAACCATAAATGGATTGAACGAGGTGCTCATCGGAATAATACGACTTTCGATTCCATGTTTCTCAATTTCTAACTCAAGGGGACCCTTTTCACCCAAAATAAAGAGAACCTCATGCCCATCCTTTTTTGCTGCATCGGCCAAGTAAAGTGCATAATTTTCTGAACCACCAATCCCTGGATATGCAATTATATGACAAATTTTCATTTTGCGGCCCTCAAATATGCGTTCTCGGTTTCGTCTATCCATTTATCGATGCTAAATCGCTTCACAGCATCAGATCTTCCTGCGATCCTAACCCTGTTTGCAAGTTCCTTATTGTCTATAACTAATTTAAGTGCGGCCGCCAGAGATTCGGGAGAAGTCCCGGACGAAATAATGCCGGTTTTACCGTCGTTTACTAGCTCGGATAGGCTACCAACCGGTGTCACAATAACGGGTTTACCAGCCAGCATTGCCTCAATCACCGTAATTCCGAAACCCTCAGAAAGTGAGGACTGAACATAAATATCCCAATTTCCTAGAAGTGTCATTACATCATCGACATGCCCTAGTAGCTCAACCCTTCCTGACAATCCAAGCTTCTTGATTAGTATCTCAAGTTGCTGGCGCTCATCGCCCTCACCGGCGATTTGTAATTTGAAGTCTATATTGTGGAGTTTTGCACAGGCAATTATTAGATTGTGGAAACCTTTGGTGCTATGGAGCCGACCGATGGAACCGATAATTATTTTGCTGTCATTCCGGGTGCGATTCGAAGAGCCTAGACCTGGATCCTTCACTCCATTTAGAATGACAGAAATTTTGTCACCCTTCACACCAGACTTAATTAGAACGTCTCTTATATATTTCGATACAACGATATATCTACTGGTAGGGAAACGAGTTAGAGTCTCAATAAGATTATAAATACCCAATATAACCGGATTTGAATAATCGAAATCCCGAACGCTATGTACTGTGACAAGACTTGGAACACCTGAGAGCCACGCCGTAGCTCTGGCATATGCGTTTGCGACCGTACCCTGAGATACGATTAAATCGAAATTGTTTTCTTGAAGGAAATCACGTATTTCCCAAATGGTCTGAGGTCTAATTCTAGAACTTGGAAATATTTGTAGTTTATGACCTGTATCTTGTAACTTACGAGTAAGTTTCCACTCACCGAGAGACAAAAGAGTCAATTCAATCTTCGAACCTTCAATACTCTCAAATAAATTCAAAAGGTAGGTTTCAATACCGCCCCAATGCTCGGCGCCAGAGTATATGATTACTATTTTTTTTGCTTTATTCTGTTTCATTGAGTGAAATTCCAAGTAAAATTCCCATAAATACGGAGATTGCCCCAAACTCTAAAACGTTCCCAAAGAATCCAGCCGTAAGAAAGGCCACAAATCCTCCCAGTATACCCAAAGTAACCATATCTCTATGCCCATTATACTTTGAGACTAACCGGTAAAACATCTGTACACAAAAAAGTATAAAGAAAATAATGCCAATTATTCCGGTCTGCACAATTAATTGAAGCCACTGATTGTCCGTAAAATATAGTGCGACATATCCATTCTGAATTCCCTGTAAATAAACCGGACTAGCATAATTCAGTGCCAGTTGACCACCATAGGTCCCGGGGCCTGTACCAAATAGCGGGTATTTTGACAATAAGTTAAGACCATTATTCACTGACCATAGACGCCCATCAAGAGATGAATCAAACCAATAACTAGGCGTAAAAACAGTCAATATGCGAGTTCTCACTTGTGACGAGAATAATGTCAGAAGTGCTACCGGCGACAGAAGCACCAATTTCCAGTTTTTGATAATTAGAATAACCAAGACTCCGGCCGCGAGTCCCAACCAAGCACTCCTTGAGAAAGTAAAAATTGTCACAATAGTCGCAAAAATAGACACGATAGCCATATAATTATTCTTTTCCGAGAAATATATGCCAGCTGAAACCAAGGCCACCATTGCTAGCACGGCTCCGAGGACATTCGGACTCCCAAAAAAAGCAAAAGCCCTAGTAGTGATACCTTTTTCAGCGGCCGAGAGCCACAACTTTGATGTCGCTTGTTGTGAGATAACCTGATATGCCCCAACCACAATCATCGGAATAGATAAATATACCAGATTTTTAAGCAATCTCCTCGGCTTTGAAATACCCTGTGCGGCCAATATCGCAATCAGAAACTGAGCAAATAGTATCCAGCCAGAAAAAATCAGAACAGCACTTATCCCCCTTCCAGCAGCTAAGACCCCGGAAAAAAGTGCCACGGCAAAGAATATGATCAGGTAAATATGTGGCCGCAAGATTCTGATCTTGGACTTGTCTGCAAAAACCAAGGCAAGTAGTAGTAAAATTGATGGAATCATGGCAACGCCCAAGAAACTGATCCCAACTCCTCTCAAAAACCCCTCATACCAGAAAAGGGCAACTGAAAGTAACAGTAAACACTCACAAACAACAGAGATAGACACTCTTTGTGTCAATCTCCCAAGAAAAGACTCCGATAGCACGGAGTCCTTAATTTGCACTTTGCATCCTCGTTATTGCACCAATGACGGAGTAATTTCCTGTTATTTCTGCTTTTTGATTTATCAACACTCTCTGTCCATTGAAAACATAATTACTGTGTCCGTCGATATAGCCAGGTCCTTCTAAAATAATATCAAGAGCTATAAGCTGTCCTGCCGAATCGTTTACAGCCTTTACACCAACTACGTTTACAGGAACATTCACGCTATTCAGGAAAACGCTCTTGTCGATCTGAGCTTGTGTTATAAGCGTTTTTGCAATCACCGAATCGCCAACATGGACAGTCACATCAAGTTTCGTGTTTACTGGTGCCGGCTTGTGAAAATAATACGCCGCACCCACGGACAAAAGCAGCACAACAACCACTATTGTAACAACATCTATAAAATTTATTCTACTCAACTTCAATTGCTCCATTCTTTATCTTCCATTTTACCACTTCATAAACAAAAACTGGCACAGCATTCCAGACACGTTTAAATCGACTACCAGAATTTTTCGTCAAGGATTTGTTGAAAAAAAGTCGCCATAACCACTCAAGTCCAATTCTGTTTACCCAGGATGGCGCAGCTTGAGACGGATTTGCAATACGATCCAAGGTGCCACCCTCTCCTACAGCAACACGAATTTTTTTAAGTTTGGGAAGACTGTCTCTAATCCAAAATTCCTGCAATGGTGAACCAAGGGCCACTATAAGTAGTTTCGCCTCAGTTGCATTGATGACAGCTACCGGATCAAAAGTTTTATCAGTTTGAAAATCATAACCATTCATAGAACCAGCTATATTCAGTTTTGGCATTTCCTTCCTGATATTTTCAATAGCCTTATCTAAATCATTCTGGGCCGCGCCCAAGAAAAAAACACCAGAATTGGTCTCCTCCGCTGCCATCAACATCAATTTAAGTGCATCAAGACCTGGTATGTTCTCAGGAATTGGAAATGTTATGAAATTAGGATTAAATACTATAGAAATGCCACTATAGAACATCTGCCAAACAGACTGGACTGACCTTATTAATTTATTACTCGAAATTGGCAAGGTACTGTACCGAGCTGCCCAAAGTACTCCCCTACCATCAGGTATGCAAAGTCTTGACTCATTAAGAGTTTTCAAAAAATCTTTACTTCTATTTGCTCTTACTAAAAATTCGGTGTTAATTTTACAAACTTGACTACTACCATGTCCATTAAGTAATTCAAGAATACTCTTACTAAAAGAGTCTTTTTTAAGAACATCAATTTTACTGTTTAAAATATTTATTTTTCGCATTTTCAATTTAGTTTGCAGGTTTATAGGTTTTTACCATCTTCTTTAGCATCAGCTTTAGATCATCGCTAGAAAGGCAGTTATCCTCTGCAAGCTCACGTATAATATTAAGATTAACAAGGAAAGACACCCTGTTAAAGTCCATATAATTTTTTGTCTTGAATACTTTCTTCAGTTTTGTAGACTGAGTTTCCTCGCTGCCAACCAACACTTCTTCATATAGTTTCTCGCCTGGCCTTAAACCAACTATCTTTATCTTAACCTCATCTTCGGGAATATAGCCATGTAGGATTATTAATTGTCTTGCAAGATCATATATCTTTATTGGTTCCCCCATATCAAGAACAAAAAGATCATTATTTTCACCCATTACCCATGCTTGTAATATTAGATGAACGGCTTCCGGTATAGTCATAAAGAAACGAGTTACTTCCTTATGCGTAACAGTAACTGGTCCGCCCTCTTCAATTTGTTTTTCAAAGACCGGGATAGCACTGCCATTACTATTGATGACATTCCCAAATCTTACTGAGAAAAATGCCGTTGTTTGTTGACTCTCCGCCAATATGTGAAGTATCTTCTCCGCGGCTCTTTTTGTTGCACCCATTATATTAGTTGGGTTTACAGCCTTATCGGTAGATATTAATAGAAATTTCTTTACTCCATTTTTGATTGCAATTTCTGCCACATTTTTTGTGCCAAATATATTATTTTTTACAGCCTCAGATGGGTTGTATTCCATTAAGGGTACGTGTTTATAGGCAGCCGCGTGGAAAACAGAAGTTGGATGATAGGTGGACATCACTGCGTCCAGTTTCTTCCGGTCTTTTACATCGCCTATTATGAACTCACAGTCTTGTTCTGGATAATTATCTGTAATGTAATTTTGCAAAGCAAACATTCCGTTTTCCCACCAGTCAAAGAAAATGATCTTCTTTGTCTTGTATGCGGTAAGCTGTCGACTCAATTCTGATCCGATTGATCCAGCGGCTCCTGTGATCAAAATTGTTTCTTCTCTTACTTTACTGAATATTTCCTTTTGATCAGTTTTAAGTATTTCTCCCCCTAGGAGGTCTTCCGGCTGAACCTTTCTAAGATACCTTAAGTAATCTTTACTAAAATCTTGAGCCAAAACTTCTGAAATACGGGGCAATATTTTAAACCCTATCTTCAATCCGACTGCTTTTTCCACAATCCTTCGAATGATATCTCCTCGGCCGGATGGAATCGCAATTATTACCTCATTTACCTTCTGCTGTTTGATTACTTGCGGTAAATCATTGATCGTGCCCAAGACCTTTTGTCCGCAAATACTTTTACCTTCATTAGACTTATTATCATCGATAAAACCGACTATATTAAATGACGTCTCTTTATTTGCATTAATACAGTTGCAAATCAATTGACCCGCTTCTCCTGCACCAATAATTAAAACTCGAATTTTTTCTGTAGGCATTAAACTAATCCCCTTTCTGATAATAATTCTTCTGCGACTTCTACAATTGTATTATCTATAGAATGCTTTGCATTCCATCCAAAGTCAGCTTTCATCCTTGAAACATCTGCATTAATAGCATAGTTTGGTTCTGGCTTACTGGCGGTTTCAATAATGGTAAGGTCTTTAACGTCAAGTCCTTGGTGTCTCAATATCCCACTTAACAACTGCTCATTCGAGACTGGGCTACCAGTACCAATATTATAGACACTATGTGGACAATCATTTTCGACTAAAATTTTAATAGCTTCAGCAATATCAATAATATTAACATAATCCCTTTGAGCATCTAAGCGACTTAATTCAATCTCTTTCCGAGTACCACCCTTTACCTCCTCGACCTGTTTAATCAAATTTGGGAGTAAAAATCTAGGATGCATACCAACTCCGATTGGATTAAATATCCTAGCGACTATGACTGGTATATTAAATGATTTAGATAAGGCAAGCGCAACAGAAGATTCCAACACCTTACTTCTGGCGTAAAAACTGTTACCCATAAGAGGCGTGTCCTCGTCCACGGGCCCACTTTTTTTGACTATACCGTATTCACCCGCTGAACCAGAAATTATTAACTTCTTTAATGATAACTCGATAACCGCGGCTGCCTGTAGAATGTTCATAGTTATAATTGGATTCATCAACAAGGCTTTTTCACTATTTTCAACCGTGCCAGCACAGTTAATAATAATCTCGGGCTGAATAGATTTAAGGACAGAGACTACCGAATCCTGGTCTAACAGATCAACTTCAATACTATTATTACTGCAGTCAGATATCCTATCGCCCTGGTAGACGTCATGATTATGTAACAAAACACTCACTACTACCCGTCCAATAAAACCACCCGATCCAAGTACAAGAATTTTCATTTCGAGTTCTCCATATATAAATTGGTATAATTTTCGCCAAGAATAATATTTGAATATTTTTCCTCAACTTTAATTCTTGCGTTTGACTTAATCTCAGATAACAAATCCCTGTCCGTGTTCAGTTTACTAATCTCTTGAGTAATTTCCATTATAGAAGCTGGTGCAACCACAAAACCATTTTTACCAGATTCTATAACATCCGAGACTGCACCAACATCCGAGGCTATTACCACTACATTCATCGCCATCGCTTCAAGGATAGAGAGCGGAAAACCTTCAATAACCGATGGTAAAACGAAGATATCAGCAGCACTCAGATAACGAGCGATTTCCTTTTGGTATCCTAAATACTTAATATTTTCATTATTAAGATGTTTGATTTGTGTCTCTACCGCACTTTTCATCGGACCGTCACCGATGATAAAAAATTTTACATTCTTATTTGCTTTTGATTTCAGAACTTCTTCAGCTGCCCCTAAAAAGGCGTCGGGCATCTTTTCTTTTGATAACCGCCCAACAAAAAATACAGCAAGTTCTTCAGCATCAATCAAAAGTTCTTCTCTCTCTAATTCTCTGTCAAACTTATCAAGAGAAAAATTATTATAACAATCTATCCCATTTGGTATGATACGGATTTTATAATTATTGCCCAGTTCCGCCTCGTAGTGCTTTGCTACAAAATTGTTATCACTTGAAAATATATCAATGTAATTCCTTGCACTAATTGCTTGTTCAAAATATATAACCCTATCATTAAAAAGTGTGACTATAACCCGAAGTTTGGGATGTCTCTTTTTTAACTCTGGTAACATTTCAAACATAAAGCCGTTGTGAATTATGTGCAGAATTTCTATATTTCTTGTTTTAATATAATTAGAAATAAATTCCAAATATAGTCTCTTGTCGCTAAAAAGGTTCGGTAGGTGATAAATGTTAGTAGTTATCTCTCTAAACTTATACTCCCACTCATGTTCAGAAGCCAGACCTGTCACAAAAGAAATATTAAAATTATCTTTTATTTCTTTGCAGTAATTGTAAATAAGAGTCTCCGCACCGCCAAATGTCATCCACGGTACAGCAATTAGAACATTCCTTTTGTCATCCTTTTTCTTATAGAATGATAACGTATCTAAATTTATAAATTCAGTTCCAGGAGTCACTTTTTTATCAATAAACCTTCTGCTTGCATGTATTTTCTTAATTTTCTTAAGGTAATTAGGATGAAGTTCTTTAATCTTTTTTATGTTATCAGAATGTCTTTCCTGGTCACCTATATATCTTGAAGAAATTGCAGTTCTATAATTTAAAAGAATCTCCGGTATTAGCTTGCCCCAGTAACCATTTTCCGCCAAATCGATCCAAAATTCCCAATCCTCATATCCAATATTTTGTTTATATCCGCCAATAGCCTTCCATGCCTCAGCACAATAAACTGCACATGTTAAAACCATGTTATTCTCCAACAATTTTACGGGGTTATAGTCACTCTCTATATAAATAGAATTTTGTGCACCAAAAAGCCTCATATGAGCAGTCGAGAGAGAGAAATTTGGATCAGTCTCAAGTACGATTAGTGATTTCTCTACATATGTTGAATCAATAATATCGTCTGCATCAAGACAAATAAGGTACTTCCCTTTGGCTGCTTTGGCACCAGTATTTCTGGCTGCGGCGGGACTACCATTACCCAAATTTCGGGAATGATTAATAATATGAACTCTTTTGTCTTTTATTGTTTTTAGAACTGACACTTGCTCAGGAAGGGAGCCATCGTTTACAATGATATATTCAAAATTCTGAAATGTTTGTCCTAAAACACTATCTACTGTTTCCATGATGGTCGTACTATTATTATAAAATGGGGTTACAATCGTGACTAACGGTACTCCATCAGCGATGGGCACGTTACTAACAAAGTTGTGCCCGACAAGCCAATCTAATCTAATAAAAGACCCTAACGGCTCTCTGAGTCTTCCTGGCACTGCTTTCAGAAGATTGGTACGTAATGTCCACTTAAAGTTACTAAGTCTCTTCCTGATACCCCTGAGTACTGCTTGGAACTTAATAGAACTACCCACAAGCCTTGACTTATTATAATCACTTAGTTTTGCTTCGGCGCTAAATAACCTTATCTCAATCTCATCACGAATTTTTGCATCATCTTGGAGTAGCTTCGTCTTGGTTCTTTCACTATCTAGGAGGATTTTAAGCGCAATAATATCTCTTGGATTTTCGGTATAATAACTTGTGATATTACTAATCGCTGAATCTACATCCCCAAGATGATAATCAATAACTGCATTCAAAAAACGGCTTTTCCCAACAGGCATCAATTTAACAAGTTCTTTTGCTCTTTCTGATAAATCAAACTTTGCACTTATAATAATTGCGGCTTCGTGCAAATCATCCTCGTTTGCTTTTATTGATAAAGAAGTTTTTTGGTCATCATTATTCTCGATAATATCCCAAATTTTTTTAAAACTATAAAGCATTTCTTTATTATTAGAGACAATCCCAACAATTGAACGACCAAACCTTGTATTTATCTCATGAATTTCAGTTGCTTTATTAAATTTTTTAGGAAATTCGTCTCTAAAGAATTCTGGTGTAAAGTAAATTAAATGTTCAAGATTGGTACCAAGGCGTCTATCTATATTATCCCTGTCTATAATTTCATCATTATCAACTGACGGAACATAAAAGATAAAGCCCCCGCTTGATCCTAAGTTTTTACTGATTGCCGTAATAAATGAATCAAGATCATAAAGATGTTCAAGTGTTTCTGAGGACACTATTAAATCGTGTTTAGTGCCAACATACTTCTCTATTCTTGTTAATATAACGTTTAAATCTTTTTTCTTGGCAATCTCAATTGCGTATTCCGAAACATCAATACCTTCACCTAGAATATTTTTATTATTCTGCGCTATTATTTCTAGCAGATTCCCAGTCGCACAGCCTACATCTAAGAGATTATATTTTTTTGTCCTCTTGGTAATAGCGGAGATTAGGGCTGACAGCCACAGAAGAAAGAGGGGTGAGAAAAGGCTATAGTACTCGTCATAACCAATCGTGTCGGTTTTTTGACCTGGCTTATAATAATCAGACTTATAAAAATCCTCGACATTATCAGGTCTTTCAGCGACCTGCATAAGGCCGCAAGACATACACTTAATAACATTTACGTCATCAGAACGCTTAGCAACCTTTATAAAATCACTTTTCCCGCACCAAAAACATTTTGTTGTTTTTATCATTTTTCCTCTTAGGTGTTCTTTCCCCAAGTGTAACCAAGATTCGTAATACCACTTGCAGATGTTTCCCCAGAGATACTAAAGCTCGAGGCATAAGCACTAGCATGAATTATATCCTCAAGACGTGATTCCTCAAAAAGACGAAAATCTATATAGTACTCTCCTGGGATTAGTGTATTATTGCCTATTATCAATTGGATATTCTTACCTTTAATGGAAATGACAAATTGTCCCTTTTTATCACCATTAGTAACCGCCCCAAAACACTTTGTACCATCCATTTTAAAAATCTCAACTGCTAGGTTTGCTGGAATTTCTTTAGTACTCTTATTTTCAATTTCAAATTCAATACTAAAAGGCTTTTCATAACTAATAGAATTCCGCGAACGGTTTCCTTTTTGAACATATTTTATTTTTCTTACTGAAGCGGCCATACTTCCCCAACTTGCGGTATCTAGACTCGAACCATCGTCGTTGTCAAAATTTAATTTTTCATATTCCGTAATCACACTTTTAGGAAGGCCTTCTTTAAAAATTTTCCCGTTTTTCAACAATATTACACGATCACAATACTCACTAACTGCGGGCATTGAGTGTGTAACAAAGACGATTGTTCTTCCTTCCTTCTTGAGACGGTGAAAGACACGATTACATTTTGCCTGGAAATTGCTATCGCCAACGGCCAATACCTCGTCTATCAACAAAATGTCTGAATGCGCCTGTATGGCGACCGAGAACGCAAGCCTAACCTGCATACCAGAAGAGTAGTTCTTTACCTTCTGGTCAATAAATTCAGCCATTTCGGCAAATTCTACGATTTCATCGAATTTACCGTCAATTTCTTTTTTTGTAAGGCCAAGTATAGTTCCGCTCAAATACACATTGTCACGCCCGCTTAACTCAGGATTAAAACCTACGCCAACTTCAAGAAATGGCGATAATTTGCCATTTATCTTAATTTTGCCAGAATCCGGTTGGTATATGCCTGCCAACATCTTGAGCATTGTACTTTTACCACTGCCGTTACGCCCTATAATGCCGAGAAACTCGCCTCTTTTAACTGAAAAATTAATCCCGTCTGCAGCCAACATTTCAGTATATTTTTTCTTTTTAAAGAGGTTTATAACGGCAGCCTTTAAGGAAGTATCTTTATCGTGTGGTACCTTAAATGACTTATGTAAATCAATTACACTTATTGCAATATCGTCTTCCATTAGATCTCCTCAGCAAACTTTGCGGCCATATTTTGAAAAATAAAATAGCCAGAAACAAAAATTACCAATACTAATATTTCGGGAAGTAGGGGGAACCGCCAATAGTCGCTTATAGTCAAGACACTACTGCCGATAAATGCTGCTCTGATATTCTGTATGGTTTGAGCTAAGGGGGATAATATCATCAATCGGGCATAGACCTTGGGCACGGCAGCAAGGCTATAAAGTAAGGGCGTCGCATAAAATAATGCTTGATTTACGACTTCCCAGATATGCCCAATGTCGCGAAACTTAACAAAAAGCGAGCTTAAGTAAAAAGATACACCGAGGATAAATATGTATAGCTCAATTATAAATGGTATCGCTAGGAAAATACTCCAGCCAAGATGGACACCATTCAAATAGGCAAAAAATATTACTACAAGCATATTAAGTGAAAAAGTTATTAACGAGGTAATTGTAGCGGATATTACGAGTACAATTCTCGGAAAATAAATTTTTCTAATTAGATCACCCTTTGAAGCAATTGAGTTCATGGCCCCCGACGTAGCTTCGCCCCAAAAGCCAAAGATCATTACACCAAGTAGCAAATAGACGGGATAGTGTGGTATCCCGGCGCCAAGCTTGAAGATCACCGTAAAGACAACATAGAGGACAGTGAATAGAGCTAAAGGCTTAACTAAAGACCAAAGATAACCAAGGACGGATCCCTGATACTTCAATTTGAAGTCAGTGACAGCAATTTCTCTAATTAAATGTATGTACCGATATTTTTCTTTGGTTTTGTTTAGCATACTGGGATATTCTAGCATGAAAACAAGGGATTGTGAAGCAGGAGACCGCTACTTACTGCTAGTTATTTCGGTCCAACCAGGCCAGAAGTAAAAATAACTGCCCTGGTAATTAATAGCTGGCCAAACATACGTTATGCCAACATCTTTTACCGTATAGGTGAAATTATAAGTTTTACTTTGCCACGGGGTAAAACTCTCATTAGCATACCAACCAAAGTCCCTATTCAACGCGCTGCCTACATTTCCCGGCCTAGCCACAAGACCCACTGCATCGAGAGTCACCGGTACTGGTAAATAGTTTGTTATTTTGAAAGAACCTTTTATTGTTTCTCCGACTGTTGGGTGAGTGTCTGAGATCCAAAATTCAGAAGCTCCAAAATTTGGAGACATTGGTTTCACATTATAAGAATAATACTGGACACCCGCTGGGTTTTTGACTCCAATATAGGTACTAAATATATTTATCGATCCCCATGAAGTATATGGGCCTGCCTTGTCAAACAAAATCGAGCCAACCACCATTTTCTCTGAGTTAGCCGGAATATAGCCGTTACCCACCCAGCCAGCATCATAATTCCATTTGTCATAGAATCTTACTGGTATTCCTAAATCGCTATAATAAATATCCTTATTCTCATTATTAACAAAGATTGCAGAAATTGCGGCAGTCTGGCCTGCTATAAAATTTGTGGGATCAGTATAAATTTGCTGTTTTATAGTGACGTTCGGATACCTACCATTTAGCTCTGTCCAACCTATGTAATATCCCCCATATGCTCCACCGACCGAAAAAGCAGGCCATACATATGTCTTACCCACGTCTTTAATTACAGTCTCATAATAAAAGTTTTTAGTCTGCCCACTAGCAATCGTTACATTTGTATCCCAGCCAAAATCTCTATTGGTTGAGCTAGTGACACTCCCTGGCCTTGCCGCAAGTCCGACTGAATCAAGGACTATATCATTGTCAGATGTATTTGTCAGGGAAAATTGTCCCGAAATATTTTCTCCAACAAAAACATTGGTGTTGTTTATATAAAAATTACTAAGAGTTAGATTATTTTTTACCGTATCGACAATTTCGAACCAATTATAATAAATGCTATAGAGACCTTCTTTATTGGCCCTATAGGGGTTATGTTTATACAATGCGCTAGCAACCCTTGAATTAATCTGGGTATTAATACAGGGACCCACATTAGCGCCACTCCACGTTTCCCAAACACCCACAGGACATGACACAGTTTTGCCAACATCCCACATACTACCGCCATAAGGCAGCGGGGGATACCAATTGACATTGCCCCCACTACCCTCAAAAACCCAGCGAAATTGCCAAGTAGCCATATCTATCTGCTTAGCAAATCCAAAATAATGATAGTCGGCCCCCGATCCGTCAGGAACTCCATATCCCATAGCCCAATCTGTTTGCCCCGCCCAGCCTTGCGTTCCAGTTGTAATACTACTCTGTTCTTTCTGTAAGGTTGTTATGATAAGCTGTGGATTAACCCCATACCATTGGGCCGCAGAATAAATAACCTTGGCAGCACTCCATCCGCTCACATCTACGTCATTATTCCAGCCGATTGTATTAATCCAGCTCTGGCAGGTTGATTCCTTATTACCGTCTCCATCAAGATCACAAGGATAGGGCACTTGCTTGTTCGCTGGCATGACATAATTTGCTAAAAAACTGCCCTTCGCAACAAGAAATGCTTGGATTTGGCTCTCATTCATCGTGTCTTTTGAGGTCAAAACCGCATCAGGAAACACTGAGCCAGCATCAAATGCCGCCAACGCCCTAGACGGAACAGTGGCCAACGAGAAAAGAAAGACGAGCGCTGGTAATATAAGAAGTATTTTTTTCATTAATCTACCTTTAAAGCATTCTATATTATAGTACTATTTACTCTCATGGTCTAGCGCCCTATCTCGGTTGGCTAAGGGGGAATAAAACTAGTTGATTACAAAGTCCCAAAGTCCCATTACTGAGTTGCCGTAATCATAACCAATAGATAGGTCATCACGGCCATCGGCGTTGTAATCACCACTGACTGCAAACATTGTATTGGCAGGACTCCAAGAACTACCACTTTGCCAATATAGTCTTGGGGTATAAACACCGTTCACATTTGAGAAATCCCATAATCCCGTGGAATTTCCATAGCTGTATATAATAGCAATTTCTGTTTTTCCATCACCATCATAGTCACCACTAGTGACAAACTTTGTATTGCTAGAGCCCCACCATGAGCCGGACTTCCAAACTAGTGATGGAGTGAAACCTCCATTACCATCATTCTGAAAAACCCAAAGTCCTGTTACTGAGTTGCCGTAATCATAAACCATCGCCAGATCTGTTTTTCCATCACCATCATAGTCACCACTAGTGACAAACTTTGTATTGCTAG
>CAZXMN010000007.1:31265-31505 GCA_964641375.1 uncultured Candidatus Saccharibacteria bacterium
AGCCCCACCATGAGCCGGATAGATAATTTCTAATGGGATCCGGTTTTGTACTAGGAACGTCAATAACTAGAGTTCCCGTCGCTATTGCAGCATTGTGATACGTGTCGGAAGCACTAGTTGCGACTACGTTGTATGTCCCAATAGCTGTTGGAGCATCAGTGGAGCCATTATAGGTAACCGTGACATTGGTTCCAGGGTGAATAAATGGACTACTAATCGGCTTAGGAGTCCCATCATAGG
>CAZXMN010000008.1:0-24135 GCA_964641375.1 uncultured Candidatus Saccharibacteria bacterium
TTGGTCGGGGTGAAAGGACTTGAACCTTCGACCTCGCGGTCCCAAACCGCGCGCACTAGCCAACTGTGCTACACCCCGATAAATAACTTACCGAGTATAGCATTTTATGCTCATTCTTTCAACAGAAATGTCATTCCAGCGAAGGCTGGAATCCAGCGCCTTTTGGTTCCCAGGTCAACCTATCATATTCCTATTGTTAAGCCTGGGATGACGGAAACGAGAGGTTATTTCCTCTTGAGCACTTCAAACTTGATGAAGGTTTTATCGAGAGAATAATGGCTATCCAGATACTCAACGATCGGCTTATTTTGATAGTAAATATTGTCCTGATCTCGATAAACCACCACGTATTTCGCCTGGGATTTCTCCATATCATCTATAAACTTCTGATCAAAGTTGTAACCATAATGGTCTCTATATTCGAGCAATAGCACACTTGCAGAGACAAAGCGCGATCCAGAATCGCGATTAGCCAGCCTATAGAAAGTTGCGCCGTAATCATAATCAAAAACTTTGTCGGTCGGCACAGTGTTCGCGTCAATATAGGCTGCAATCTGCTGATATTCAGTTGCTTCTGCCTTCACGGAGCCAGCGAATGTATTGTAGAGCTGCTTCATCGAGATGCCATAACTAAGAAACATGCTAATACCCAAAACGGTGTAAATCATCCAACGTTTCCAGACAGGAAAACCTTGCAAGTTGAAAAGAGCATAAACGAATATAACGATGAAAACTGGCATGGCAATCTCGAAATAATATGGATAGAACGAACCAAGTCCCAGTGTCAGTCCGAGCCCTGCTATTAGAGACATACCGAAGAAGAGGTAGGTGCCATTAGTCTTATTCTTTTTGAAATCGCGGATGTAAAGTAATGCGAAAATAATCAGCGGTGCTAAAAAGACTGCCAGGGTTCCGAGAAGAACAATATTATTTGAAACATTCCCCTTCCACTCACTAGCTGCATATTTACTGCTGAAAAGGAATGAGGCAACAAAGAAATCTGCTAAAGCGTTCTTCTGTGCAAAATAGATGACCCAGAATCCGGACTGCAGAATTAAAGGTGTGACAAATATAATGCCATAACCAAAAAATTTACGGATAGATTTCCAGTTATCGATGAGCAGCAAGATGCCAATTGGTACCCCAAACAGTAAGAAATTACCTTTCAGAAAGAAGAGAATGGAAAAACAAGTGCCAGAAATAAGCATTTTCCACCATTTCGGCTCTTTGCGAAACGAGAGATAGCTGAGGAACATACCAAGTAAAAAAATGAGGCCATAATTCTCGGTATTATTACCGCTACTAGTGAATTGAGACAAATTTCGCCAAAAAACGTAGAAAAGTAGACCCACCTTGGCGGCAGTGTCGGCATACTTGACTTTAAGATCAAGTAAAACCAGTTTCAAAAGCTGCCAGAAAAGTATGATATCGGCAAGGCTAAGTAACGTCAGCCAGATACGGTGAAGGACGAGATTACCGCCAAACATGAGATACATCAAGCCATTGAAAACGAAAATTAGCGGTGGTTTATGATCCCAAGCGGCCACATACATTGTGCCACCTTGCGCCCAAATCTTGCCGACATAATAGAAAATCCAGTGGTCACTGTCAAATGGATAACCCCAAGTCGCAATTCTCGAGACAATATAAACTAAAACCACAAATCCCCAGAAATATATTGGGTTTTTCAGAACCTTGAGACAAAATTCTTTTATCTTCTGCATAAAAATATTGTAACATTTTTCCGCGTTGAAATCATTGAAAAAATGGCTATTTTTTGCTATAATAGCTGTTGCATCATTGGCGCCCGTAGCTCAGTTGGATTAGAGCGTGTGGTTTCGGCCCACAAGGCCGGGGGTTCGAGTCCCTTCGGGCGCGCCATGCGGGTATCGTATAATGGCTTATTATGCCACCCTTCCAAGGTGGAGATAAGGGTTCGATTCCCTTTACCCGCTCCATGGTGGCTGTAGCTCAGTTGGTTAGAGCATCGGTTTGTGGTACCGAGGGTCGTGGGTTCAAATCCCATCAGCCACCCCATAGAAAATGCCTCAGATTTTCCTGGGGCTTTTTCTATAGTTTCAATCATTCAAAACTTTCATTTACAAGGTTTACTTTCCTCTTCTTTGTACTCTGCGTCAGAAATCGCGCCCATTTTCTCTAAATCCTTTAAGTGCTTACGGTCAGTCTCACATTTTTTCTGGTCATTCGAGTTAAGTTCATCATTCTCGCTTTCCGACTGCTGAGCTTGACCGAAATCTAGTTTCGTAATGGCCTCAGCCACTTGGTGTACAAATCCTGTCGCTTCATCTCTCCTTCTTCTAAAAACTGTAACCCTGTGCAAGAGATTGCTACCTGACCGAAACTCAATAGCATCATAGAACCCAACATTATCACGAAAGAGATCAACATTCATGCCAAAAAGATGATACTCATCAACTCTGATACCCGGAAGTTCCCTTGCGAGAATGAGTAAACGAAGATTCGTTAGAACAAGCCACTGTGGAAATAATGTATCCCAATCAAAATCTAATTTGAAAGACTCACGAAATGAACAAATTATTTCTTCATTTTCCATTAGAATAGGATCAACAAAATTTCGAAATTTCGTAGGTATTTTTTGTTCTTTATTAGCCATAATAACCTTTTTACTATTTAAATTATAACACCGAACTTATTTCTTTATAAAGAAGCGGGCTAAGATATATATATATTGTGCTAGAATCTAAATATGAGGATGAGGCAAAAATCACTCGCTCTACTACATCTAATAATCATCCTGCTCGTCTTAGTATCTCCCCTTTGGTTAGATTGGAGACTGATTGGGCTTGGCGTGATATTGTATTGGCTTCAGCTTATAATATTTAAAACCTGTATCATTTCTATAGCGCAATACGGAGACCATCAGGCGAGTTTTTGGGCAATAAATGTGAATAGATTAATGAAAATTTTCAATAGGCAGATTGAAATCAGCAAAATAAGGTTTTTTGTGGCCTGGATATTACCTATTCTCATATTCTTATTTGCGATACTCATTCAAAGTCATTTTAAGCTATTGCCATTAATATCAATTTGAAAATAGCAAACAATAGACCTATGATTATTTAAGACTATAACTAAACAGGGGTGAAAATGAGCGTAATTGAAACAAAAAAACTAACAAAGTATTATGGCAAATCACGTGGAATCGAGAATGTTGATCTGAAAGTCGAGGAAGGTGAAATATTCGGTTTCATTGGACCAAATGGTGCCGGCAAATCGACGACTATTCGTACCCTACTCGGTCTCATTCACGAGACGTCTGGCAGTGCCACCATATTTGGCAAAGATATCACGAAGTTCGGCCCAGAAATCCGTGAAGAAGTTGGCTATCTGCCATCTGAAGTTTTCTATTACGACAATATGCGCGCGATTGATCTACTCCGTTACTCTGCAAGTTTCTACAAAAAGCCCAAAAAAGATATCGAAAAACGAATTAACGAACTCGCAGCTTTATTGGACCTGGATCTTAAAAAGAAAATCGATGACCTATCATACGGAAACAAGAAAAAAGTCGGCATCATTCAAGGTCTCTTGCATGAGCCAAAACTTATTATCTTAGACGAGCCAACCGGAGGACTTGACCCTCTTATTCAACAGAAATTTTTTCAACTCCTTCGTGACGAGAACAAACGTGGCGCTACCATTCTTTTTTCCTCTCACATCCTGAGCGAGGTTCAGAAAATGTGTGACCGAGTCGCTATCATCAAAGACGGTACAATTATCAGGACAGAGAAAATAAAGGATCTACTAGAGAACAATACCAAGAGATTCAAGATTGAAACAGCGAAAGAAATCGATTCCAAGCTTTTCTCGTCTATAAAGGGTGTCAGTGACCTCATCCAAACCGGTCGGGAAGTAGGTTTCCTCTATCGTGGACATCTCACTGATGTTACAAAGAAACTGGCTGATCTCGACCTTCTCAACCTGGAGGTTACGGAGCCTGATCTCGAAGAAATATTTTTGCATTATTACAAATAGGAGCTGACTGTGAACATTTACTGGCAAGAACTTAGAAACTACAGACGCTCCACGATTATTTGGATTATTGCCCTTTCATTTATGGTATTTGGATTTATGTCAATCTACCGTTCGTTTGCCCTGGATGTCACCTCGGCCAAAAAATTACTTGAAGCTTATCCACCAGCCGTACTGGCTGCACTAAATTTGAAGGTTGAAATATTCTTCACCATTTATGGATTTTTCGCTTATTTACTAACATTCGTCTGGCTTGCGGGAGCGATCCAAGCTATGAATCTGGGCGTTTCAGTACTTTCGAAGGAAGTTGCGGGTAAAACTGCGGATTTCCTACTGACAAAGCCGATCACAAGGGTCCGGATGCTTACAGAGAAGTTCGCGGCCGTTTTTACCCTAGTCGTTATAACGAATATCTTCTTTGTGGCTACTGCCCTCTTCTCGGCAGTTGTGTTCTCCAAAGATAGTTTTGATCTCGGGTTGCTCGCGCTAATGGCTGCTACTTTATTCTTCGTCCAACTCGTTTTTTTGGCACTTGGGTTCGTCTTTGGCGCCGTAATCCCAAAAATCAAAACCGTAATTGCCGTATCTCTGCCGACCGCTTTCATCTTTTTCATTATCTCGGCTTTCGGCGGTGTTCTGAAGGTTCCAAACATCAATTACTTCACGCCGTTCAAATACTTTGACCCTATTTATATCTATCAACACTCAGCCTATGAACCAAAATATCTATTCGTACTCTTCGGTGTTGTTGCAATCTGCATTGCCACGAGTTATGTATTCTATATGAAGAAAGATATTGAGGCAGCAAGCTAATGAACGTATTTATGCGAGAACTGAAATCGAATTACAAGGGGCTCATCTGGTGGTCTATCGCTATAATGATCACTATTGTATCTGGCATGGCAAAGTTTGAAGGTTATGGCACGGCAGTATCCGCAAATAATATTACTGCCCTTCTTGCCAGCTTTCCTAAACCCGTTATGGCAATCTTCGGCATGACCGGGCTAGATCTCACGAAGTTAATCGGCTATTTCGGCGTCTTGTATCTCTATATCCTGATAATGGTCGCCATCCATGCAGGACTAGCTGGCGCGACTATAATTGCGAAGGAAGAACGTGACAAAACTTCAGAATTTCTCTACCCGAAACCAATCAGTCGTATGAAAGTTTTGACCGCTAAGCTCGCGGCAGCAGCTACAAACATCCTCGTAATCTTTGGGGTTTCTGTAGCCTCATCCATCTGGATCGTTGGATATTATAATCAGGGTTACGGCCTGAATAGCCAAGTAATGGCTCTCATGTGGGGCGTGTTACTTGTTCAACTCTTGTCTTTCGCTTTTGGCGCGTTCTTCGCTGGTCTATTCAAAAATCCCAAACTGCCTGCCGTCGCCGTTGCAACAGTCGTCGTGGTAAGTTATCTAGTGTCAGTATCTGTAGACCTTAGCGCCAACTTGGACTTTTTAAAATATCTCACGCCTTTCAAATACTTCTCTGCCGAGAAAATACTAGCAGCCGGTCATCCTGATCCATTCTACGTCGTTCTAAGTATTGTTCTTTCAGGTGCTCTAATAGGGCTAACCTATTTCTTCTACCAAAACAGAGATCTAAACGTTTAAAAGATTATTAGGAGGATATAAATGGAACCCCAAACAAAGGAAAAATTTAACTGGAGCAGATTCGGAATAACGGTAGGGCTCGTCTTACTTGCTGCATTTGTCGTCGGTGGAACAACTTGGTATATAATGGACCAAAATGCGAAAGACATTAAGTCGTCGAACGATAAATCCATATCAGCACTTCAGAGCCAAATTGACACACTAAACAAAAAAATAGCAGACTCTTCTAATACAACTACTGACTCCACAACCGATAGTGCAAACTCCACTACTTCTGTGACCGCAAACTGGAAAATTTACACCAATACATCCTTCGATTTTACGGCGAAATATCCAACAGATTATTTCTTCAGTGAAGCGACTCCTGTTGAGATTTCAGCTGCTGGTGACTTATTCTTCGTAAACTTCTACAACAATGCCTACAAAACAAGTCCCGATACAACCTCTCCATTAAAGGTCGAGGTTTTTACTAACACTGGCGACGACCTCAAGACATGGATTGCATTCAACTACAGGGGCACAGGAGACACAATTACATCTAAAACAGTCAACGGAATGGTTGGGTACACGTTTTCATACTATCCAGATAGTAGTAACACTGTAATGACAGGTTTCGCCACGACAAAAAATGGCAAATATTATTCGGTAACTGCGAAAACCGCAACGGACAATTTCACTAATTTCTTAACGGCCCTAACGATTAATTAACAAAAACAAATAAGAAAGAGGCTGTAAGGCCTCTTTCTTTGGTAACTTCTCGACTACGCTCGAAGAATAAAGCTACTTTTTTGGTGTTTCCTTCAGAGTGAGTATCCACAAAGCAAGAGCAAGCAACACAGCCAGCATTACCAGTGCCAGAACCTTCAAACCAGAGCTATAAGTATTCCAAAGCCAGGCCGTCTTCACTGACCCTAGAACTACGACGACGGCAAGTACCACAGTGACTACTACGGAGTTTTTCATTAGAAATTTCATTTTACCTCCTTCTATATTTATACAATATCATAAATAGAAACTAAAAATACTTGACAAATAATATACGTATATGTATACTCATACTATGGCAAATAAAACAATTTATGTAAGCACCAAAGATGAGAAGATCTATGAGGAAGCTCAAGCGATTGCTGGAGAGGCCCTTTCTTCCGTGATTGCTCGCGCACTCCGTGAATTTGTGGCTACTTCCAAGGAAAAGAAAGATGGTATGAAAGAGATGAGTATCAAAGTAGGCACCACTGGCTCCGAAAGAGAACAGCGTTTTGTAGGTACTCAACTTGGCAAGTGGGAAGGACTTAGTGATGACAAATCACTACTGCAAAGCGCCAAGGTCTACCTTACCAGTAAGGGAAATGTGGCGATATTACTTTCCACGAATTCAAAGGCTACTCTACTCACTAACCCGAAGGCATGGCATAAAAACGCCGAATACCTAGATGTGATGCCAGCATCTGAGTTATTCGTAGCTGAGAAACCAGAGCAGCTGAAGGGTCAGATTCCAATGAATCTAATCAAAGTAGCACAAGAACTGCAAGCCAAAGAAAACACTAACGTCGAATATTTAAACATTTAAGGAGAAAATAATGGCTGAAGAAAAATTAAATAGACACCCCAAACATACCCACGGAGAGGACTATGAATTAAACGATATGGACAAATATTTCGCTATGACCTGGGGCTCGCCTAGCGGTCTCGCCATGCTAATGTTCTCGTTTGCGATCTTCCTCGTCTCAATCGGAGTTTTCTTCTGGTTGCTCCACATCGCGAACGTTATTAAATAGTTGGAAATAAATATGTCAGAAAATTCTGTAGCAATTGAAGTAAAAAATCTCAAGAAATCATACAAGAAGGTCGAAGTCCTTCGTGATGTCAACTTTCAGGTTGAGAAGGGCACCATTTTTGCCCTACTGGGCGCTAACGGTTCCGGTAAAACAACGACCATAAATATTTTGACGACACTACTCCCAGCAGACTCCGGCACAGCCACCGTAAATGGGTTCAATATATTGAAAGAAGCAGATCAGGTGCGCAAAAATATCAGCCTAACTGGACAGTTCGCGGCGGTTGATGATGTACTTACGGGCAGAGAAAATCTGATATTGATCGGCGAGCTGCGTCATGTTGAGAATCCAAAAAACCTAGCCGAGGAATTACTGGGGCAGTTTGATCTCGCCGAGGCTGGAGACCGACGAACAGCGACCTATTCTGGGGGCATGCGCCGCAGACTGGACATCGCGATGAGTTTGATTGGCAATCCTTCCGTAATATTTTTGGACGAGCCAACCAACGGTCTCGATATTCAAAGCCGTAATATGATGTGGGAAATGATAAAAACATTAGTGAAAAACGGTACCACGATTTTCCTGACTACCCAATATCTGGAAGAGGCCGATCAGCTGGCCGATACTATCGCAGTACTGAGTGGGGGCCGAATCGTAAAACAAGGAACCCCTCAAGAGTTAAAAAATATCCTGCCTGAGGGCAAGATTGAATTTCTGTTTCATGATCAGAAGCAGCTGGATGCCGCCGCCAAATTATTTGAACAACAAACTACAGTACGCGACGACGAGGCCCGTTCTCTGCTAGTAAATACTGATGGGAGTCTAGAACAAATTTCAGAGCTCTTCAATCAATTACGTGCAGCTAAAGTTGAGGTCGCCGAGTTCTCCAGGAAAGAACCGACACTAGATGAAGCCTTTCTTGCAATTATCAGCGATCACAAGGAGAAAAAATAATGAATGCACTATATGATACATGGATTATGACAAAACGAAGTTTGCGTCATACATTTCGAAGTATGGACACCATCATTACGGTGGTGGCGATGCCGATCGGCATAATGTTATTATTCGTTTATGTATTCGGCGGCGCCATCAGTACTGGACTTGGATCTGTCAAATATATCGATTTTGCCGTTCCAGGTGTAGTGATCATGACGGTGGTCAGCGGCATTGCCTACGCAGCCTTTCGCCTCAGTCTGGACGTGAACAATGGATTCATTAACAGATTTCGATCAATGCCAGTCTCCCCTTCCTCTATTCTAGGAGGTCAAGTCCTATCATCGGTAATATCAAATATGTTCTCGGTGCTGCTCGTAATAATAGTGGCTCTACTCATAGGTTTCCGTACCAGTGCTGGCCTGATGGCCTTATTAATTTTCGTGGGCATCCTGTTGCTTCTAGCCACAGCCTTGACTTGGGTCGCAGTTTTCTTCGGACTACTTGCTAAGACGGCCGAAGGAGCAGGAGCATTCAGCTATATCCTGCTTGGAATGGTGTTTGTTAGTTCCGCATTTATCCCAACCACAAATATGGGACCAGCTCTGAAGGCTTTTGCCAACAATCAGCCGTTTACACCGATTATACAAACCCTACGTTCGCTCCTTATTAATGGTACTGCGGGGAAAGATGTCTGGCTCGCGGTCACCTACTGCGTAGTAATATTAGTCGTCTCCTATTTCCTGGCACTGAGAACTTATAAAACCAAGACTGCATAATTATTCTCTTACAAACAAATATGTGGTGAGTACCAAGGTTACGGAAGATATAACGACCGGAACCCAGACTGGGGCAATCCATGGCACCGGAATAAGAAATAGGACGTCCAAGGTCTTGAAGCTTGGCGGCCAGTTCAGAATTATCTTCAGAAACAAATAATACGTCAGATCCCAAATAGCGAAGATCCATAGGAATGAGATAATTTTATCTCTATATTTTTCGAAGGCTAGATAAGCAACCGATAGCAACATGATAATTGTTGCGACTTCACGAAATATCTCGACAAGATAGATTTGAGACGAAAAGCTCAACGTTTTCTCAATCACGAAACCAGTCGGATAGTAAAGCTTTCTGAGATAAATCGCGACTGCAGCCTCGAGATACCCCATCGCAAAAGCGAACGTGAATAAAGCGATAAGTTTCTTTTTCATAGTTATATTATAGCAAGGGTGGTGCTATTATTTAGTCATGCCAGGACTTGAGACAAATGAGAATATAGAACTGAGACAGACCCCAGATGGCCTAAAACAAAGGAGCCTAGAATTTTTCCGTGCCTTAGGCGGTAAATCTTGGGAAATGCTAAAAGATGATAGTGAGTTCATCTCAGATGAGGCTCTCTATCTTCTGACATACGGCTCTTCAAAGCTCTTACTCTCCTCAATGATGCCATCGCTGGGTACGGAAGTGTCAGATACTCTTGTTGACGAGATTTATGGTGATTCTCAGCTTGCAACGATGGTCCAGTTGGGGCCAGTCTACATTAAGGCTTTCCTTCGGTCCGGGGCAAAAGATATGGATGAATTTATAGATAAGGTGAAACATGACTAAACTGTCTTTTAATAAAATTCTGATTCAAATTGGTTTCAGCCCGAATGATGCTATTAGGTACGAGCTAATTTTAGATTCCCTGATTGCGGAAGAAATCAGGCAAACCATCGATGAAAAAGAGATAGAAGATGATGAGTCTCTACAAAAGATCATTAAAGAAAAAGTAAAAGTAATATATTCGGATTATATTGAATGTGTGACCCACGACCTTAACCTTAGTCAAACGCTCCTAGTCAAAGAAAAGCTGTCAGAATACCTAGAAACCATATAAAAGAAGCCCCGGAGGGCTTCTTTTTTTGTAATATTACCTGACTTTTTCTTTGAGGTTTTTGCCAGCTCGGAAGCGAGGCATTTTCATCTCGGGGATGCGAATGATTTCGCCAGTCTGAGGATCGCGGCCACGGCGTGAAGCACGCTTGCCGAGGTCAAAAGTACCAAATCCAGTCACAGCGACCTTTTCGCCTTTTTTGACTGTGCGAGTAACAATATCCGCAAACTTCTCTATAAAGGCTTTTGCCTCTTTTTTGCTATGTGAAGTTTCGCTTGCTAATACGTCGATAAGCTCTCTCTTTGTCATGATATTTTCCTTTCTTTTTACCTTTACAACACTCTAATTATACTATGATTGTAAAGTTTTCTCTATACCTGGCTATTCTGAGAGCTGAAACTGAGAAAAAGCTGATAAAGAACAAAAAAAGAGGCTTTGCAGCCCCTTTTCTATATTATTTTAGATTTCAACAATACGGTCCACTCTCTCAATTGAACGGGCTTTGCCGTTGATATCAAGATCGATTACCACTGAATTAAATAAAACAGGGCCTTCGGTGGCAAGCTCGAATTTCTGGGGCATGCTGGAAACAAAGGTTTTGAAAATAATATCATCCCTTACTCCCAGAACCGATTCTAGTGGCCCGACGTAGCCGACATCACTGACGACAGCCGTTCCGCCGTTTAGAACCCTGGCGTCCGCTGTAGGCACATGTGTGTGCGTCCCAACAACTACCGAGACTCGCCCGTCCAGATAGCGACCCAGAGCTACCTTCTCACTGCTCATCTCGGCATGAAAGTCTATGAATGAATATTTGAAATCCTTCACAGTATCTAGAATCTCGTCCATCTTTGTAAATGGATTCGTCAGATTAGCTTTGATGTCATTTTGACCGAGAAGATTTACTATAAGTAGATTCCCCCATGGAGTCTTCACAACATCATAGCCCTTTCCGGGTGTATCACCGAGATAATTCGCTGGACGGATAATCGGTAAATCGGCACTGTCAATGTGTTTTACGAAATCTTTCTGACGCCAAACATGATTGCCAGTTGTGAAGAAATCGATACCGGCGGCTCGCATTTCCTCAACGATGGCTACCTCGACACCAACTCGATCAGAGAGATGCTCACCATTCGCAATAGTAAAATCTATTTTGTATTCTTCTTTTACAGAACCAAGGATTTTCTTGACCGCTTTGCGACCCGTTTCACCGACAATATCTGCAATGAATAGTATCTTCATCTTATTTTGCGTACTCTATCGCGCGGGTTTCGCGGATAACATTAACCTTAATCTGACCAGGATATTTGAGATCAGCCTCTACCTTGGTGGCAATGTCCTTGGCCAGCTTGATAGCGGCTAGATCATCAACCTTCTCTGGAGTAACGAAAATACGAACTTCACGTCCGGCTTGGATGGCATAACTCTTCTCAACACCTTCAAAGCCGTTGGCAATATTTTCTAGTTCAGTAAGACGCTTAACATAGTTGTCGAGCGAATCACGACGAGCACCTGGGCGTCCGGCCGAGATTGCATCAGCAACTTGAATAATGACAGCTTCCACAGTGTGGAAAGGCACATCCTCATGATGAGCTTCAATAGCATGGATGACTTCCTCTGTCATGCCGAATTTCTTGGCAATATCACGAGAAATAGTAGCATGACCACCTTCCATGTCTTGATCGATAGCCTTACCAATGTCATGCAAAAGTCCGGCTTTTTTGGCAATAGCTACATCAGCACCAAGTTCACTAGCGAGTGCACCAGCAAGAAGTGAGGTTTCGACTGAATGCTGAAGCACATTCTGGGCAAATGAAGTACGATATTTCAAACGTCCAAGCAATTTGACCATTTCGGCAGGAATACCTGCAACGCCAGCTTCGTAAACAGCCTTTTCGCCCGCTTCTTTGATAGTTTTGTCGATTTCTTCCTGCGCTTTAGCCACAGCTTCTTCGATGCGTCCCGGATGGATACGTCCATCTGAAATCAGTTTCTCGAGAGCAACTTTGGCGACATTACGACGGACTGGATCAAAACCGGAAATCACGATCGTTTCTGGAGTGTCATCAACAATGATGTCACAACCAGTAGCGCGTTCAATAGCTTGAATATTGCGTCCCTCACGGCCAATAATACGGCCCTTGATCTCGTCATTTGGCAAAGAAACTGCAGTAACAGTGTTCTCGGCCGTCTGCTCCCCGGCAACACGCTGGATGGCAGTAACCAAAATCTCACGAGCTTTCGTATCGGCTTCTTCTTTGGTTTCTTCTTCAATCTTCTTGATGAAGTTCACGACATCCTTCTTGTAGTCTTTCTCAACCATCTGCAGAAGTTTTTCTTTGGCATCTTCCTTCGTCAGTTTCGAAATCTTTTCCAAGGCTTCCTGCTGTTTCACGCGAATTTCACGTAAATCATTCTTTGTGGTCTCGATCTCTTCTTTATTTTTATCGAGGTCGTCGCGTTTTCTGTCCAGATCGTCACTTTTTTTGTCTAGCATTTCCTCGCGTTGGGAAACTCTGCGCTCGGAAGCAGTCAATTGATCACGACGCTCCTTCTCTTCTTTCTTCGCGTTCTCGGCAACTTTCATCGCCTCGTCTTTGGCCTCGAGAACTATCTCTTTGGCTTTTGTTTCTGCGTCAGCGATTTTTTTCTCGGCTTTTGCCTCAGCGTTTTCTGCACTTTTGGATATTTGGACTTTACGATATGTATATCCGCCAAATCCACCGACACCAATACCGACTACAGCAAAAATAATGCTTAGTATGCTCATACATTCTCCTTTCCGGTTTCATAAAAGCTGACAGGACCAATCAGTTTGGTAGTTTCAAATATTTAGTTTTGTAGCTTGTTTTTAGTTAAAACTTAAATTCAAAATTTATGATTTGATGGCTCGTCAACTAGTTTAATTACTAATTTAACGTCCTTATTATACGACATTTCTCATTTTTCCACAAGACTGAAAATGAACGGCCCTGGGTCCGCAAACCAGGGCCTATCTTGAGATATTCTCCCACCAATCCTTCTCCCTGGTGAATTCAGTGACAGAGACGATGGCAGACCAAAGCAAGGATTTAGCCACTCGGAGAGCAACCATGAGAATAATGACGCCACTTGGGTACGACTCAAGGTTGCTAGCGCGAAGCTGACAACCTCTGAGCATACCTCTGGGCATCCCAGTATCAGACTTCACGAAAGTCTCCTAACTTCTAGGTTTGGTGATGTGTGGGTCAGACCCATAATACGGTATGACCGCGGCATCAAATTGCGAACCTGCCGATTTTAGCATGTTCAGCCCTTCTTGTAAAAGTTGCTTGGTGCTTTCTGTTTCCACTGGAGCCACAACTGGAACATTCATAGCGTAAGCTAAGGTATTGGCAACAGAAATTCCGATTCTTAGCCCGGTAAAACTACCTGGTCCAGCCGCCACAATTATCCCTGTCAGATCGGTTTTTCTCGTATAGAGCACATCCTCACCTTCTTGAGAATATAAGAATGTCGCTTCGAGCCTATTTAAGATTAGAGAGTTAAGCTGCCTACCACCTAGGAAAGTTTCCCTATGTACCCAAGTTAAGCTTTTCTTATCCCAGAGTCCGATAAAAACTTCCTCCGCATGCGTATCCAAAACAAGAATCATAATTTCACCATTAAACTTTCATATTTCGTACCTTGTGGCTTAAGAATTAATTCCCTTTCGTTATCGGCAAGATATTTGAAATCGATTGTAAGTACTTCTGAAGGAGTAATACCTTCAATGTTTTCAGGCCACTCAATGACAATGATATTTTTGTCATCCTTTTCCAAATCAGCTATCTCAGATGCAATTTCCTTATCGTTGAAAACTCGATATAAATCAAAGTGGTGAAGCTCAAACTCCTTTGCCTTGTAGATCCGCTCAATCGTGAATGTCGGACTGACTATCGTCTCGCTAATCCCAAGACCGAGCGCAATTCCTTTTGTAAACTGAGTCTTACCACCACCAAGATCACCGGTGAGGGCTATAAATTCTCCACCTTGAAGCAGAGACCCGAGTTTAGAACCGAGTGCTATCGTCTCAATGTCTGATTTTGTCGTAAATGTTTTTTGCATAAGCCCCTAAAGTACCAAAAAGTATACCCGAGAACAACTAAGATTGCCAGTTTGGAAGCAACCATAATACCACTGATGATTAAAGTATTAGCATCCCATCGCCGTAGGAGTAAAATCTGTATTTCCCGTCCGTAGCATGTTCATAGGCTGCCATTATGTTTTCTCGGTTAGAGAAAGCCGATACCAGGAGTAAAAGTGAAGATTTTGGCAGATGAAAATTTGTAATCATGCCGTCGACAAATTTATATTTGTAGCCGGGATAAATGTAAATTTTAGTTTCGCCTGAGCGTGGTAAAAGCGCATATTTCATATTTCCCGGGTTCAAGAGACCACAAGACTCGATAATAGCAGCTGCACTCTCCAGAACTCTAACAGCAGTCGTACCTACGGCTATGATTCTATGACCCTCCCTCTTGGCAGTGTTCAATCTCTCTGCTGTTTCGGGACTAATCTCGTAATATTCCGAATGGATATGAAAATCCTCAACTTTTTCGGTATTTAATGGTTGAAAAGTACCTAATCCTACATGTAGAGTAACTCTCTCAATCTGAACACCTTTTTTATTCAATTTGAATAAAAGATCATTCGTGAAATGCAAACCTGCAGTTGGAGCTGCTACAGAACCATATTTACGTGCGAAAACCGTCTGATAATCACTCTCATCTGTTTTCTCCTCGTGAGTCTCGTGCCTTGCTTTCAAAATATATGGAGGGATTGGCATCTCGCCGATTTTGTTAAGTATCGAGAAAAATTCTGGTCCAGTTTTGTTAAATTTCAAATAGAAAATCTCGCTTTCACGCTTTATAAATTTCGCTTCCAGCCCTTGACCGAACTCGAGTTTGTCCCCTATCTTAATCTTGCGTCCCGGTCTTATCCAACATTCCCAAAGTTCTGCCCTCTGCTTGACTAGCAATATTTCGAATTTACGTCCATTTACCATTGCCTCTAGTCTTGCCGGTATAACTTTTGAATCGTTAAGTACCAGTACGTCGCCCGGGATTAGGAATTGGTCGAGATCATAAAAATAGCTATCTTGAAGCTTGCCATTCTCTTTGTCCATTACTAATAGTCTTGCAGCATCCCGTGGTTCTGTAGGATGTGTCGCAATCAATTCTGGAGGAAGATTGTAATCAAATTCACTTGTTAACATTTATTTGCTAGAATAGAGTATAGCAAATATAGGAGGGTCGTGAAACTCAGTCCTGACGAACTGAAGCAACTTCTGGTTGATAATAATGTCGCCACCAGAGAAAAGCTTGATGAAATCTCCAAGCTCGCAGATCAGAGCAAAGAGGCTTTTTTAGATGTTCTGTATCAGAAGAAGGTACTCAGTGAAGTTGAATTCTCAAAACTTTATGCAAAAGCCATCGGCGTCGAGTTCGTTGAACTTGATAGCCTGACTATCCCGCGTGACATTCTAGATAAGTTACCAGAAGGGGTAGCGAAGAGATATCAAGCTGTTGTTTTCGGTGAAAATGAAGGACATCTCAAACTCGCCATGGCCGATCCAGATGACGTAGAAGCTGTTCAGTCAATTCAGAAACAATGCGGCTATGACATCGAAATCTTTCTGGCTACACCAGACGACATTGGTGGAGCCATTGAGCAGTACAAAGAAGGGCTGAGCACCGAGATATCAAAAGCGATTCAGGAAACTGAAGAAGAAATTTCGATTGATAAGGAAGAACTTGCGGCAGATACCTCTGCTGATAAAGTAGAGTCTATCATCTCCGAAGCTCCCATCGCGAGAGCTGTAAATATACTTATCGAATATGCTATCAAATCACGAGCATCGGACATCCATATCGAACCGCGAGAAAACTTCGTCCAAGTTCGCTATCGCATTGATGGCATCCTTCATGACACGATGACACTTCCTAAAGCTCTGATGAGTTCTATCATTTCCAGAATCAAGATATTAGCAAGTCTTCGTATTGATGAACACAGAATCCCCCAAGACGGACGTATCAAAATCAATATGGCGGGTCAAAATATTTCACTTCGTGTGTCCAGCCTACCGGTAATGGATGGCGAGAAAATAGTCATGCGTCTTCTGGATGAATCATCAAAAGCACTGACTCTAGAAGAACTCGGTTATAAAGGTCAAGCCCTGGTGACGATTGAGCGCGCGCTCAAAAAACCACATGGCATGTTGCTTGTTACGGGCCCAACCGGCTCGGGCAAATCGACAACGTTGTATAGCGTATTATCTTCACTGAATACGATCGGCGTAAACATCTCGACTGTGGAAGATCCTGTCGAATACCGTATTCAAGGTATCAATCAAACACAGGTAAATACTAAGGTCGGAATGACCTTCTCATCAGGTTTGAGGGCACTTCTTCGTCAGGATCCGGATATTATAATGGTTGGTGAAATTAGAGATAGCGAGACTGCTGAAATGGCTGTACATGCCGCACTTACTGGCCACGTCGTCTTATCAACCCTCCATACGAATAATGCTGCCGGTTGTCTACCCAGACTGCTAGACATGGAAATCGAACCATTTTTGATTGCCTCTACTGTAAACGCTGTGATCGGTCAACGTCTTGTCCGTAAACTTTGTCCAAATTGTATTGAATCATACACTCCGGACGAAAGGATTATCGAGGACATTATTGATAATTTCGGACTTAGAAAAGAATTTTTAACAGAGGATAAGCCGATAATCCCAGTAATAGTTGAATCTACTCCAAGAGAAGAACCGACCTCAAATCCTATGGGTGAACGTAAAATTGCCGTTCCGGATGATCTTGATCTGGATCAGAAGTCCATCTTAGATAAAATGGCAGCCGATCCAGATATGGTGAATCGAAGTGCACAAGAAGCAGAGGTAACACTCAGAAACAAAATATTTCTTACGGAAGCTGAAAAAGATGAAAAAAAACAAACCAAACCCACAAAGCCTGGGACACTCAAACTTACTCTTTACAGAAGTAAGGGTTGTAACAAGTGCGATAATACTGGCTATAGAGGTCGTATGGGTATTTATGAAGTTCTCGAAATGGATGATGAAATTGGCAAATTAATCGTGAATAGAGCTTCAACTGAAGAAATTCAACACGTAGCAATTGCAAGCGGTATGATCACAATGCAACAAGATGGATTTCTGAAGGCACTTGAAGGTATAACAACTGTTGAGGAAGTCCTCAGGGTGACTAGAGAATAAAAAATGGAAAACTCTTGGTTCACAAGGTTAAAAATTAAAGAATTAATTGATATGACAACAAATTCTGGTGTATAATTTGATCAAAATTAACCATAATTAAAAGGAGGCAGGAGATGTTTAGGATAATGAAAGGTTTTACTCTTATTGAGTTTCTAATAGTTGTTCTTATTATTGCAATATTTACAGGTGTTGTCTTTAGCATCGTTGCTAACAGCTCTAATAATAAAAACCAAGATAAAAAACAGAAGATGACTGTTGCCACCGTACAACAAGGCCTTGAACAATACTTCTTAGACAATAATGCGACTTATCCTGCAGCAACCGACGCCGCAACAATGAAAAACATCCTAGTAGATGCAAAACTTCTCAGTAATACTGTTGACGTAACCAGTCTCACCTATAAACACACAACCGCTCCAGAGGGATATACCCTAAGCTTTATTCTCAAAAATCAAGGCGATTCAGGCGAAAATATTTCTGGCACTGCTCCTAATAAAACTTACTCCGTCGTTGCTCAGCAACAGTAATAAGTCTTAGAACAGAATACCAACTAAAAATGTTTAACATTTTTAGTTGGTATTCTGTTGGTCTCCAGGGTATTCAATATTTGGTTCCGAGTATTGAGGGTTCTGTGGAGGCATAGTACTATTCATTTGTCCATTATATTGATTCGTATTTACATTTGGACTAGTGCCAGAAGTCCTAGTTCCGTTCCTTCTACAAAAGGCCTCTTCGGTTTCCATAATTTTCTGGGAGACTCCATTCGGATCTGCCACAAACTGCAGGACGAAATTCGGAGTTTCACCTGCGGTCTCTACTTCGACATCGCCCACATTAAACATGGTGTGGATTAGCCCCTTTTGTGAAGCGCTAACGTCCTGAACTTTTTCCAATGTCATTTCAGACACTTTTCTCGAAAAAAGGCCGACCTGGTTAATCTCGACAAAGTGCTCTGTAGTCAATATCGCAACATGTAAATAATGCAAAACCCAGTTATTAAAAAGGAAGATTGTATTAAAAAGAAAAACTAAACTAACAATTAGAACATAAACATTAAAGACAAAACCGGAGACAAGCGCAGGAATTGCGAAAGGCAGAACAAACGCCATGATTAGACCAATAATATAAACCAAGGTAGAGATAGCCAAGATGGGCATCAGGGCTATATTATGCCTACGGACAAGTAACACTACATCTTCGTCTGGTTGCTGTGACTCAAAATATTTCGTTTGCATATTATCCCCTAAAACTCATGGTTACGCTTTTAAAGATTGAGGGCACCGTTACCCAATCTGCACGAGAGATAAAAATTGCTGATATTAGGAAAATAGCAATTGATAACGCCCAAAAAACAATTAAAAACGCAATCCCCGATTTATCAGGATAACGATAACGTAAAATCAAATACGTTAGTATACCGGCCCAGAAAGCCCAGATGATACAGATGATAATATAAATAAGTAAGAAAACTGCCATTACACCCTCTTTAGTAGTATAGAATAAAAGTGAGGAAGTATAAAGTATTATTTTATAGATTCAAACGGAAATATGCAGCCACAGTACTTTTGCCTATAAATCGGAATAAACTTCGCCTCTTCCTGTCCTTTTCTAAAGTAGGGACGCCAATCAGTATAATGAAATTCAACCCCATATTTGTCCCCGACTTCTTCCCCAAGACTTCTCAAAACTTCGTGCTTCTGATATGGACTGACAAGCAATGTTGTTGAGAAAGCATCGAAACCGTGGTCTTTAGCATATTGGGCGGTTTCTTCTAACCTCAATTTATAACAATGAGTACAGCGTTTTGGAAATTCATTTTCAAGACCTTTAACCGCTTGTAAATATTTCTCAGGATCATAATCAGCTACGATAACACTACTTCTCCCTCCTGCCGCGGTCTGAAGACCTTCCAAACGTCTGTCAGATTCATCCTTTGGATAAATATTTGGGTTGAAGTAGTAATTTGTGACCTCAATTTCCTTGGTTTTTAAATCTTCCCAAACTCCGAGAAAACAAGGACCACAACATGTATGTAAAAGTAGCTTCATCTTGATATTTTAGTGCACAGAACAAGTAATACAAGGATCATAGGCACGGACTAGCATTTCTATTTCTTTATACAGTTTCTCAGGATTCTTTCCATTTTCTTGCTTCATTAGTTCGGAAGCATCCTCCTCCAGGTTTACTAGGTTTTGCACCGTAGGAGTAACAATATCATAAAGGACTATCTGCCCCTTTTCGTCTGTTTTAACCGAATGATAAAGCGTTCCTCTAGGCGCTTCTACCGCACCAACACCTGACCCAGCGCTGACGACAAAAGGAACTCGGAAAAGTTTGTTCTTGTCCACAAGCACAGCTTTCAAGTCAAGAACGGCTTCTTCGATTAAATTGACCATCTCTATAGCTTGAGCGATGTTGTTATGGAAGCTATTAAAAGTTGGAAAATCTTTATTCCAAATCTTGTGATATGCATAAGCTGCTTTCGGTTGCAATGAATCATGGTCTAATGACAATCGTGCGAGTGAACCAACCATAAAACCATGGCCGTCTCTGGTACCATATTTCGTCTGCGAGCCTGCACGAACATTTTCCTTAAAAGCATAGGCGTAATTTTCAAGAGGCGTATCTAGACCTCTATTTGAAATAATTCGTCTATTTCTAGACATCAAATACTCAGTTTCACGCTTCAGCGTCGGATAATGAAAACCGGCAAAAAGTTCTACTGTTTCTAATGCCAAATGCAGGTGAGATTCTAGATCGTTAATCAGTTTCTTTAATTTTTCATCACTGGGCACGCTTAGAAAACCGCCAACAACAGGTGCCACAGGATGAACGGCTCTCCCACCAATCACTTCGACAACTTCATCCCCTAGTTTCTTAAGAGCCACAGCGGCCTTGAATAATTCAGGATTTTCTTCGTGTAATTGAATAGCATTTAAGACATTCATATAATCTGGCAATGCCAAAAAAAACAGGTGAAGAGCATGAGACTGAATAGTCTGACCAGCCTGTAATGCTTTCCTCAGATTGACAATATTTGGAGTAACTTCAACCTTGAAAGCTGTCTCAATTGCATCAATCGATGCCAAAACATGTGCTGTCGGACAAACACCGCAGATACGAGCTGTGATAAATGGCGCGTCTTCATACGGATGATTCAAAACAAGTTGTTCAAAAAGCCGTTCACCTTCATCTATGGCGAGGCTAACTTTATTATTCTTGTAATCAAGCTTCAGATTGCCATGGCCTTCAATACGACAAATATTGCTAGTTAGTACAGAATCACTCATTATTTCTCCTTCGGATATAATTCTTTATATTCAGCCTGTTCTGTAAAAAAAGTACCGAGTAATTGTTCAGTCCTGTCCTTGCCAAACTTTTTCTCAAAATCAGACTTAAGGGCTTTCGGATTTCCGCCCCTGAGTGCCCCGAAACAGCCCCAACACCGGAGTCCACGTGAAGGACAAGCCGCTTCACAACCGCCTTTTGTAACAGGTCCTAAACAAGGTTGACCTTCGAGCAAGAGACATTCATTCTCACGCGCTTTGCACTCCAAACAAACTGGGTATCTAATCTCACTTGGCTTCCGATTTGCCAGAAGTGAGGCAATGAAATCAGCAAGCTCATCTGCGTTTACCGGACAACCGGGAATGATATAGTCGACATCGATATAATATGATAACGGTCTCGGTGGTTTACTTTTGGTTTTGTAACTTTTGCCATAAACTTCGACGAGTCCCTTTTGCCAAGCCTTTACACCAAGTGCAGCCTGAACTCCCCCGAGAACAGCACAACTTCCGAGAGCAACTACAACCTTTGAAGCCGCTCTGGCCTGTTTGACAACTTCAATGTCTGACTCACTTATTGGAGAACCTTCAATAAAAGTGACATCGAAGGAACCACTACTTGTATTGTGACTGGCGAGGCGCCAATTAGAAATTATCGTTTGTTCGGCCAGGTGGACAAGCTTCTCTCGAAGTCCGATCATCACTACTTCGCAACCTTCACAGTCAGTCATATCAAAAACAGCTATTTTTAGCTTTCTTAAATTGTTTTTTCCTTTTGCCATTATTTAAACGCTTCCCAGTTATCTTTTAAATCTTTCCAACTAAAGGTTGGACCGTCCACACATACGTATTTATCCCCACAAGTACAATGCTGGCATTTCCCGATTCCACAACGCATTCTGCGTTCAAGCATAAGCTGAATATTCTCTTCGAGAAGACCTTTAGAAAGTAATTCTTTTACCAAACCCTCGTACATAATCGGCGGTCCACAGATTATTGCCACTGCGTCTTTATCAACCTTTATTTTTTTAAGTACATCAACAATCATTCCTGTCTCACCACGCCATTCACTATCAGCACTATCTACCGTAATATGTGTTTCGGCAAACTTATTCCAGCTGTTCAGCTCGTTTTTGAAAATCAAATCTTCAGGTGTTTTTGCACCGTATAATATCTTGAAACTACCGGCGAGTGGAGCATTATTGCGTACAGTGTGAATAATAGAACGAAGAGGCGCTAGACCGATACCGCCACCGATTGTCAATAATTCCTGGCCATAGAACTTATCAAATGGTGCGCCTTCCCCAAGCGGGCCACGAATATAGGCAATATCCCCGGTTTTTAAACGATGCAAAGCCTGAGTAGTATTGCCGACACTACGAACAGCAATCTCAAACTCTGGTAGTTCTAGTGTCGCCGTCGTAATAGTAAGGGCCGCTTCACCAAAACCAGGGACTGAAACAATGACGAACTGTCCCGGTACGAAAGTAAACTCTCTCGAAACCTTATTATCCACGAAATGGAAACGAATAGATTTCGTCTGAGCATTCAAGCCCGTAACTTTCATAACCTCAACTTTATAAGGCATATTACTTTCGCTTTTCATCGTGAATAAGCTCCTTCAAAACCTCTCTGTAATTTATTTTCGCCGGACAAAATTCTATACAACGACCGCAATCTACACAGCCTGGAAAACCATACTCTCTAGGCATTCTGACAAACTTATGGTAATACCAATTATAGATTCGATCTTTCACCTCAGGACGAAAGTTATGGAACGAAACAGCCGCAAAATCAGGAAGCATACATGAATCCCAACGCCTCACACGACTACCCTCCAGGTCTTGAGCAACATTTTCAGTAATCTCAAGTCTGTCGTCTTGCTCATAACAATAACAAAGAGGACAAACATATGAGCAAATTCCACACGCAAAACAAGTTTCCGCAAGTCTATCCCAAACCGGATGTTCTTTGGACTTTTCAATGATTTCGGCAAGTCTGGGATGAAATAGAACGTCATCGGGCATGTGGCGAACAGAAATTTCACCAACTTCACTGGCATATCCGAAATATTTATTCCCACTGAGTAATTTTTCACCAAATTCCGTATAAGAATAAGCCGCCAAGTGATCTTTGCCAATTATTTGGAAGTATAAATCGCAATTTACATTATTTGAAGGAGCCAAAGCGTCAATAATTATAAGATGCATATTTTTACGTTTTCCCTGGTAGTGTTCATCGACTATGGGTTCGGCAAATACTTGGTCTAAATAAAATAGCCCCTCCCCATCTTTCTTGTTCACACCGAAAACAACAAATTCCTTATTACTCGGAGGCAATATTTCACCGCCCTCAAAACGAAAGATATCTTCACGGGCCGGAAAAAGATATTTTTTGGGCGGAATTACTGTAGGTCCATACTGGAGCACAAAATCACTCGCCTTTACGAGATGGGCAAAACGAAAACGCGCATTTGTTGCGGTCTTATCTTCAACCGGCCCATATGTTGGATACTTCTCGATAATTTCCTCGAGAAAGTGCCTCAGATCTTTTGTATGGATAGTGAGACTCATTAGGAAAGCACCTTGTCGATTCTTTTTAATAAATCAGCCATGTTTGTTTCTGATTTCACGATATAATCTTTTGCCCCAATGGCCAGGGCTTTGTCACGAACACCTTCATCTGTAAGTTCCGTCAGCATAGCCACAACCGTTTTTTTATGACAAGGATCATGCAATATTAAGTCCAGGAGATGTAAACCATTAATTTTCGGCATGAGAACATCCAACAGAACCAGATCGGGTTGTTCCTTACAAATTCGTTTTACTGCTATTTCTTCGTCATTGAGACACTCGACATCGTAACCGGCACATTTCAGAGTATCGGCGTACATATCACAAACTCCCTGATTGTTATCGACGATTATAACTTTGATCATATTTTGACGGCCCTTCTGGATGAACGAATGACGTCTCCGACTGTGTGTTTACCGGCAACAAGATATTCAAAAGCATTCAAAATTTTTACTTCGTCACGTTCGGTATGCTTCTCGTCAGAAAGGTTTGTGGCAATAATCACTGGCATATTATCTGGTACTAAACGTTCTAAACTTGCGATTAAATTGACGCTATCGAGATCAGGAACCATCTGGTCAAGTAATAAAAGATCAGGCTGATAATCTCCTACGATATCAATGGCTTTTGCCATGGTCTCTACAGTTTCTACCTCAAGTTTTTGAAACTTAAGAGCGATATCATACAGATACCTGGCTCCTTCGTCGCTTTCAATAATCAAAACTTTAGGCATTTACCCTCTCTTTATAGAATAATTATAGAGCAATAAGCGAAAGGCCGCTAGCCCCAGATGGGAC
>CAZXMN010000008.1:24235-31374 GCA_964641375.1 uncultured Candidatus Saccharibacteria bacterium
TCAATGAGCGAAAGTTCGACTCGGTACTCTTTGCCATTATGTTCAACAAAACCGTATTCGCCTTCAATTTTTGAGAGTTTCATGGGCGTCGCTAGACACATAAGTTTCCTCACATTTTTTATTACTTAATTTAAAACCAAATTTCACTGCAAATATTTCCAAATACATCTTCATCCGATAATGAAAGAACCCAATAAAGAAGTTATGCTTTTGCTCTTTGTAAACGTGACTCAAATGATCAATGTAGACTTTGACTGTCTTGATTCCATGAATCTTGGCATAACGATTCATTAGCGAGTCAGCTCCGTATTTAGAGTTCTCAAGTCCGGGAACATTTTGAACCCAAGTTTTACGAACAGCTCTTTGACCCGAGAGAGATTGAAGCATATTTCCAAAGTTTGCTACGAAACCACTTTTTCGAAATATACCAGTGGTCATACCTAGGTTTGGATTATCGACAATTGGTTTTGTCAGCCTTTCAATATGCATATTCTGGAGACCGACAAGATCGGCATCCAGAAATAGAACAATGTCAGTTTTTGACTCATTAATTCCAGCATGGAGGGCAGCGCCTTTTCCATAATTACGGGTTAGCTTAATTAGCTTTACTGGAAATTCGGACACAACTTTTACGGTCCGATCTACTGAACCATCGTCTACAACTATAATGTCAGAGATTATCCCTTTCTTTCGAGCCCGAATAAGTGGTTTCAAAACTGCACCAATCCGTACGTCCTCATTATAGGCAGGAACCACCACCGTAACTTGTTCACTCATGCGTTCTATTGTACACGAAAATATCAATATTTAGGATGTTTTCAGACTATTTCTCATACCCTTTGCAGACTGTTTCAATCGTGTTATTCTTTGCAAAATAATCGAGAATTCCAGTCGCCATTATCTGATGACCGATTTTGCTTGGGTGCCAATGATCACTCGCTAGAAACCAATCGGGATGGACAGTACTTGCATTTTGGACAGAGAGATCAATAAAGTTTACCTTTTCAGCATCCTCTATAGTTTTAAAATCATCATTTAGGTCAGCATAAGAGTGTAAATATGTTATTGGGACAATTGTCGAGTGATACTTCCGCACTAAATCAATTATTTTTTCATAGTTAGTAACAAGCTGTTTACCTTCAAGCTCTTGTTCCTTGCCGGTGGCAAGTTCAGCATTCGATTCAGCGTCACTACCGGTATTTGAACGGTAAACAAGAGTTCCATGTTCAACCCTGACGTCACCGTTAAGCATATCGTAGATAGCTACACCCAATTTGTATACCCGCAAATCGCTAACGAACTGCGGCATCAGTATTCTCCCGGCAATCAGGCGAATGTTCAAACCATTCAAAAACTTATTTCTGTCATTGGCACCAAGAAGGGAAATCACTAGATTTGGTTTATACTCGATCATTTGTGCTTCAAGATTTTGTGAAATTGTTGAGCTTGTGGTACCCGGAATAGCGAGATCATATACCTTTACCTTGTACTTTTCTGACAAACTCTTCTCAATAATATACGGAAACAAATCATCCTTGCCCACTCCCTCTAATTTGTAGCCCGCGGTGTACTCAGAGGGGGTTGATTCTCCTAAAACCATGATCCTACAGCTACTTTGGTCAGGTTTCGGTGTGTGAGCAATCATGTACTCCTTATACGCAAAACCAGCTAGCCGGAGCATGAGTTCAAGGATAACAAGAAAAACAAATAAAAAAAGAAACCCTAAACCGATTTCCCTGATATATGACTTAAAAGAGGACATAGATAAATGGAGTTAACAAACCACTTTGAGCCACAATCACAACCAAGCCAACGATGACAACCGAAACAACGACCGGGATAATAAACCAAAGTTTGTGAAACTTGATAAATTTCCAGATTTCGACTATTAGACTGTCATTCTTGCTTGCACTCATTCTTCTCTAATCTTAGCATTGTGTTTTGATAATAAAAAGTCTCCGAGGAAAAGATAGTCAATCTCGGTGGCAAAAAAAGTCTTCAACGCATCTTCGGGATTACAAACAATCGGTTCTCCGTTTAGGTTGAACGAAGTATTGATGACAACGGGCATTTCAGTTTGTTTTCCAAGTTCCTTTATCAAATCGTAAAACAGCTCATTTTCATCTCGGGAAACAGTCTGAACTCTAGCAGTTTTATCAATATGGGTAATGGCTGGCAATTTGGCCCACCAGTCATTTTTTACCTTAGCAACGGTCAACATGAAACGTGAAAGATTATTTGAAAGGTATTTTTGAACAAAAAAGTTATTCAGGTTATCGTCACAAACCGCTGGCGCAAAGGGGCGAAACTCTTCTCTATGTTTGACCTTTTTATTCAGAATATCCTGCATCTTTGGATTACCTGGATTCGCAAGGATACTTCTGTTTCCAAGTGCTCTGGGACCCCACTCCATTCGGCCCTGAAACCAGCCAATGACATTGCTATCGGCAATTAATTTTGCGGCGGTCTCCATCAGTTTCTCCTCATTTTCAAAATAAACGTACTGGAGACCTTTTTTCTCTAAAATTTCTCGGATTTCATCGCTCGCAAATTCTGGCCCAAGATAAGTAGTTTCGAAGGGTCTTCGCTTATTTCCAAGCAAAGAATGATTGATATACAACGCCACGCCCATACTCGCACCGCCGTCACCCGGGTCTGGATTTATCCAAACGTCTTTAAACTTCATTTCAGCAAGAATCTTGGAGTTGCAGACACTATTCAGAGCTACGCCACCCGCCAGAACCACGTTTTTTAAACCCGTAACTTTCTGAACATGGTTTAAGATACTCAGTATCACTTCTTCAGTCACCATTTGCAGAGCCGCCGCAATATCTTTGTGTGTCTGAGTCAATTTCTCCCCTGGTTTTCGGATCGGCCCACCGAAAAGCTCCAGCATTTTCGTAGATGGCATTCTCTCGCCATACTGGAAACTAAAATATGTCATATCAAGAGAATAACTCCCGTCTGCAGATTGCAAAATCAGCTTTTTCATCTTTGGGTAATAAATGTTCGTCTTCGGATTCGTATCACCATAAGCTGACAGTCCCATAACCTTGAATTCGTCGTTATTTACAGCAAAACCCAAATAAGCCGTAATAGTCGAATACAGCAAACCCAGTGAGTTCGGAAAGTCGATTTCACCCTTCATCTTCAGCTCATTTCCAGTACCTGTCCCGAATGAAGTAGTTGCAAATTCACCCACTCCATCGGCGACCAGAACCGCTGCCTCGGTAAATGGGCTTGGATAGAAAGAACTCGCCGCATGCGAGAGATGGTGCTTTATATAAATGACATCACCTCGATACCCGATTTCCTTCTTCAGGACCTTTCGTAATCTCAATTTGTTTGTGACTGTGAAAGGTGTTGTGACAACAAAGCTTTTAAGTGTCCTCGGAAAGAAAGAAATGTGCTGAAAGAGAGCTCTTTCGAACTTCAGAAGCGGTTTCTCATAAAATCCGACATAAGTTAGATCCTTCGCCGTAATTCTCTGGGATTCTAGACAATATTTAATAGCATTTGTAGGGAAACTGTTATCGTGCTTCTTTCTAGTGAATCTTTCCTCGGCAGCGGCTGCAACAATTTCGCCATCACGGATCAAAGTGGCTGCGGCATCATGATAAAAGCAGCTAATTCCGAGAATATATACCGACTTTTCAGAATTGCTGGTAGTCATTGCCACCTTTCTGAATTTCTTTCCAGCGCGGTTTATTCCCGCCCATCATCCTCGTACTTTTACTTCCAAAAAGCTTCGTTGGTCCAACCACTATAAAGTAAACGAGCACCAAAAATACCGAATATATCGGTAAAAATATCCAAGAAACAAGTTTTTTTGATGCTTTTGTTAACTTTTTTATCATGAGCTAATTGTACACGAAAAAAGCGCCTGTTTGGACGCAATCTTTACTTTGGTGGAGCGTGGTAGATGAAGTTTGGAACTGTTTTTGTATATAAAAGAACCCAGCTCTGTTTTGCTGGGTTCTTGAATTAGGTCCAGTTGTTTTGTTACTGACCTATATAATGAACCGCACTTGATATTGGATAGTTTAAGCTTGTGTTGTCTGAGGCTGCGTAGTAAAGAGTGGAGCTCGTGCCCTGTGTGCAGATAGGACGATACTGTTCAGGCACCGAAGAGTAAACCGAGCAATCATTAACTGCTTGTCCTCCCTGAACGGCGATCCAACTACCATTTTCCTTGTAAGCATAAGCTGTACCACCTCCAACACCCGCAGAGCTAGTAAGGCTATATTGAACCTTATCTTGCCCCCATATTCTGAAATAGGTAACCTCACTACGTGAGAACTTTAGTTGAGTTGAAACATCGTTAAATATTTGGTCGTTGGTCTCGGTTGAGGAGCTGCTGCTAGCAGTCGTTGAGTTGCTGCTACTTGAGCTAGTCATTGTTTGGGCTGTAACTTTCTTGTTTAGTGTATCAATCTGCTTCTGTAACGATGCCACTGAGTCGTTATACGATTTTGTTTGGGCTACTTCGTTCTGGTTCATGAAATACCAGATACCACCACCAACTATGGCGGCAGTTGCGAGTACTAGCCCCGTGGTGATTAGCAACCTTTGCCAGTTAAAAGCTTCTTTAGTCGTTTCGTCCATTTATTCCTCCCTAATAGGATTATTTTAGGTCAAAGGTCGTGGTAAAACAAGAAATATAATTAAAGGAGGTTCTAACGCGTTTTATGCTATATCAAAATAATGCCTACAGAAAGGCATTATTTAATGGTGGGCCTGGTTGGACTTGAACCAACGACCAAAGAATTATGAGTTCTCTGCTCTAACCAACTGAGCTACAGGCCCGGGAACGTGTTGATTATAGCAAAATAATCGCTTTCGGGCAAGAATCTGTGTTATAATTCAGTTATGAACATTATATCTAACTGTATAGTCTGCAAAAAGCCCCTATCTGGAAAACAGCGGTTGTTTTGCTGTACTAACTGTAAGAATCAATACTTCCTCAGTTATAAGGCGCAAAAGCAACGTGCCGAGATAAGAAAAGCTAACTTAGTTGCAAGTCACGGGGGAAAATGCGAACGTTGTGGCTATTCTTTCAGCTTCTCCGCACTTTCTTTTTATGGCAAGACGGGTGAATCTCTGCATGTCGACTCCAATGTGCTTGCGAATTCTAACTTAAAAAAATTAGAAAAAGAACTCAAGAATTCACAAGTTTTGTGTCGAAATTGTTATGAAGAATTGCAAAACCCTGCGAGAGAGACCCTGAAACAATTTCAGAATAACATAAATATCAATGGACTCACCAGAAAATTCAAGAATAACTTGGTAGGTTGCGGCTTGAAGGCTGGTCAGACAATAGTTCTCGGTATTTCTGGTGGCGTGGACTCAGTGACAATGCTGGATCTTTTTGCAAAATCAAAATTAAATTTGAAGATAATTGTCGCCCATGTGAATCATGGGGTCCGGGAAGAGGCAGTAGAAGACGAGCAGTTGGTCAAAACTCTCGCTCATAAATATGAGTTCAAGTATATTTCGAAGACATTAGGAAAGCAAACGTCGGGAAACCTGGAAGAGGTATTACGTGACGCGCGACGGGAGTTCTTGCTCGACGCTGCGAACAGTAATAAAGCTGACTTCGTGGCACTTGCCCACAACGCAGATGATCAAGCGGAAACATTGATGCTAAACTTGGTACGCGGAAGCGGCCCGGCTGGTTTAGCAGCCATGAAGCCTCGTGATGGCAAAATCCTACGTCCGTTACTGGATATTAGCCGCGCCGAAGTTGAAAGTTACGCGGTTACCGAAAAACTTGAATGGCACGAAGATCAAACCAATCGTGATACTAATTATAATAGGAATTATATTCGTCACCGTCTGCTACCTATGCTCTCGCGTCTAAATCCTGAATTCCTGAATGCACTTGGCCGCACGGCTCGCCTGCAAAACGACATTGATAATCATTTCAAAGAAGAAGCCTATCGAATCATGCGAGAACCATCCGCTGAAAAGTTGCGTCATCTGGATAAACCCCTACTCTATGAGGTCCTCGGGTTAATGTATGAGGAAGTCAAAGGCGACAGAAAAGACCTTTCTCTCAGCCATTTATCAGCCATTAAAAAGATAATTTCAGATAATAATGGAACAAAAAATCTTGATTTACCTGGTGGGGTCACGGTTCGGCGTGCCTACGATAGACTTGATTTCTATAACAAAAAAGAGCATAATGTTCCTTCGACGCCAAGCACAAAGAAAGTAAGCCTCGGGCTTCAAAAATTCGGTAGCTGGACTGTCAACACAAATAGATTGGCCGCGACCGAAGAAGAAACACCACTTTCTCTTGTTGTTGACGAAGAGACATTTAAGGATTTGCTAGTTCGCACCAGACGACCTGGGGACTTAATTACCAAGAAAGGCCTCGGAGCCAAGAAAAAACTGCAAGACCTGTTCGTAGATGCTAAAATAGATAGAGCGAAAAGAGTTAATTACCCCATCTTCGCTAGAAAAACAAACAATGAGATTATCTGGGTACCGAAAGTAGCAAAATCTGAATATCAACCAAAGTGTAAAACTAATTTATATAAAATAAGCCTGGAAGAGGTAGAAAATGAAACCACTAAAAAATAAATATGCCAATTTGATTTATGTCATTGTCTTCGTGTTGATAGTTGCAGCTGGATTGACATATTTAAATCAAGCTCCAAAGCCCGAACAGGTTCCAATCAGTCAAGTCGCTAGCGAGGTCAAAAGCGGTGGAGTGAAAGATATCAGTGTAAATGGCACTGATGTCACGATTGATCTAAATAACGGTAAAACCCAAGTCTCACAAATCGGTACAAATGAAGACATTACTACCACACTCAAAGATTTCGGCGCCGATCCAGGCAAGGTTACGCTAAATATCAAACCAAGTAGCAATAATTCCATCTGGATTACGCTGCTAGAGTACTTACTACCAACAGTCCTGATTATCGGTTTCTTCTGGCTTATGCTTCGTCAAGCGCAAGGTGGCAACAATCAAGCCATGTCCTTCGGTAAATCGGGCGCCAGACTAGCAGATGCCACCAAAGAGAAAGTGACTTTTGCTGATGTCGCCGGTGCTACAGAAGCCAAGCAAGAATTATCTGAAATTGTGGACTTCCTAAAACATCCGAAAAAATATCTCGCGCTCGGCGCCAAGA
>CAZXMN010000009.1:0-20220 GCA_964641375.1 uncultured Candidatus Saccharibacteria bacterium
GCATCTTTGGTCGCTTGACGTTGTGAGTCATTGAAATATGCCGGCACAGTAATAACCGCTTCGGTTACAGGTTCACCGAGGTAAGATTCTGCATCTGCCTTCAGCTTACCAAGGATCATTGCCGATACTTCTGCTGGGCTGTATTCGTTGTCGCCCATCTTAACTTTGACGCCAGCACCTGATTTCACAATCTTGTAAGGCATCAGTTTGAGGTCTCTCTGAACCTCAGGATCGTCAAAACCACGTCCGATCAAACGTTTTACCGAGAACACGGTGTTCTCGTAGTTGATGACAGCCTGGCGCTTAGCCACTTGGCCGACCAGTCTCTCACCAGTTTTGGTGACAGCCACTATGGATGGTGTCGTGCGATTACCTTCACTATTTGAGATAACTTTCGGCTCTCCGCCTTCCATCACAGCCATACACGAATTGGTTGTACCTAGGTCAATTCCGATGATTTTACCCATCTTAATCTCCTTCTTTTACTTATTTAACTTATTAACTATTACTTTGGCTGGTCGTATCAGCTTGCCATCAAGCATATAGCCTGGGGCTTCTTCGCTGACTATGGCGCAGTCTTCCTTTGTCTTATCGGTTAACTCACCGACTGCCTCATGAAGAGTTGGATCGAAGATTTGTCCTTCGACTTCCTCCTTCTCAAGGCCGTTTGTGAGTAGAATCTGTTCAAGCTGTTTCTCAATCGCTTGCACGCCTTGCGTCCAAGAATTACTCTCAATCTCAAATGGAACGTGCTTCGCAGCTAGAGCAAAATTGTCCATTACAGGCAGAATTTGTTCGATTAGGTCAGCAGTTGCAAACTTCACGAAGGCCGCTTTGTCTTCTTCGTTACGACGACGATAATTGACGAAATCAGCCTGCGTGCGCTGCAAAAGCGACTTCAGTTCGTTAAATTCAACCTGCAACTTCTCAGATTCCTTAGTTTTCTTCATTTCTTTCGGTTCTTTAGCCATTATTCTTCTCCATATTTACTACCAAGTGCTTCTAACAATTCTTTAACTTCTTCCACGACCGAGATAACCTTGGAATATGGCATTCTAGTTGGCCCCAAAACTGCAACTCGGCCTGTCGTGCCATAAGGCGTTTCAAACCCTGATACAACCAGTGAGCAACCAGATGAGCGCCCAAGTGGCGTTTCGCTGCCCACAAATACCAGTGGATTTGTAAGCGGTGGGATTTCACCAATCAGCTCGTGCATGCGATCTAGAACTTCTGCGGCCTTCTCCACGTTTTCAGCATCTTTGAATTCCGGCTGACCAAAGAGATTCGCCAGTCCATGAGAGTAAATTAGCCCTGAAAGACCCACTATTCCCACGCATCCCGTGGCCTCCGCCAATGTTTTAGCAGCTAAATCCAGGAGTTTCTCGTAACGAACGTGCTGATTCAGCATCTGTTGCTTGATTTTCTTCTCGTCCCTCACCGTCAGTACCTGAGATTCGGAAAGTATTAGCTTCACAAAATGCTTGTATCCCTTCTCAGTTGGCACACGACCAGCTGAAGTATGAGGCTGCATAATGTAACCTTCTCGTTCCAGCTCAGCCATTTCCCCACGAACCGTAGCTGGAGAAAACGGCAAATCAAACTTCTCCACCAGTGTCAGTGAACCGACTGGCTCAGCTGTCTCGATATATTCGCGAATAATCGCATCTAGTATGGCTTCTCTACGTATATCCATTATACTATATCTCTCCTAGCACTCGGTTTGCATGACTGCTAACAGATACTAATTTAGCACTCTACCTCTTAGAGTGTCAAGTACTTTTTAGTTATTAATAATATTGATTTTTCACGGGTGACTTGCTATACTGCCACCGAAGGCAGGAGGGGCCTAGCACCTCCTCCGTAACTATTGTACTCCGAGAGGAGCGTTGAGAAAGATGCCTGATGCACAAGACGGACTGGTTTCTGCCAGTATCGAAGATGCCAGTCTCTCCACCTACGTTCTCAAGTATGACAGTCCGTACGAGTTCGACGACGACGATGGACCAGGCCACGAGATCTGTTGGAGCGAGAGTGCGCACGAGTTCAAGGCCGAGAACGACGACGAGGCCCGTGCGATGGCTGATTCTTTCCTCAACGATCCTTCGAATGTCCTTGTGGTTGGGGGAGAAAGAGGCGTCCCGTCGATGATCTCCCTCTCCAAGCTTCTCTAGCTCCATCAGAAGACCCATGCCACGACTAGGCAGCGAGTAAATCCTCAATCAATTACTTGCTTGCAAAGTCGGGGTTTCGCTTTTGTACACTAGTCTTTTGGCTTAGTAATGGTTTAATATTAAAATGGATGGGCCCTGTGGTAATGGTATACCAACCAGTCTGTAAAACCGGTTTTTGGGGTTCGATTCCCCCGGGGTCCACCAATATACGCTTGACAAATCGTATATTGTGTGCTAGCATTTTGTCATACAGACTGGTTGGGGTTCCCTTCTGGGAATCTGACCTTGCAAAGAGTCTCTTGTAAGAGGGACTTTTTGCGTTATAGGTAAAGTGGTTTTCATATTGACAAATCCCTCGTCCGGCGTTATGATAATCAGTCAAATTAACCGGTGGGTGTTGGGGAATTGAGTATGGAATTATCACCAAAGCAACAGATCAGCGAACTGATCAAACAAAGTCAGAAAATTCTGGTAGTCAGCCACAAGAATGCTGGCGGCGATGCCGTGGGCAGTATGTTAGCTCTCGAACGCGTACTTACCAAACAAGGCAAAGAAGTGAGTTTAGTTCTCAGCGAAAAGATTGAGGAAGCCACAACTTTCCTTCCTGGTATCGAGAAAATCAAAAACGATATAAGTGGTGCTCGAGATCTCGTCATTCGCATTAATAAAGACAAATTCCCAGTCGAGAAACTTAGCTACAACACAGAAGATGGCTTCCTCAACATCGTTCTTACTCCGGCAAACGGTTCATTAGAAAAGAACAACCTCGAGTTCGTCAACGGCGCATTCAAGTTTGATCTTATCTTCGTGCTGGATACACCTGATGTCGAGAAAATCGACGCTGTTTATGATAAATACACCGAACTTTTCTTTGAAACGCCTATCGTCAATGTCGACCATCACAGCGGTAATGAGTATTTCGGCACCGTAAATATGGTTGACCTGACTGCCACTTCGACTGCCGAAATCCTGGTCTCTATAATAGAAGCTATGGGCCCCGGCAATTTCGACGCAGATGTCGCCACATGTTTGCTCACCGGCATCATTGCCGATACGGCTAGTTTCAAGAATGTGAATACTACACCAAAATCTCTAACTATTTCTGCTCAAATGCTCGCCGCTGGTGCGCGCCAGCAAGATATTATCCAGAATCTATACAAGACGCGCCCACTGGCTACCTTGAAACTCTGGGGCCGTGTTCTAGCTGGACTCGAATACGATCAAACTCATAGAATGGTTGTTTCTACCATCACTGCGAAGGATTTCCAGGAAACAGGATCAAATATCGAAGAAATTCACGGTGTACTTGACGAACTACTTGCCAGCACTCCTGGAACTGATGTAGTTTTGCTTCTTGCCGAAACTGGACAGGGTAAGATTACCGGCAAACTGAAAGGAATGAACGGTCAAGACGTACTTTCCATAGCTGAAGCATTTGGTGGCTCAGGTCACATGCTTGCAGCCGGCTTCGATATGGCCGGAACAACTCTAGAAAAAGCAAAAGCCGAGGTTGTTGCCAAAATTCAACAGATTCGCGACAAACAGCTGGGAAGAACAGAGAAACATGAAGTTGAAATACCTGCACAAAGTAGTTCTCAACAAGTTTCGAAAGATAGTGCTGTCACCGCGAAAGCCGAAGAAACAGAACAAACTCCTGCAGTCATAACCGCTCCTTCACCAGTCATTCCTGCGGATGCAGGAATCCACGTGGATCCCCGTGACAAGCACGAGGATGACAATAACGTTATAGCCGCCTCACCCGAGGAACTTGCATCACTGGACCAAATCATTGAGAGTACCGACGATGACTTTGGACATGAAGAAGAAATGGCATATGATGAGATTTTCACACCCCAAGCCATGACCTCTGCGAACGAAGACGAAATCACTCAGGCAATCAAATCAATTGATGACGAGATTGAGGGTACTGGCACTCCTGAGGTCGAGCCTACTCCGAATATTGATATCAAAGACAATGTTTCCAAGAAAGAAGCTCTTCAACAAATCGGCGAGGTAATCCGTGGATATAATCCCGGTCATCCAGTGGAAGAAAAAGGGGAGCAACCAGTAGACCCAAAAGTCTGGAAATAGTTCGCTCAGAAGGCCTGGAAGTTGGATAAGACACAGTTCGTATTCAACTACACAGGCCACTATTCGAGGAGGACACTACCGTGGAATTGAATCACGATGACTTTATTCGCTTCATGCAGCGCGCGGAAGAGATTGGTCGCGTAGAGTTCCTGCACGACGACCTCCAGCACGTGGCGCAGATCGAGGAGATCATCTGCAGCGAAGGCATCATGGTGGTGGTGGCACCAAACGTCCAGGTCGGGGAATCGCTAGCCTGCCTCGTCCCGATGCGTGACAACGGACCGACACACCACAAGTTCTGTTGGCGCAAGGCGTACATCTGCTGGATTGGACCTGTCGATTTCGACAATGGCAAGATCAGTGTCTGCCCCGAGGAAGCTGACGTGGAGCAGTTCTGCGTCATACTCGGCAGGGGCACTCTGCTTGTCAAGTAACCCAGTCGAGATGCCTGACAACCGGCCGGGGGCGCGCGAACAGCGCGCCCCCGGGAAAGACTTTTGACCAAAAGGATGGATGCGAGCCCATTGAACAGCTCGTGAACAACCAATCAGTCAAATGGAAATGGAGGGCAAACAGTGGCAATATGTCTCTACGAGCCCTTCATTGGGCTGCAACACTTAGAACACCTGAACGTCACAGAGCCACGCGGTAAAATCACCGAGTGTTTCTACGACGCGAAGGGGATCATGACATTCGTCACCGATAAGGGATGGGAACGTTCTTACTACTACCTTGACCCACAGATAGAGCTACTGGAGAATGGCGACTGGAAGCTCTACGGAGACAGGCCCCGATACGGAATCGTAAGGGACGTCAAGAAGTGGGCATGGCGCAGACTCAGGATTCCGACCGCAAGGAGGAGAAATGGCACAGATCGCTGAGTTGCCGCACAAGATCTTCAAGATCAAGGCTCTTCTGGACGGTCAGACGATGATCGTCATCTTCTGGTCACCGGCAATCAGCGGTTGCCGTGAAGCGATGTCACAGATCCGCGAACTCGCCGACCAGTACGACTCTGTCGAGTTCGGTCACGTCAACATCTCAGCTGACGCTGACACCCCATCTCATCTCGGTTTGCTCGCATTTCCGAGCTTCCTGGTCTTCGAAAAAGGCCAGGTCGTCTGTAAGATCTCCGGATCAAAGAACACGGCCGAGCTACACGAGAGACTTCGACCCTGGCTAGAGCTGGGGGTGTTTTCGTGAGCAGACGAAAGGTCATGGACGCTCCCCCGCAGCACTGGGAGGACTACGTCATCCTGGGAACCTGTTTCATCCTCGTCGTACTGATCGCACTGCTCTTGTTCTCGTGCAGTCCGCACGTCCGCTAGGACACAACTCGTAAAGGAGCGGATAGACATGAACGCCATCTTTATCGGTCTTCTGATCGGTGGCGGCTTGCTGCTGCTGGCACTCGGTGGACTCTACCTCGGTCGCGCATACGCGACCGACGACATCCCTCGCAGGACAGAGCTGACCAAGAAGGGTTCGTACATCGCCGCGGTCGGCGTCGCCCTCTTCGCCATCGGTTTCGGCTGGTTCGCGTTCTACTTCGTCACGTCCCAGATCGCGATCATGGCCAAGCTCCACATCTAGCCAGCGCGACACGATTTCCTTGGGGAGGTGAACACAAATGAGGGTAGTGATGACTCTCGAGATCATCAGCGAAGTAGATGACGATATCAAGACCTCCATGGAGGCTGAGATATCCGACGATAACGCGAACCGCGCCGGATTTGGCGAACATCTTGCAGAATTCGAGCATGATGCCCAGAAGTTGTTCTTCGCCGCTGTGGTAGGAGCTACTTCCATCAAGATCGAATCCACGGAGACCAAGTAACTGGCGGCCGGGGTCCACCACGATTTACGAGTCGTTGGCTGGGCTTCCGGCCGCGATTCGTTTTAAACACATTGTCATTCCTGCGAATGTAGGAATCTATATAAATCCGTGGATTCCTGCATTCGCAGGAATGACAGAAAGAGATATACTTATACTATGAACCAAGTTTTACTGATAGATAAACCCGCGGATTGGACTAGTTTTGACGTTGTCGCGAAAATTCGCGGCGCTGCTAGAACAATTAGCGGGAACAAAAAGATAAAAGTCGGCCATGCCGGCACACTTGACCCTTTTGCTACTGGCCTTCTTATCGTACTCATTGGTGATGAGACCAAGAAACAAGACATGTATATGAAGCAGGATAAAGAATACGAGACCACACTATTTCTGGGCGCTATGAGCACAACCGGCGATCCCGAGGGAGAGATTACGCCCCACGAATACAAAATACCCGACCAGAAGGACATCTCAACCTCACTAGAAACGCTGCAGGGCACGATATCTCAGACCCCGCCTATTTATAGTGCTATCAAGGTCTATGGCCAGCGAGCCTACAAGCTGGCTCGTGCGGGTGAAATTCCCGAGATGAAACCGCGCGAAGTTGTTATCTATAAGATTGAGCTTCTTAACTACAATTTTCCCCAACTAAAAATAAGGGTGAATTGCTCCTCTGGAACTTATATTCGAACTCTTGCAGAAGACATAGGTAAGCGATTAGGTTGTGGAGCCTACCTGACCACACTTCGTCGAACCAAGATTGGAGAATACAGAATCGAGGACGCACTCGCGATTGATAAAGCATTGAAAAAACTGGCGGAATAGACTATAATAAAGATCCGGATGAATATTAACACCCTCCCTGGTTTACACTTCGGGACGGGCATGAAGGAAAAGATATGGCACTTACCACAGACACAAAAGAAAAGATCTTGAAGGACGTCGCCCGTAATGAAAAAGATACTGGCTCACCTGAAGTTCAAGTTGCTCTTTTCACAGAGAAGATTAAGCTTCTTACTGAACACCTGAAAACCCACAAGAAAGACGAGCACAGCCGTCGTGGACTTCTGAAAATGGTTGGTAAACGCCGTCGTTTACTCGATTACCTTTCCAAGAAAAACAAAGATACTTACGAAGCGCTTATCAAGAAGCTGGGTCTAAGAAAATAATGAACTTATATCGGCCTGGCCTGTGCTGGGCCGTAATTAGTTCGTTAATAAAAAGGAAATAGGAATCAGAGCAGGGAGCAAAGACGCTTCTTACCCTGGCTCCTATTCCAAAGAAAGGAGCACTTATGAGCTCAGACAAAGTCTCGACGTTCGAGACAGATTTTAATGGTACCCGTTTGACCCTGGAAACAGGCAAAATGGGTCTCCTCGCCAACGGGGCAGTCGTCGCCAAATACAATGATTCAGTCGTGCTAGCCACGGTTGTAATCTCCAAAAAAGTGAAAGAAGGGCAAGATTTCTTCCCACTTTCAGTCGAATTCCAGGACAAATGGTATGCCACAGGTAAGATTAGCGGTTCCCGCTTTATAAAGCGTGAAGGCCGCCCATCCGAGCTGGCTATTTTGCGTTCACGCATGATTGATCGTCCGATCCGTCCAATGTTTCCAAAAGGCTATCTAAATGAAGTTCAGATTATCATCTCTCCACTCTCGCTTGACATGACCATCGACCCAGCCGTCCTGGGCATGAACGCTGCATCGGCCGCCCTAATGTTGACTGGCGCCCCTTTTGAGGGCCCACTAGGCGCAGTCCGTGTAGCACAAGTGAGTGGTGAATTCGTCATTAATCCAACCGAAGAGCAAATGCTTGAATCTGATCTCGACCTGCTCGTCGCCGGTTCTGAGGAAGCTATCACCATGATTGAAGGTAGCGCCAATCAACTGACTGAGGACCGTGTTGCTGAAGCCCTTGAGCTTGCTCACAAAGCCATCCAAAGTGTCATCAAACTTCAGAAAGATATGTGCGAAAAACTAGGTGTCAAAGAACAAGAATTTGCGCTCCATCTACCAAATGAAGAAGTTTATGGCGAAGTTTCCAAATTTCTGGCCACTAAACTCGGCGATTCCATTCGTCACAAAGACAAAATTGAGCGAAATATGCTCATCGCTGGACTCGAAGACGAAGTTCAGAATGAATTTGTCGATAAATTTGAAGAAGCCGATCTGACTGCTGCTTTTGAGAAAGTTATCAAATCAGAAGTTCGCCGCTCCATCCTAGAGGAAGGGATTCGTCCCGATCATCGCGAGATGGACGAGATTCGTGAACTATCTTCCGAAGTAAGCATTTTGCCACGAACTCATGGTTCAGCAATTTTCCAACGTGGTCAAACTCAGGTGCTTTCTATTGTCACTCTCGCTTCTCCATCGAAAGCCCAACTCGTCGAGAGTATGGATCAGGAATTCAGCAAACGTTATATGCATCACTACATCGACACACCAGCTAGCTACGGCGAAACAGGCCGTATCGGTGCTGGCCGCAGAGCTATTGGTCACGGCTTCCTCGCAGAGAAGGCTCTCGAAGCAGTACTACCTTCTGAGAAAGATTTCCCATATACGATTCGCGTCGTATCAGAAGTCCTGAGCTGTAATGGTTCTAGCTCAATGGGTTCAGTCTGCGGTAGTTCACTCGCTCTTATGGACGCGGGCGTACCAATCACCGACCAGATCGCCGGTATCGCCATGGGTCTTATGACAACTAATGGTGATCTTTCCAAAAAATATGAGATTTTGACAGACATACAAGGTGCAGAAGATTTCGCTGGTGATATGGACTTCAAACTTGCCGGTTCTAGAAAAGGTGTCACAGCCATTCAGATGGATATCAAGGTGAAGGGTCTTACCATTAAGTTCCTGCGTGAAGTAATGGAACGTGCTACCAAGGCACGTTTACAAATCCTGGACGTTATGGATGCTGCGATTGTTAAGCCTGCAGCCGAACTGTCCAAATATGCTCCAAGGCTCACAACTCTGCAGATTAATCCCGACAAGATCCGTGAAGTTATCGGTAAGGGTGGTGAAGTCATCAATAAGATTATCGCTGAAACTGGCGTTGAAATTGATATCGAAGATGATGGTACGGTTGTCGTCGCTGCCACCAGCGGCGAAGCAGCCAATAAGGCTATTAATTGGATCAAATCTATTGTTGCCGAACCGGAAGTTGGCAAGATCTATGACGGTCATGTCGTTAAATTGATGGACTTCGGTGCATTTGTCGAATTCATGCCCGGCAAAGAAGGTTTGGTTCACGTTTCTCAGATCTCAAACGAACGTGTCGAGAAGGTTTCTGACGTTCTCAAAGAAGGCCAGGAAATCAAAGTCAAACTCATGGAAATCGATTCACAAGGGCGTAACAACCTGTCCATGAAGGCAGCTTTACCAAAAGAATAATCATGAATTCTATAAAAAGGGGCCGCAAGGCCTCTTTTTTTGTTATAATCATTATAAAAGGAGCATTATATGGGTGATCAAGAAAACGTTGAGGCTAATGCCGAACTCCAAGGAACTAAAAAAGAAGACTTCAGTGAGGATGAACAACTGAGAATCAAGGATTTAGCCTCAGAGCTTTATAATTCTAGCGACGAGTATATTGGTGACAGCGAAGGTGAAGCTATCCAACAGGCAAGAAATGAGCTTACTCTAATTGGCTGCGATACCTCCAGAGCTCACGACCTTGGCCCTGGCATTAGTCCCGAAGAATATGCGATGACAGTCATTGGCAGAGGCAAGGGGAAAGCCGTCGGAGAATATGAGAGCCTTGAAGGTGACGTCGAAAAGGTTGACCAAGAGGAAGCACTAGTTATCACAAAAGATCTCACAGACAAAACTCCGACTGAAATCAAAACAGAAAAATCAACAATCAAAATTGTCCAAAAAGACGGAGCAGAAAATAACCTAATTGCCGAGATTTATAACGAAAACGGAGTCCAGGTGGGCACCTTTGAGCTCGGGATGGGTGGTAATTCGGTCGGCAGACCGGCAGAAAATGAAATTATCATCAACTTGAGAGAAGTCTCAGACACTCAAGCCGTCATCGAATTTTCTCAGAGCGGCACCTCTTTGAAAGGGTTAAACCCTTCTGAGAATTAAAAAAGAAATCTTCAAAAAGAGGCCTTACGGCCTCTTTTTATGATATTATAATGGCGTAATAAGGAGAAAATCGATGGCGGGAGAATTTAGTACCCCAGACGGAAGCGAATTTGTAGCACCGACAAGTGACTCAGCTGAAAGTATCGGCAGTAAAATAAAAGCTCGAGAAACGATGACTGCGGCAATGCAAAATATTGATAGAGTTATCGCCGGCATACAACCGAAACCCGGAGAAAGTCCTGAAGATTTGCTTTTGCGCGTTAGGTCAGAAGTACATAATGCTGCCTTTGAGGAAGTTAATAAATCCTAGCAAAATATAGTATGAAAATCGCGGTTATTTCTGATATTCACGGCAATATGGCTTATCTTGAGAAAGCTAAGACTGTTATTGATGCTGAAAAACTGGAAATCATTATTTGTTGTGGCGATATCCAAGATGAAGATTGCTTCAAATATTTAGACTCATGGAAACAGAAGGTTTACATCGCACTCGGCAACGCTGACTACAAAATCCGTGAATCTCTGGACAGAGGCACTCTCTGGACTGAACATGCTGAAATTTCTCTAGATTATGGCGTTCTGAACATCGACGGTGCCAAAATCGCTTTTTGTCACTATGACAGTTTTGCCCGGAAATTAGCTCAGGATGACCGCTTTGATATTATTTTCTATGGTCACACCCACACACCTTGGGAAGAAAAAATCGGCAAAACCATTCTCCTAAACCCAGGTGAGATAACGGCCCAATTCGGTATACCCACCTTTGCCATTTACGATCTCAAAATCATGAAAGCCGAACTAAAAATACTAATTTAAAAAAGCAAAAGCCGCCTAGCGGCAGCTAGTGCTGTCACTCGACGGCTTGGTTACCTTCCGATATCGATAGAGAACATGCGCTTGATGATCCCTGGCCTAAGGAATAGACTGGTTGTAGTTTTGTCGTTTACCCAGAAATATCCTTTTTCCTTTGAGTAGTTTTCTTCCTGAAGAACTGTTGTTACTTCTAGGTTCTCACTACCCTTTTCAAGCAATGTGGGCCGGTTATCTTGATCGCCCCAGTACTGTTTGAACTCGATCTTGCCACCTTGGTCTTTAGTCACATACGTGAAAACCATGCGGCTGGACGATCTAGTCTCTATATTTACGACTGGGAACTCTGTACCGTTGCTTGTGACAACTTGGCCGTCACTATTTATAATTGCAACGATAACCTTCCGGCTAAGCTCAACGGTTCTAGTCCTACCGGTAGCACTCTGCCGCTCCCGCTCTCCATCCGAGTAAGCGGCGACGAGCGTACCAATTATTAGCGCTACACACAGAAAGATAATGCCCCAATGTCTCAAGTCCTCTTTCGTCCTTTGCCACATCAGACTTCTCCTTCAGCTCGAAAATACAAATGTTAGGACGATTATAAGTAACCCAATTATGATTAGCGCATATCCCAGCACATAGAGTAAGAAGGAGATCCTGTTTCCCAATGCCTCCCTACGCTCTAAACTTTCGAAATCGTTCTCGCTGCGCCCGATTGCACGATTCATTGTTCCCTCTATTCCTATGTCAAAGTACGTCTTTTTCTAAGTACGGCTGAATTATATCAGAATTAATTACTTTTGTCAATGCTATGTTACATTAAATAACTCTGTTATCTAGCTTTCTTAAGCGTGCTAATCATATTATTGTAAATGTCTATTTACATTTATATTCAACTCTTTATAATATAGTTATGCATAAAGATCCATTAGAAAAAGTTGGCTTGAGCAAAAATGAAGCGCTCGTTTATAACATTCTTTTGGAACGCGGCGAGCTAACACCTAGCCAAATAGCATTACTCACGGGTCTAACACGTGAAAACACTTATAATATTGCCGGCGAACTTATCGAGAAAGGTCTCGCTGAAAAGATTCCAAACAGAAAAATAATAACTTATCGTCTACTTGATCCCACAAATTTACGCGCTTTTCTTGAAACACAAAAGCTGAAGGTTGAAACAGGAGAAAAAGTTCTAAATGACCTCTACCCAGAACTCTCAAATTTATATAAGTTAAGTTCATCCAAGGGTGGTATTGCCTACTTCAAAGGCATTGAAGGTATCAAATACGTGTTTAGCGGCACTTTTTTCGATCCTAAACCAGCAGAGATTCTGGTTTTCCGTTCGCCCGAGGACAAAGTTCTAGAAGACTTTCTACTGGAGCATATTCTGGATCAGACAAAGAAGGGCATAAAGTCGAAAATTATCGCCCCAAAAGGTGAAAAAATTGCGACTGACATAAAGAGGACTAAACTGCTACGAGAAATCAGATATGTCGACTCGAGTGATTACATATTTCCAGCCGAAATCAGTATCGCGGATTCAAAAGTTTGTATAGCTTCCTACGGCAAGAAGAAAGGCGTAGTCATCATCGATGACGCCGAAATATCCCAAACATTTACTTCATTATTTAACTTGATTTGGAAAAATACAAAATAAACTATTCACCACTCTAATAGAATTAAATACACAACTACAGAAAATAATGTGAGGCTTTTCGCTTATTTCTTCATTTAGGATAGAGCTGACTTGACATTATATCCTAGTACGTTATAATAGACTTACAAAGACCCATTTTCCGAACTGTCACCGTATGGTGGCGTGCCTGGGACAGCCAGGATAGGAAATGGGTCGTTTTTTATTTAAAGTCCCAGAGATTCTCTACTCTTCTTTTGATAATCTTGTAATAAACGCCTTTATCCGTTTTGGCGTCTTGAGTAGTTCTGTTTATACTCCCAGCTATCATATCTGCTAGCTGTATGAGCACATTATTCTTCGAATTTTTTATCTTTATATCTGTGATGATTGGATTCTTGCCTACGTTAAGATCACGACGGAGGTAGGTCGTTAGCTCACGAACAAACTCACGATCTCCACTGCCATCGATTTTTATCTTTGCATTTGTGATCGTACCAAAATTATACTTTAATACCATCTTCACAATATAACGGTAGAAGGAATCCTTATTATCCCTAAGGAGTTCGCTTCTTATATTTTCCTTTTTTACAACTATTGCCCTAACCCTAAAGTGCTGATCTCGGACAGCCATCAAGAAACCTTCGCAAATTCTTCGGTTACTTTTATTGAACTTAAATTCATATTGGTCGGACAAATAAATAGATCTACGGTACTCTTTGATAACTATTGCGGTCTTCTCTGCCTCTGAGTCATCATCAAAGATAACGCAACAGATAACAAAGGCGGCACTAGAACCTTTTTCTACCTTAAATCCGGGGTCTCCCGAATCATCGATGAATACCAACATACCCCAATATTATGCCTATCCGGAGGAGAAAACTAGTAGACAAACAAGAACGACAAAACTGCCACCTGATACCCACCCGAATAACACCACGTAATCATTGACTTTTTAGCCTTTCTTTGCTACAATGTATCTAACGTTTTAGGACTCCTCCAACTTATGAATGTAACCGAAGAAGAAATTAGTCGTGCCAGTTCATTAACTGAAGTAGCAGAACTCGTAGGTAAATGCGAGCGATGTTCTCTATACCAAACTAAAACAAAAGATGTCGTCGGCATCGGAAACAAGGACGCTGACATCATGTTTATCGGTGAAGCACCGGGCAAAAGCGAGGACGAACAAGGCGAACCTTTTGTCGGAGCCGCAGGCAAATTCTTGAACGAAATGCTAGCCGGAATAAACTTGAAGCGCGAGGATATATACATTGCTAACGTGTTGAAACACCGTCCGCCATCAAACCGAGATCCGCTTCCAGAAGAGGCCGAGGCTTGCTGGCCCTACCTCAGACGTCAGATAGAGCTGATTAACCCAAAAGTAATCGTCTTTCTCGGACGCCATGCCATGAACAGATTCTTCCCTGTGCTTAAAATTTCGGAGAATCATGGCAATGCCTTCCGGAGTGAGAAATGGGGTCGAGATCAAGTCTTCCTCGCTCTCTACCATCCCGCAGCAGCCCTATATAACGGCGGTATGAGAGAAACATTAATAAAAGACTTTAACAAAATACCAAAAATACTAGAAAAACTAGAAAAAGAAAGGAACTAAAAACCAAATTATGGAAAAAGTTCAGAAAAAACCAGAAAAACGTCAGAGACCGCAGAACAATATGCGCAATGACGACCCGTCACTGAGACGAATGAATATCAAAACTAACGCGGACGCCAATATGCAATCTTCGCAGACATTGGACCCCAAAAAAGGCCTCCTCAAGGTCACCCCACTGGGTGGACTAGGCGAAGTCGGTAAAAACCTAACGGTCTATGAATACGAGGATGACATTATCATCGTCGACATGGGTTTCATGTTCCCGGACAGCGATATGCTTGGAATCGATTACATCATCCCCGATATAGGCTACCTCGAGGACAAGAAAGATAAGATTCGCGGCATCGTGATTACTCACGGACATGAAGATCATATCGGCGCTATTCCTTTCCTATGGCCCAAGCTTGGTTGCCCAATCTACGGCACCAAACTGACCATGGGTATGATCGAAGCCAAACTTTCCGAATACAACTTCGACACAAGCGGCATCCTAAATGTCATCGACCCAGAAAAGGACGTACTGAAACTTGGTGGCTTCGAAGTCGAAGCTTTCCGTGTCACTCACTCCATCCCTGACGCTGTCGGTTATTCGATCAAAACGCCTCTTGGCCGTGTCATCTATACCGGTGACTTCAAGATTGACCATTCACCAATGGACGGTCGCAAGATTGATTGGGACAAACTATCTAAATTTGCTCATGAGGGTGTCCTACTCCTACTTTCAGACAGTACTAACGCTGAGCAACCTGGCTTCTCCATGAGTGAGAAATCGCTCGAGCAGAGCTTCGAAGACCTCTTTGACAAAGCCAAAGGCCGTGTCATCGTAGCTTCATTCGCTTCTCAGATTAATCGTATTCAAATGATTATAGACTCAGCCCGCGACCACGGTCGCAAATTAGCTTTCTCGGGTCGCAGTCTGCTGAAAAACGTAGAAATCGCAGTCCGTCTAGGGTACCTCCGAGTACCAGCCGGCATGGTTGTCCGTGTCCAGGAAATTTCTAAATTCCCTGACAATATGGTCACGATCATGAGCACTGGTTCACAAGGTGAGGCCATGTCAGCGCTTTCTCGTATGGCTCGCGGCGAGCACAAAAGCATCAAAATCAAAAAAGGTGACACTGTCATCTTCTCGAGTTCACCAATTCCCGGTAATGAAAACTCGATTACAGCCGTAATCGATGACCTCTTCCGCGAAGGTGCGAATGTCGTCTTTGATGCTGAACGCAGCCGCACCCACGTCACCGGTCATCCATGTCGTGAAGAAATCAAAATGATGTGTGCCTTCCTAATGCCAAAGTACTTCGCTCCATTCCATGGCGAACGCCACATGTTGGTTCGACACGCAGAAGTTGCCAAAGAAGTTGGCATCCCAGATGAAAATATCTTTATTCTCGATAATGGTAATCAAATTTTGCTTGATAGCCGTGGCGCTAGAATGGGCGAAAACAAGGTCCAAAACGGCATCATCCTGATTGATGGTCTCGGTATCGGAGATGTTGGTGAAATCGTTCTTCGTGAACGTAAATCAATGTCCACCGAAGGTATCTTTGTCGTAATCTGTACGCTTGATCGCAAGACCGGCAAGATGATGACTAGCCCAGATATCATCTCACGTGGATTCATCTATATGAGAGAGAACGAGAAGCTGGTTGCCAGTGCTCGTGCTGAAGTAAAACGAATCGTTGAAAATGTTGGTAAAGAAGGCGGAGGCCAGAATTTCCAAAATCTGAAGGTAAAATTGCGCGAAAACATCGGCGATTTCCTCTATAACGAAACTCAGAGACGTCCACTCATCGTACCAGTAGTTATCGAAGTTTGATAAAAGGCCCCGAAAGGGGCCTTTTATCAAACTGCTTATTTTTTATATTCAAAATGATGAAACTCTCTGCGCTTTCCCAGACAAAAGCCGACTTTTTGCATATTATTAACAAGTAAATCTTGAAGTCTTTGGTATTCAATACTTTTACTATCATCTTTGTCTCTATAGAAATCCATAAAGATACCTTCTGGCCAATCCTTTTTATCCCACATTTCTACTTCCTTGTGATCCTCTAAGCTAATAAGATTCACATCGACTACAAAACCTGAGGAGTGCGGCATCGAACCCGTACTAAAGGTTTTGTCGGTATTCTCTTTCCCATCAATTTCGTAGCGTTTCTTTCTCACTAAATCGTAAAGTTCCGCTGACCGGTAGCCATCTTTAATAATCATCTCAAAACCAAGTTTTCTAAAAGCTTCATTCGCTCTGAGGAGACTTGGGATTATCTGTGCATCTACCAGAGTTTCATCTCCAGCAATACCGACTGAATTTAACTCGTCTAAAGACAAATTAAATTGTTCCTTACGAGCCCAATAATAATTTATACTTTTAATTCCGTAATCAGAAACGTTGACTAATTTCATTCTTGAATTATAGTCCACAAAACTCCCTTTAATCAAACCTAGAAAAGTGCTATACTAAACACGTTTAAAAAAGGCTAGAATGGCAAGACATAGACGTCCGGGTCGTCCAAAAGGCTCTACCAATAAAAACTCGACAAAAACACAGGCTAGCGCACTTGCAACTATCGATCCAATCGTTCGCAATCAGATCATAGCGATTGTGATGTTTGCGCTCTCTTTTATCATTCTGGTCAGTGCAATCAATTTCGGCGGCAGTTTGGGTAGTCTTTTGAACCAATATTTACGTTTGGCCTTTGGTTGGACGGTTTTCATACTCCCATTCCTACTCGTTGGCATTGGTTATTCACTCTTCAAACCGGAAGAATATGAAATTACTAGCGTTACCATAATCGGTCTTACAGTGCTGACAATTTGTTTCTCGGGCATCTTCCACATCTTCATGAGTGCTGGCACAACAAATTCAATTGCGAATGCGGGAAACGGTGGCGGACTTATCGGTTTTTATATTCAAAAACTAATGCTGATGATATTTAACGCTCCAGTTTCTTTTGTCATACTTCTTTTGGTCGCCGTCGCTAGTGCTCTTCTTGCTACCAACACGCCCATTACTGCCTTCTTCCACAAACGTGAAGACGACGGCGAGGAAAAGCACGGTAAAAATGAGATTAAAATCCATGAAACCGGTCCAGCCCCGAAGACAAATCTTGCTGATTTCAAAAAGGCACAAGAAAAGATGGAACAACCCGTTCTCTCCACTACTAATGCTTCCGGCTGGAAATTGCCTGATTTGAGTCTTTTCGAAGAGATGACCACTAGGGCTGATAGTGGTAACGTTCGTGAAAACGCTTCCACAATCCAGAAAACTTTATCGAATTTCGGTATCGAAGTCTCAATGTCTGATGTTAACGTCGGCCCTACAGTTACTCAATACACCTTGAAGCCAGATGACGGTGTCAAGCTTGAGAAGATTGTCAGCCTGGACAAGAATTTAGCCCTCTCACTCGCTATGCACCCTATTCGCATTGAGGCCCCAATCCCAGGTAAAAGCCTTGTTGGTATAGAGGTACCAAATAAAACAGCTCAAATCGTGAGAATGCGCAATATCCTAGCATCTGAAACGTTCAAAAATCGTAAATCCAAGCTGTCCGTCGTACTTGGCCTTGATACTGCCGGCCATCCTCAAATTGCTGATATCGGCAAGATGCCTCACCTTCTGATTGCTGGCTCAACCGGTTCCGGTAAATCAGTCTGTATCAACACCATCCTGATGAGCCTTCTCTACCAGAACACCCCGGATGAGCTAAAGATTATCCTCGTTGATCCTAAACGCGTTGAGCTATCACTTTATAACAACATCCCACATCTGCTCACTCCAGTAATCACAGAGCCTGATAAAACAGTTAGTGCGCTCAAGTGGGCAGTGGCTGAGATGGAAAGGCGTTATCGTGTCCTTCAAACAGCCGGCAAACGTAATATTACTGAATACAACGAGGTAAAAGGCGGCGAAGCTATGCCTTTCATTATTATCATCATCGACGAACTTGCCGATCTCATGGCTGTTTCAGCCAATGAGGTTGAAGGCTTGATCTGCCGCATTGCCCAAATGGCACGTGCCGTTGGTATGCATCTAGTAGTAGCTACGCAGAGACCAAGCGTGGACGTCATTACCGGTCTTATCAAGGCCAATATCGCTACTCGCATTGCCTTCTCTGTAGCTTCGAATACTGACTCACGGACAATTATCGATCAAGGCGGCGCAGAAAAGCTTCTCGGTATGGGTGATATGCTCTTTATGTCAGCCGAACTATCTAAACCACGCCGTATTCAAGGCGCATATGTTTCCGAAAAAGAGGTCAAGGAAGTTACCGAATTTACAAAGGCCCAAGCTGAACCACAATACAACGAAGAAATTCTGATGCAACATACCAAAGCTAGTGGCGGCTCAGGGGACTATGGCGCAGTCGATGATGAACTTTTTTATGACGCTGCTGATTGTGTTATTCGTGCAGGCAAAGCGTCGGCTTCTCTGCTTCAGAGACGCCTCCGAATCGGATACGCCAGAGCGGCTAGACTACTTGATTTACTCGAAGAACGCGGCGTTGTAGGACCCCAGGATGGCGCTAGGCCGAGAGATGTAATGGTAGACGACATAAGTGACATAGTAACAACGGAGGACGGGAGCGAGATCTAAATGACTGCAGCCGTAAAGTTTACGAGGAAGACCTTACCGCAAAAGGAAGGCCTTGGCGAAAAGTTGGCAAAAAAACGTATCTCACTTGGTCTCGATCCTAAAGACATCGAGAAGGCTATTCGTATCCGTTCTAAACATATCGAAGCTATTGAAAATGGCCGCTATGATAGCCTACCACCTGACGTTTATGTCCGTGGTTTTGTTCGTAATTATGCAACCTTTCTGAAACTGGATGCGAATAAGGTGATGAAACTCTACGAACGAGAACGCGGCCTGATAGAGAACGTTCGACGTGCCAAAGCAGGAGCGCCCGTTGTCAAGCCACTAGACACGCCAAGAATCGTAATCACTCCTAAAACTATTACTATCGGCAGCATCATCACCGGTGCTTTAATCATTGTCGCTTACATCGCCTGGCAAGTAATGATCCTGGCTGCGCCCCCAGTACTAGCTGTAACTAGTCCTCACGATAACGTTAACATTGATGGCAATACTGTTACCGTCGAGGGTACAACTGACCCGGGGGCAACTCTCTATATCAACGACGTTGAAGTCGGTATTGATCAGGGTGGCACATTCAAAGAAAAAATTAGCCTTCAGAGCGGAGTAAACATCATCAAAGTTCGTGCCCAGAACAAGATGGGCAAATATAACGAAATCAAAGATACGGTCGTCGCTAATTTCGCAAGCGATAATACCGTTGCCAGCACCACTGACAGTATCGAACTCACTATGGCCATCGGTCCTCGTTCAGCTTCAGTCCAAGTTGAAGTTGATGGCAAAAATATTTCTGATAAACCTACCGTTATGGTAGCAGGAGTAACACAAACTTATAAAGCCACTGATAAGATTAAGGTAACCACAACCGATGGTGGTTCAGTGAAGATCACTTTTAACGGTCAAGACGCTGGATTAATGGGTAAGGATAATGTGAGCGCCAGTCGCGAGTTTGATAAAGGCATGCAAATAAAGTAAGGAGTTATAATGGCCAGCGATTATTCATTTGATATAACCTGTGACTACGACCACCAGGAAATGGTAAATGCGATTGACCAAACCAAACGTGAAATAGATAATCGATTTGATTTCAAAGGTGTGATGGTCGAGTTAAACCATAACGAAAAGGACAAGGAGATCGTTGTCCAAACCGAAAGCGATTATAAACTTCAGGCAATTTTGGATATATTGGAATCAAAGATGGTGAAGAGAGAGCTTAGTCTCAAAATTTTGGACAAAAGTACTCCAGAGGAAGCAGCAGCCGGTGGAACAATTAGAAAAAAAATTAAACTCCGCAGTGGTCTTTCCTCAGAGGATGCCAAAGCTATTTCGAAACTGATTCGTGATAATTTTCCCAAATCTAAACCGAATATTCAAGGTGAAGA
>CAZXMN010000009.1:20320-27021 GCA_964641375.1 uncultured Candidatus Saccharibacteria bacterium
AAGAAGACCATGGGCGTATTTTCCCACGTACCAATCAAGCCTCGACTGTGGTAGACGCACTCGAACATGAACTAAAAGCGCAGAATGTGGAAATAAAGACTAACTTTTGTGTCAAAAAAATCACTCCCCCCTCCCCGTCATCCCCGACTAGTCAAAATGAATATAATTCAGTTGATCGGGGATCTAACGTGGATTCCCGCCTTCACGGGAATGACAAATTATGGCAGATTGAGTCTGAAAACCAAACGATTATTGCAAACAGGATCATTCTGACAACTGGTGGGAAGGCCGCTCATCAGTTCGGTTCCAGCGGTGACGGGCTTTTCTGGGCAAAGAATCTAGGCCATACAATCGTCCCGATTCATGCGGCCTTAGTTCCTGTTGAGGTTTCAGAACCTTGGATAAGTGAACTAATGGGTATCAAACTTGCTGTTCTAGTAAAACTAATAACAAATGAAAAGAGAATAACTAGCCGCGAAGGTGATCTGATTTTCACGCATTTTGGCGTTTCTGGACCGGCAGTTATGGGCCTTGCTAGAGAAATTGACCCCGAGCTTACCGAAGGAAAACAGGTTATGATTTCTATCGATTTACTTCCGGACCTTCCATCCGAGAAGTTAGATATTCTTATCGAAAATCAGATTAGACAGAATAGCAAAAAGCTCATTTCAAATATAATTATCGGGTTTGTGCCAAAGAACCTTGCGCCTCGCGTTCTGACCCTCGCCAACGTCCGCGATAAAAAAGCTGCTGAGATTTCTAAATCCGATCGCAAAAGTATTATTAGCGTCCTGAAGGACTTTCGTTTAACCGTCCGGAAAGTTCGCCCACTGAAGGAAGCCCAGGTCACGGCTGGTGGCATTGCAACTAGCGAAATTCAACCAACTTTGAAGTCAAAAATAATCTCGGGGCTTTACTTTGCCGGCGAAATATTAGATATTGATGGGGACTCTGGTGGTTTCAACTTGCAATGGGCGTGGTCTAGTGGCAAAGTCGCTGGCGAAAACGCCGCAAAGGAATAAATGATCAAATTTACCAAGAAACATCTGAACTATATTTATCTCGCGAGTGTTTATATTCTCATCTTTTTGCAATATCCAACATGGATTGCTATCAATGATCTTCTCCTTCATAAACCAGGCGCCAACATCCTGCCACAATACCTACTTCTTTGGGGGCTAGTCAGAATCCTTATCGTTTTGCCACTTTTATTCACCTTAATGAATGCTGAGGGAATCAAAAGTGAAAAAATCAATCTTACTTTTATCAAATCAAAGAGCATTGTTTACCTCACTTTCTGGGGCACAATCGCTTTCACAATACTCGGTCTTTTCTTGTATCCTTGGTTCATTCATTCGACAAACTTAACGCCTCTGCTTCTGCTCGAATATCTACCAATTTTTATTCTATTTGCGACAACAAACGCTTTCGTTGAAGAAACTTTTTTCCGTGGGGCCGGCCTCACTTTCATCCAGGAAAAAATCGGTTTTTGGCCAGCGAATGTAATTCAGGCTTTCCTTTTTGCCTTAATCCACATTATAAATCCCTTCACGGCCAATCCTTGGCCCTTCGTCATTCTCACATTTTTCTTAGGCCTTTTCTGGGGCTGGCTCACAAAGAGAACGAAGAGCCTAGTACCGGCAATCGCTATTCACGTCATTGCTGACTTTTTTGTCGCAATTAGTATGTTTTAGACATCTCATTTAGGTTATAATCAACTTATGAAAAAGTTACGTAGACGCCTGCACGACCAACTCCCCGGCCTCTCCAAAGCGGATCTGCATATCCATAGTTTCTTCTCAGATGGCAAACCTTCCATCGAGGAAATTTTGGCATACACCCAGAAGAACACGAACCTTGATGTTATTGCAATCACTGATCACGACACTATCAGTGGTGCACTTCATGCCGCTGAGCTTGCAAGCAAGAGAAAATATCGTTTTGAAGTAATCGTTGGTGAAGAAGTTTCTTCGATTGAAGGTCACATCCTTGGCCTTTTTCTCACTGAAAAGATTGAACCCAATCAAACCGCTCACGAAACAATCAAGCAGATTCATGCCCAGGGTGGCCTCGCCATCGCTGCACACCCTTTCTACAATAGCGGCATGAATAATGGCAGAACGATTTGGGCTCGCGGCGTTGGTGCCACCACTCTTATTCAAGAGAAAAACCATTGGAACGCGATAGAGACCGTGAATGCGACCCCGACTTTTGAAGAAGAGAATTTGAGAGCCAAATACCTAAATCGTCTTATCTTGCTTCGTTCAGAAACGGGCTCCAGTGACGCTCATATACTTCAAGCTATTGGGAAGGGTTACACGCTTTTTGAAGGCAAGACAGCTGAGGATCTCCGTGAAGCAATCCTGGCACATGAGACTCAGGCCATGAACGACAAATGGGATCTCTTTGGCCTATTTCGTTACGGTTATTTCTTCTTACCAGCTGGTTTGCGCACGACAGTGAACACACTAGTCCATGGCCGTCGCAAGAAAACACGTGAAATTGTGAAATTCCCTTCCAAGAGAGAGCTGAGGAAAGAAGTCGAGAATGAACTCTCAGAATAGAAAAGCACTATTTATTCTGCCCCATCATAACTTTAGAGACAAAGAATATCTCTGGATCAAGGAACGTCTAAGTACGGCTGGAATCACAAGCGAAGTCGCTTCGTCTCACCTATCCGAAATTCAGGGTGAATTCGATACCATATTAACTCCAGACACTCTAGTCAGTTACGTCTCTTCAGGAGACTATGATGCCTTTATTTTCATCGGCGAGGAAGCAGCCAAAGAATATTATGCCGATCCAGAAATAACGAAACTTGTCACCAACGCTCTCGTCACTCACAAGGTCGTCGCCGCCATTGGATTTGCGGTTCCAATTCTCACATACTCAGGCGAACTGACCGGACGTAAAGTTACTGGTCCGGACAGTATCCAAAGCGAAGTCGAAGATGCGGGGGCCTATTATACCGGTAGATTAATAGAACAAGACGGTGAAATTATCACTGCGCACAACCCTTACGCGACTAGAGAGCTTGCAGAAAGCATCATAAAAGCGTTAGAATGGTCAAGCATCGAAGGTACTGAAGGAACTACAGGACGTCCGTACCTCCGATAATTACTAAGTAACAATTACTAATTATTTTGGACATTAGTAATTAGTAATTTGGAAATTCACGTCATATGCCAGAACTACCAGAGGTGGAAACGATTACAAAGCAGCTAGGGAGCGTGCTGGCCGGCAAAACGATTGTCGGCCTGAGTGTTCTCTATGGAAAATCTTTCCAGGGCAAAAAGACTGAAGTCATTGGTCAAAAAGTAAAAACTGTTTCCAGACGAGCAAAACTTGCAATTATCGCACTAGAAAATGAGAAATTCTTGCTTTTTCATCTCAAAATGACCGGACAACTCATTTTGGTGGGTCACAATAAACGGATTGCCGGCGGTCACGCCGACCATGATTGGCACGCTGAATTACCAAACAAGCATACCCGCATTATCTTCGATTTTGGGAATGACCAAAAACTGTATTTCAACGATATGCGCAAGTTCGGTTGGTGCAAGCTCCTCACTAAATCTGAACTTAATGAATATTTAGCCAGTTACGGTCCGGAACCTTTAGATTCTGGTTTCACACTAGAATATTTGAAATCGAAAGCTGTGGGGTCCAGCAAAACAGCTATCAAGAAGTTCCTGATGGATCAAAGCATTATCGCCGGCATTGGCAATATTTACGCTGACGAGACTCTTTACGCTGCCAGGATTCACCCCCTCAGATCAGCTGGAAGCATCACAGATGTCGAATGGCAGAGAATCGTGAAGGAAGCAAAGAGAATACTCGCTTTTGCGGTCACAAAAGGTGGCACAACTGATAGTGATTACGTGAATGCCTATGGTAAGAAGGGTGGCATGCAGGACTTTCTGAAGGTTTACCATCACGCTGGCGAACCTTGTCCAGGTGGTTGCGGCGGTAAAATTGAAAAGATAGTAGTTGGCGGTCGCGGCACTCATTTCTGCCCTGCTTGTCAGAAGGAGAAAGTATGATTTATTTATTTTATGGTGAGGATAAGTTCCGTCTAAAGGCTAGAGTAAACGAGCTTCTTGACGCCCACCGTGGCGATGCAGGCGATATTAATACTTCAAATTTAGAGGACAAATTTGATTTTGCAAGAATCAAAAACGAGGCCGAGGCCTTACCTTTTCTTTCCGACAAGCGTCTCTTGGTCGTCAAAAACGCCCTAAAGGCTAAGGATAAGACGCTAGCCGAGAACCTAGCAAAATGGTTGCCATCTGCTCCTGCGTCCACTGATATTATCTTTACCGAGGATGACGTTCCAGACCAGCGTACTTCTCTCTACAAAAACATCGTGAAAAACGGCAAAGTTGAGATTTTCGCTGAGCTGAAGCCGGTTGAAGTCGTGAACTGGATCAAAAAAGTCGTACCAGATAGGAAAGCTCAAATCGATCCCGATGCTGCGGTTCTTCTACAGATCTATTGCGGCAGCGACTTGGCCCGCATTGGCACTGAACTGGACAAACTGGCCTCCTATGACCCTCACATTACGAAGAAGAATGTCGAGAAGTTGGTTGATGCCGGCTTTTTCAACTCGATTTTCGAGCTCATGGACGCTATTTCAGAAAGAAAAACCAAACGCGCCCTCGATATTTTGAATAAATCTCTCGATACTGGCGAAAACGAGGTTTATCTTCTCAGTATGCTAGCCCGACAGGTCCGTAACCTTCTAATAATAAAAGACCTCAGCGAACATCGCCTCTCCGAGAGTGAGATTGTCGGTAAGACTCACTTGCACCCATTTGTAGTCAAGAAATCCTTACAACAATCGCGTAATTTTACCTCCAATGAGCTTCTCGCACTCCACGGTAACCTGATAGAGCTCGATCTTGCCTTCAAATCCTCCAGCACGGACCCAAAGCTTTTGCTGCAGAGATTTGTAGCTGGGATGTGCCTCTAGCTCTTGACAATTACCTTTTTTTATGGTATCATATGTCAACAATGAAGCTTGAGACAAAGAAAAAAGTAATTCGTACACTCAAGTGGGCCGCAGTCTATCTGTCGCTCCTTTTAGTGGTCTCTGCGTTTTATCAAGGCTACAGATATTGGCAGGAGAGCAAGGTTACTATTGCCAGCCTAGAAACCGAATCTTTGCCACAAATTTCAGACTCAACCGAGGTGAAGGCCGCCACGACGCTGCCCGACTCTTATAATCTTTCAGTTCCATACGCTCCACAGGCCCCATTCTCCAATTGGGCTGTGCATGAGGAATCTTGTGAGGAAGCCGCTACATATATGTATCGTGCTTATCTAGAAGGTATTAGCTATCCAAACAACCGTATTCCCGATGCTGAAGCCGATACGGCTTATCGTGCTATGAAGAGCTGGGAAATCACAAATTATGGTAGCGAACCCGATCTCACCATGACCGCCCTTGGCAACTTTGCCAAGAGTTATTATGGCTACACTCCCACGGTGAAACATAACATTACTCAAGACGACATCGAAGAGGCAATTGCGAGCGGCCATCCTGTCGTTGTGCCAGTAATGACACATTCACTTCAGAATAATATGTACGGACCGGTTTCGGTCTATCACGTCCTTCTCATCAAGGGCTACGATGCCACTGGTGTAATCACAAATGATGCAGGCGTCGGTAACGGTGTTGATCATCATTATGATTGGGCTGTCCTCTGGCAGGCCATCGACGCCCAAACGGCCAAGATGAACCAAGGCCGCGACATGCTCTACTTAACTAAATAATCGTCCTCGTCATTGCGAGGCACGACCTGTCCGTCGTAGCTTTGGCGAAGCCGGAAGCAATCTCTCTTTCCCTTCACGGAACGTCTTTTTTATGATAACATCTCTTCGTAAGTACAGATTCATGGAGGGGCCACGATTTTTCGTGGCCATTACTGTATGTGCACCTATACACTAAGGAGACGAGATGTCCCGCAAGCACAAGAGCGGCAGGCTCTCGCCTGTCTCGAACGAACTTCACGCTATCCCAGTCGATGATCCTATCGAAGTGTCCCAGGACAACCTGATACACAAAGTGGCTTCTTGGGTGGATATTCCCAGAAACACCTTTGGGATCGGTAACTGCGTCAGGCCAGATCTCAGAGCCATCACGGTTTGTGGAATCGGAACCACCAGAATGAGGTTTTCTCGTTCTCTCCAGGGAGAACGATGTCCAGTCTGCTGGCCCAGCTACTTTGAACGGTTGCCCAATAGGAAGCCATCACTACGAGTCGTTCGAGGTTGCCGAAAGACCGATGAAGATATTCCCTTCTGAAAGGAACCTCGATGGGAGCCGTGATAATTGGTAGGTTCAAGAGAACAGTGTCACGCATCATCAGCAGTTCCTCTCAGAGGGCTGCCCGTGACTACGAGTGCAGCAATTGTATCTGCCCTATCTTCGCGGGAGAGGAATACATCAGAAAAGTCCATCTCTTCAAGAGTTACAATCTCTCCGGTATCTGGGTAACGAATGTGACAGTACGAAGATTTCACGAGTACTGCCCAGACGATGAACATGAACGTTGGCTTGAGGGAGAACTCGAAGACGAGACAAGCCAAGAAGAAACCGGCGAGCAAGCCCAAATCGCCTAGGAGGTGGGAAAATGCAGAGCAGAGACGGGGCCTTCGGTTCCTGGTTTGAACGTGATGGTCACGAGGAGTCACAAGCT
>CAZXMN010000010.1:0-26549 GCA_964641375.1 uncultured Candidatus Saccharibacteria bacterium
AAACCTGGATGGGGTAGAGACGCTATTCTCAAGTTCTGCTGCTAGGTATACACTAATCCAAGTTCCAACCGGTCTGACCTTTGGTACCATTAATCAAACTTCTATCGCTATGACCGCCTCAGGCTCTCTTTCTAATCTAACGACAGCCACATCGGGCCTCTACTTTGAAAATACCACAGCCACGGCTAACTCAGGCTGGACTCAAACTAATTCCTGGACTTCAACTTCGCTAGCCGCAAACACTCAATATTCAATCCACATCAAAGCTAGAAATGGTGATGGCACCGAGACTGCTTACACCACAGCTGCCCTCAAGTACACTATGACTAATGCGCCAACAGGGCAGACGGCCTTAGCTTCTGCAACCACTCAGATTAATGTCACTTGGGCTGCTCCAGCTGGTGGCGCCTCTAGATATCATGTCAGATCCTCTAGTGATGGTTACACGACAATTAAATATGACAATACCTCTGCCGCTTTTAGTGAAACAGGTCTCACTGGCAATACTGCTTATACCTACCGTATTTACGCTGTTAATGCGGACCTTCTGGAAAATCCAAGTTATGTAGCGACTGCTCCTGAAACAACTTGGGTAGATGCGCCAACCGGACAATCTGCTTCTGCTGCTTCAACTACCCAAATGAATGTCTTTTGGACAGCTCCAGCAGGTGGTGCAGATCATTACCACGTTAGATCATCTAGTGACAACTACGCTACTTTGAAATATGACAACACAGGGACCTCATTTAATGAAACTGGCCTCACTGCAAACACTTCTTATACTTATCACATCTATTCTGTAGGCGCTGGTAATGTTGAAAATACAAACTATGTTACTACAGCTGCTAAATATACCTGGCCAAATGCACCTACTGGCGGTTCGGCTGTTGCCGCCTCAAACACTCAGATGAATGTCACCTGGATCGCATCAGTCGGTGGTACAGATCATTATCATGTTAGATCTTCTAGTGATAATTATGCTACGGTCAAATATGACAATTCAGCGGTTACTTCCTGGAATGAGGCTGGCCTGTCTGCAAATACCCAGTATACCTATAGAATTTATGCTGTTAATGCTGACAATGTTGAGAATTCTAATTACATAGCCACTGCAGGTAAGTATACTTGGCCGAATGCTCCAACTGGACAGTCAGCAAGCGCTTCTTCTACTGTGCAAATTGATGTTTCTTGGGCAGCGCCTGCTGGTGGTAGTGATCATTATCGTGTTAGGTCTTCGAGCGACTCTTATGTATCTATTAAATATGAAGGTTCCTCTCTCACATGGAGTGAAACTGGTTTGAATCCAAACTCCGCTTATACTTACCGTATCTCCTCAGTTAATGCTGACAATATTGAAAACACGGGATATGTGACAACAACTGCAAAGAACACTTGGGCAAATGCTCCTACGGCTCAAACTGCTGTGGCGGCTTCAACAAGTCAGATGAATGTTACTTGGGCTGCTGGAACTGGTGGCGCTAATCATTATCACGTCCGCTCTTCTAGTGATGGTTATGCGACTATCAAATACGACAACACTACAGCTTCTTGGAACGAAACCACATTATCTGCAAATACTGCCTATACCTATCATATATATGCCGTAAATGCGGACAATGTTGAGAACACAGTCTATGTCACAACGGCAACAAAATCTACTTGGCCTAACGCTCCCACGGGACAGATAGCTACGGCAAATTCTAATACTCAAATGAATCTTTCCTGGGTTGCGCCTATAGGTGGGGCTTATCACTATCACGTCCGTTCCTCTTCAGACGCCTTTGCCTCCATTAAATATGATAATGCTACTGCAAGCTGGAATGAGACTGGACTCACCGCGAACACTTCATACACATATCGTATTTACTCGACCAATTCAGATAACATTGAAAACTCCAGCTATGTTACGACAACGGCTAGATATACACTGGCTAATGACCCAAGTACTAGTCCAGCTTCCGGAGAATGGACGAATAATTCTACTGTAACCTTCATTAACCAGGCAACTGGTGTTGCTAAATATAAATACATTTGGAATCAGAGTTCGGCTCAAGTAACATGGACGGGTTCGGAATCAGACTGGACTCTTCCTGGTTCAGTTGGCCTCACAATGTCCACTGCTGGCAGCTATTATCTTCATTTAATTTCTTACAATAGTGACAGTCCTGCCGTAGTTGGCACAAAGACTGATTATATGGTAGGACCGTTCCAATATGATAACGTTCCGCCTTCTGGGACCGTCTTAAATTGGGGGACGGTAACCAATAATACTGCTTCTATAATTGCCTCAGGCGCTACTGATTCGCAGGCTGGTGTCCCAACGGCTGGGTACTATATTGAAAGAGATGATAATTCGACTACTTTTGTAACTGCTGATGCGAATTCCGGTTGGATTACTGGCACTTGGAATCAGACGAATCTAAACGCTAACGTTGCCTATACCTATAGAGTAAAATCTCGTGATAATGCTGGCAATGAATCTCCTTGGGTGAGCGCTTCACCAATTTATAAATATACTCTTGCTAATGCTCCTGTACTTGATATTCCTGTTTCAACTTCAACAAATGACAATCGTCCTCAGCTCACAAATTCAACGACACCAGATATTTCCTTCAAGAATCGTACTATCAAACTTTATGAAGGTAGTAATGTTGTTGCGACCACAACGGCAAACAACGCAGGTGTGTTTACTTTTGCTGATGGTGATTACGTCAGTAATCTAGCCGAAGGCGCTCATACACTAACAACCACGGCATTGAATACAGTAGGGACGGAATCTGCTGTTTCAGGACCACTAACAATCTTTATTGACTCGGTGGCTCCGACAACGACCCTTTCGACAGCTGATGTTGTACCACAACCAAGCGGCTGGTATATTGCAAATCCAATCATCACCTTAAACGTTAACGATCCAGCACCTTCAGGCGGTAATGGTAATACTTATTACAAATGGGATGACGCGAGTTTTGTAAATCCGACAACATATTCCGGCGAAATTAACATGAATTCAAGTGTCGGTCAAGGCACGCACACCCTGTATTACAGAGCAGTTGATGCTGCAAGCAATACAGAAACCTTGAAGAGCCAGATATTCAAGCTTGACTCTGTTACCCCAGAAGGGGAAGTATCTATCGCATCCGGTCAATATTCGACTCTTAACCCGGTTATATTAAACATGTCTGCTACTGACGAAACATCAGGGGTAAGTAAAATATATATATCAAACAGTGGCGCACCTCTTGAATATTGTGCCTTTGATTACTCAACAAATCAGAGTCTTTCGTGGGATCTTTCCGGTACAACGAATCCAAATTGTGGAGTAGCTAACACCGATGATGGTGACAAGACAGTATATGTCAAATTCGGTGACGTAGCTGGAAATGTTTCGATAGACTTCACAGCAACAACTGTGTTGGATAGAACGCCACCGACGAATTCAACTTCTGTCTCAGCCTACTCGATTCCTTCTCAATCAACTCCAGATATTACTTCTTCAGCCTGGGCGAATGCTGCCAATCCGAAATTCGTTTGGACCGGAGCTGCTGATAACGCCTCCGGAGTGAAGGGATATTGGGTCTACTTTGGGACAGATCAAAATGCTGAACCAATGATGGCTACTGACAGCAGTAATCTCGCATATGTCGATAATGATAACAATAACTTCTTTGAGCCAACAGATCATAATTCATATGTAGTTCTATCGCATCTTACCTCGGGAACTACTTATTATCTCAAGGTTAGGGCTCAAGATAATGCACTTTACAACGCTGACGCAAATTATACGGAATCACAGAACGAGTTTGTCTATAAATATGACGGTGATGCTCCAGCGGCCATTTCACTTATTAGAGTGAATCCAACCGGTTATTCCTCATTAGATAGTTATACTTTCGAGTGGGACCCAGTTACAGATAATGCTATGTCTGGTCTTGCAAAATACCAATATCGTAGAGCGAACGGTACTGATGCATGGACCGATCTTGGTATAGTCCCTGATCCAATTACGGGCAGAATAGTTACTCCTGCCATTCAACATTACAAAGAAGATGACAACATGATAGAAGTAAGAGTAGTGGACCACGCGGGAAATGTTTCTGCGACTACTGAAGCACTTTATTATTATGCAGGCAACATTCCTGCCCCGACAAATCTACAGGTCCATCTCGATCAGAGTCAAAATCAGACCGTTAATAAGTTTAGCTTTAGCTGGGATAAAGCTCCAACCACTGAAATCCAAGGTTATTACATCTCTGTTAATAGTCAACCGAATGCACAGAATTCAACCTTTATTGCTGCTACTGATGCTGATTCTTCTATTCAGACACCATATTCGGCTTTTGCAACTGCAAAGGGTCTGAATCAATTCTGGGTTGCCACCAAAGCTCGTGGTACAGTTGGCTGGCAAGGTGCCGTCTCGGTTGAATTTAGCTGTAACACGGCCGCACCTGGTATCCCAACAAATGTTCTTATAACTGATTCGTCAAATCGTGACACTCAACGTTGGCAGGTAACTGTGAATTGGGATCAGCCGGCTGATGTCACACCTGATTTCAACGGTTATATCGTTGAACGCAGCACAGATGGCGAAAACTGGCAAGAAATGCAGACAACATCGGTCAAGGCGGTAGTTGATACAGATCTACTCAACACTGTAACCTATTCTTATCGTGTCTATGCAAAGGATAGCATCGGTAATAAATCTGCAGCTTCATCTGTCGTATCTATGAAACCGACCGGCAAATATACATCCGCTCCAAATCTAATTGGGAATGTTACATCAAATGTTCAGGCTACCAAGGTTAAGGTAACCTGGAGCACGGATCGTGACTGTGATTCATTTGTTCAAATTGGCCTTACTGATAAATATGGCTTAACTCAAGGTCAGCTAGACTCAACAGGCGCTCATTATGTTCAAATAACTGGCCTAACGCCAGGGACAGTCTATCATTACAGTGCTATCTGGCGAGATGTTGATGGCAATATAGGCCATAGCACTGATCAAACATTCACGACTTTGGATGCTCCAAGTATTTCTGAAGTTACCGTTAGTGATATCCGTCTAGACTCAGCTATCATCAGTTGGACATCTTCAACGATTGCTTCTTCACAGGTTTCGTACGGCAAGGACTATAACTATGGATCAGTTGCTTCGGACCAATCATCTTCAGCCCTAACTGTTCATGTTATTAAACTTGATAACCTTCAAAATTCTTCAAATTATCACTTTAAGATTGTCAGTGTGGACGTTGACGGTAATTCTGTAACCAGTGATGATTATTCATTCTCAACCCTTGAGTTCCCAGTCCTTTCTAACATTACAGTTGATCAACTACCGGAAATGCCAACTTCGACTGTACGTGTTACCTGGGATTCTAATGTACCTATCTCTTCGGTTGTGAACTATACCGAGGTTGGTGGCGGCACGAAGGAAGTGGCAGAATCTACACTTGTGACTAAGCATAGTATGACTATTTCTAACCTCAAGGATAATACGAATTATATATTCTCGGTTTTAGGTCGTGACCAATACGGTACAGAACCTACCGGAAACAGTCACTCGGTTAAGACTGAATTCGATACTAGACCCCCAGTAATAAGCAACGTGACTACAGAAACCTCAGTTGTTGGTTATGGTAGTGATGCAAAGACGCAGGCTATCATCTCCTGGGAGTCTGATGAAGCAGGCACCTCGCAAGTGGAATATGATTTCGGTACTTTTGGTACGTCATATCAATTCAAGACTCAGGAAGACGCTGGTCTAACGACTTCTCATGTGGTTGTTCTCTCTGGGCTTAAACCATCAACGTCATATCACTTTAGAGTAGTTTCGAGGGATGCTTCCAAAAATGCTGGTTATTCTGATGACGATACAATACTCACGGAACAAGCATCTTCATCTATTCTGGACATAATCGTAAATTCATTACAGAATAGTTTAGGATGGCTCTTTGGTTCATTCACTAGCAAATAATGGTGAGAAAGGCATAAATTGGTCGAAGAATTAGTAGGAAATACAAAGAAAACAAAGGAAAAGGTACCTGTTATCTCGATAAAGGGAGTAAACAAGAACTTTGAAGTTGGTAAAACGAGCGTACCAGTACTCAAGGATATAAACCTTGATATTTACTTTGGTGAATTTGTAATCATCTTCGGCCAGTCAGGTTGTGGTAAAAGTACTCTATTAAACACTATTACTGGCCTTGAAAAACCGACCTCTGGCACAGTTCTTTTACGTGGTCTTGATATGTACGAAAAGAACGATGATGAGAGGGCAAAGCTGAGACACGATAAGTTTGGCATCGTATATCAGCAATCAAACTGGCTCAAATCCCTGAATGTTGTGGAGAATGTTGAGTTTCCACTGCAAATAGCTGGTATGAAGAGTAAGAGAGCCCGCAAACGAGCTGACAATATTCTCGATATGTTCGGCTTCAAAGCATATGAAAATTATATTCCAACAGAGCTCTCTGGTGGTCAACAGCAGAAGGTGAATATGTGTAGAGCTCTAGTAAGTAGTCCTTGGATTCTAATCGCCGATGAGCCGACCGGTAATCTTGATTCTGTATCGGCCGCAGATGTGATGTACATTTTTAAGTATCTGAATGACGAGTCCAAAAGAACAATCATTATGGTGTCTCATAACCCGGATAATGAAAAGTATGCGACCAAAGTTGTTTATATGAAGGATGGCATGATAGAGAAAGTGACTGATAAGCGCAAAGTTGAAGTGGGTGATACTGAAGGGACAAAAGACCTTCTTGAAATGGCACTGGAGTTAAAGTCATGAGATTTTCATATATACTTAAGCTTGCGTTCAAGAACTTACGTGGTCATAAGATGAGGACGTTTCTAACGGCGGGTGGCGTTGCGATTTCTGTCGGTTTTGTTGTTTTCCTTATCTCTTTGGGTCTTGGGCTTCAACGAGTGTCGACGAACCAAATATCAAACCTGGAGGCCCTGCAGATACTCGATGTCGTTTCCGGCAATACAAAACTGATAAACATTAATGACGAAACATTGAAAAAGTTTTCAAAGATTGCTAATGTAACCGATGTTCAACCTATGATTAGTGTTGCCTCTAAACTGAAGTATAAGTCATCAGAAATTGATGGCGTAGCCTATGGGAAAAACGTCGATTATCTCAAACTTGAGGCTCCTAAACTTTCTAGCGGTAAGAAATATACTAGTGATACAGCTCAAGAGGCTATTATTAATTCTGCTGCTGTTTCTCAGCTCGGTGCCACGGGTATAGTGGGAAATACAATTGATATAGTTGCTAATGTGAAAAGCGATTTGCTTGCCGAAGGTGAGAAAACAAAACAGGTTGATCTAAAACTAAAAGTAGTCGGTATTATTGATGATACAAGTGCGGCGTACATCTATTTTCCACTCGGACTTCTGAAGAATGCAGGTGTAGTGAATTATAGCGGAGCAAAGGTAAAGGTCTCATCAAAAGAGAACCTGAGTGCTGCTAAATTACAGATTGAGAATCTGGGTTTCAAAACGACTTCCATCAAGGATACAGTCGATCAAATTAACCAATTTTTCAGCATCTTTCAGATTATTCTGATATCATTCGGCGCTATCGCCATCATCGTAGCCTGTCTCGGCATGTTTAATACGCTAACGATTTCACTACTTGAGAAGACTAGAGAAGTTGGATTTATGAAAGCTCTAGGAACAACGAGGAGAGACATATATATGCTATTTATCTCGGAATCAATATTAATTGGCGCTCTCGGCAGTCTAGTCGGAGTTTTGGTCGGTATGTCACTGGGCGCTGCTCTTAATCTCGCAATTGCGGGACTTGCCAAAGCCACCGGGAATGTTGCTGTCCAGTTATTTTATACACCGCTTTATCTTGCCGGTCTTATAATTCTTGTTGCAGTTGTAATTAGCTTCTTTACCGGTTTTTACCCATCAAACAGAGCCGCTAGAATCAATGCCCTAGATGCTATGCGCTACGAATAATCAGTATTACTATTTTATTTTGATCTCACCACGATAGACTTTGGCAGCCATCTCTGGTGGTATGGAGTTGATAATGACGCCGGTACCAAGCTCAAGTCCAGCCCACACATTTGGCCTCGGGGCCAGTTTAATATTCAAGTGATAGTCTTCGCAGCTGATTTCGTTCTCAACGAAGTAATTATATGAAATACCAAGTTCATCTAGAATCCCTAGCGTAAGCTTGAGAGCCTTAGCGATTGATTCTTTTTCTTCGTAATTAAGTTCGCTAATCTTGCGGATATGCCTCTTTGGCAGAAACCAAGCCCCATAAGGTGAATCGCTGGCATAAGGAGCTAGTACGAAGAGGTTTTCATCTTCCCAAATCACCCGACTTTTCCCAGATTCTTGTTTAATGATGTCGCAATAAGGGCAGCTGGCGTTTTCAAGTCGATATCTGTTATATGCCTCCGCTTCGGCCTCAACTTTTGGCGGCAGTATGGGCAGCGCAATAATTTGTGAATGGGTATGTCCAATTGAAGCACCGGCTTTACCGCCCTCGTTTTTGAAGAGTACGACATGTTTTATCTTATCGAGGTTTCTAAGTGCCTCATAACGATCAATATAAGCATTTAGAACACGAACGATATGATCCGTTGAAAATTCATTGATGTCCATGCCATGTCTTCTAGTCTCTATTATGACTTCTTGTGCACCATAGGCCCTCGGGTTATCCTCAGAAACTGCTGGAAAATCATTTTTTATTGAAGCTATTTCCCATTCACCATTCTCATTGTTGTCACGATAGGTAAAAGTATGAGCCGAATCAAGTTTTTCGGGACAAAAAGGACAAGCAGCATCCGTTTCCGGTATCTTTTCAATCCTTTGCGGACGTTTTGCTCTCTTTGGCGCTATTATTACATATTTATCTAGAAAATAATCTTTACGAATTTCGGATTTTTCCATAGTCCCTCCATGTACATTATATTCATGAAATGCTACAATTGCTAGTACTGATGTTGAGAATAGAAAATCTGTCATTAAAGTATAAAGCGACTAACCAGAAGGTGCTAGACGGCATCTGTTTTAACGTGGCAAAAGGTGAAGTGGTCGCAATACTCGGTGCCAGTGGCTTTGGTAAAACTACATTGCTGAACACTATTGCTGGTCTTTTGGGACCAAATGAGGTTATAACTGAGGGTACAATCGAGATTAAAACCGATAAAATAGCGACAGTTTTCCAAGAGCCTAGGTTACTGCCTTGGCGGACGGTACTAAAGAATGTCACATTTGGTCTTGATGCTAAAGGCGCTGACCCCGAAATTACAGTAAAAAGCGGTAGGAAGATTCTAAAAGAAGTTGGTTTAGATAAATTTGAGGGTTATTATCCATCCCAGATATCTATCGGTATGAAACAACGAGTTAACTTTGCCAGGGCACTTCTTGTGAATCCCGATCTGCTGCTTATGGATGAACCGTTTTCGGCGCTTGATCCCGACACAAAAAAAAATATAATCACAGAGTTTAAGAAAAACATTAAAATCAGGAATCTGACAACGATTTTTGTGACCCATGAAGTCAGCGAAGCTAGACTTCTGGCTGATAGGATTATTACCTTAGGTGCTAGTTTTACTGGCGATATAAAGAACAAGAATAAGATAAATAATGGCTCAGAGCATTTTGATCATATTGTGGAACTTGAGGGCTAGATGACTATTAAAACATTTTTAAAGAAATATGGCCTCAGTGTGTTATCGGTTATTATCTTCATTTTTTTATGGGAAGTTGGCAGTCGACTTGGAATATTACCTGTTGATTATATCGGTACCCCTAGTAAAATTTTCTTTGAATTCACTCATATGTGGACACCAGACTTTGTAAATACATATTTTCTGCCGAGTATTGAAGAGCTATTTATTGGTCTTGCAATCTCAATTGCGGTTGGTACGGTTTTTGGTTTTTTGATAGGCATAAACTCTACGGTGAGACAAATTTTCAAACCATTTTTCTTCGCCATTAATACTGTACCGGTAATGGTATTTTTCCCGCTTTTCATTATTGCTTTTGGTATAAGTCTCCAGACGGTGATTATAGCAATTGTTGTCACGTGTGCGGCTCCGATTATGATAAATGTGGCTGAGGGTGTCGCGAATACAGACCCTCTACTTCTGGGGATGGCGAAATCGTTCAATGCAAAGGGTTTTTTTGTATTCAAGGAAGTACTACTGGGTAGTACTTTGCCTTACCTATTTGCAGGTATCAAATCAGGTGTAGGCAGAGCGATTATCGCGCTTATAATCGCGGAACTCTATGGTTTGAACAAAGGTATTGGTTATTTGATATCTTTCTATGGTTCCGGGCTTCATACTGACAAATTAATGGCCATAGTCTTGTTAATTTTGTTATTAAATTGTATAATATTTAGCATGATTTGGTTGATAGAAAGGAATTTGTATGAAGAAAAACGTATCTCTAATTTTAGCTAGTCTGATAGTCGTAGCTTTTGTCGGTTTTTTTAGCTATTACGCCTACCAACAGGCTCACCCCAAGTTACCTTCAAAATTTGATACTTTGAAGGTAGCCTACCAAGAAGACGAGATTACTAACCTTGTTAGTATTGACTTGGCTGATGCAAAGGGCTATTTCAAACAGAATGGTCTTATCATTGATAGAAAAACGGGACTCAAGAATATTAGTACTTTTGTTCTGTCTGGTCAGGTTGACATCTCTCAGAGCGCACTCGCAGCATCACTTGCCGGTTTTTATACCAATCAGGATTTGCAACTGCTGGCCATTACGGAAAGATATCCAGCTTCTATGAAAATTGTAAGCCGATATCCTGAGGACAAACTTAGCCAAGTGAAGAATATAGCCATAGACCGTCCCGGTGGTACTTTGCAAAACATGTTCTCCGTTGTCTCCAAGAATTTGGGATTAAATACGGCCTCTGTTAATTATGTGGTTTCTGCAGACGCGCAGGGTACTGTAACTCTTCTCAACAAAGGAACAGTTGATCTGGCCTTTATCAGCAACTATGATGCATACAAATCCATTCAGTCGAAGGGCAATCTCTATACAATTAGCCTTGATAAAGCTTACAATAATGTAGATATTCCTATGGGAATCGTTTCAACTTCGAAAACTATTAATCAAAAATCCGGTGATCTCAAAAAATATGTTGCTTCTATAAAGGAGTCAATTGACTATTTCTCGAGTCCATTCCATCATGCAGAAATGATTAATTTTATAGTCAGTAAATATGGCTACACAAAAGAAGATGCTGAAGCTGCATACGATACAATTATTGATTCAACAGGTGGTGTGAAATTTACAGCCGATGAAAGCATGTTAAAAGACATTATTCAGAGCGTTAAAACGGTGAACAAACCGACAAGTCCAAATCGAGACATTCAACAATTTATTGCACAAAGCTTCAAATAGGAAGTTTGTAAAAAAACGGCCCGGCGGGCCGTTTTTTTATTTGTTATGGAGATGAGAAATAATATGTCTGGATTTCACTCCGCCGTTTATTTCTGCTACGAACTTGACTTTTAGGGGCAAGAATAAACCCTTCTTGACGAGATCATCAAGCATTTTATCAACGGAAACCTGGAACTGTTTCTCAATGTAACTTGCAATTTCACTGGCATCCAGATTATTTTTTTTGGGGATGAGTAGTAGAGTTAGTCTGGTTAGAATTTTTCCATTAATAGTTTCTTCATAGACATGCAGTTGAAACTCCGACTCGACATATTGAGAAACGCTTTCAACCGCATCAGCGATTGCTTGGGTGTGAAAGACAACCCCTGATGTCTTGAGGATGTCGAACTCACTTTTACCACTAGTGTCTATCACATATTTTAGCCCGCATTCACAGTTGTAGGGCTTTTTAGTGGCGAAATCATTTGCTTGATAACGTATGAGAGGAAAGGCAACCCTGGTGAGGTGAGTAAACACCATCTCGCCAAATCCCTCTTCATTCTTATCACCTTTTTCGGATATGATTTCAAGAAGATGCATATCTGTGGGATGGTACAGTTGTGGCGGATGTTCCCTGAGATGTTCACAACGGAACCCTAGGGCCGCGCCACACTCGGAGTTGCCAAAACTGCCCTTGAACATCGCTTTTGGATAGGCTTTTTTAAAGTATTCAAACTTCTGAGTTGTACAGAATTCGCTACTGATAGAAATCCATTTTATTTTTGATAGATCGAAATTGGTCTTTTTCAGCCTTTCAGTAAAGTTATAAAGGATTGTAGGGGAGCTGATAATGGCTTCTATTTCTAGTTCTTTAGCTAGTGTTGATGCCATATCGAGCTTTGAAATATCGGGGATAATCATCGGTATAGTACGATTATTTTCAGCTATAACTGTCATCAGGATGGACTGAGCTGGCATCAAACCAAATAATTTATTTATACCCAATTTGTGAAGCTCACCTTCGTTAACCGTATGACCGCCTAAAGCACCGTTCACTATAACTTTTGGTATATGTGGAATAATTAGGGGCTTGTTATGAGAGGCTGTTCCACTTGAGATTGAATATCGAATTGCTTCATGAACTGGAACAAAAAAACGTTTTGACAATGGGAGCGCCAAAATTTCATCTTTTGTAAGCATCGGAATCTTACAAAAATCTGCGTAGGTTTTGATATTTTTCGGTTGTATATCTAAACCAGCATACTTAGTACGGTAAAAATCAGAGATTGGATTTTCTAATGCGAAAGTTAGAGCTTTGCGCAAGTGGGGTAGTATTTTTTGAAATTCCTCTTCGTCCATAATACGCATTTTATCATTTTTTAGGGCTTCTGGAAATGAGATTGAACACTACAACTGGAGAGAGAGCAGTCAATGTGCTAATATTATGGTTATGTTAGATAGGATCAGATCATTTTTTCCCGCTAAAACAAGAATTGTTATTCTATTAGTTTTTCTAGCAACAGTCTTCAGTCTCGCCGGTCTTTATGTCTGTTCAATTTATTATCCTTTTATCAGCAAGAACCTGATATGGAAGGACATTAGTTTTGATAACCTTTATCTATCGTCAAGTGGTCCAAGCTATACTTTATCGGCAGGTGAACTTACCATTGGAAATACGAAAAGAACTCTGAAACCTGAGAGCTCTCTCGTATTAGCGAGAGAAAATGATGCGGTTTTACGTCTAGCGATTTTCGCTGAAATTAATAATGAAAGTCCTCTTTTGGGTGGCCCTGGACTGGATGCGGGAGCCCTGAATAGCTCAATTATTGACTTGAGTAATAATCAAGCGAAGCTAAAAAACATATTAGGGATTAAGGATGACATCTATCCAATAGATTACCTTAAAAAAATAATCACTGTGAATACAGCGGAACTAAAATTCGAGCAGGACAAAACTCTTCAGAATGCAAACGAACTACTAGCTGCCGAGAAATCAGCTGCCAACTCTTACCAAACATTCGCTATTTTTCTCAGGAATAAGCTGGCGAACACGAAGTTACCCGCTGATCTTTTCGTTCAATCCGGTGGAATCACGTCGCAAACGACCATTCTCTCTGATTTGGATAAAACTATAGCAAATGCTTCAAACCTAAAGGGGCAAATAGCGGCTAGATCCGCTTGTCTCAATTATTCGACCATATTTTGTAAACGCGAAAATTTGAAGATATTCAATGATTATTCTGACGTGCCAACCATTGCTCCTGCCGAGGTATTTCCAGGACATGATATCATGACTGGTCAGCCCGTAAAGGCGGACGGCCCATATGAAGTTGCCACCCGGTGTTGGAGAGAGACGTCTTCTTCAGCTAATACACTGCTGCTCTACGCGCTTAGGTCTAGTGACGGGAAGACCATGTCGCCACAACTTGCCGGAAACATTTACTTTGAAAAATTGAGCGTAGACCAATTTGGTGAAAAACTCTTTGATCAGTACGCAGCTGATGGAGTCGGATGGGATATAGCTTCCATCGATGCTGGCTATACCTGCAACGATATGGAATATCAGCCGAATCTTGCCACCTTAAGTGCCTATTATTCACTTTATGGTCAGAAGCCCTTGTTCAGCGGTCAGGACACCAGAAGTTGGCCCACAGAAATCACAAGTTCCTTGATGGTTGCTAGTAATCTAGAGAGCATCTTTGCTTCAGAAAAATATCCAAGTGATACTACTCTCTCTAAATTAGCAAAAAGTTATGCTTCTATATACAACCAGATTATCCTTTTGGAAAATCATAATCCGAATGCTTCAGACAAGAAGACATTGGACACCATAAAGGGAGAAGTCTTGTATCGTTTTAATTTTATCAATTGTAAATTAGCCGGATACGACAAACTTCTTGGTTTTCTGGCATTCAGGACAGGTACGCACGCTCTAATGAGCGAGTTAAACCCGAAAGGCCAGACTGAACTTGATTATGTGTATTTCATGAGAAATGCATACGGTATTACTCTCGGTGGATTTTCACCCAGTGTCTGGCAAAGCACGAGCAGGCTTGAATATTTAGTAAGCGATACTCACATAAGTTCAGCCCTAGTTGACTATGATGATTTTGTGAAGCAATTTGGGATTGATTACGAAAAAAAGGTCATGTCGGTCACTCGAGATTTGGTAGTAGCACAGTTACGTAAGGCTGCCGGGCTTTAATTACAATATTATTTTGCCATCCATTTCGGATGGAGTTTCTATATCAAAATAGTTGAGTACGGTTGGAGCAATATCCATGATGCTTTTTTCTTCATTCTTGAACTTGTTATTTGATATAAAAATACCCGGAACCAATTTGGGGGCGATAGAAATATGGTCGCCACTAAAATTGTTATCATTTACGAATATCACTTGCTTTGGAACGGCTCCAAAAGTTGTTTGCCAACTAATTCTATAACCTTTAGTAAAACCAATTAATAAGTCCGGAGCATTACAAACATATTCTCCGTGCATTACTTCTTCAGATTTATCAATACTGGAAGTAACTATCACATTTCCATCTTTCAATTTCGATAATTTATTTTTGATCTCGTCTCTGAGTTTTTGGTATTCTGATGTGATAACGATTCCTTTACCTTCGCGGTCTTTCAGATTGATGTAGAGACTTCCCATGCCAATCGCATATGCCTTGGTTTTGGACCAGTCGACATTGCTCCATAAATCAGTGCTGCGAAGGTCTGTGATCCAGTCACCACGTTTTGAAGAGTCTTTAAGTGTCATATAACCGTTGTCAACCAGCCAGGCGTTTAAATCAACACTTTTGTTGTATGGTCCGAAACCATGATCACTCATTATAATAAATGTGGTATCTGGTGACATTATCTTTTGGGCCTCTCCGATTACCTTATCCATTTTTTCATAGACAGTAAGTATGGCGTCTTGGTATTTTGAATTTGCCTTATGTCTAATGTTGTTTGAATCAAGATATCTCCAAAACATATGTTGAACGAGATCGGTGGCTTGAAAAACTTGGACGTAAACATTCCAATCATTCTTTTTCATTTCACTCTTCATAATTTTAATTTCTTCATCAAAAGTATTGTGGAGATCCTGAAGGAACACCTCGTCCGAGATTCGTTCTTCTTTAAGGGCCCAAACATCAGCACTAAAGCCTACGGATTTGAAGTTTCCATTTTCATTAGCCAACGATTTAGCGAAATCTACCGGATATGAAATATTATAGAAAGGTTTTGCTGGGTCGAAACTAACTGGCGACAGGTATAGTTTGAGATCAGGTTCCGATTCTTCGAGGTAAAATTTGGCGATTCCACTTTCTCGATAAAGTGGACCTATAATATTGAAGGTTATCTCTATATAATCTGACCATTCACCAACTTTTAGGTTTATGGTTTTGTTACCAACCGTTAAATCGACAGAGTTATCATACCTTTTTATAGTTAATTTTTGTGAAAATGTCTTTGGTCCCTGAATCTTTGTGTCCAAAATGTTCTTATTTTCTAGATTATATAGATAATAGGCCATGTCGTTATCAATGTAGGTAGTTTTTGCAGTCGTATAGTAACTAAATGTACCTATAGACCCGCTAGCGTCTGGGGTTCCGAGTCCAGACAGAAGTTTACCATTCATTGGTCTTGTAGGAAAAGTGATTGGAACTTTAATAATTTTTGACTTGATACCTTTTTCGGATAATATCTCCCAAAAGGTTTTACCCCTTTGGATGGGTTTAATCACAGGTTTTCCGATACTGCCTGAGTCTACTTCTATAATTCCTATGGTTGGAGTATAGGTCCCCGGGTCACGAATGATAAAATCCATCACATTGTGTTTACCGGGGTTGGTACCAGTTGCAAACGAGCTCCAGGCTGTCGGTGACTGTGACGGAGTGGTTGTATTCAAAGTTGAATATGAACCACTTGTCATCAGTTTGGCAATATTGGGCAGTTTACCTTCCTTGACCCAGTTTTCTAGAAGGGTATGTTCAGTTCCATCAAAACCCAAAACCACCACCTTTTTAGTGGTTTTATTCTCTGGCCAGTCGATAGAGACCTTATTATTTAAAGACGTAGCTGCTTCCGATAATAAAGTTGCCAGGGCCAAACGCACCGATTTCACGGAGATGCGTTTTTCGGAACTCACTTCAAATACCCTAGTCCCTGTAAGGCTTTCGTTCTGGCATTATCAGCTTCGACCTGTTTTTCTTCCCTAAGGTCTTTTGCAAGATAAACCGCAGCCGCTGTTAAGACAGCAGCGAACAGAAGTATTACGGATGTGATTATTATGTTTTTCTTTTTCATAGTTGCCCCTCAGCTTTGTATTTATTATAACGTTCGCCGTTTAATTTAATTTGTTCTGCCGGTAGAGGATTTTTTGCCATCCATTCCTGGAGTTCATTCTTTAACTCATTACCTATGGTAGTGAAAATATTGTTAATCTCACCTGGGTCTATTTTAACATTATAGGCCATAGAATTACCACTATTTTGATTGTTAATAACCCTAAATTCATTAGTAACTTGGCCGAAAAGTTGTCCAACATAAGTACCAGGAGAGTTGTCGTCAGCACCATTATCGAATTTGGCTGCCATCGCAGCACTGCTTGATGGATTAGTAATAGTATAAATACTTTTTCTGGCTAATGCCTCGCCATTAATGGCTGAACTCAGGTCTAGACCGTCAAAACCGTAATTTAAGGACTTAAATCCGATTCTCTTGGCCAAAGTGGGGTAGACATCGACCAATGATACATCAGTGTTGACTGTTTCAGCCTTAGTAATAGTTGGATCATAATATATAAGAGGAATTTTAATAGTAGAATCAAAGAGCTGATTACAATGTCCGAGAGTGTCGTTCGAAAAGCTCTCACCGTGGTCAGCAGTGAGAATAATGATAGTATTCTTGTCTAGTCCTTGAGCTTTAACCTGGTCAAGTAATTTGCCGATATAGTAGTCCGCATAATTGACATTTTCATCGTATTTAGCACGCAAATAATCCGTGTCCGCTGGGCTTGCTTTACCAGATCTAATTGTACTAGCTTGTAAATCTCCATCAGAGAGCGGGTTATTTTTGTCACCAGTGACATATTCATCCTTAAATGGAGCAGCTTCACCATAAGGTGAATGAGGGTCCACGTACTGAACAAAAAGGAAGAATTTGTTCTGACTATTTTTGTTAAGCCAACTTGATGCCTCTTCTGTTGTTCGGCTTCCTCTCTGAAAAGCATAAATATCCCCATCCAATCCATAAGTATTGTTTGGGTTGGTTCGATCATCTGTCTGATCAACGCCGTCGTAATAGTTAAAACCGCGGCCGAGATCACCAATATCGTTATTTAGCATTCCGGTGCTGACAATTCCCGCAGTATTATAACCAACATTTTTGAAACTGCTTGCAAGGGTGGTGAATTTAGTCGAAAGAGGAGAAGTGAATGAACCATGAGTTGTCGGGTACAGGCCCGTCATTAGTGATGCATAACTCGGGGCTGTGCAAGGCACCGGTGTGAAGGCATTCTCGAATAGTACGCCTTGTTTGGCCAGAGCGTCGATGTTTGGTGTAGTATTTCGATCGTAACCATAGATTCCGAGATGTTCTGCGCTTAAGGTATCCACACTAATCAAAATTACATTTGGTGATGTCTTTGATGCAGGATTTAGCTTTAATCTAGGATAAATCAAAACCCCGCAAGTAATCAGTCCGAGTACTACCAAAGCTGAGACAAACACAACAATATTATTATTTGAAAGTGAAAATTTCAACTTCGTCATCCTCATAAAACTTTACTAAGTGACCGTCTAGCGTTTTTTGGGTTATGTCATTTAAATTTTTCCAAATTGGTGCCTTTAGCATTACCAGATATTTATATGGATTATCAACCAGGAGGTTTTTTGTATATATGTCGACATATCGACTGAGAGTTGTCTCGAGAGAAGGTGGCAAAGTCGCACTTTTACTTTGATTTGCCAAGAATTTGACTAGAGGTTCCTCGGCATATGCATCGAGCAAGTCCTTGTCTCCTCTGGTGACATATCCGCTGGAAGTTTTTTTGCCATGGATGGTTTGGTAATAAAGAGTCTCGACTGGGTAATAATTTGAAACGTTCCTTAGTCCAGTCATCCATAAAGTTGGCGATTCGAGAATCGCAAAATTTGAAGTATCTTTCATTATCTCTCGGTAACCAAGTGGCATTGATAAATCAGTTTCCGGAAGGTTAAAGGGATATATCTCAAATAACAAAACGGCACAAATTGTCATAAAAATAATCGTCAATATCCTCTTATTTATAGTCTTCTCTTCGAGAAACGAAATCCCGTATCCAGCAAGAACTGCAATGACTAGAAAAATAATCACTGTGAATCGGCTTGGTGCTCTGATTATGTTTAATACGGGTATCAGCTGCACTAATTTGAAGGGAAGCCAGATGTCAAATGTTTTATTCCCAATATGAAACGTTGGCCCTAGGGCGAGCAGGAATGCGCTGAAACCTAGTGTCAGCCATAGCCATAGTTCCTTTCTCTTTCTTAAATAAAAAGCACCAAGTGCCGCCAGAATCGTAGGTATTAAACCAATGTACACTGTTTTGTCTGAGAAAATACCTACAATTTTTTCATAGCTATTTTCAAAAAAAGTCTTTCCTATAGCTGTATAACTTGGAGGTATGATAAATGATTGTAAATTAGCCGCCGAGTAATTGGCATCCCATTTTGTGGGGCCGTTTAATTCAAATTTTCCAAAATCGCGAAAATTAACGAAGTTGAGTGCAAGGAAGGGGATTAGAAAAATTAAGAAAATATTGAGATTTTTTCGAGCGAAGACCTTGAAGTTGTTTTTTTCAGTAAAATAAGAGTAAATGAAATATATAAGCCATATCATGAAGGCGAGTATTAGAAAAACATAGTCGTTTAACCCGAGTATTAGCAATGTGGCCCCGGCAAGTATTTGAAAGAGATAGCCTTTTTCTTCTTTCGCTTTGAATAAAAATAATAGGAAAAGTGGGAAAAACTGTATGTTTGCGAGATTTAATTGTCCATCAAGCACATGGCCGATAAGAAAGGGCGAAAGTCCGTATATCACGGCACTTATGAAAGCGGCTGTCCGTTTCTTTGTTAGATGATAGACAAGGGCGTACGCAGCCAAGAGTGAAGTGACAACTGCGAAAATCATAGCAATGTTAAAGGCTGCAGCAGGTTCTAAGCCAAAAAAAGTCAGAGGAGTGAAGAGGTATAGACTTGGATAAGCCCATGTCTCAAACTGTAGGCTAGTGCCGACGGGGTAGAATTGATAATCTGTATGCCACATATTCCCGCAGAAACCGAGGCAATTCTTCTTTGCCCACCAGAAATTCCAGATGTTCTGGAAACCATCCTGTGTGTTATATGAAGTTGTGTTGCCAAGTATTCTATGTCCGATATCACCATAGATTGGCGTAAAGATAGAAATACCTAAAAAAATGAGTAGCAAAACTGGTAAAAAATGAGCAAAAATCACCTTTTTCATGTGTTAATGATATCAAAAAAAGTATAAAGTTTCTATATTTTAGAAAAAGCCATTACAGCCGACGAAGAGTGCACTGTTTTTGTTTGTTGTACAAGTATTGCTAGCCGCGATCTGCTGAGTGCAAGTTGAACTGGACTTCGTCGCAGTAGTGCTTTCAGTTTTATGGACAAATGTAGTGGAATAGAAAAGGACAATTGCAAGAATGATAATCCCTACAACTGCTAACCCTATTTCCGTAATGTCGTCTTCTGTGAATTTCATCTACATTAATCTTAGATTTCTATGGGCGAGGTGTCAATATCATTCTTGGTAGTACAGGATTTTCTGGAAACAAATATGCCAGATATAAAACAGGAATGCCATGGAGTGTGGTTGCAGACAATACGAGTGCGGTTACTGGACAAACTGGCGCGATAACAAATGAACAATTCACAGTTACCAATAAAGTAGCTGTTCCTAGTACACAAACGGCCCTCAAATATGCCGGTACCGCTTACTTTGTTGCGACGGCGAACTTTTAGGTGACTTCTTGACTTACTTCACAATGAATAATGTAAGTAGTCCGAGAACAGTATAGACACCAAGCCAACCAATACTGTAGATTGCGGATCTTACGCTTTCATCCTTTTTGTTTTCAAGAAATAGAAACAGAGATTTTCCGAATACCAATCCACCAACGACGGCAGCGGAGAGGCAGAACAGTAACAAAACGACAAATGGGGTAAACATATTATCGGTTTTGCCAAAAAATTTATCTCCGTTTTGCATAATTTGAGAAACTATGAAAATATAAATCGCAGCTAATACAGTATTTCTAAAGGTTATAGCCAATAATTCCTTTTTCATGCCATTATTATAGCACAGAATATGATGGTGGAGCGTTTTTCTCTCTGATATAATGAATTCATGTCTGAAAACGAAAATATTTTAGAAATAAAAAACTTATCTGTAAGTTACGGCGATAAAGTTGCCGTTGATGATATTACGTTTTCTATTAAACGTGGCGAAATTTTTGGATTACTTGGTCCGAATGGAGCGGGTAAAACAAGTGCTCTGAGTGCCATTGAAGGACTCATTAAGCCAAAGTTCGGTACCCTAATTTTGGAAGGTATCGATTTACAAACGCATCCGGTGCAGGCAAAAGCCAATCTGGGCGTACAATTACAATCAACCAGTTTCCAGTCTGAATTAACCCTCAAACAGGTTGTTAGGCTTTTTTCCGGTTTGTATGGTGTAAGACTTTCAGATAGAGAGATTGGCGAGTCATTACAGACGATCGGACTCGAGAGAGAAAAGTACAAACGTTACAAACAATTGTCTGGAGGCCAGCAGCAGCGTCTTTCCTTGTTTATCGCCACCATCCACAATCCATCATTATTATTACTTGACGAGCCGACATCTGGGCTTGATCCACAATCGCGCAGACAATTGTGGGATCGTATAGAGCATATCCGGAAGGACGGTGGCAGCATCTTACTCACCACCCATTCAATGGAAGAAGCTCAGGCTGTTTGTGACCGTCTCGCCATTATTGATCACGGTAAGATTATTACGATTGAAACTCCTACTGGCTTGATAGAGAAACATAAGAATGACCCAATGGTCCGCAATGTTGCTCACGGCAAGGTAACACTCGAAGATGTTTTTATTGGCTTAACTGGAAGTGAAATTCGTGAATAAAGACGTGAGCCCAATCAAATCATTAAGATATTTACTACAAGCGGATGTAAACGTTTTGTTGAAAAATGGAAGATCTCTATTTCTGAGTACTTTGACGCCCGTGCTCATCCTGTTCGCCTACAACTCGAACAAGGCTCAGGTCCGACTTGGTGGACCGTCCTATATTTTTGCCATTAGTTTAGCAATTGGAATTATCTCGTCATCACTCTTTGGTTACGCTATCACAATAGCGAGGGACCGAGACGGCGGGGTTTTTCAAAGACTTCGAGTTACTCCGGCCCCCGAGTGGACGATAATGGTTAGTCGTCTGATGGTTCAGACCTTAGCCAATCTAGTAATTGCTGCTGTAGTTCTCGTAATCGGTAGTATCGTTTCTCGCGTACAGCTGGCGGCCAGTGTGTATGTTTTGGCATTGTTTGCAGCAATAATCGGGGGCGCTGTATTTTTGAGTATTGGGCAAGCCATAGTTGGACTCCTAAAGTCAGCCGACACTGTAAACGCAGTTGTAAGAATAGTTTATATTGCCCTGATACTGCTCGCTGTGGCTGGAATCAGTGGCGTCTTTGGAGGCACGCTTCAACAGGTTGCAAGATGGTCACCTGTAGGAACGGTCCTGACTTTGTTCCAAAATACCCTCAGTTCAACTCCTTGGAGTCTAGAAACGACTTATGTGCTGCTCGCAAATCTTGGCTATATAATTGTATTTAGTTTCATTGGAATTAAGTGGTTCCAATGGGATTCTCAATAACTTTAACTATCGTACTAAGTAAATATAATAAAAAGTTTTTCTCAAGCCTTGATAAAGTCATTGGTGTAGCGTAGTAAATGAAGTTTGGAACTACTTTTCAACTCTTAGTTATGCCCAGTGATGTGCTAAATTAACTTTTGCCAAATGAGTAAGCCATTAGTATTATTAAGTTATGAAGAAACAATCTATATTGGTGTTTATCCTCGCCATTTACAGTCTTTTCCTGGCTAATTTGCTGTTGTTTAAGATTAATCTTCTCAAATTCGGTCGTTTGAGGTTTAGGTTTACTGATAACGGTACCGCAGGTCGTGCCAATTTCTTGCCATTCAAGACTATTTTGCCTTATTTGTTAGGGAAGAGGGGCTGGCTTATAGCGATGATTAATCTCGGCGGTAACATTATTCTGTTTGTGCCGATTGGTTTTCTCGTTCCATTCGTATATCAAAAGATGAATTGGCAAAAAGCTCTCGCCCTTGCGGTTGCTGCCCCTCTTCTAATTGAAGGAATACAATTGGTGTTTCGTTTAGGTATATTTGATATAGACGATGTGATTCTAAACGCACTGGGCATTATAGTTGGTTATTCGCTATATAGAATTATCTTAAAAAGACGATCTTCTTAGGAAAATTATCCTTATTACTTAGAACCCTTTTAGTTCGGTTTAGGTTACGGCCTTTTTCACTAGGTCAGCAATCCTTACTTCTTCTACATCAGTTATCTTGTCGACTGCGAAGGCTACTGGCCACATATTGCCATCATCCAGCCTTGCATCCTGCTGAAAACCAAAAGTTCCATATCGTGTTTTGAACTTCGAGGCTGGTTGATAGAAGCAAATTATTTTTCCCCCACTGTTTGCATAAGCGGGGAATCCGTACCAGGTTCTTGGGATGAGGCTCGGTGCATTTTTGCTCACAATCTCATCAATCTTCCTAGCTATCGATCCATCTGGTTCTGGAAGAACATTAATAGCCTCGGTGATAGCAGCTTGTCCAGTCGCTCTGTTTTTTGCAGAACGAGCTTCTTTTTGTACTTGCCGCCTCATTGCCGCCTTTTCCTCGTCTGAAAAATCGTCGGAATCTTTTTCCTTTTTCTTATCTTTCATATCGTCCATGATTTCTCCTCATTACTTTATTGCCATCCGCCAAATAACGTTAATAATAATGACGACAACCACGTAAACTACCACAAACCATGTTGTCTTCTGGTTTATAGAGAAAAACATAAATAATATGGCTAATGCTACAGCTACATACAGAAGCTGAAGCAGCCATACGTAAATAGGTATATGCAGAAGATTGTTAGTTAGGAAATTCTTCATACTATAATTATAGCAGAAGGAGCTATACCCAACGTGGTACCTTAGCCTTGTAGTCTAGCCAATCTTTGCCAAATGCCTTTTCCAATTGTCTCTCCTCCTTCCTTATCATCAGATCAAGCAAAGGAAGATGTATCAGGGTAATCAATATTCCTGTCGGAGTCCCCAGAACTAGTGAAGCCCCAAAGAAAATAAAAACATTACCACCGATGTAGAGTGGGTTTCTTGAATAGCGATATGGTCCAGTAGTAATTAAATTACCCTGTGTATTGAGTACTATGACTTTCATTCGACTTTTATAGAAATAGTATGTTGCCCAGACTCTGATGATGAAGCCAAGGATTAATAGCAAAATCCCAATTAATATGGTAGGAGTTGAAACAAAAGACTTAAAACCAAAACGTAAGTCTAGGACCGAATAGATAAATGCTAATACAAATCCAACTATTATCACCCCGATATTGTGAAAGGTACTTTTGACAGACTCAGGTGAAGTCACTACCGAAAGAATCTTATTAACGTTTACTTGTATCATAACTCAATTATACCATAATAAAAATGGCTTACAAAAGCCATTTAAATCATCTTTGGTGGAGCATAGTAGATGAAGTTTGGAACTACTTTGATAAGAGTTTAGTTTCTGGACGTGGTGCGGAAAGAATATAAAGGCGAAGGGCCACTACGCTTTGCGCGCTGTGGCCCTTCGGCACTACTACATGAAACAGAGAACGTTCTCAAGTGCTGTTACGACTTCGCCTGAGAGTTGGGGGTTGTCTATGGCTTCCAAGCGTTCAGCCTCGAGACCCAAGAGCTCTACGAAGTACCTTCGATCGTTCTTGTCGGTGTGTTCGTAGAAAAGATATTGCAGTTCGTCCTTCAGACTCTTCGAGTGAAGGTAGGTATGGCCTTTCTGGCCAGGGAACGAGTAGATCGCTTCGGGTACATATCCGTAACCGTAGTCGACCCTGAGCTCGTAGCCCTTTCCTAGTAGGATGTACCTTCTCTTGAGATGTTCCACAGTCCGCTCCAACGGCTGTGTGGGCTTCTTGGTGTTCAGAACCGTGAGCTCAAGTAGCGAAAGAAACGAACGAAGATGCCGTGGACTGAGGAAGATCCCGATCGTCAGCAGCTCCTTGTAGAGCTTATCCTCATTGAAGCCCAGGCCTGTCCGCTCTTCCTGTCCTGGCAGCATCAAACCGAAGTTCCAAGTGGTCATTCTGCTGTTGTAGACAAGCTGTAGACTGTAGCCCTTGATGAACAGGGCCGCAAGTCTGAGGTATAACCAGAGATTCCTCAGGATTCTCACCCTGTTCACTCCCCTTATGTAGTGGTGCCGCGTCACGGTTGTGACATGCTATTGTATAACAAATATTCATTAAAGACAAGGTTTTCTGGGGAATGTAGAGGAATTAAGTAAAATATTATAAACAGACCTTTTTATCCTATTATATTTGCTTAGGAAAGGCATAATATTGCTATTTGGTGGAGCATAGTAGAAGAAGTTTGGAACTACTGTTCCACGGTTAACTAAAAGGATTTGGTCATTAGAGTGTTAAAATATTCCTCGCCTGCTTTTTCTTTACGTATTTTTTCGACTTTTTTGAATCCAAAACGCTCGTAAAAACTATCTACTTCTGGGACTGCCTCTAGGACAAAGTTGTCTAGGTTTTTTCTCTTTGCTGCGTTTTCTATAGCTAGGTACAGTTTTGTCCCAATTCCTTGTTTTTGAAAGTCGTGCTCAACAAATAAAATGGGAAGGTGGTCATTTCTCAAGCACCCGACAGCTATAAGCTTATCTTCGTTAAAGGCACCGAAATATTCGGCCCCATTCGCCAGATCTTTCTCTAGATTAAGTGGGCTATATTGTTCGTAAAACTCGTCAAGAATGTCTTGAGAAAAGATATTCTGCCACGAATCACGAATAGTATCCCTCACTACTTTTGAGATTGAAGGGATTTTTGCTGGTTTTAGCCTAGTAATCGTAATCTCCATATCTATTAGCTTAGCATACAATTTGAGCTTACAAAACCATTGCCAAGTATTTGTACTCAAGTTGTAGTTTATCAGCTATAATGAAGATGATGGAAACAATAGTCGCAATTGGCGGTGAGGAAGTGGGGGTCTTACGGAAGAATGGGACATCAAGGCCTATTTTAACGAAAGCAGCTCACCAAGAGATCCTTTTCAGAACTGGGAAGCATAATCCTAAGGTGCTATATATACCGACTGCTAAAGATGACCTAGAAGAATACATTATAGGGTTCCAAAGGTTTTATGAAGGTCTCGGCTGTAGTGAAGTTGACGTCCTTAGACTTATTCGTGAAAGGCCATCACGAGAAGAGATTGAATCGAAGATATTATCTGCAGACGCAATATACGTTAACGGTGGCGACACTTTTCGGATGATGGAGATATGGAAAAGACACGGCGTAGATAAACTTCTGAAGAAGGCCTATAGAAAAGGAATCGTTATGTCTGGTCATAGTGCTGGAGCAATCTGCTGGTTTGCGGAGGGGGACTCTGATTCATTTGGGACAAATCGGGACTTTAGGGTGACCGCCCTGGGAATTGAGAATGGACTTCTTTGCCCACACTACGATACGGATTGGTTTCGGCGGAGGAGCTTGAAAAAGATAATGAAGCGTACTCCCCACCTGGTCGCTATAGCGTTAGATGAGTGTGCTTCTATTGAAATTATTGATAATCAATATAGGATTCTGTCACCTTCAGTAAAATGCAAGGCAAGACGTACATATTGGCTGAAGGGCAAGTATTTTGTAGAAGAGATATTGCCGACTGAAGAATTTCAGAGCCTGAAAGTCCTATTGACCAAGCCTGGTCAATAGGCAGGTGATCTAAAAGGCTTTCACAAGCCTTAATAAATATCATGGTGGAGCTGGTGGGTATCGCACCCACGTCCGAAAGTGAAACCTAGATAAACAT
>CAZXMN010000011.1:0-18970 GCA_964641375.1 uncultured Candidatus Saccharibacteria bacterium
TTCGCCGTCTTTTTTCATTGTGAGGCCAATAGGCATCATTGGTCTTCGACAATTACTTTTCCTGTCGCCGACTTTCTCATCGACATGAAGTGAGTACAAACAAAAGGGGCAGTGATTGCGTTGTTTTGTACCGATGGCTTGTCCCGTCACTTCCTTGCGGCAATGTTTACAGCGGAAATCCTTACTTTCGTTTGGTCTCATGTGCTTTTTCATGCGCTAAGTATAGCACAAATCGACCTTAAAATCATTGATAAAAGCCTCAGAAAGTGCTAAAATATACATTGTTATTCGCGGGCGATTAGCTCAGTTGGTTAGAGCGCGTCACTGATAATGACGAGGTCCGAGGTTCAAATCCTCGATCGCCCACCAATATATTAAGGAGGAAAATGTTCGGTCAAATCGTATTCGGCATTATAGGCATACCATTGGGGATACTAATAATGGTCAAGGCACACTATGTTGTTGATAATATGACCGGGAGTATCGGTTTTGCTGAGAGATATCTTGGCGGAGGTGGCACATATGCATTTTTCCGAATTCTCGGATGTGTCATTGCCCTGCTTTCTATGTTTATCATGTTTGGCTTTGCTGGCACGATATACACATCAATCGTCGGCGGTTTAAAAGGCCTAGCCGGCAAATAGCCCGCATATTTGCGGGCCAGTAGCTCACCTGGTAGAGCGCCTCGTTTGCACCGAGGAGGTAGCGGGTTCGAGTCCTGTCTGGTCCACCAAATGTCTTCCATTAAAAAAGAGACCGCACCGGGTCTCTTTTTTAATATTGATTATTTTTCTTTCAGTTCTTCAGCGACTCTGGCATCAGTCTCTCTTTTTTGAGCCACCCGAAAATCTAATCTTGCCTTTTCAGCGAATTCCTTTCTCGCCTCAGGGCTTAAATCTTTTGCTTGCTCGCTCATAAATGCACGTCTATAAATCTCATCACTTATAGCCTGATCACCTGCAAAATCGGCCCTTTCGTCGGCAGAGTACCCAGTTGTTCTTGCCTCTGGGTGTAACAGACGTCCAAGTGACTCTTCAAATTTGTCATATTTATGGCCAAAGCTTCGTCTATCCTTTGCTTCGGCCAAGGCCCCGACCATCGGTAGATCAACCTGTTCACCTTTGTCCCCAACCTTCTGAGTAGAGGTCGGGTGTGCGTCGATGACTTTAGCGGGAACCTTTTCATCAGTAACGTTGCCTCGGTTTGAACCTTCTGTCTCGATAACTTCTTCGGGTGTATATGGCTGTCCTTCTGCTCCCATATTTTTTCCTTTCTTAATTGATCAAATCATTATCTGTATTATCCCTCTTCAAAAGTAAAGTTGCAACACTTCTGATACACGGTCTTTGCTAGGTAAAATTATGGCCAATATAGTGAACTAGAAAAGTTTCAAACTTCTTCTACCACGCTCTACCATCAAGAAAGTCACCGAAAGGTGGCTTTTTTGATAATAAATCGAGAGGAAATTCTAGGGCGTGTCAGTGACCCTTCGATATTTTATATGTCGAGGGTGTAAATTATATTTCACGAACTCAAAATATGTGTGAGTTATAACATAGATAGAAAGCATTATTAGTAGAGAGAGAAAGTTATTTAACGTCGTGCTCTTTGTACTGAAAGCCGAAAGAACATTTATCGAAATGGCATTGATAAATATTCCAGCCGCATTATTCAACGCATATTCATTAAATAGATTTATCAAAAAATTAAATAAAAAGAGCGTGATCAGCGAAGCTTCTAATAAAAGAACCATTGTCTCGATGAATGAGGCGATGTTCTCCGCCAGATATGCAGTGCTAAAAATAGGGTGACATTCACCCTTTTTCATTTTGATTTCACAATGTTGTTTTATGTTTCCCATATATCTATTATAAACCAGTGGGTGTTTTCGTATTTTTTCGAGATTATTTTGGCCTTAGATAGGCATAAAAAAATATTATATAGTTATCCACATGTAAAGGTATTGACAGATATTATAAGACGCATATAATGAATAACCCAGCCAGAAACTGGTTTCCGGGAGTTCCAGTTTATTACTAGAAAAATCTAATTTGAATTGACCGAAGCTATGACAAGTAGCCGTGTTAAATGACCCCTAAAAAAGAAAAATATATCAAGCCCTGAAGGTCGGCAGGGTGTAAAAAACAAAAAAGGAGAGAAAAATGGACACAAGAGAAAAAGCAATTGCTCTACTCAGCCGCGCTGAATCAAGTATTAACAGCGCCAGAGAAGTGATGGACGACAAGAAATTGTTTCACATTACTGGCGAGCTCCAGGCCATCGACACTATTATTTACAAAATTCTCAAATCACAACAGAGTTAAGTTTTCAAAGTTCTCAGAAAGGAGGACCCAATGGGGAAAGACGAAGTAATCGAAATGCTTGACCAGGCGCACCTGGATCTAATGGACGCGAAAAGTCTCATGGATGACTGCAGATACTTTCATCTAGCTGGGGAACTAGTAGCTTGCAGCACGATAATGAGTAAAATCATAAGAGCAGCACAGAAGGAATATTAATAAACAGCGGAAAGTAAGAAAAGTGAATATGTGAATGTGGTGGAGTCAGCTCTGATCTTCACCACTTTTTTTATATTTTAGCAAAGGTGTTTTCTAACTATTGACAGATATGTATATAAATGTTATATTGACCCAGCAAGACGGTTACGTGCCAGATGTGTTCATTCCACAGACAGGAGGCGAAGTAGATGTTGTCCCCAGGAGATTTGCCGGGGATTTCTTCGGAGGAATTAACGCGCATTAACAAGCAGTTAAGTTCCTTTGGAGGGAACCCCACCGCAGTATCGGAACGACGCCGCTTCGCCGAGGGTGAATACAAGGGCAATCTCGTGATCTTTGACCACGAGAGAACTCCACCAAGGCCACTAGCGTTGGGAACCGAAGCCGGCTATAAGGAATACCTGCCGAAGGTCGCATGTATCCTCAACTGCTGGGACTTCATGATGAGAGGTATGGAGACCTCAGGCCTTGAGGAACAGCATCACCAGGCCATCGGCGAGTTGCCGATCCCTCTGGGATTGGCAATCCTCGAACTTGAGGATGATCGAACGGTCTTCCCTCTCCCCATGAGGCAGTTGGCCTGAAAGCCGGCACTTGAGCCGTCAACGACGATTTCTATCATTTATATGGTAAGAACCGCCGGGGGCGGCTCTTACCATATCTATTTTCAGCTTTTCCTCAGCTGGCATGTATAAATTACAATAGTCATAAGATAAAAGGAGTATAAAATGGCAGAAAATAAGGACGAAATAGTCGAGGAAAAGATTGTGTCTGAGGCGAAAAGCTTGGACACTGATCACTACTATCACTATCACGAGCATGCTAGGAAAGCTTTTATAGTTGGTTTAGGAATTTTTCTAATCCTTCTAGCTGGGCTTATCGGTTTGCTTACAATTGGCCGATATGTAAGAGGCCGCGAAGTAACGAATACTGTTCGCAATCAGGTTGGCTTCAACATTCAAGGTAGACGTGGAATGATGGGCGGAGGGCGTATGATGTTTGGACTTGCCGGTAACGCTATCCAAGGCAAGGTAACCGCAGTCGATGGCCAAAAACTGACTGTTGACGTCAGTGGTACATCGAAGACCGTCCAGGTAGGCACTGACACCAGATTTCCGATAAATTCTACGACGAAGATCAACGTTGGAGACACGGTATCGGTAACGGGCGAACAAGATAGTAACGGAGTCATCCAGGCAGTACGAATCGTCGTAAATCCGACTTCTATAAACTAGTTATCCCTTCTTTAGACCCTCAGAACTGGGGGTCTTCTTTATTCTCAGCTAGAATTCAGTTTATGATATATAATGTAGTTATGAGAATATTAGTTGTAGAAGATGAACATAAGATTGCGAACGCGATCAAAAAGGGCTTGGAACAGGAGTCATTTGCCGTTGATGTTGTTTATGATGGCGATGAAGGTCTAGATTTCGCTTTGACCGATGATTATGACCTTGTTATCTTAGATCGCATGATACCAGGCGAAAGCGATGGACTTCAAATATTGAAATCCATGCGTGAAAGCAAATTTCATACCCCAGTTATTTTCGTTACGGCCAAAGATAGAGTACAGGATAAAGTAGAAGGACTTGATGCCGGTGCTGATGATTATCTGGTAAAACCCTTCGCTTTTGAGGAGCTGCTAGCTAGGGTGCGGGCTCTTCTACGCAGGCCTCAGGATAATCTGGAAACGGTTCTTACTTATGAGGATCTGTCTCTCGACCCAGCAACTTTTTCGGTTAATAGGGATGGCAAAAAAATTGATCTGACAACCAAAGAATTTGCCCTTCTTGAATATCTGATGCGTAATCCGGATAGGATAGTAACGAAGGAGAATATTATTACCCATGTCTGGGATTATGATGCCGATATTTTGCCCAACACCGTTGAAGTTTATATGGGTTATCTCAGGGGTAAAGTAGATAAACCATTTTCTGGTCCGGAGCTTCTCCATACCAAGCGGGGCTTTGGATATTATTTTGGAGTGAATAGGTAATGTTTCGATCGGCCTTAATCAAATTAACGCTACTTTATCTGGTCATCATTATGGCCATTAGTTTTTTCTTTAGTTTGAATCTTTATCGTATCTCTGCACAAGAAATAGATTATAGTTTGACGCGTCAACAGATGATGTTTGAGAGGGGGGGCAGGCTACTACCGCCAACAGACAACAGCGCAATTGTTGATACTCATGCGGCACAACTAGCCGACGAGCAGCAGCGCATTATATGGCAACTTGTTTATACTAATATATTCATATTTATTCTTGCCGGAGGCATCAGTTATATGCTTGCCAGACTCACTTTGCAGCCCATTGAGAAGGCACATGAGGAACAAACCCGATTCACTGCTGATGCCTCTCATGAGCTTAGGTCGCCGCTAGCCGTCATGAAGTCTGAGATCGAAGTTACACTTCGTGATCCCAATCTTACCAAGGAGGACGCTGTCCAGATACTAAAAAGTAATCTAGAAGAAGTGGACAGGCTAAAAACATTGGCGGAAGGACTTCTCGAACTTGCCAATGGTAAGGATGAGTTTATTTTCGAAAAAGTATCTTTGAACGAAGCTGTTCAAGGTGCTGTTAGTAATGTTACGAAGCAGATTAAGTCTAGTAAAGCCAAAATATCCGTAGACATTCCCGATAACCTGATGGCGCATGCGAATAAAGATTCCATCAAAGAGCTTTTTACTATTTTACTTGATAACGCTATCAAGTATTCGAAAGAGGCTCCAATTGTTGCTGTCAGCGCGAAACGTGATGGTAAACTCGTTGAAATTACAGTGAAAGACAATGGTATTGGGATTGATGAGAAATCTTTACCTCATATTTTCGAACGTTTTTATCGTTCTGAACCGTCTAGATCCAAAAACGATGTTGAGGGCTATGGTTTGGGACTCTCTATTGCTGAAAAGATTGTTCACAAAAACAATGGTAGGATTGAAGCTTCGAATAATCCTAGCGGTGGGACAATCTTTAAGGTATTTCTCAGTTTGAGCTAGCAAACTACATATTAGAATAATAAAAGGAGAAAAATGGGAGCAATAATAAGGGGCGTCAAAAATGCGTTCCGAAATACCGTCAGAACTTCTGGCGTAGTCGTTATACTGGCCATCAGTATCTGTCTGAGCTTAGTGATGCTTTTATCTTTAAAAACCGTCCAGCAGAAGATTACTGATGTGAAAAGTTCCATTGGGAATACGATCACGGTTTCCCCAGCTGGCATCCGCGGCTTCGAGGGTGGCGGTGATTTACTTACTACCACTGATGTGAGTAGTATTTCTAGTCTCAGTGGAGTTAGTAAGGTCAGCTCAATTTTGAATGATCGACTCACAACTGGTACGGATACCAACTTAGCATCTTCTATAGATGCAGGTTCATTCGGTCGTCGAATGCAGGGGGGTGGAGATCAAGCACCTGCTGATAATTCCTCTAGTTCTACTAGTACGACCACACGTACGTTTACAATTCCAGTGACACTAGTTGGTGTCAGTGATACCAACTTCCTAAGTGCACTTGGTGTCAGCACTTTCAATATCACTTCAGGGCAAGTTCTCGACACATCGAAAGATGCGAACGTTGCTATCATGGGTAAGGATCTGGCTACAAAGAATAATCTGACTGTTGGACAGACATTTACCGTCCATGGTGCCACAGTTACCCTAGTGGGTATCTATGATACCGGCACTACGTTCACAAATGGTAGTATTGCGATGCCTCTCTCAACTGTTCAGCGTCTCAGTACCCAAGTAGATCAAATATCTAGTGTGACTATCCAGACGACATCTGTCGATAATCTCAGTTCAGTACAGACAGCCATCAAGAATAAACTAGGTACCAAGGCTGATGTTACTACGAGTGAGGAGACAGCTACGGCTGCCATCACTCCGCTCGAGAATATCAAAACAATCTCACTCTACAGCTTAATTGGCGCCCTGACTGCCGGTGCGATCATTACTTTCCTCACCATGCTTATGATTGTCAGAGAACGTAGACGGGAAATTGGTGTACTGAAGGCAATCGGTGCTAGCAATTGGATTATTACCACGCAGTTTGTTGTAGAAGCATTTATCTTGACCCTTATATCCAGCGTTATAGGAATTATTGGCGGTTTCTTTCTCAGCAACCCTATCTTGAATGCGCTCGTAACAAATACCTCTACTTCCACGACTTCTGGTCAAGCGACCAGAGGTGGTTTCGGAGGCGGTGGTGGCGGAGGAATGATGAGATTCGCTGGCAATGCTATCTCTAGTAACCTTCGAAATATCCACGCCGTTGTCGGTTATGATGTCATCCTTTATGGCCTACTGGCCGCAGTAGTTATAGCCATTATCGGTAGCGCTATCCCATCCTATTTCATCGCGAAGATTCGACCGGCTGAAGTAATGAGAAACGATTAAGGAGTAGTTATGTTAACTGTGAAGAAATTAAACAAAGAATTCAAATCTGGCGATCAGATAGTGAAGGCCGTGAATGATGTCTCTCTCACTATGCCGACTGGGGCGTTCAGTGTCATAGTAGGGAAGAGTGGGAGTGGTAAAAGTACTCTTCTTGCCCTTCTCGGTGCACTCGATAAGCCAACCAGCGGTGAGATATTAGTGGGTGATAGCGATATCGTCAGGCTCTCAGACGCCAAACTGATTCATTATCGTCGAGAGAAGATTGGTTTCGTTTTTCAGAATTACAACCTGATTCCGAATCTAACAGCTCTAGAGAACGTGATGCTACCAATGGAATTTGTCGGTAAATCACACGCAGAGAGACTGGAGAGAGCTACGACTTTACTTAGTGAGGTTGGGCTAGAAGGAAATAAACTTGATCGTAAGCCGACCAGACTCTCCGGTGGTGAACAGCAACGTGTTGCTATCGCTAGAGCCTTGGCGAACCAACCACAGCTTATTCTAGCTGATGAACCAACCGGTAACTTGGACAGTGCTACGGGTAAAATGATTATCGATCTATTACGGGAGCTTGCTCGTAAAGAGAAAACTACAATAGTTGCCGTCACACATGATCAGGGTATCGCGAAGCTCGCCGATCACAGGTTTGAGCTAAGAGACGGTAAATTGATCTAAATAATCTAATATTATCCCAAGTAGCCATCGAAAGACTTCGATGGCTACTTTTTTGCTGTACAAAGGCATCACTTGAAAAAACCCCACTTTGGGTGTATAATAGATATCCGTTCGGAAGAGGTGCTACTTGGCCGGTAGCAAGTTCCATAACTAAAAAATCTAATAGTAAAGGAGGTTTTCTATGAAAATCTTTCAAAAAGCTGGTTTTATTTCACTGCTTCTAGCAGTGTTAATGGTCAGCCCAGCTGCTCACGCGGCAGCTACAACAGGTGTAGACTTGGGGTCTGCAAATAGCTATGCAGTATTGACTGCTGGCGATGTTGGTATGCTATACAACAACGGCTCGACCCTGCTTACAGGGAACGCCGGAACGCTTATGCCATTTGTCGGCGATGACATTAGCTTCACGGATGGCGGTATGTTACATGAGGATGACGCAGGCGCTCAGGCGGCTGCAATCAGTGCTGCTACCGCTTACAATCAACTACTTGGTAAGACCGGGGCAGTAGTGCTTTCCGGTTCAGTAGATCAACTTAGTGGCATGACACTCACGCCGGGTCTCTATAGTTTTAGTGGCAGTGGCGACCCAACCAATTTGACCGGGACACTGACTCTCGACGGCGGTGGTGATGTCAATGCAGTTTGGGTTTTTCAAACAACGAATGACCTATTCACTGCCGCAAACAGTCAGATCGTACTGACTAACGGTGCCCAGTCACAGAATGTATTCTGGCAGGTTGGTGGGGATGAAGCACAGCTTGGCTCTGGTTCTCACTTTGTTGGTAATCTTCTCGCAGAGAATGACATCAAACTAGAGGGTAGCGGCGCAGTCGTTGACGGTCGACTAATATCGGTTGACGGCAACATTGACCTAGACAGTGCTACTGTAGACAACACAAACGTCGCAAGTGCTGTTACAACTCCTTCTTCTGCAGGTGGAGTTGCAGCTGCAACAGTTGTCGGCCTACCAGCCACAGGTTTTAGTCCCAACTCACAGAACGCGACGCAGGAAGCTTTGCTTTTGTTCAGCGCTCTCGGAGTCGTCTTCCTAGGACTAATGTTGTCCGCGGAAAAAGTCACTAAATAGCAGACTGGCCAATGCTATAATATAGAAGAGCCTTTCGAGTGATTGGCTCTTCTTAGTTGGAGAGTATATATGAAAGTTGATGATACGATAGTATCTACTCGGAAAAAAAGAACGGAACTATTTCTGTGGTTAGTTACAGTTGCAGCTATTGGTTTATTGGTCGCTTTTTACACTGGCCAATTTGGAATAAGTTCTCAGCCTACTGTTCAAAATATTCAAGTTCAAACGACTACCCAACAATCGGTTACGCCGCCCAAACAGGTGGCAACTGTTTCCAGATTCAGAATACCTGGCATCGGCGTAGATGCTGCAATCCAACAAGTTGGACTGACGGCCACGAATGCACTAGATGTGCCTTCTAATATTACTGATGTGGCCTGGTACAAACTTGGCCCAACTCCAGGTGATGTCGGAAATGCCGTGATTGATGGACATCTCGACGGGCCATATGGTGTGAAGGGCGTTTTTTATAATTTGCATGATATCAAGGTGGGAGACTTGATGTATGTGGATTTCAAGGAAGGATTTACGAGGACCTTCAAGGTAACGAAACTTACTACTTACAAACTTGGACAATCAACAAATGATATTTTTTATAATTCGAATGGCAGCCATCTCAACCTGATCACTTGTAGTGGCACTTGGGACGCTGCTGCTGATACCTATACTAACAGGCTAGTCGTCTTCAGTGACCTAGTGAACTAAGCTTTTTATTGCAGAACAGGCGTTTTTAACATATAATCACTCGCGTCCGTCTTACATCAATCTCTGGAGACTAGGAGCATCAAGATGCCACCACTCGGCCCCGTTGAAGTCTGCAGGATGGCGATCATCGCCTACTTCCGCGCGCACTACCGGTACATCAAGTTCCCGTTCTACGAGGAGGCCTTCACGCGTCGCGCAAACACGGAAGCCCAGTACCTCGTGGACAACGGCGACGAGGGACTCAGGTACGGCGACCAGACGGGTTGGCCGAACACCTGGCTGGTCTACAGAGACGGTGTCTTCCTGCTCCTTGGAGGAGCGGACGACGAGAAGTTTATGGAGTTCAAGCAGATGGTCCGCGAGGAATTCGAGGCAGTCGGTCTCGAGCTCCACTGACATTCCAACTTGCCCCACACACGGTTTGCGCATTGCAGCGCCTGCCGGTTGTGGGGCGTTTGCGTTTTCCCTTTTGTCATCCTGAGGAGCGAAATGGAATTATCGTGACGTGAGGATCTCGTTTTCTGTTGTAAAACTAGCATTTTCGATATACTATTCTGCTGTGACGCATCTGAATACACACACGAAAGGAGGATGACGTCATGAACTTTGGTCAAGCCGCTATTGTTTTTGCCCTGCTTGTTGTTGCACTTGTGTTGTACTATCCTGTTCGTCTGGCCATCCTGAGAGTCGACGAGAATGGTGATGTACTCGAAGTTGATGCACCGCAGCTCGTCCTGGTGAGCGAGGACTCGAAGGCACTGTACGACAAGCTACTCGAGTTGGGAGGACCTGACGGCTTGCCGGCAGAGAGGATTTCGAGGGGAGCCATTGAGTTCGTTCAGCACTACAGTGGCTACAGAACCCTCGGAAACTGCAAGCTTCTGTCGGCGAAGCTGGTGGGATCGGTACCTATGCCCACCATTGTCAGCGTCGACTGCACTTACAAGCTCCATGTCATGGGCGAGTTCCAGTTGAGGGGTCTCGAGAGAGGGGATTCGAGACTTGACTGTGACTTCCTCGTTGACTTGAAGCAAGAGGCCGCGGTCTTGCATTTCAACTGATCACACCCCGTCTACGATTTGGCACACCCTGCCTCTTCGGAGGCGGGGTGTTTGCTTTGTTTATTATTGCCAGATCGAGTATTTTGTTGTATAATCTCGCCAGATGTCGATCACGGAGGCTGACCACAAGTCAGCCTCTTCTAGTGAAGGGACGTGCACCAAATGGGACAAGTAAACCCGCGAAAGAAGCTCTGGGTCGAGGCCGTCACTCACTATATCGTGTTCTGGCTGTCGACCCGCGGTCTCAATATCTGTCAGAAGGCGACCGAGGAGATGCTCGACTTCTTCTCCGGCAAGGCGAGGGAGCGCAAGACAGCTCGGGATCGCAACGCGGTCTGGTACGAGAAGCTTCGCGACTACATCGTGAAGCAGATGCTGCACATGGGCATCGCCGAGCGCAAGACCGCGCACGGAAACACGCACTACATGTTGGAACCGAACAAGACGATGGGGAAGGACGAGGCCGGCATGCGCCGGTTCCAGAACCTCATCGACGTCATCGGTCTGGAGGAAGCCGAGAAGCTGGTGAATATCACTGTTCGCCACATTCCGGCGTACGAGGTCGAGATCAGTGTCCGTGATCCCCGCTTTCATAACGGAGAAGAGCAGACTCAGACGGAGTCCGTGGAGGAATCCACGGAGACGGAGTACACCTTCGTTAGTGAAGGCAGCACCAAGGAACTGCTCTTCTGGACCGTCGTCATGGGCAACAAGCCCAGCTTCGAAGTTGGACCGGCGCCGAAGCGCGTCAAGGAAGGCAAGCAGCGCCGCAAGCGCTAGGACAACCGGGGGACCAACATGCCAACAGGAGTGAGTATCTACCAGGTCATCACGCAGTCGATTTTGCACGAGATGCTTGTCCAGCTCTTCCCAGGCGATGACGTCGAAAGCTTCGGCATCGCGGCCGCGATCGAGGGCTACATCCTCACCGGCCAGTTCCGCAGCAAGGCCATCGAGCGTCTACTCGAAGCCAGCAAGAAGTCATACCTCCGGATGACGCTACCGGAAATCCAGCACCTTTGTGAGCTAACGCTGAAGAGTTACAAGTTGGCCATCGTCAATGAGCCGATCCTGATCTACCGAACTGAAGTTTCGATGAAGGCCTACAGCGAGTGGGCGAGGAACAGACTGGAAGAGTACCTGGGCAGCCTCATTCTGAGGCTCGATCCCAAGCTCGTCGGTCTGGTCATCGACCTGCACAGCGGCGACAGCGGCTTCGTGCCCATCAGTCTGAACTAGTGCCCGCACTATCACAACTACTGCAAAGTAGCCCGTGGGAGGCGGGCACTTTGCTTTTGTATACTTGTTTTTGCCTACTGTGGCGGGAAAATATAGACATGTACATATTTCTAGATGAATCCGGCGATCTCGGCTTTGACTTTACAAAAGTAAAGACATCAAAATATTTTGTTATCACTTGTCTCTTTACTGAGGATAAGAGACAAATTGAGAAAGTTGTCAAGAAAACACATTCAGAGCTTACGAAAGTAATTAAACGAAAGGTCGGTACTCTGCATAGTGTGACTGAGAGCGTGAAAACTAGAAAGAGATTACTTGCCCGACTGGCGGCGACTGAATGTAAGATTATGACGATTTGTCTTGATAAAAAGAAGGTTTACTCCAAACTTCATGATGAAAAGCAGGTTCTCTACAACTACGTCGTAAACATTTTGCTTGATCGCATATATACGAAGAAGCTGGTACCGATAGACAAAGTGGTATTTTTGATTGCCTCAAAGCGTGAAACAAACAAATTCTTGAATTCTAACTTCAAAGACTATCTCGAAAATCAGGTTAAGAATACTCACAAAACAAAGCTGGAGATAAGCATCAAGACACCGCATGAGGAGAAGGGACTTCAGGCCGTAGACTTTGCCTCCTGGGCTATATTCCGCAAATACGAAAAAGGGGACGCCAGTTACTATGAATTGTTAAAGTCAAACATTGTGGAAGAGAACTCACTGTTTAAATAAGCAAAACCTCGTACGCTATTGACGAGCAACCATCCGGAGGCCCACGTACGAGGAATTATTTGTAACCCTATTATACCTCACGTGTCTGTAATGTCAATATCCCCCTCTCATCTTTGTCATCCTCGACTAGTCAATAAGAAGCTATGATCAGTTGATCGGGGATCTCCTTTGCCCTAGGCAAATGTTTATCTATAATTTACCGCTCCGGAATAATCTCTCGCCTCAAGACTCCCTGCTAGCTCCTTTAGATTTGGCTTGATAAAGCGTATAATAGTAGCATGGGTAAAGAAGCAGAGAAAACTGAAGCCGAAGAACGTATTACGACCAATGAATATATTGGTAAGTACACCGAACTATGTACAAATCACTCAAGCCAGTCCACTCGGAAGCCATCGGCGAGAAAGTGTACTTCAATATGCCCGGGTTCAAGCACCTTATCTTTAAGGCCCAACATCGCCGAGAGACCAAGGTCATACTAAACCGTCTAGTCCTGATACCTCTTATTAAGCCGGTTATCTATAACTGTAAAGAAGAAGTGGAAATTCGTATCAGAAAAGAGATTATCGATGGCAAGAAGGTCAAGGTCACATACTACGCCCTCGAGGCTCATGTCGGTAAAGATAGTGTTAGAGTGAGGGTAGTTACCAGAAAAGTTGGTGAGAAGGGTAACCATTACTTCCAAAGCATAATGAAATATTAAAAAAGAAGTCATCTCAGAAAGAGGTGACTTCTTTTTTAGTGCCTGCTTCCAGACTTAGGAGGTTTTCTCTTAGTCGGTTCTAGGGCAAGCCCCACAAGCACTATTATATTGTAACATGGGTGTACAAAATGTCAATATAGCCAACCCTCCTACGTCATTCCAGCGAAGGCTGGAAACTAGCTGTTATTGTTCGAGCGTAGTCGAGAATTCATAATTCACTTATAACCCGAGCGAAGTGAATTGACCTCTCCGGAATAATCTCCCAGTCCGTCCGTAGCTTTTAGCGGAAGCGGATTGCCCTCCTTCTTCGCTTCTGAGCTCCGAAAGGACAAGTAGGATCCTAGACGCGGCACAGACCCCTTCTGGCCTAGTTTTTGGCCATGAACTTGTAAAACTAGTGTACAAAGAGTACTATGGGGCCAAATATCACTACGGAAAGGTAAATTATGAATTCAATTGCAGGTTTAAGTTTCATCCTCGCGGCATTTTCGTTTTGCGTTTTTCTCTACAAGAAACTAGGGAAGAAGGCAGAAGTTTCTGAGACAAAAAACTATAAAATAGCTGGCATTATTTTTACAATCCTGTTTGTGGTTTCCGCTAGTTTTGCCTCACCTGAGACAAGTGTAAATAATTCGCAAAAAGCAGATACCAACAAAGCTCCGGCCACCATTCAGTCTGCACCGGTGGTAAAGGACGATAAAGTTATCGTGGACGTTCCTTTTGAGTCCCAATCTAAGGATGATAGCACCTTGGCCAAAGGTACTACAAAAGTTCAGCAAAAAGGTGTCGTTGGGAAAAAGGAACAGAACTTTAAGGTTACCTATCAAGATGGCAAGGAAGTTAAGCGAGAATTAGCTTCTGAAGCCGTTACTGTCCAACCAATTCCTAAGATTACTCTAAATGGCACTTATGTTTACGTTGCTCCGGTCACGAATAATGGCTATACAAATGTTGATGGAAGTTATGTTCAATCACCGACTTATGCACCAAGTGTGCCTGCTGGGGCGACGGCTAAATGTGGTGACGGTTCTTATAGCTTCTCACAACACAGAAGCGGCACATGTTCCTACCATGGTGGTGTAGCACAATGGCTTTAAGCGAGGGTCGTGATTTTGCCATTTCTTTCTTTAGATAGATAAAAAATCGCTGTGGGTGTATAACGAAATTAATAAATTGTTTTAGAAGGGAGGCATAATGTTTTGTAAAGATTGTGGAACAGAACTCGAGGGTAATGATAGATACTGCCCAAATTGTGGTTTAAAGGTTGATGGTATACCAAAGGAAGTGGTGGCTGAGACAAAAGAAGCCGCTCTGGGTGATGTTGTGGATCCCTTGAAATCAGCTTCTCAAGGGAAAAGATTCTTAAATTTTATTTTGGATGCGATATTCTATTATCTCTTTGCCTTTCCAGTGGGGTTTGTTCTCGGTTTGATCGGGCTTGGTGACCTAATGCAGGGAATGGACAAAACCGTACTTGGCCTCTTTATTATTTTTATATATTTCCTGATTTTTGAGGCAATAATGGGCCGTTCCCTTGCCAAGTATATTACTAAGACCAAAGTTGTTATGCCTGATGGTTCAAGACCAGATTTCGCTCATTTACTTGGTAGAACCGCCTCCAGGTTTATCCCTTTTGATGCACTCTCATTCCTACACACCGACCCAATCGGATGGCATGACCGCGTATCGGGTACAATGGTTGTAAATGCTGAATAGAGCCACGTTGAACGGCCGTTCTAGTCCCGGGTCGCGATTTTGCTAATCTTAGAAAATTCGGCAGTTACGAGTAAATATATCGTCTTAGTCGCAGGTGGGGTTCTGGGCAGGATATAAAAAAGCGAGGTTATCTAGCCCCGCTTTACTCGATCATTTTATTCAATTGTTCTCCTCAAGTTACTAGATAGTTGCTGTTGGGGCTAGTCTTTTGACAGTCTCGGCAGCTTCTTTTGCGCCTGAAGCATTGTAGAATGCTTCGCCACTTGAAGCGACTTTTACATTATTGTTAGCGATTAATCGCCAGCGATAATTCCCAGCTGAGTCTGGATATATTTCAAATTTTGCCATTTTTAGAATTCCTTTCTTTTGTTACACAGAGGTTCGGCCGGCAACGCTGCTACCTATAAAAAAGTGTATACCCAATAAGTATAAAAGTAAAGAAAATGTAACAAACACTTGACACGTTTTAGAACTTTATATATAATGTACTTGGGCGATAAGCCCAAGTACAGGATATATAAAAGGGGGGAGAGAAATATAATGACTAAGTTTTACACAAACCTTGGTTCTAGAATCAAAAAGGTCAGACTTGAGCTTGGTTATTCGCAAGACCAACTAGCCAAGGAGCTAGACCTTGACCGCGTTACTATTTCTAAAATCGAAAACGGAGAACGCAAACTCAAAGCAGAAGAGGTTGTTCACCTTTCGCGTTTTTTCAATGTGGACAGCGACGTTCTTTTGGACTTAGCCAAGGATTATCTAGTTGTAGTGGAGGAAAGCAAGAAGGTAGCCGAAGAGCCGGAGTATCGTATTAGCGTCCCTCAGCAAAACATTGAAAAGTTCAAAGAAACCTTGCTTTACATTCTTGAAAAGGTTGGTTCAAAACCAAATGTTGGACAAACGGTTCTGTACAAGTTGCTCTATTTCATTGATTTCAACTATTACGAGATGTTTGAACAACAACTTATCGGGGCCAGGTATATCAAAAATCACTATGGTCCTACACCGGTGGAGTTCAAAAAAGTTATTGCGGACATGGAGAGCCAAAAGGACCTGGTTGTGGTGAACGATAAATATTTCAAGTATCCTTGCACCAAGTACCTTCCTAGAAGAAAGTCGAAACTCGACCAATTCACGGCAAACGAGGTTAAGGTTATTGACGCAGTTCTTGATAAACTTTCCGACATGAATGCTACAGAAATCAGCAACTACTCTCATGGCGATGTGCCTTGGATTACGACCGAAGAAGGTAAAGAAATAGAATATGAAGCGGTTTTCTATAGAACCCAAGAATATTCGGTGAGGGATTACGGGGATGCTAGCATATGAATCGCTGCCAGAATTTGACAAAGATTTAGCTAAACTCTCAAATAGTTTTCCTAGTTTGACAAGCGACCTGGAGACATTTAAGGTTAACGCGATAGAGCTCTTTCATGTGAAAAAGACGGACAACCACTCAGTGTTCCAAATTCCTGGGCTAAAGATAGAGACCAAGGTATACAAAGGGAAGAAATTTGCCTGTAAATCAATACCTGGAAAAGGTGTCATGAGCGGGATTCGTGTAATTTATGCCTTCATTGAGCCTGACAAAGTAGTATTTACGGAGATCTATTATAAAGGGAAGAAGTCTATGCCGGACGAGCAGAGGATAAAAGACAACTTCAAATAGGAAAGATTTCCACATAAAAACACTTGCATTGTCCTAAAATAATTGATACAATTTGCAAGTCACTAATTAGGGATGGGGACATGACAACACAATACTTAAGTAGAAAATGCGGGAAACTGTAAACGTCTAGTTAAAATTGTGTCTGACGGTCCCGCACAAGAAGCGGGATTTTTTCTTGCCCCAACTCGAGTGATAGCAGATCTCTCCGCTCCGGTCGAGATGACAAGAGTGGGGTCCAAGTGAACTTTGACAGTTGAATACCAGATAGATTGAAATCCCAAAGTAAATCTATTTGTTGAAATAGGGTAAACGAATGGCAGTTATAAACTGCCAGTCAACGGTCATTAATAGCAAATATTGCAAATTCAAGAACGTCTGAATGGAGTTAAGATCGGGATTCATGTCCCGGGACTACGCCCAGGAAGACTAAAACGAAATAATGAACGACAAATTAAGTCGAATAAGGGCACACGATGAATGCCTTGGAGATTAGAACCGAAGAAGGACGTAGTAGGCTGCGATAAGCCTCGGGGAGCTGTCAAACAAGCTTTGATCCGGGGATTTCCGAATGGGGCAACCCAGCTGGAGTCATGTCCAGTTAACCATAGATGAATACATAGTCTATAGGTAGGGCACGCGGTGAACTGAAACATCTTATTAGCCGCAGGAAAATAAATCAAAAGAGATGCCGTAAGTAGTGGCGAGCGAAAGCGGTACAGCCTAAACTTTTTACATGTTAAAGCCTACAGGCGTTGTGTAACGAGTGTTGTGAGGTAGACGTACATCAGTTTAATAGCTGGTGTCTAGAGATGAGGAAGCATTTATGCTAACTTGTCTCTGGTTTCTAGGACTGTAGACCTAGAGTAAAGTTACAAAACAAAGAGTTAATGGAATGAGCCTGGAAAGGACAGCCATAGAGGGTGATAGCCCCGTACATAAAAATTCTTTGTCTTTATACGTTTATACTCGAGTAGGACGGGACCCGTAAAATCCTGTTTGAATCTGGGTGGACCACCATCTAAGGCTAAATATTCTAATCTACCGATAGTGAACAAGTACCGTGAGGGAAAGGTGAAAAGAACCCCGGTGAGGGGAGTGAAATAGAAACTGAAATTGTGTGCCTACAAGGAGTCGGAGCAGACTTGTTCTGTGACGGCGTGCCTTTTGTAGAATGAGCCAACGAGTTAATTGATGTAGCAGCTTAAGCCCAGAGGGCGGAGGCATAGTGAAAGCGAGGATTAATAGTCCGACACATATGTTGCATTGATTAGACCCGAAACCAGGTGACCTAACCATGGTCAGGCTGAAGCTTCTCTAAAAGGAAGTGGAGGGCCGAACCCACCTCAGCTGCAAATGGGGGGGATGAACTGTGGTTAGCGGAGAAATTCCAATCGAACCTGGAGATAGCTGGTTCTCTCCGAAATAGCTTTAGGGCTAGCGTCGTATACTAACATCCGGGGGTAGAGCACTGAATGGGCTAGCGGGCGCAAGCTTAGCAAACCCAAACAAACTCCGAATACCGGATGCAATTACTACGGCAGTCAGAACGCGGGGGCTAAGCTTCGCGCTCAAAAGGGAAACAGCCCAGACCGTCATCTAAGGCCCCTAAATCTATACTAAGTGGAAAAGGATGTGAAGTTGTATAAACAACCAGGATGTTGGCTTAGAAGCAGCCATGCATTTAAAGAGTGCGTAATAGCTCACTGGTCTATTATGATTTTGCGCCGAAAATACAACGGGGCTAAGTATAGTGCCGAAGATACGGATTCCGTACTTTGTACGGAGTGGTAGGAGAGCGTTCCATGCTGCTGTGAAGCTGAACTGGAAAGTTTGGTGGAGTGCATGGAAGTGAGAATGTTGGCATGAGTAACGATAAGGCGGGTGAAAAACCCGCCCACCGCAAGACCGAGGTTTCCTGGGCAACGATAATCGTCCCAGGGTTAGTCGGGCCTAAGCTGAGGCCGAAAGGCGTAAGCGATGGACAACTGGTTGATATTCCAGTACCGCTAATATTGTTCCCTACATGACGCCGGGCATAAACTTGAGCAGATTCTATGGCTATATCTGTTTAACACAACCAAAGTTGTGGAGTAAAATTGTCGCAAGACGAGATTCAAGTGAAGACACGGACTAGAAAATCTGTAGGTTAATAGATATTGGCGCCCGTACCGCAAACCGACTCAGGTGGTCGAGGCGAGTAGCCTCAGGTGATTGGGAGAACCCTCGCTAAGGAACTCGGCAAAACAGCGAGCGTAACTTCGGGAGATGCTCTGCCTCCAGCAATGGAGGCCGCAGCGAAAGAGATCAGGCAACTGTTTATCAAAAACACAGGTCTGTGCTAACACGTAAGTGGATGTATACGGACTGACGCCTGCCCAGTGCTGGAAGGTTAAAGGGAGAGGTGCAAGCTTTGAACTGAAGCCCCAGTAAACGGCGGCCGTAACTATAACGGTCCTAAGGTAGCGAA
>CAZXMN010000012.1:0-2892 GCA_964641375.1 uncultured Candidatus Saccharibacteria bacterium
TTTTTTTGAAAATATTATGTTGACAGGTATTATAAATTTTGGTAAAATGTAAGAAAAGTAAGACATTTAACGAGGAAAATATGCGTAATCTAAGACATAGTCATGATCATGGCCCAAAGTTTTTGGGAGTCACTAGAGTCAGTGACAAAGGTCAAGTGGTAATCCCTGCAGATGCTAGAACCGAGTTAGGGCTCGAAGCGGGCGACAAGCTTATAGTTATATCTGGTCCAGGTGGTGGTTTGATGTTTTTTAAACCGGAATTTTTTGATAAGCACCTGAATTTTTTGACAAAGCGAATCGAAGACTTCCAAAAAATTAATAATGATCTTTCGAAAGAAGATACCGGAGAGTCGGAGGAGGAGATATAAGTGTCTAAATTACTGAAATTTCTAAAGCCATATACTTGGGCTCTAGTCGGGGTTTTAGTGCTGACTTTTATTCAAGTCGCAACTACACTCCAATTGCCTGACTACATGGCAACCATTATCAATAAGGGTATTGTCGGGCAAGACAATCATATAATACTCACTACGGGTGGGCTAATGCTAGCGGTTGCACTCATTGGTGCTGTTTGTACGGTCGGTATCGGTTATCTATCCTCTAAAGCTGCTACTGGATTCTCGAGAGACCTGAGAGCGAAAGTGTTCTCGAAGGTTGAGAGTTTTTCTATGCGTGAGTTTGATAAATTTTCAACCGCCTCACTCATTACCCGCTCCACGAATGATATTCAACAGATTCAGCTTGTTTTCATAATGATCCTGCGTATGGTACTAGCCGCTCCAATAACGGCTGTTTGGGCCGTAGCCAAAGCTTATAGTCTAGCACCTTCAATGACTTGGATTCTCGCACTAGCAGTCATAGTTCTTTTAGGTATGATTCTAACCATATTCTCGATAGCATTACCAAAGTTCCAAATGTTACAGAAGCTTGTAGACAAACTAAACCTAGTAACTAGGGAAAATCTGACGGGACTGCGTGTTATTCGTGCTTTCAACGCTGAAAGTTACGAAGAAAAGAAGTTTCAAAAGGCTAATCGTGAATTAACTGATGTTAACTTGTTCGTCAATCGTCTGATGGTAGTCATGCAGCCGGCCATGATGCTGATATTCAACATTACCGCGATTGCGATTATCTGGTTTGGTGCCCGTCTGGTCGGGACTGGTGGGCTAGAAATAGGAAACATGATCGCCTTCATGCAATATGCGATGCAGGTTATTGTTGCCTTCCTCATGCTATCATTCATGTTCATCATGGTGCCAAGAGCTGCTGTTTCAGCTACTCGTGTAGCCGAGGTAATCGAAACTGATCCAGTCATCAAAGATCCTGAAAAGCCGAAGAAGTATTCGGCTGACGTGAAGGGTGCAGTAGAATTCAGAAACGTTTCATTCTCATATCCAAACGCGGATACTCCTGTTTTGAAAGACATTTCATTTACGGCGCATAGTGGTGAAACAACGGCCTTCATCGGTAGTACCGGTAGCGGCAAGTCCACTCTGATTAATCTGATTCCTAGGTTTTACGATGTGACAAAAGGGCAGATCCTGATAGATGGTCTGGATGTGAGAGATGTTAGCCAAAAGGACCTTTGCGACAAAATCGGTTACGTTCCACAACAAGGTGTACTTTTCTCTGGTTCGCTTGAATCAAATATTAAATATGGTATCCCCGAAGCTCCAGATAAGGAAATGAAAAAAGCGATTGAGACCGCACAAGCGAATGATTTTGTGATGGAGCTACCTGAAAAGTACAAAACCAATATCGCGCAGGGCGGAACAAACGTCTCTGGTGGTCAGAAACAGAGACTTTCGATTGCGAGAGCAATCATCAAGAAGCCAGAAATACTTATCTTCGATGACAGTTTCTCGGCGCTTGATTTCAAAACTGATGCAGCCCTGAGGGCGGCTCTAGCAAAAACAACAAAGAATGCTACCGTCCTTATCGTGGCTCAGAGAGTCAGCACGATTCTGAATGCTGATAAAATTATTGTTCTAGACGGTGGAAAGATTGTTGCTATGGGTAAACATACGGAGCTTCTGAAAACTAGCCCGATTTACCGCGAAATTGCTTCCTCACAATTATCTGAGAAAGAATTGTCTGATGAATCGGCAAGTCAACTCTCGAATGCAGAGGTGAAATCATGAGTGAAGAAAAACCAAAAGTAAATCAGCCAAGGCCAGGGATGGGACGCGGTCCAATGGGTGGCGCAGGCATGATGGGCGGAGAGAAAGCGAAAGATTTCAAGGGCACGGCTAAAAATCTCGCCAAGTATCTGAAACCTTACTGGTTTGCGACAGTTGTTGTCGTAGTTTTTGCAATCGCAAGTACAGTTTTCGCGATTTTAAGCCCAAAGATTCTCGGTAATATGACAACGCAGGTTTTCAATGACTACGTGAATATGAAGACATATGATTCCCTGATCGGTCAGCTGCCTAAAGGGATCAAATTGCCAGCCGGTACAACTGGGGCGGACCTACTAAAGAAAGCTCCGGCGGCACTTGTTCAGAAAATTCCGTCCGATATGCTGAAAAATATTAAGAGTCTTGATGTAACGAAACGTCCGACAATCAACTTTGGGAAACTTTGGCAGATTGCCGAAGTGCTTCTAGTACTCTATGCCTTGAGTGCGTTCTTCAGCTTCATCCAGGGTTGGATTATGACGAACGTTTCCCAGAAGATCACTTATCAATTCAGAAAGGATATCTCGGATAAGATTAATCGAATGCCATTAAGATATTTCGATTCTCGTTCCTTTGGTGACGTACTAAGTAGGGTTACTAATGACGTTGATACTATCGGACAAACTTTGAACCAGAGTCTGACCCAGATAATTACATCAATCACGATGATCATTGGAATCCTGGTGATGATGCTTACTATTAGTTGGCAGCTGAC
>CAZXMN010000012.1:2992-14741 GCA_964641375.1 uncultured Candidatus Saccharibacteria bacterium
TTCTTCGGTAATCTTGGCTTTGTCGGTGTTTCGGTCTATGGCGGTTGGCTAGCGATTAAAGGTTCGATCAGCATTGGAGATATCCAAGCTTTTATCCAATATGTGAACCAGTTTAACCAACCAATATTACAAACTGCGAACACGGTAAATGTTCTGCAATCTACGGCTGCGGCCGCAGAGAGGGTCTTCGAGTTCTTAGGTGAAGCCGAGGAAGTACCGGAAGCATTGAACCCGATTGTGCTCGCTGAACCTGCGGGTAATGTCGAATTTGATAATGTGGTTTTTGGTTATAATCCAGATCAAACAATCATTAAAAACTTCACCGCTAACGTCAAAACTGGACAGAGAATTGCGATTGTCGGGCCAACCGGTGCCGGCAAGACGACCATGGTCAACCTGCTCATGCGCTTCTATGATGTAAATAAAGGCGCTATCAGGGTTGATGGCGTAGATATCCGTGAAATGAAACGTGCTGATCTTCGCAAGATGTTCGGAATGGTCCTGCAGGATACTTGGCTTTTCCATGGGACGATCAGGGATAATATATCCTATGGCAATCTTAAAGCTAGTGAAAAACAAATAGTTGAGGCTGCGAAAGCCGCCCACGTTGATAATTTCGTCCATTCCTTACCAAATGGCTATAACATGGAGCTTAATGAAGAAGCGGACAACATATCACAGGGTGAGAAGCAGCTTATGACCATCGCTCGTGCCATGCTTGCCAATCCGCCAATGCTAATCCTAGACGAAGCAACGAGTTCAGTAGATACACGTACCGAACTGCTCATTCAAAAAGCGATGGACAAGCTGATGGAAGGACGAACAAGTTTCGTCATTGCTCATAGACTTTCGACCATTCGGAATGCGGACCTGATCTTAGTCATGAACGAAGGTAACATTGTCGAACAAGGCAAACACGAGGAGCTACTGAAGAAAGATGGCTTTTATGCCAAGCTCTACAATAGCCAATTTACTGCACCAATGATTGAAGACGTCGTATAATAGTAAGACAATAAAGGAGAGATATGGAAAAAGCCATCAGTCTCAAAAATATCACGAAGATCTACAAAAACGGTGATGAGAAAACGATTGCTCTAGATGGCATCAATCTCACGATAGAAAATGGTGAATTTGTAGCCATTATGGGTCCCTCTGGATCGGGTAAGTCTAGTCTTATGCACATCATTGGGCTGTTGGACACGGCTACAAAAGGTGAATACTGTCTGGACGGACAAGATGTCAGTAAACTTTCTAGTACGAAACAGGCCGAGATTCGCAATACCGAGATAGGGTTTGTCTTTCAGCAGTTTAACTTACTGCCACGTACAACAGTACTAGACAATATCCTGCTTCCAACTATTTACGGCACGATAGAGAATCCGGAGAAAAAAGCATTAAAACTTGCAGATGAAGTCGGTCTCGGCGACAAAAAACACAACAAAAGCAATCAGCTATCTGGCGGACAAATTCAGCGTGTTGCCGTGGCTCGTGCACTAGTGATGGATCCAACCATCATTCTAGCCGATGAGCCGACTGGTAACCTAGACACAAAAACTTCTGTTGAAATCATGCATTTATTCCAAGAAATCAACAAAAAGGGTGCGACCGTCGTCCTCATCACCCACGAGGAGGACATCGCCAAATTCGCAAATCGCGTGATCCGACTCAGAGATGGCAAAATAGTGACCGGGAAGGAGAAATAGGATGAAATATTGGACGATACTCAAGCAATCGCTGAAGGCAATCTTTGCCAATAAAGGCCGCAGCTTTCTAACCGTTCTCGGAATTATTATCGGCATTGGTTCTGTAATTGCGCTTATCTCACTTGGGAATGGAGTTCAGGCGAGTATTAACAGCCAAATCGGGAAACTCGGCACAACAACTCTCACTATCACTCCTGGTGGAGGCCGTTTTGCCGCCGCCAGTAGCGCTAGTTCTGGACAGAGCAAAGTTTCCACTGGTGGCGGAGGAGGCGGAACTCTAGGATCAACCTCAACGCTCAAAGTAGCCGACCTCACTTCACTTTCCGACAAGACGAAACACCCACTGATCAAGGCAGTTACGGGCACTGTTAATGGTACAGCGATATTTACGGTCAAAGGTGTAGAAGAACGCGATACAATAGTTGGTACGAATCTGGCTTATTTCAGTATCAATAATCTATCAGTTGCTACGGGTCGTACACTAAACCAGACAGACATAGATCAAACGTCAAAAGTAATTGTTCTCGGAAATACACTTGCAAGTAACGCTTATCCAAGCACGAACCCGATAGGGCAGACTATTCTAATAGGTAGTGATACTTACACTATAGTTGGTGTTCTCGCAAAGGCGGACGAAAGCGCTTTCTCAAATCCGAATGGGAATGGCTATATCCCATATACTTCGGCAATGAGCACTTTCAGTACGGATACATTCAGCTCGATGTCGGTTCAAGCTGTGGATGCAAACTCAGTCAATGCCGTGAAAACAGATATAACGAGTACTTTGCTTGCCAATCACGGTATCACCGATAGTAAGCTTGCTGATTTCGGTGTCCTTACTTCGGCTGATTTGCTTTCAACTGTCGGGAATATTACCGGTATTTTGACTTCACTTCTGGCTGGTATCGCTGCTATTTCGCTGGTGGTTGGCGGTATCGGAATTATGAATATCATGCTTGTCTCGGTCACTGAGCGAACCCGTGAGATCGGTCTCAGAAAGGCCGTTGGTGCCAAAACGTCAGACATTCTTTTGCAGTTCGTTGTTGAGGCAGTAGTTCTCACATTAGCAGGCGGTGTCCTAGGTATTGGACTCGGTTATTTACTAGGGAAAATAGCCGCAAGAGTCCTCAGTATTACCCCAGTTGTAACATTACAAGCAATCTTGCTGGCTGTCGGTGTTTCCAGCGCTATTGGGCTAGTCTTCGGAATCTATCCTGCAGCTAAGGCAGCCAGACTTAATCCGATTGACGCACTCAGATACGAATAAATAGCATTTAAAAAAGAGCCTTTAAAGGCTCTTTTTTAATATTAGTATTTCTCGACCAACGAATTGGTCGGCGCGGGAATAGGTGAGATTACCGCGTCCGAAAAGACGAAGTTCGGAGCCGCCGAGATTTGGCTTCACAAGTGCTAGGCCAGTTTCATCTAATTTATCCAAGATTGGTAAGTAGAAATATTCTGTTCCGACAATGAAGAAGGGAATGGCTAGCACGATTCGACCGTCAGTCGTTAGTTCACTAGCGAGATTTGTAAGTGCTTTTGTATAGAAACCAGTGAGTTCTGCGGTATCGTGAGCGGCCTGGTCCTTACCTCTGCGGAAAGGTTCGCCGAGGTAACCTTCTCCAACAATGGCATCTGCAGATATCTCTTTAGATGGTGTTAATACGTCAGAGACGAAGACATGGTCAGTTGGCAACTTGTAATCGAGAATATGACGAAGCCAATCCAGGTTCAACTGGGTATCGGCGATATTGTTTTCTGAAATATCACTACCGTAAATATCTCTGTAACCAAAAAGGATTGCTTCCTGCAGGGTAGTGCCACTACCGCAAAAGGGATCGTAAATTGTTGCCTCAAGCGGTTTCTCAGCCAAATTAAGCATGATTTGAGCAAGTTTCGGTGGCAACATCCCATTACGGTCGTTGCGTCTTGGGCGCCCGTAGTCACGTTTACTGTAGGATTTGTAATCTTGAACAGCGATTGTGCGTCCCAGCAAGTACTTGTCATCACTCTTCAGCAAAATTGCCTCAAAACCGCGCTCGATAAGCTTATTTTCATGAACAATTACGCTAGAGAGGTCTAGACTTTTACCTGTGACAAAACGAGCTTTGTACCCGGATTCGATAAGGTGATCTTTAATCTCATAGCCGAGATTTAGAACAACTTTTTTGTTCAGTTTGCCATAGCCAGAGATGCCGAAGTTAACCCTTTTCTCTGATTCGTACGGTACTAAATCGATGAGTTTCTTCTGAATATCGGTTATATTGGTGGACGCTCCGAGCAGCTCAAACATCTTGATGGTGCCGCCGAGGTCACTAATTGAAATTTTTTCTTTGTCTGCTTCGACAAGTTCTACTATCAAGATGTCTTTATCGTAGAGAATTAGCTCAGATTTAATACCTTTTCTCTTTAGGACGGCAAAAATTTCGGCGACACTGAGAGCGTAATCGCGACCAAGGGCAAAACCAAGTTGGATAACTTTTGTGTTCATAATTGTTATTATACTTTATCTAGTAAAAAAGAGCCTTATGGCTCTCTTTGTTTTCATGGAGGGCCTGGTGGGACTCGAACCCACGACCAGTTGCTTAAGAGGCAATTGCTCTACCGACTGAGCTACAGGCCCGGAAAACTTGGATATTATAGCAGAATTAAGCCCTTTTTTCAATGATTTTGGCGCGCCCGGTTGGATTCGAACCAACGACCAATAGCTTAGAAGGCTACTGCTCTATCCCCTGAGCTACGGGCGCTCGGAGCCCTCTGATTATAGCTCAAAATAGCGGTTTTTTCAATTGTTTCCATTGTGAGGGATTTCTGATATAATTACTCTCATCAAAAGGAGATATATTATGTCTGAGGATAAAAAATCTAAATCAACTCTTATTACGACGATATCACTTGTCGTTTTTGGACTTCTGGTGCTCGCTGGAATCATATATTTCGCATGGAATAGGACCGGTGGCACTGCAAATGGCAATAATACACAAACCGTCCAGTCTACCGACACTTCTGATTCCAATAGTTTAGCCGCTAATGTAGATAAACTTGGACCAAATGAGACTAAACTTACACCCGATAATTATGACGCTTTTATCAAGCAATCTGGCGTTGTACTTGTTGATGTTTATTCACCAACTTGTCCTCATTGTCAGAAGATTGCTCCAATTCTGACTGATCTCTCTAATCTTTATGTCGGTAAGGTTCATATCGGTAAAATGTCGGTTGGTGTCCAGGCAAACACAGATTTTATCTTGTCTCGCGAGAAGGACTTTCAGTATGTTCCGGCAATCTGGGTCTACAAAGATGGAGCGCTCAAGGAGAACTGGACTGGCGAAAAAACAGAGGATGAATTCAAAACAATACTAAATAAATACATCTAAAAAATAGGCCCTAGGGCCTATTTTTTATAAAACTTTATCAGTTCTTTTATCTTGTTTGAGACTTCCAGTGGAGTGAACTCGGCTTTTACTAGATATTCAGTAGCGCCAAGCTCGTAGATTGTCTCGGCTGTCTTCTCATCCGAGAGGTTTGTCAGCATCACAACGATGATATCACGGAGTTTTTCGTTGTCTTTGATGTATTTGAGTACTTCGAGGCCGTTTACCATCGGCATCATTACATCTAGAACGGCAATGTCTGGCACAAAGCCTCCCTCAAAAGTATCAATTGCTTTCTGCCCATCCTCGGCAATAACAGTTTCGAAGCCGTCAAGCTCGAATTTACGGCTGTACATATCAACCAGTTGGATATCGTCCTCTGCGAGTAGTATCTTGATGGCCATGCTTAGCTCCTTTCTCACATTCTACTACAAAAACTATTGTAAAAAAATGATAATTTTGATATACTCACTTTTGTCGTTTGACAATAAGAATCCAAGGCAGAGAGGCACAAAGACGTGGGGGTACACCACGACTGACTAACGTCGGTCACGCCCCGTAGGGGGAACAGGTACTCCATCATTTGCCGAACTGCTAAAGATAGCGAGCCGAGGGGCCAACATTAAGAAGAGGATGTCCTCCGATCCACCTACGGGTATCCGGGCAAGAAGCCGGAAGCCGGAAGCGGTGACGCGAGACACCCCACTTGCTGGAGAAGCCCTACGAGCTCGCGACTGTGCACTACATCTGGCGCCAGATGTCTCATCGACGGACCGAGCGTAACTCCCCAGTTGGATACACCTGGCCACATGTACTAGTCGCCGGGGCTGAAATTCTGGGGTCTCACACTCACGCTGCGTTTGCGCAAGCGCGGCACCTCGATGCAGAGCACAGTCAGGTGGGAGGCCGTTCGCGGCCTCCCACCACCCCCTAATTTGACCATGAATGGTCTTTTTTTGTTTTCAGATAAATCTACTCAACACCTTCTCACGGTGTTAATATTGTAATTACTTAAATTTAGGACTGAAATGGCGGGAAAAGAACAATGGGTTCCAGTAAATCTGGCGGATATGTTTCTTACCAACGCGGAGCGATTCGCGGACAGGGAAGTGCTTCGATACCGTGTCGGACATCATTATCACACCCTGAACTATAGTGATCTTCGCAGAGAAGTACTCGGTCTCGCGAAAGCAATTACTGCTCTAGGTATCAAAAAAGGTGATCATGTTGCTATCATCTCCGAAAATAGGCCGGAATGGGTGATTACGGACCTAGCCTCCGTAATGCTTGGTATTATCACTGTGCCAATTCATGAAGTCCTCTCGGCGACGCAGATGGGCACTATTCTCACCGAAATTGAGCCCAAAGCTATTTTTTACTCAGGAAACAGAGTCGGTAATAAGCTTCTCGACATCTCTGATAAAATTTCAAATGTTCAAAATTTAGTTTCATTCGAGAACATCCATGAAGAAAATGGCAAAGTTTTATATTTTAAGGGCCTTATTGACGAACAGAATCTCACCACTGAGGAAGAAGTAGCAATCGAGAGTGTTGCGCTAAAAGCCAACCCCGATGCGGTTTTTACAATCATTTATACTTCGGGCACGACTGGCAGCTTCAAGGGGGTTGAGCTGACGAATAATAATATTATTTCAAATATTGTCGGAGTGCTCGCCGGGGTTCCAGTGTCAGAAACCGACAAGTTTCTATCCATTTTGCCACTTTCGCATGTATTTGAGCGTACAGTTGGCTATTATTTGCCCATTTACTGTGGGGCTACAGTTTCATATATTGAGGATCCGGCGAAGCTGGCCGAAGTGGCTAGTGTAGAGAAACCAACCATTATCCTGGCCGTGCCACGTTTATATGAAAAGGTTTATGCTGCAGTAATGGAAAAAGCCAATGTAAATGTCCTGAAAGCCTTAGTTTTCAAGCTGGCTTTCGCGGCTGGTAAACGTGCTTCCAAGAAGTCCATTGTCTACAAAATGGCTGATAAAGTGGTTTTTCGACAGGTGAAACAGGCTTTTGGTGGTGAAATCCGCTTCTTTGTTTCTGGAGCGGCAACGCTACCGAAAAAAATCGGTCAATTCTTCGACACGCTCGATATACCAGTGCTGGAAGGCTATGGCCTCACCGAAACTTCGCCGATTATCTCCAACAATACCTTGAAAAATCGTAAATATGGCATGGTCGGCCAGAAGCTACCGAATGTTGAAGTGAAAACTACTAAAGATAGTGAGCTTCTGATCAAGGGTCCTAGTGTTTTCAAGAAATACTACAAGAATCCGGAGAAAACCAAAGAAGCCTTCACGTCAGATGGCTGGTTCAAAACGGGGGATCTGGTGGACATTGATAACGAAGGCTTTATCAAATTTCGCACTAGAGCGAAAGAAATTATTGTGCTCTCAACTGGCAAGAATGTTGGTCCAGCACCCATTGAAGAAAAAATGGAGGGGTTGCCACTGATTGACCAAGCCTTCGTCTTCGGAGACGAGAGAAAACATATTGGTGCGCTAATCGTTCCAGATAAGGAGCAAACAAAGAGCTTGTCTGGCGAAGCCTTGAGAGAAGCAATCGCATCTGCCCTTGATGTATACGTGAATAAACACCTTGCTAGTTACGAACAAATCAGAAAATTTGTGGTTATTGAGCATCCCTTCACTGTTGAAAACGGTCTCGTCACGCCTACTTTAAAAATTCGCCGTAAAGAAATTGAACAAAAGTATTCAGCCGAAATCGAAGCCTTGTACCAAGAATAAATTTATTATTTAACTGGAATGGCTTTTCGTTGGTATTTGATTTTTAGTATGATTACGATGAAGATTGCGACGCTGGCGACGATATTCGAGAATATTAGGGGAATAGAGCTTAGCATAAGTCCGTACACAAGCCATAAAATAAGTTCAACAAAAAGAAAGAGAAGGGTTCCATAAGAAAGATCTTCTGCCGATTTTGTTTTCCATGTTTTATAGACTTGAGGTATTACAGAAAAGGTTGACAATACCGCAGCGATCATTCCAATAATTTCAATCATAATCCGAGTATAGCATTTCACTAATTGAAATTACCAATTATTTTTCATTTATCTACTTTTTTCCTTTGCGAGATGTTAATATTTATAAGTAGAATTCAACTTGGAGGGAATATGGATGCAATTGTAAAGTTACTCAATCTAGTTAACAAAGCAGGACTATACCCAGAAATAATGGATGTGAAAGGTGACAATAGTAAGGACCCATATTTTGAGATTAACGGAAAGAACTTGCTCACTTTTAATTCCTGTAACTACCTAGGCCTATCGAACAACGATGAGGTGAGAAAAGTAATTGCTGATTCATTTCTAAAATATGGTGTTCACCCATCGAACTCTACGCTTGTAGGTGGATTATGGGATGTCCATAGAGAGTTTGAACACAGATTGGCCTCTTTTTTCGGATATGAAGACAGCATGCTATTTGCGACAACAAGCGCCGTGAATATCGGCGTTATTCCTGCAATCTCCAATTTGCCGCTAGTTGATGTTTTACCAGCAATGAAGCTCTTGGTAGGTAGCACAGACACAACCATTTTTAGTGATGAGTTGAATCATGCGACAATCGTAGACGGCTGCCGGATTACAAAAGCACCGGTTGTCATATATAAGCACATGGATTTTGCTGATCTCGGGAAGAAACTGAAAGAATGTAAAACAAAAAGAAAAATAATCATCACAGATGGTATCTTTAGCATGGACGGACACATTCTTGACTTGCCCAAGTTGGTTGAGGTCAAAAATAGACACAAAGCATTGCTTTATGTTGATGATGCGCATTCTGTTGGCGTCCTTGGGAAAAATGGCAAAGGTTTGCAAGAGCACTTCGGAATAGACCCCAAAATTGGTATCGATTTTTATGTCGCCTCTCTTTCGAAGGGTTTTGGCATAACAGGTGGTTGTGTATGCGCTAGTAAAGACTTCATCGATTTTCTGCGAGTAACGGCAAGGTCTTATATTTTTTCTAGAACATATCTCGCGCCACTTGCTGAAGGCGGCATCAAGGTATTGGATATCTTGGAGAGTCAAGAGGGTGAGAAATTGACTAAGACACTTTGGAACGGCACAAACCAACTGATTGACGGTCTAAATAAGTTAGGATTCAACACTTTAAACACTAAAACGCCGATTGTTCCAGTTTTGATTGGCGATGAGAAGAAGGCTATTAAACTTTCAAATGCTTTGACTGAGAACGGTATTTACGCCCCGGCTATGCGATGGCCAGCAGTTGGAAAGGGTCAGGCGAGACTTCGTTTTATGGTTACTTCGCTGCACACAGAAAAACAGGTACAACTCCTGCTTAACCTTTTAGAGAAATATGGGAAGGAATTTAAGGTAATTTAATGCCATTGCATACCCTTGTTGTTGCAGCTTTTGCTCTAGCGATATCTTTAACTAATCTGGTTTTAGCTTTCCTCGTTTGGAACCGGAATAGACATAATAAGATTAATATTTCTCTAGCATTTTTCGCACTTTGTACGGGGCTTTGGATTTTTACGAATTTCCTATTAAGATTAACTACAAACTACTATCTTCTTAGACTTACTTTTTCACTAGGAGCTTTAGTCGTTGTGGCTGCAATTATATGGGTAGAGTTTTTCAAAGGTAAAATTAACCTGTTTGATAAAATAACGATAGCCGTGGTCTCTTTCTTTGGCCTAATATTCGCTATCTTGCCCTTTGCAGGCGATGCGATAGTAAAGGGCGTGCTTCTTTCTACGGATCCTTTTGCATCTTTCCAGCAGGGATCATTTTTCAATTACTATGCAACTTTCACGGCCTTAGCCGCAATAATCCCTTTGGTATTGCTGCTAAGAACCTATAGGGATACTAATGGGGCTAGAAAAAATCAGTATAAGTTCATTATTTTCGGGTTAGCCCTTTTTAGTTTTTTCACCATTTTGGTTGATATTCTGCTACCGTTCGTAGGTATTGAAAAATTCTCTTCTCTTGATTCTTTTTTCTCACTATTCTTTGTAGGTTTCGCATCGTATGCAATAGTGAAATATAGGCTACTTGACATAAGGTTCGTAGTAGCTAAATCACTCGGATATTTCGTGTTGTTAATTACTTTGGCTGCTTTATATGCTGGTTCAGTTCTTGGGCTTGAGAGAATATTTCTGGCGGGTCAAGCCAGTAGTTTTAATTTAATTCAAACCATAATACAAACTAGTATCGCTGTTGTAATGGTTTTTCTTTTCCAACCACTGCGTCAATGGGTTACTAATGCCACAGATAAGATTTTCTTTAAGAATTCATATGACAAAGACGATTTGCTAAGTGAACTTTCAAATACTCTCGGTTCGACAATCGTCCTCATCGAAATGCTTTATAAGGTTAGTGATATTTTGACTAGGGAGATGAAGGCATCACGGACACTTTTTGCCCTTATCAAGGACGATAATAGGCTTTATACAGTCCAGGCTAATGGTTACAAAGAGACGCCGGATGTTGATCCGCGCGATATTCTCCATATCACCAAAGACGGTCTCATGATAGCTGATGAGCTGGAGGATAATTCTACGCACAAACGTTTGTTACACCAATATGATGCGGCTATCGCTATTCCCCTGAGGACAGAGAAGGAAGTCGTCGGTGTGCTATTGCTCGGGGAGAAGAGCTCCGGAGACATGTATAATCAGCAGGATCTGAGTGTACTTGAAATCGTGGCACCGGAAATCGCTGTCGCCATCGAAAATGCGAAATCATACGAAGAGATCAACCGTTTCAACATCACTCTTCGCCAGGAAGTGAAGCGGGCCACCTATCGTTTGAAAGAGAAGAATACCCAGCTGATGGAGCTCGATAAAGCCAAGGATGAATTTATCAGCATGGCCTCGCATCAGTTGCGTACGCCTCTTACGGCTATCAAAGGCTACCTGTCGATGCTGCTTGAGGGTGACGCCGGCGATATCAAAGTCAGTCAATACGACTTCATCAATGAGGCTTATAGTGGTGCCAACAGAATGGTTGGCCTCATCAATGACCTTCTGAATGTTTCTCGTATGGAAACCGGTCGCTTCTTTCTGGAGCCAAAAGAAGTAGATATCGAGCGCGTTGTAGAGGAGGAGGTCAAGCAACTTACCAATGCCGCGAAAACGAAAGGCCTATACCTCAAGATTGAGCGAAAAGGCAAAGTCCCACATATCTGGGCTGACGAGACCAAGATTCGCCAAGTGGTGATGAACTTCATGGATAATGCTATTTACTACACCAATAATGGCGGGGTAACGGTGGTGCTGAGCCATGACAAAGATAACTTCATTTATGAGGTCAAAGATACCGGTATTGGAGTTCCTAAAGCTCAGCAAGAACATATGTTCGAGAAGTTCTTCCGCGCTGACAATGCCCGTACGGCCAGACCAGACGGCACTGGTCTTGGTATTTACTTGGCCAAGAGAGTTGTCTCGGATCATGGTGGCGAAATAATCTTCAATTCCGAAGAGGGGAAGGGTTCAACCTTTGGCTTTAAATTCCCTCTGAAACATAAAATTGAAACGAAACCAGTGAGTTCACCAGCTCCACAAGCTACCGTTACGACTCCAACAATGACGGATGCAGTCAATACTGCCGAGAAGAGTACTAAAGAATAGACAAAAAAGAGACCGAGTATTTCCACAAATACTTGGTCTCTTTGGTAG
>CAZXMN010000013.1:0-13277 GCA_964641375.1 uncultured Candidatus Saccharibacteria bacterium
GCCACAAGACGCCTATGAAGATAACTATTAAAACTAGAAATAAAAACTGGTTTTTCTGGATGAAATTGTTCAATTTCATATAACTTATGATATCAGATTAAAGATAAATAATAAATATGCCAGCAAGCATTATTACAGTTGCGAGAATACGATTACGTAAATGCCCTTCCTTGTAGAAGGTGCCTCCGAAGATAACGACAAAAAGTGTCCAAAGTCTGACGACCGGTAAAACTAGTGACGCTTCGCCAGCTTGTAATGCAAAAAAATCAATTAACATTGCCGCTATCATTGTTAGTGATAAGACTGCGATCATGTGTTTGTGTACCAGGAAACCTTTCTTGATATCACGTAGTCCCCCATGTCTCCAGAAGACAAGTACGGTGATAAATAGCCCGCTTATCAGTAGTTGTGTAAAGAGAAGCGTTAGGGGGTCAACATAGCCAAGGATATATTTACTGAGAACAGTAAGCACAGAATACGAGAGAGTCGAGATTAAGACATAATGTATTTTCTCTGATTTGAATATTTCCCGAAAAGGCTGAAGGGGGCTACCCTTTTTGAGTTCTAGGATATATGTACCCAAAATTACTAAAACAACACCAGCAATTTGAGGATAAGTAAGTTTCTCGCCAAGTAAAACCACGGCCATTAGAACGGCAATTACAGTTCCAAGATTATACATCGGTGAGGCTACTGATACTTTTAAATATTTAAAGGCTTTGGCTGAATAATAATAGGCAATGCCATAAGTAACGCCAGCAAGGATTAGAAGAAACCAGATATAGAGACCAGTCGGTATCTTGATGAAGGGAATGAATAATAGCGATAATACCGCCCAGAGAATACTAGTAGCTGCAGCAGTTTGAATAGCATTTTCTCCAAGTGAACAATCCTTTTGAAAGAGGGCTACTAGAGTCCAAGCAGCGGCAGATGTGAGTGCTAGATAAAACCAAGTCATGCTATTTTACAAAGACTAAAAACTTATAGACGATGAAGTTATAGACCAACGTGATGGCGATCGCACAAACTTTTGCAAAATTATCGGTAATGAATGAATCTGAAAGTTTATTTAGGAACGGGAAAAAACGTACAATCTTCAGCGCTAATTTGCCAGGCCAGAGAACTTTCTTTGTTAATAGATATACAATTCCATTGTGGATTATATAAATCCCAAGAATAGTAGTGGCAAAAAACTTTACAGCCTCGGTCGTAGAGTTACCCTGAGAAGCAAATGTCCAGGATTTGTTAAGGAAATAGCTACCAATCATAGCAATAGTAGTTGATACGTAACTAGCTGTTGTGGCAGTAAACTTCTTAAATCTTCTGAAGAGGTTAAAAAACCCAATATCAACTAAAGTGTTAATAATTCCGACTGAGACAAATTTGGTTATCTGTGTAATTAGAACGTCCATTTATTCCCTCCTTAATGTAATAACTAAATTATATCTTTTTCACGTTTTTTGTCTAGATTAGTAAAAAGCATCTGCTCCGGCTTGAAAAAGAGCTCAACTTGTCCGACAGGACCATTACGGTGTTTGCGGATAAGAATATCGGCAATATTCTTTCTCTCCGAATCCTTCTCATAGTAGTCGTCACGATAGATAAACATCACGACGTCTGCATCTTGCTCGATAGAGCCTGATTCGCGAAGATCGGCAAGTTGTGGGATGCGACTTGGACGATTCTCAACAGCACGGGAAAGCTGTGAAAGCGCCAAAACTGGGACATTCAACTCACGAGCTAGCCCTTTGAGCGATCTCGAGATATCAGAGACTTCTTCTACTCTATTGTTACTGCCATTACCTTGCATCAGCTGGAGATAGTCGATAATGATTAAGCCTAAACCATGCTCAGACTGCAAACGACGTGCTTTAGTTCGCATTTCCATGACATTAATACCGACAGAGTCGTCGAAATATAATGGAGCCTCAGAAAGTTTGGCCATAGCCTCACCTATTTTCTGGAAATCATTATCAGAAAGGTTGGCATTACGTAGTTTCCAGGAGTCAATGTTGGCCTCGGCAGCAAGGAGTCGATCAACAAGCTGCTCTTTGCTCATCTCAAGGGAGAATATAGCTACGGGAATACCCTCGTGAATGGCCACATGCTGCGCCATATTGATAGCCAGTGAGGACTTACCCATACTAGGCCTAGCAGCCAAAACTATTAAATCAGAAGGCTGTAAACCTGCTAGGAGGTTATCAAGATCCCTAAAACCAGTTGGTACGCCCCTTAGCTTATCTTTATTCTTATGTAAGTCATCAAGTCGCTCAAATGAATCGGTTAGAATGTCGCTAATGGCGATGAAGCTACCCTTCGTATGTTTCTGTGAGACTGCGAATACGGCCTGCTCTGCCCTATCCAAAATATCAGGAATTTCTTTCTCTTCTTTGAATGCAAGCTCGGTGATGTTGCCTGACGCATGAATAAGTCTACGTAGAATCGATTTGTCTGCGACTATCTTGGCATAATGAGTGATGTTAGCCGCTGAAGGCACAGAACTTGCCAAACTAGCAATATAGCTACCACCACCGATACGCTCTAGCTCATTCATATCTTCAAGTTTATTAGTAAGAGTAATTACATCGATTGGTTCACGGTGTTCGTATAGACTTAGCATGGCCTGATAAATTTTGCCATGAGCATCTTTGTAAAAATCATCAACGCTAACTATGTCGGCGATTTTAATAATAGCGTCTTTATCTAGAAGGACAGCACCAAGAACTGATATCTCAGCTTCAGTATTTTGTGGCGGAATATTCACGTTTGCGAAGTCAGTATTTGGCATTAGTTCATTACCTCCCCACCGAATATTTCTAGCGCATCATCAAGTAAATCATCCTTACCGGCTTTCTGAGTTATGATTGCAGGTTCGTTGGCCATTCCTAGTCTCAGCACACACTTTACACGGTATTTTTCACCATAAACTTTAGTCAAAGTCTCTTCAACAATCTGACGGTTATGAGTGTCTTCAATTCTTTCCTTATGAAACTTGTAAGGAAAGGTCAAACAGACTTCGTCGCCATTAAAATCAGGTTCACAAACACGTAGAATCGCATGAATAGAATTGTTTTTACTTTTCACCTCAGCCAAAAATTCTTGCCATTTGGCATCCGGACTAGCTTTTCTACTGCTTGGTTTGACAACTTCAGGTTGAGTCTCGGCTACATTTTGCGCAGATACGACTGAAATTTGAGCCGCTTGAACCGACGTACTGAGACCAACTTTAATAGTGGCAGCCTCAAGTGCTAACTGTGGCAAAACAGAATATCTATAAGCACTATCAGTCTCAATAAATGTATCAATTGTCGAAAGTATTCCTTTTGAGTTCACTTTACTTAGGACTTCAGTGAACATTTTAGCTGTACTTTCACCAAGACCAACCTCGCTAACTCCGGAAATACTAGCGAAAAGGAGTCTTCTGAGAATTTCAAGCGAATTTTTATAGAATTGACTGGGTTCGTAACCGTTATCGAGTGCTTTATGATAAATCTCTAGAGCAGCCTCGATATTCTTCGTCAGTAATGCAAAAACATAGTCCTCAATAGCTGTAAAATCGGAAAGACCAAGAACGCTAGAAAGCTCAACCTCTGTGATCTTGCCACCGGCCATATCGCTAACTTGATCCAGAAGTGATATAGCATCTCGAAAACCACCTTCGCTAGCGCGTATAATCATCTCAATAGCGCCATCAGTGATCTCAATTTTTTCATTTTTAGCGATATATGCGAGTCTACTTTTCATGCTCACGTCATCAATTCGTCTGAAATCAAAGCGCTGACAACGAGATTGAATAGTCGGGATAATTTTGTTTATTTCGGTAGTTGCAAGAATAAAAATCGCATGTGCTGGTGGTTCTTCTAAAGTTTTTAGTAATGCATTAAAAGAGGACTTAGATAGCATATGCGCTTCATCAATAATATAAACTTTGTATTTTAGACTAGTTGGAGCAAAGTTCGCCTTCTCTATGATGACTTCACGTATATTATCAACCTGAGTATGTGAGGCGGCGTCGATTTCGATAATGTCGACAGTTTTTCCCGCATTTATTTCCAGGCATTTTTCACACTTATTGTCAGGATTTCCGTCGGTGTTATGAGTACAGTTGATTGCTTTTGCAAGTACCCTGGCAGCTGATGTTTTGCCAGTGCCTCTGGGCCCATAAAAAAGATAAGCATGACTAAAATTTCCGGCTTTCACCGAGTTCTTGAGAGTAGTTGCGATATGTTCTTGCCCGAATAGCTCGTCAAAATTCGCAGGCCGGTATTTTCTGTACAGTGCAATCTTCGTCACGCGTTAGTCCTCTTAGCCCAAAACTAAATTACCATTCCATTTCCTATCTATTATATAGAAAAGGCAAGCATGTTTCGAGAGTAAAATGATGGTTTTCTTGGTATAACCGAGTTTCTTTGGTGGATAAACTGAGAATAATTAGATATCTAGTTCGGAAATCTGCTTATCGTCCCCTGGTTTGTTCCCAATCTTATCGAGATCGTTCGCGACGATATTGTCTACCGGTTTTGGAGTCGTTGAAGTTGGGGTTGCAGAAGTGGAATATGAAGGTTGGTCTAAAGACTTTAAATTATCTTTTAAGTTCTTTAGTAGTTCATCGTCTGAAAGTGAAGTATTACCGCCGGGAAATTCTATCTGGGGTTCGGGAGTTGAATTATTAGTGGTCACATCTGGAATGACTACTGATTCCTCCAAGGGGACCTCAGGAACAGAAATAACAGCTTTCGATGTTTCTAAAGGCTCAATGGGGGGTTCAAAAACTGTTGGGGCAGGTTCTTCAACAGAGATAGTTGGTTCAGGAATAACGATTTCAGCGTCACCTTCTGAGTCAGTAATAACTTCTTGAGAGGCTTTTTTGATTACATTTTCTAAAACAGCCCATACGGCATCGTGCTCTTTTGGTAGAACGATTGTTACCTGATCACCTGGCTCAGCTTTGTAAAAGGTAACACTGGCTGTTAGTACCTTATATGATTTTCCCTCAGCGCTGATTGTATAACCACCATCAGCGGTAGCTAAAGTACCGATGACATTTCTTCGTTCTACAGGAGCAATTTGTTTGAAGATAAAGCTTCCATCACTGGTAATCGTGAGTTTTAGAGTATCGCCTTCAACAAGTTTTGATTTCGAAGCATAATTAGGCGGAACAGGATAAGTTTGTCCATCGGGCGAAACCATGTTTTCACCATCAAAAACACCTTCGACAACTTTGCCAGTATCCGTGTCGCTGGAAAGATTTAAATTCTCAAGCTTTTTGTCAACATCGAGTGCCACCATGCATGTACCCGATAGATCACGAATCATGTTACGTGCCGTTGTTAGGTTACCGTCCGCAACATCTAACAATTTTTGGATTTCCTTCAATTGTTCGTCCATTTGTTCTCCTTTTTTTGTTTTTGTTTTTATTCCGGTCTTATTTTACTTTATATTCTTTCAAAAAACTATCTTTGTAGCTCAAGAAAGTCCCCTTTTCGATTGCTTCCCTGGCATCAGTTACCAGGTGAATTAGAAATCTCAGATTATGAAGTGTGGCCAATCGGGCTCCAAGTATTTCATCTTCGCGAATTAGATGGGCCACGTAGGCTCTACTATAATTCTGACAAGTGTAACAATCACAAGTGGAGTCAATTGGTGTAAAATCATTTTTTAACTCAGCATTGTGAAGATTGATTTTTCCTTTTCTGGTCCAAACGGAACCATGGCGGCCAAGTCTTGTTGGCGTGACACAATCAAACATATCGACACCTTGTTCGATGCCAATAAGCAGGTCCTCAGGCTCACCCACGCCCATGAGATATCTAGGTTTATTAGATGGAAGTAGTGGTAACGTAGATTCTAAGGCAGCGAGCTGCTTTTTTTTTGATTCGCCGGCATTTGCTACTCCGCCGATAGAAAAGCCCGCCACAGGATACTCGGAAAGCTTTGAAAAGGATTTCTGACGCAAATCGGCATGAATTCCACCCTGAACGATGGCGAACAATGCATGACCCTCGGTTTCCTCAACTGGAAGATCAGCGTAATACCCCCAGGCTTTTTTGAACCACTTTGAGGTAATATCTACAGCTTTTTCTATTTCGTCATGTGAGGCTTCGGCCGATGGACAATAATCTAGGGGCATCATAATGTCTGAGCCTATAGTCAATTGGTATTTTATGACATCTTCTGGTGTAAACATGTGTTTGGAACCATCTTTGTAGGATCGGAATTCTACACCATCTTCCTTGATCTTTACCAAGCTATTCTTGGCCTGTGCGAGTGAAAACACTTGATAACCGCCCGAATCAGTCAGGATTGGCTTATCCCAGTGCATGAATTTATGCAGGCCACCAGCCCTCTCAATCACTTCCATTCCCGGACGCAAATACAAGTGATAGGTATTGCCTAGTATTATCTCCGTCCCAGCCGCTATGAGTTCCTCTGGTGTAGTTGCTTTTACTGTTCCGGCAGTTCCAACCGGCATGAAAACAGGTGTTTCCACTATTCCATGGGGTGTAGTAATACGACCGCGCCTAGCTCGGCCATCTGTGGTTATAAGTTCAAATGAAAATTTTTCCATCAGTTAATTATAAACTTTCCTACCGTCAAAACCAAGCTCCCCGCTATAGGTTTATAATATAATAGTCAGATTATAGGAAGATTGTTCTAAATAATATAAAAAAGACCCCATGATGAGGTCTTTTTTTGGTAACTAAGTAGGATTACTGAAGTTCGACTGTAGCGCCGGCTTCTGTAAGCTTGGTTTTAGCAGACTCAGCATCTTCCTTCTTCATATTCTCTTTGACGGTTGCTGGAGCTGCATCTACTAGATCCTTGGCTTCTTTGAGACCAAGATCAGGTAAGATTTCACGAACTGCTTTGATAACTGAGATCTTGTTGCCACCGGCATTTGTGATCACGACGTTATAAGCACTCTTCTCTTCTTCGGCTTCTGGGGCAGCTCCACCACCAGCAGGCATAGCACCCATCATCATTGGGGCAGCAGCAGAAACACCAAAACGATCTTCTAGAACCTTAACGAGCTCAGAAAGCTCAAGAACGCTCATGGACTCGATAGATTTGATCATGTCTGCGAATTTGCCCGTAGGCTCGCCTTTTTCTTCTTTGGCAGGCTTTGCTTCGGCTACTGGTGCAGTAGGTTCAGCGACAACTTCTTTGACTTCTTCGACAGCTTCTGCAGCTTCTTCAACTGCTTCGGCGGCCTCTTCGACAGCTACTTCAGCAGCTTCTACTGCTTCAGTTACTTCTTCGTTTTTTACTTCTTCATCAGCCATTTTTGACTCCTTTATTTGCTATCTTTGATAGCTGTTAATACATTCACAAGACCGCGGATATTTCCGCTAAGTACACCCACCATGCCAGATAGTGGTGAAGCGAGTGAGCCAACGAGTTTGGCATAAAGCTCTTCACGGCCAGGTAGACTAGCAAGTGACTTAACCATAATATCTGAAATCTGTTTGCCCTCAAGGATACCGCCCAAGATACCGAATTTATCATTCTTCTTGGTATAAGCATAGACAACTTTAGCGGGTGCAACTTCGTCGTCTCCGGCGAATGCTACAGCTACCGGGTGTCCATGTGTTATATCTTCAGAAAGTTCAATTCCGGCTTCTTTAGCTGCAATCTTGAACAGGGTGTTTTTGATAACTTTGAATTCGATTCCCTGTTCTCTGAGCTGGTTACGAACTTCATCGATTTCCTCAACGGTGAGACCACGGTAATCAGCGAACACCACTGATTTAGAACTCCGAAGCTTGTTTACTAGCGCAGCGACTAGGGTTTCTTTCTTTTCTCTTGTAATTGCCATGTGATTTCTCCTTTTAAGGATTCCGTGTCGACCAAATAAAAATCTTCGATTTCTCGAAGACAATTTGGAATAAAATCAAAATAATTGAGTTTTATCCCCTCGGTAGCAGATTAAGTCCTTGCGGACAGCTACTGTCTTCGGAAATTACTAAAGTATTTTAACAGATAAAACTTTATTAGTCAATTATATAGTGAAGACCGCCTCTCGGCATGTCTTCATAGAAAGCTGTCGATTGGCGGCCTAAGTGGGACAAAGTACCCCGATTGCCTGCTCCACTGAGTCCTCAATGTTGAAGACCTTGTCGAGGCTGGTGCGCTTGACCAGCTGCATGATGTTGGACTGCGGTTGCAGCACCAAGGCAAGCCCGATACACGCATCCTGCAAGCGCTTGTGGAAGTCGATGACAACGCCAAGTGCGCTGGAATCGAGATAGAACGTTCCGGTGAGGTCAATCACAACCCCAGCTGGTCTTCCGTCAAGTGAAGCATTTAGCATGTTCTGCAGGTGCCCCGAGTTGTGAACATCCACATCATTTGGCGCAGTAATAACGACAATCCTTCCCTCGCAATCTCCCGTACCCTCCGTTGTAGACATGGAAGCTCCTCTGTTTGGGTTTGCGGCGCTGTCGTCGCTGGTTATCGAGATTCCTGCAAAGCAGGTTTTGTTATACTAGCATGTCGCTCAAGTGATTTCAATAAACATAAATGAGCTTAAATATGCTAGAATGTCACTATGGACACCGGAAATAAGAAGATATATTATCTTGCAGCCTTTATTGGCTCTGCGCTAGGAGGATATATTCCGACTTTTTTTGGAGTGGGTCTACTTTCGCTTTGGAGTATATTTTGGAGCGCCACAGTAGCTTTATTATTTATTTATGTCGCTTACAAATTATTAGGGTAGTAAACAGTAATGACAGAACGTCGAATCATTCATCTAAATGAAATTAAAGCTAACGAGGCCTACAGTGATTTCTCTTTCGATGGTTTAGATCTCAAGCGAGCTGACCTAAAATCATCAGTATTCACTAGTTGTACTTTTCTTGAATCTGATCTCACTGATGCTAGCATGAATGCTTGTGTTATCACTGACTGTGACTTTACAAAAGCAAAAATGAAAGGTACTAATTTTTTTGGCGCTGAGTTTAAGGGTTCTAAACTTATGGGTGTCAACTTCGAAAATACTAGATTTTTATCTTCTACTTTTACAAAATGTGTTTTCGATTTCTCGATTTTTAAATTAAACGATCTGGGCGGAGTAGAGTTCACTGATAGTTCATTAAAAGAAGCTGATTTCTCAATGTCAAAACTAGAAAAAACATTATTTATAAATTGTAACCTGGGTGGTGTAATTTTTAGAGAAGCAAAGTTTAAAGATACTGACCTTAGAGGTTCTGTTTTATCTGGTATTAATCTGAGAGAAGACAATCTTCGCGGTATCATTATTACGCCTAAGCAATTCGGCGATCTAGCCGAAGAACTTGGAATAAAAATTATTAATAAATAGTATAAAAGTGAACGCCCCGCGAAGGCGGCGTTCATAACACTGTCTTGCGGGGCGGGTTTGGAGCATATTAGCGCTCCGGGTACTCCCATTTGATCTGCTCGGAGATCTGGCCGTCGATGGGCAGAGTACGCTCAATCGTGGTCATGTCCACCACGTAGTAGCCGCGCTCGGTCCAGCGGCCCATGGACTTGACCTTGGTCGCCGGTTTTTCCGTTCCACGACAGGTGGCGTGTGCTCCGTACATCCTGGTGATAACGAGGTTGGTCACCAGGAATTCGGGGTCACTCTCCACAAGTTTCTCGACGAGAGCTACGATGTGCTGATGCTCCCTCTTGGCAAGCTGACTTGCAGACGGCGTATTCTTCTTCGAGTAGAGGAAGAGTGCGTTCTCGACGAGAAGCTTCGACGCCATGATGTTGAGGTCGGTCTTCTCGAGGTAACCCAGCGCCACAAGTGACTCCATCGACTTCGCACCACCAGGAGCGTTGTTGATGTAGTCTTCGATCAGGATCGGGACGTAGAGGTCGGTCATCTTATAGTGTTTGTACAGCCACTCGATGGCCAGGAACTCATCAGCGAACTTGATACCGGGTAGAACATGAAAGCCGATGAACCCCTTGTCTGGATCCGTGATGACCTCGAACGGACTTACCGTCCCTGCGTAGATCATAATTCTTGACCTCCTCGTAGACTGTAACTAGCAGCTTCGCCACTAGTGTGCTTCCTATTCGGACGCCTTATTTTATAACAAATATTGATTATTGTCAATAATAACGTAATGGTTGAGGCCGCAATTCGGACCCCAGTACCACTATCTGTAGTGCTTTGGTTCGCCTTGCGGCCTTATGTGGTGGCAGTGCCATCAAAGGTACCCTTGGGCCAGCCGGCTTTATCGTGACGTAGTTGGCGAGGATTGAAGACTCCCTTAAGGGGCTTCTCTGTCGTTGAACGGAGCTTACTAGTAAGACGTTCGACGGGGAACTCGACTACAACTATTTCGTTGCTGGCCGACACGATCCTTACTTGACCCTGGCAGAGGTAGTGCGGGTCTTGCTTGTCTGTCACAGTAACTATGTAGTTCACCTCGACTCGATCTCCGTATTCCATGCCCTTTATACCCCCTTGGTTGTATTTGATGGCGCTTAGCATTATACGTCATCCACGAGGGAATGTATATATAAATACCCCCAGAAAGTACCTGTAGACTCTCTAGAGGCTCTAGGTTGGGCGACTATGCCGAGTACGGTGAAATATTACTCAACGAACGTGAGGGCTGTTCCGAGCGAATTTCCTCGTCCCGTACGACCAATACGATGAACATAATCATCGTAAGTTTTCGGGGTGGTGTAGTTAATTACATGACTAACATCTTTGATATCGAGACCGCGAGCAGCAACATCGGTAGCAACGAGAATCTTGATTTTCTCATCCTTGAAGTCACGGAGAGCTTTTACTCTCTGACCTTGACGTTTGTCACCATGGATAGACTCAGCTAGAAAACCACTCTCGGCTAATTTGATGGCAAGTTTCTCGACATCTCTTTTGGTTTCAGAGAAAATAAGCACCTTTTCCATTTCTGGACGGGCCAAAATCTCGTGAAGTTTAGCCTCTTTCTCATAACGAGTGGTTTTAATTACTTCTTGGTGAACATTAGCGGCGGTCTCACCGGTATTGACTTTAATGGTGATAGGATCTTTAGCGAAGCTTTCTGTAAGTCTGGCAATCTTATCGGGCATCGTTGCTGAGAAGAAGAGACTTTGACGTTCTTTTGGCAATTGCGAGAGAAAATATTTGATTTCATCCACAAAACCCATGTCGAGCATACGGTCAACTTCGTCCAAAACGACGTTGTTAAAGTCCGAGAATTTGATAAATCCCCTACTTGCCAGGTCTTTTAGACGACCAGGTGTACCTATGACAAAGTCTTGGCGCATCTTGAGTGAACCTATTTGTCTGCCAATCGGGAGTCCGCCAACACATGAAGTATAGAAAAGTTTCATCCCCCAAGAGAATTCACGAAGTTCTGCCTCAATCTGTAGTGCAAGCTCACGAGTTGGAGCAATAATAAGAGCCTTTTGGGTATGATCACGATAAATCTTGTCGATTAATGGTAGTAAGAATGCAGCGGTTTTACCAGTACCTGTATTCGCAAGGCCGATAATATCGCGACCTGCCATAATAGGAGCAATGGCTTTGTCCTGAATATCAGTTGGAACCTGGTAGCCCTTCTTGACTAGATTCGCGTTGATTCCTTCTACGAAGTCAAAGTCACTAAATTTGTGCGAAATAACGACTGCGGGAGCAGTAGATTCCAGAGCTTTCCGAGCGTTACGTTCGATAAAAGCGTTGATGTCGATCTTGCCTTCACCACCACGATTATTTCTAGCTGGTCCAAAAGTACGGTTAGTACCGCGACTTCTGAAGTTGCTAGAGTTTTTCTTAACAAAATTGCTTTTTGCAGTTCTAATGTTCTGCATAGTTTCCTTCTGCCCGAATGGGCATTTAGTTTATTCACTTTCATTCGCTTCATAGAACATCGAATGAATAAACATCGGAAATCTATAGAACAAATTGAAACATAATTATAATTTATTTCTTGGGTAATGTCAATAGTTACGACGTCCTAGAGGTAAATATCGGCAATTTTCTCAACATCCGTGAAGGCTAAACACTTGTCTCCTTGAACTGTCTCTAGAATGTGATCTATCAAACCTTCTTCATTCAAAGTCTCAATATCAGCTAGGTCTTGTTCAATAGTTGTGAGTTTTGCCTGTATTTCTACTTCAGTGTGGCCGCGTTTTCTGAGTCTTTTAATAGTATTCTCAAGGAATGGTTCCTCGATAGTCACGACAATAACAACAGTCTCTGGATACTTATCTTTTAATTGTTTTACTCTATCGGCGGTAATCGTATAAACACTATGATTTAGAATTAGGTTTGTCTCTATATCTTCAAGGGTTTTGCCATAATAATGACCATTATGAGTCGTATATTCAAATATTTGACCTGACTGAATCAGCTCTTCAAATTTCTCTTTAGTGACATGTTTGTATTCATCTAGGTTCCCAGGTCTAGGAGGCCTAGTTGTAACCGACGGAATGTATTTCATCCCGTATTTCTCAACTAAGTGCTTGGAATAATAAGTTTTTCCAGAGGCAGTAGTACCGACAAAAGCAAATATTTTGTTCAATTAGTTTATCCCAGGAACCGGCTTACTTTTCACAAGGTTTGTTACTTCGTCCCTGATTTTTTCATAAACCTTCACGTTTTCGACATTTCTCAGAGTCTTGACTAATAGTTCAGCTACTTTAGCGCAATCTTCCTCTCTAAAACCACGGGTGGTGATAGCGGCAGTACCAACACGAATACCTGATGTGACAAATGGACTTTCGGGATCGTTTGGTATTGCGTTCTTATTAACTGTGATGTGAACCTTATCGAGCTCAGTTTCTGCAACTTTGCCTGTCACATTTAAGGAGCGCAAATCTAGTAGCAATAGATGATTGTCAGATCCACCTGAAACCATATTGACACCTTCTCGATTAAAAACAGTCTCCATGGCCTTGATATTCTTCAAAATTTGTTCAGCATAGACTTTAAAGTCGGGTTTTAGAGCTTCACCGAAACATACAGCTTTTGCGGCGATAATATGTTCTAGTGGACCACCCTGAAGCCCTGGAAAGACTGCTTTATCGACCGCCTTGGCATACTCCTCTTTACAAAGAATAATGCCACCGCGGGGGCCTCTGAGGGTCTTATGGGTCGTAGAAGTTACGATGTCGGCATAAGGAACCGGTGAAGGATGAAGTCCGGTAGCAACAAGCCCGGCAATATGGGCCATATCGACCATAAATTTGGCGCCAACCTTGTCAGCTATAGCTTTGAAGCGAGCAAAATCGATAATTCTTGGGTAAGCGCTGGCACCAGCAACGATAAGTTTTGGTTTATGTTCTAG
>CAZXMN010000014.1:0-9025 GCA_964641375.1 uncultured Candidatus Saccharibacteria bacterium
TGGTAGTCCCAAGGGGATTCGAACCCCTGTTACCAGGATGAAAACCTAGCGTCCTAACCCCTAGACGATGGGACCGCAGGATTTGTCATCTCGACCGAAGCGGAGAGATCTCTTTGTAACTGATGATTCCTCGACGCCACTCGGAATGACAGGGGAAATTATAGCAGTAATTAAGCCTTTTTTCAAGGATAACTCAGCTATTACGCCTCTTTATTTTTGATAAAAACCGGTTGTCTTTTTGCTTTTTGTCAATTTGATCGTATACAGTGCCGGCACAAAGAAAGATGAGTAGTAGAGCGGGTAGATATACCTGAATTGGCTGGAAGTGACGATGGGTATGATGACAATAAAGCTCGCTAACCCGATGAGAATATAAGCAGTCAGATATTTCTTTTTCTTAACTATGGCGAGGACCAAGAAGGCGAATTGAATGATAAGGAATAAAGGAGACCAAACCAAGAGGTCCGTAAATTTCCCAAGCCTGGTATCATGGAAGAGACGGTTGAGTTGGCCTCTGAATTGCCAACTAGTAAGCGGACGCTGCATTAGTCCGATGTCGTTGGCGACAATGGTCGGACCATTAATTTTTTCTACGCTGACTAAAGCCATAACCATCGAGAAGCGATCTCTCACAATGCTTGCTGGATTGGTCCAGAACTTTGAAAAGAACATTTGATTCCATTCTTTACGAAAATCTCTAGAAATAAAGTTAAAATTTTTATATTTCGCCCAATAATCAAAGTCCTCAGTAGGGTCAAAATTGCGCCACCTACTCAGAGGAGTCAGTTTTGTCATCAGGGCGAGATCAGAAGCCGAAAAAGAATTCGGATTGTCGTGGTAGATTTGGGCTATAAATTCTGTCTCTAGGTCATAAACCTGCATGTATCTATCCTCTTTGATTTGGAAAAGATTACTGAGAGGTACCTGGACAACAAAATAACCGATTAGGCCAGTGAGTAGGACAGTGAAAACTGCTTTTTTGTTCACAAGTTTAAAAGCATAAAGAAGGAAAGGTGCAAAAATCAGATAGAAAGCGCCGTCGTATCTCATGGAGGCGATGAGAACGAGTAGTAGTCCGAGCAGAACCATTTTTGTAGTCGAAACCTCTTCCTGTTTTTGGAAGAAAAGGGCCACGAATATGACTGATAGGAGTAAGACTAGTGCAGCGTAGCCAGCATCACGATGAATAATTGTATTTGTAATCATGATCGGAATTGAGAAGACAAAACCTAAATAACCCGCAGCAACGAGCCATTTGTTGGCTTTTTTCCTTAACAAAAACACGGAAAATCCGGAGACTAATGAGGCGGAAACAATGACTTGAATAATCGCCGCAATGGCTGGCGAGTCCCAGATGTGCCTCAGATAGAATAGATATATGGTGTATAAGTACGGTTGCAAATTGAAATAGCCCGAACCAAGGACGGACTGTTTCCATAGCGAGATTGAATCGGGGGTCATCGCCCCCGGAAAGAACGCAGCGAGCCAGAGTAACTGAATAACCAAGCAAAAAGCAAATAGTATGAAGCCGATGACATACCAATTTGAGAAAAAATTCTTTAACTTATTCATTTATCGCTACTTTCGCTTTTATCGTATACAGTGCCGGGACGAAGAAAGAGGTGTAAAAGAGCGGATACATATATCGAAATTGAGCCGCGGTGACCATAGGCATGACCGCTAGAAAACTAATGAGCGCAATTACAGAATAGAAAATCAAATAGTTTTTCTTCTTTATAAGGGCGAAAGTTAGGAAGCCAAGGTGTACTAGGAGATAGAAAGGTGACCACAGGAAAAAGCTTATAGCATAATTCTGGTAGTAGGTCATATTCACGAGTTTCAAACAGAAATCTCTGATATTGTACTTGGCAAATGTATCCGGTAGAAAACCGCTATATTCTGAAGGATCAAAGGCTGATATCTGCCACAGACCGAGTTCATTACTCTTTATGTGGGGATAGTTGATGCGGCCGCCCGCAATTAATGTTTCAGCCATTTGTAGGCGTCCGCTGAGGTAACAAACTGGGTATTCTCTAATTTTTTTCCAAAAAAGTTTATTCCAGCTAGAGGCAAAGTTAGGATCGGCGAAAAGTGCCCTTTTGAAGGTGGGACTATAGTATGATCCGTCCCAGACAGGATCCAATTTATCCCAGTTTACTAGAGGAGAAAGAGTGGTCAGGGTAGATTTATCAGCAGTCGAGAAGTTGGTTCCATGCTGTTTGAAAATTACCCCCATTAATTGAGTTTCAACGTCATACAACTGGATGTATCGATATTCTTTTACTTTTAGTAGAAACGGTAACGGGACCTGAATACAAAAAAACAAGGTGAGGGCAGTAATTATGGTAATTAAAAGATTTCTTTTGGTTGCTAGTTTATAGTATTTCATCAGAAAGGGTATCAGGAGCAGATAAACTACGCTTTCGTACCTAATGGAGGCAATGAGGGCTAGAATAATGCCGATAAGATAGAAATTGATACTGCGTGTTTCCTCCTTCTTTTTGAAAAACAGTCCAACAATGATAATGGACATGAATAGGATTAGTTGCGCATAAAGTGAATCTTTGTGCACAAAGGTATTCGAGATGTTGACAGTAATGGAAAAAACGAAGGCAAAGTATCCCAGGAGCACGAGGATTTTGTTTGCTCCTTTCTTTAGCAGGAACATTGAAAAATAAGTGACCAGAAAAGACGAAATCAGGATTTGTAGAATGGCGACAATGGCTGGTGAATCCCATATCCGCCTAAGTAAGAACAGTAAATATGTATAGAGGATTGGTTGGAGGTTGTCGTATCCCGAACCTAGTGCGGACATGCGCCAGAAATTGATTGAATCTCCATTCATAGTGGCTGGATAGAAAGCACCGAGCCAGAATAATTCTATTATCAGACAGAAGGTGAATAGCAAAAAACCGATTACATACCAATTTTTGGAAAGTTTCTTTAGCACATACCAATCATAGCATCTTTTTGGTTTTGACTTCATTTTTTGCTCTGGGCGAAGTAGAATAGATTGGTAATAGGAGGATAGAAGTGAAACTGGCAATCAATGGTTTCGGCCGTATCGGCAGACAAGTTTTCAAAATTATTACCGATAAGTACCCGGATGTAGAGATTGTGGCCGTAAATGATCTGACGGATGTCGCGACACTGGCACATTTGCTGAAATATGATTCAAATTATGGTGTTTGGCATGCTCTAATCACGCCTGGTGAAGGTGCTCTAGAAGTAAATGGCAAAGAGGTAAAGGTTTTCGCCGAGAAAGATCCGGCAAATTTACCATGGAAAAAGCTCGGGGTGGACGTCGTCGTTGAATCAACGGGTTTCTTCACTGATGGTGAAAAAGCCAAAGCCCATCTGGCAGCTGGAGCAAAAAAAGTTGCTATTTCAGCACCCGGGAAAAATGTCGATATTACAATAGTCCTCGGTGTGAACGAAGAAAAATATGATAGTGCGAAGCATCACATCATTTCGAACGCTTCCTGTACCACGAACGGTCTGGCTCCAATCGTGAAGGTGCTAGTGGACAATTTCGGTCTAAAAGCTGGGTTGATGACGACAATTCACTCATATACTAACGACCAGCGAATATTAGATTTGCCTCATGAAGATCTGAGACGCGCTCGCGCTGCCGCAATCAACATTATTCCGACCTCGACTGGCGCCGCCAAAGCGTTGAAAGAGGTAATTCCCGAGGTAGAAGGTAAACTAGACGGTATCGCTTTACGCGTGCCAACCCCGACAGTCTCAGTGACTGATCTCACAGTTGAGCTTGAGAAGGCCACCACAATTGAGGAAATTACCGCCAGAATGAGAGAGGCTGCGGCTGGTCGTATGAAGGGCTATCTCTCGGTTTCTGACATTCCGCTAGTTTCCATGGACTACAAGGGGAATGAATTTTCCGCCATTTTTGATAGTCTGATGACAAAAAACATTGGTGGAAACTTCTTCAAGATTATTGGTTGGTATGATAACGAATGGGGCTATTCTTGCCGTCTGGCGGAACTAGCCGTGTTTATCTCTAAATAGAAGACATATGAGAAGGATTCAAGATATAACAGATCTCGCCGGAAAACGCGTTCTCGTCCGTGTCGATTACAACGTGCCCATGAAGGATGAAAGAGTAACAGACAATGAACGCATCCTAGCAAGCTTGGAAACTGTAAATTATCTGACAGAACATGACGCTATAGTTGTCCTTTGTTCTCATCTAGGTAAACCGGGTGGAGTGGTGTTGCCGGAACTTTCCCTGGCTCCAGTCGCTAAGGAACTGGAGAGATTGAATAAAAAAGTTATTCAATTTGTGTCAGACTGTGTTGGTCAAGAAAGAGATAATACTGTTTCTAAAGCAAAAAACGGAGATATTATCCTGCTTGAGAATTTGCGTTTTCACAGCGAGGAAGAGGCCAATGATTCTCTTTTTGCACAGAAACTTGCCAGAGGTTGTGATCTATACGTGAACGATGCTTTTTCGGCCTCACACCGTGCTCACGCCTCGATAGTCGCAGTTACGGAATGTTTGGAAGCTTATGCTGGGTTTGAATTTCAGCGTGAAGTGGACAATCTCTCAAAGCTTTTAACCACTCCTACTAAACCGTTTGTCTTCATATCAGGCGGGGCCAAGGTCTCTGACAAAATCAATATGCTCCTGAACCTGGTTGATAAGGTTGATGTGATGTTAATCGGCGGCGGAATGGCTAATACTTTCCTTTCTGCTAAGCACCTAGAAGTCGGCTGCTCACTTTATGAGGAAGAGTTCTTGAAATCGGCTAGAGATATCAATCTCGCAGCTCAGGCCAAAGGAGTGCGAATCATTTTGCCTTGCGATGTTGTCGTGACTAAGGCAATTGTTGAAAATGCGAGAGGTCACGTCGTGCCTGTGACTGAAATTGAAGATATGGATATCATCGCCGATCTCGGCCCCCAGTCGACTGAGATTTTTGAGAAAGAGATCAAAAAAGCGGGAACTGTCTTTTGGAATGGTCCACTTGGGGTTGCCGAATTTCCGGCTTTTGCTAAAGCTACTTTGGCTATAGGGAAAGCCATAGCGGAGTCCGAAGCCTATTCGGTGATTGGTGGCGGAGATACTATCGCAGCACTTCCGGAGGAAATGAAGAAAAAATACAGTTTTGTCTCGATGGCAGGTGGCGCCAGTATGGAGTTCTTGGAAGGTAAAGAGCTTCCGGGCATAAAAGCCTTAGGTTAAAAACTACAAATTTGTTATAATTAGGGGAAATCGGAGGGAAAAATGAATAAGAAGCTTGTGGTGGGTAACTGGAAGATGAATCTGACGGTGCCCGAGAGCACGGTTCTCATCGAAAAATTGAAAAAGGAGCTTGCGAAACTGACGGACATCGATGTCGTTATCTGCCCTAGTTATTTGGATATATACCCAGCTTCCAAAGAACTTGCGGATAGTAATGTCATCTTGGGCGCTCAAGACGTTTTCTTCGAAGAAGAAGGCGCCTATACCGGCGAGGTTTCTCCGGTAGCTCTATCCCATTTTGTGAAATACGTCATCGTTGGACATTCCGAGCGAAGAATGCACTTCGGTGAAATAGACAAGGTTGTTGCTAAAAAAGCCGCCGCCGCCTATGCACATGATCTTATCCCCATAATCTGTGTTGGTGATACACTGCACGAAAAAGAAGATGGTTTATCTAAAGTGGTTGTAATGAATCAGCTAGAAACGGCCATCTCACATCTGACTGCAGAAGAAATTGCTGAGATTGCGATCGCTTATGAACCAGTTTGGGCTATCGGAACTGGACAAGTTTGTAAACCTGCTGACGCCGAGAATATGGCCTCGAATATTCGCGCTCTTATAAAGGCACTTTATGGTGGAAAGGCGGCGGAAGGTGTCAGAGTTCTCTATGGGGGTAGTGTGACTGACGTAAATGCTGGCGATTTCGCCAAACTGAGACAAATCGATGGTGTTCTAGTTGGTGGCGCTAGTCTCGATCATGAGAAATTTACAAAAATAGCAAAAGCATTTGAGCCGAAAAAGAAGAAATGATTGTAACTACTAAGGAATTATATATAAAAGCGAAAGCCGGAGGTTATGCTGTCGGTGCTTTCAATGTTTCCACTATCGAGGCGATCAAGGGTGTTCTGGATGCTGCTAGAGAATTAAACGCCCCCATAGTTATAGAAACGAGCGAAGGCGAAATGAATTATATGGGGGCTAAGCTCGTAGCCGACGTCGTCCGGGACCTTGCGACAAATCTGACAATTCCGGTTGGTATTCATCTTGATCACGGTCAGAGTTTGGCCAGTGTTCAGGAAGTGATTGAAGCCGGCTATACCTCAGTTCATATTGATGCATCTGCGTTACCATACGATCAAAATCTAGAATTGACTAAAAAAATTGTTCAGTATGCCCACGAACGCGGCATCACAGTAGAGGGTGAACTTGGTCACGTTGGCGGTGCCAGCGAAGTTCATGATGAGAGCGCCAAAATGGAAAAAAGTACTTATACAGATCCAGTGAAAGCAGCTGAATTTGTGCGAGAAACCGGTATAGATATTTTGGCCTCCTCAATTGGTAATATTCACGGTATTTATGAGAATGAGCCAGAGCTTGATTTCGAGCGTTTACAAAAGATCGGTGAGATCGGGATTCCTTTATCGCTACATGGCGGCTCCGGAATTCCAGAAAAGCAGGTCAAAAGGGCGATTAGTCTCGGTATCACAAAAGTAAACGTGAACACAGAACTCAGAATGGCATATACGAACACGTTGCACAAAGAGCTTGATGCTAATCCTGATGAAATTGTGCCATACAAGTATTTACCAGAAGAGATTGAAGCGGTCAAAAATATTGTTATAGAAAAAATTAAAATGTTTGGTTCGGAGGGGAAAGCGGTATGAGCAAGAATATAGTTTGGTTTTCGGAAGTCGGAAAAGATGATGGCGCCCTTGTTGGTGGTAAAGGAGCAAATCTTGGTGAGCTCACAAAGGCAGGGTTGCCAGTACCTCCTGGTTATATTATCACGGCCGATGCCTATTTTGATTATATAAAAGCAACCGGTCTCGCGGAGAAGATTAAGGCCGAGCTCGAAGGCTTTAATAAAGAAGATTCAAAGGATTTACAAGCAAGAGCTGAAAAGGTAAAGACTCTGATCGTAAGCACGCCACTACCAGAAGAGTTGAAAGCGGAAATTGTCAAAGATTATCAGAAACTAGCCGAGGACAGTGGCACACCTGTTTCCGAACTTTATGTCGCTGTTCGTTCTAGCGCTACGGCTGAGGATTTAGCGGGAGCTTCTTTTGCAGGGCAACAAGCGACTTATCTGAATATTCTTGGAGAAGATGCGCTTCTCGAAGCAGTCCTCAAATGTTGGGCGTCGCTTTTCGAGGCTAGGGCAATCTATTATCGCGCCGAAGAAGGCTTCGATCAGCTTGAAGTCGGCATTGCTGTCCCGGTTCAGAAAATGGTGAACTCAGAAGCCGCCGGTGTGATGTTTACAATCGATCCAACCAATAACGACCTTGATCACATTTCGATAGAGGCTGCTTATGGTCTAGGCGAAGTTGTTGTTCTTGGTGCTGTAACTCCAGACAGATATCTCGTTGACAAGAAAACCATGGAAATTACAGCTAAAGATGTTTTCAAACAGACTTGGATGCTCACTCGTGAGTCTGGTTCTGGCGATACTGGAGATCTTTCAGTTCTCCAAAAGGAGAGTATTCCGGTTCCTGAAGACAAACAGAATGTACAGAAGATTAGCGATGATACTATCATGCAGCTTTCCAAAATTGCTATTGAAATTGAGAAACATTATGGCAAGCCTCAAGATACAGAGTGGGCTCTCGAAAAAGGCAAAATTTATATGGTTCAAAGCCGTCCAGTGACCACACTCGAAAAAGGCAATGACAAAGTAGAAGATGCCAAAGAAGACAAAGCCAGCGAAAGTCATGAAGCTATCATTAGGGGTCAGGCCGCCAGTACGGGGATGGCCAGCGGTCCAGTTAAAATAATTCATAGTCCTTCTGAAATTGATCAGATTCTTGTGGGCGATGTATTGGTGACCGAGATGACCACACCGGATTTCGTGCCAGCCATGAAGAGGGCGGCAGCTATCATCACAGACGCTGGCGGACGTACTTGTCATGCCGCTATAGTCTCTCGTGAACTTGGAATTCCTTGTGTTGTTGGGACAGGTAACGCCACCACAGCTCTAAAAAACGGTCAGGTCGTAACAGTCGACGGCAAAAACGGCCTCGTTTATGATGGAGCTATGGCAGTACCAACTCCTGAAGCTACTACTGCGCAATCAGTCAGTGCGCCAACAGAAAGTGCGCCAGTCACAGCGACCAAAATATATGTGAATTTAGGTGAGCCCGAACTTGCTGAGAAGGTCGCCGCCATGAATGTGGACGGTGTTGGTTTGCTCCGAGCTGAGTTCATTATCATGGAATCTATTGGTGAACACCCAAAAGCGATGATTAAGCAAGGAAGACAGGAGGAATATGTTACGAAACTGGCCGCTGGTCTCGAAACGATTGCCAAAGCCTTTCATCCGCGTCCCGTCGTTTATCGTGCTACTGATTTCAAAACAAATGAATATCGAGGTCTAAAGGGTGGTGAAGAGTTTGAACCAGTCGAAGACAACCCAATGATTGGCTATCGCGGCTGTTTCCGCTATCTCAAAGATCCTGAAGAATTCGGACTTGAGCTAGAGGCTCTGAAGAGAGTCCGTAAAAACTACAATAATTTACATCTTATGATTCCATTTGTTCGCAGAACCGATGAATTTGCGAAAGTGAAGAAAATAGTCGAGGATGCCGGGTTGAATAAACAAACAGATCCTGATTTCAAGCTTTGGATAATGGTCGAAGTTCCAAGCGCTGTTATCGAGATAGATAAATATTGCGAAATGGGCATTGATGGCGTTTCGATCGGTTCAAATGACCTGACTCAGCTGACTCTCGGTCTCGACCGCGATTCCAGTGTGGTTGCTGAAGAATTCGACGAACGTTATCCAGCCGTTCAGTGGATGATCAAGCGAACAGTTGAAGTCTG
>CAZXMN010000015.1:0-5194 GCA_964641375.1 uncultured Candidatus Saccharibacteria bacterium
CTAACTGTAGCCTTCAGAAATCCAAGTTTATCACCGGTATCATAGTCATCTCCCTCATAAGTGGCTCCGCAAACACCTTCGGCTTTGATCATTTTAGCAATAGAGTCTGTAAGTTGAATTTCCCCACCCTTGCCAGGCTCGGTTATGGCTAAATACTTAAATATCTCTGGCGTAAATATATAGCGTCCAACAATAGAGAGGTTTGATGGAGCTTCTTCTCTAGACGGTTTCTCAACCACAGCGCGAATGTTAAAACAATCACCGTCAGTTTCTGGGTCAACTATGCCATAGGAACTCACTTGGTCCCATTCCACCTCTTTAACTCCAATCACGGATTTTCCAGTTTCTTCATAGGCCCTGATTAACTGTTTTGTGCAAGATTCTTCACTGTCGATGAGAACATCTGGGAGAATAACCGCAAAAGGTTCGTCACCGACCCAATCGCGGGCCCGAAGCACTGCATGACCAAGCCCGAGGGCTTCCTTCTGACGAATATAAACTATGTCGGCCATATCAGATATTTGTCTGATCTGCGCTAAAATTTCGGTCTTTCCCTTGATTTCAAGTAGATCCTCTAGTTCATATGAATGATCAAAATAATCCTCAATGGCACGTTTGCCGCGTCCGGTGATGAAGATGATCTCCTCAATGCCAGCTCTCACAGCTTCTTCGACAGCATAATGAATTGCCGGCTTATCAATAATCGGCAACATTTCCTTCGGCATTGATTTTGTCGCTGGTAGAAATCTGGTGCCAAAACCGGCTGCAGGAATAACGGCTTTACGAACTTTCTTACTCACTGGCTTTACCTGGTTTAATCGTAAGTTTCCTTTCGCTGCCATAGCCCGTAGATTCGCTAACTAAACCTTCTTTGGTTGCGACGCTGTGAACGAGTCGCCTTTCATATGAGTTAAGCCCGGCAAGGGTCTCTGGGAAGCCGCTACGTCTCACCTTTTCGATAGCCTTCTCTGCCATCTCCGTAACTCGCTTATCTTTATTCTTTAGATATTCCCCAGCATCAACCCTGAGAGAAAATTCTTTCTGAAGGTTGTGTCTCAGGATATTGCCGAGAATATAAGAGAAATCAGTCAATGTTTCCCCGTGAAATCCAATGATGATAGCGGTGTCTTTACCTACAAGATTCACCTTAATGCCTTCGGTATCAGCACTAACCTCAGGTGTTAATTTCAACTTCATGAGCCTTAGGAGTTCTAGGGTAATTTCCTCGGTCTTTGTAATGTCAGAATGACTTATCGGCATAATTATTTCTCCGACTTTGGTTTTTTCACTTTCTTTTCTGGCACGAGAACTGCTTCCTCTAGTCCTTCAACGTCGTGATGAATCACGAGGTATTGCTGCAAAGCAGCCGCTGCACTAGTCACAATCCAATATAAAGGTAGTGCGGACGGAAGGGTTAGTCCAATAAATACTGTGAGAGCCGGGAACATATAGAGCATAAAATTCATCGTTTGGGCTGCCCCACCTGAATCTGGGGTTTTGGCAGGCATCATAAGCTTCGTTTGAATGTACTGAGTACCACCAGCCAGTAGTGCGAAGACTATATTTGCTTTTGAAAGGTCAACTAGGCCAAGCAAAGTGGTAGGAAATGTCCCAGTTAAGGCACTTTTGACAAAGCCAAGATCCTTTACCCAAGTATAGAGATAGCCCGGAAGACCGGTATTGGGATTGGCAAGCTTCAAAAAGGCTGGATCACGGAACTTGATAAGTGCATAAAAGAGAGCTAGAAGGAATGGGATCTGAATGAGAGACGGCAGACACGAAGAAAGCGGATTAACTTCTTTCTCTTTGTATAACTCTAGTGTAAGCTCTTGTATTTTCTTGGGGTCGTTTTTGTATTTATCAGAGATTTTCTTTATCTCGGGTTGTAACTTATTTAGTTCCTTCTGGCTACGAAGAGTCTGGCCCTGAAGCGGCCAAAGGACGGCTCGAATTACCACTGTTACGAGTATAATAGCAAGTCCAAAGTCATGGATGGGTAGTACACTGTAGAAAAAGATGAGCAGGTTAATAAGCGGTTTTACCAGGATAATGTCAAAAATATTCATTCGTCTCCTTAATTGCAGGCCTTATTGTAGCACAAATAATTGAAAAGACTAAGAGAAATCCACTGAAATGTGTATAAGATAAAAGGGTTGTGGAAAACTTTTCTTTGTACTATAATTCCTCATACAAACAACTAATTTGGGGTATGGGCTACCCTAAGACAGAGGTGGTAAATGGAAAAAGAACAGGTTTGGAAATCCGTTCTTGGCGAACTTGAGATTTCTCTTTCAAAAGCCAACTTCACGACTTGGTTCAAAAATACCCAGATTGTGTCTATTGAAGATGACGTCGTAGTGGTTGGTGTTCCAAATGTTTTTACCAAGGAATGGTTAGAAAAAAAATACCATCCTCAAATACTAGAAGCCTTAGCACACTCACTTCCAAGCGCTAAAACAATTGAATATCGAGTTGGCTCACTAAAAACTCTTGAAAAAGAAGTAACTCAAAAAGAGGCTATCAAAAAAATAGAGGAAGAAGTTCACGAAAACGAAGAACTTGAGGATGTTCGTGTCAGTACTGGCGATATGAATCCGAAATATACCCTTGATACTTTTGTGGTTGGAAATTCTAATAAACTTGCTTTTGCCGCTTGCCAGAGTGTCGCTGAAAACCCAGGTACAAAATATAACCCCCTCTTTATCTATGGTGGCGTTGGTCTCGGTAAAACTCACCTGATGCAAGCTGTTGGCAACGCTATCCACAAGAAGTCACCCGATAAAAAAGTGGTTTATGTCACAAGCGAGAAATTCACAAATGACTTCGTGGCCGGGATTACTAATAGAAAAACTGACGCCTTCAAAGATAAGTATCGTAAAGTAGATGTCTTGCTCGTTGACGACATTCAATTCCTCGCGGGGAAAGAGACAACACAAGAAGAATTTTTTCATACTTTTAATGCACTACAACAAGCTAATAAGCAAATTATTCTCGCTAGTGATCGCCCACCGAAAGCTATCCCCACTCTTGAGGAACGCTTGCGTAGTCGTTTCGAATGGGGTCTCATTGTCGACATTCAACCGCCAGATCTCGAAACCCGTATCGCCATCTTGCAGCGCAAGAGCCAACTCCGCGGTTATGCCGTCTCACTAGAGGTTCTCGACTATATTGCCCGCAACATCCAGAATAATATCCGCGAACTCGAAGGCGCGCTTAATAGAATCCTTGCCTATTGCGAGCTAAATGGCAGCCAACCGGGTCTAGAGGTTGCCAAAACCGTTCTTACTAGTTTGATCGCCGGTAGCCGTAGGCGCGGTTTTACAGCTCGTCAGATTGTTGAAAAAGTAGCGAATTTCTATGACATATCTGTTAACGAGATCCTTGGGACGAAACGCGATAAAGAAATTGTCCTACCTCGGCAAATTGCCATGTATCTGATGCGCGAGGAGCTTCAACTAAGCTATCCCAAGATTGCTAGAGAGCTTGGGAAAAAAGACCACACTACCGCTATACATTCATGCGACAAAATTGAGAAGGAACTTGATAATAACGAAGTGCTTCGTCACGAAATAGGTTTAATTAAAGAACGACTATATGGATAAGCCTGTGGATAAGCCTGTGTAAACATTGTTTACTCATTGTGCTTCTCTCCCGACTCAAAAGAGAAAAAACATTATTTAAAGAATCTTTACACAAGTAGACCAGTCCAAAATCAAACGTTTGTACAGTTATAAATAAACAGGAATTGGTATAAAATTAAGATAGAAATTCACGATTTACACAGTATACACAGCCCTTATTACTACTAACACTAATATATAAATACTAAAAATATAATACCAAGCTGTGGAAGGAGAAAAAATGAAAGTATCAGTATTAAAAGAAAATCTAGCTAAAGCACTTTCAACTTGTGGACGTGTAGTAAGTACTAGGGGAAGTTTAGAAATATTAAGTAACGTGATGTTATCTACAGAATCTGGTCGTCTTAAGATTTCTGCAACAAACCTAGAAGTAGGTGTAAATTATTGGCTCGGGGCTAAAGTTGAAAAAGAAGGTGCTATCACCGTACCAGCTAGGCTTCTCACTGATGTTGTAAATTCTCTCAGTACTGAGAAAGTTGAACTTGAGATAGAAGAGATGAATCTCCATGTAAATTCACAAAATGATAAACTTGTTATAAAAGGTATTTCTGTAGATGAATTTCCCCTTATACCAAGTATAGAAAATACCTCATTCAAAATTTCCTCTCGTGTTCTACGTGAGGCACTTAATTTAGTTAATTTCGCGGCTGCACTCGATGAAGCTAGACCGGTACTTTCTGGTATTTATTTCAATGTTGATGGCGATAAGCTTACCCTTGCCGCTACCGATAGTTATAGACTTGCTGAGAAAATAGTAAAACTGGATAAAAAAGTAACAGATAAGTATGAAATTATTATTCCCGCCAGAGCTCTTATAGAACTCGCTCGAACTCTCGCAGATATCGATGAGGATATAAAAATATGTATCGGTGATAACCAGGTTTTATTTGCTGCTAGTGAGCTTGAATTTACTTCTAGATTAATAGAAGGAAATTTCCCAAATTATAAACAGATTATCCCTGAAACAAATGACACAAAAGCGATAGTAAAAGCCTCAGAGCTTACTAGTGTTCTTAAAGTCGCCTCACTCTTCGCTCGTGAGAGCGCGAATAGTGTAAACATTTTTGTTAGATCTAAGGGTAAAATCGAAGTGAACGCTACTTCATCTCAGATTGGTGATAGTACTTCTGTAATAGAAGCCGAAGTTAGTGGTAAAGACGGTGAGATTTCGTTTAATAGTAAATATATTCTTGATGTACTCTCAAATATCAAAGAAGAACGGGTAGAATTTGAAATTAGTGGCAAACTTAATCCTGGTGTTGTTCGTCCTGAAGGAAGTAAAGACTATACCTATATTATTATGCCACTCCGCTCCTAACTATGAGAATAAAAAACCTACAACTAACGAACTGGAGAAATCACGATAAATTTAACTTTGATTTCAATGGAGTCACTATCTTAGTTGGTTCTAATGCCTCTGGGAAAACAAATTTTTTAGAGGCAATCTACTTTCTGGCCTGTGGTCGTAGTTTTCGAACAAAAGATGAGAATTTAGTGGCCTGGGGCGCAGATTTCGCGAGAATTAGTGCAGATATTGAAAAGAAGGATAATAA
>CAZXMN010000016.1:0-4927 GCA_964641375.1 uncultured Candidatus Saccharibacteria bacterium
GACACCATCGCTCCAGCGGCTGTAACCGGAGTCACGACTCTGGTGAACGCTGATGGCACCGTAACCCTTTCCTGGGTTAATCCTCCTGCTGGCACTTTCAGCACCCTTCGCATTGTGCGTGTTGGTGACTTCACTGTCACATTAGACCCAAGTGCCACTAGCTATACCGACGCCACAACAGTTAAAGGACAAACATATCAGTACGTAATTGTCGTTGGCGACGAGGCTGGTAACGAAACCACCACCGCACCAGTATCAGTAACCGTCCCTGCGCCCGTAGTAGCCTCTGCAATCAGCGACACCACTACTCCGGCACCAACAAACACAAACACAACACCGGCGGTCAAGGCAAGCACCACAGACACTAGTAAGACCGATAACAAGCCGGGCTTCCCAGCTTGGGGAATCATTCTGCTAGTCATCCTAGCACTCGTTGGTGGTTACCTTATTTGGAACCAAAAACCAGCAACTCCTCCGGTTGTCGAAACAAAGAAACCAAACACAAACAGTTCAAAGAAAAAATAAATATCTAACTGAATAACTAAAGGGTGGCTTTCGAGCCACCCTTTGTGTATATTATAGGTATGGATTTAGTACAAGAATTGATCGAGAAGCCACAGTTTGTCTCACCTGTGAATGTGCTCAAAGATTTGGGCCTAGAACCCGGTATGTGTGTAGTCGATTATGCTAGTGGTGCCGGCTATTGGTCTATTGCTGCAGCAAAGCTGGTTGCGCCGAAAGGTAGAGTACTGGCTATAGAAAACGACATCGATATGCTGAATCTTGTTAAAAGTAAGGCCGAAATTACAAATATTCAGAATATTGACATTGAGCAAATTGAGCTAGAGAAAGGTTTTAGTAAACTTGCCAAGCCATCTGATTTGGTAATCGTTTCAAATATCTTGAACTTGATTCGTGATAAAGGCGCTTTCGTGGATAAAACCGTTAAGTTAGTGAATACAAAAGGGAAGCTGCTGTTCATCGATTGGGTTCCGAAGAAAACTCTTTTCGGACCGCCACTCGGGCTCAGAGTTAATGAGGAGCAAGTGATAACGCTTTTCGAGAAGGCCGGGCTGCATTTTGCCTGTACCGTTAATGCCGGCGTTGACCATTTTGGACTCGTTTTTGATCATAAAGGAGAAGGCTGTGACTGGAAAAGAAACACAGAAGAATAATGATGAGGAGCAGGCCGCTGTTCTTTGCGAGGTTTGTGGATCCGCAAAGGTCGAGGAGGATGGCAAACTGATCTGTCCTCGTTGTGATGCTGAAATTGATTATTTTGGAGATGAAGATGACATCGATATTAAATAGATTTAATTTTAATTATTTTTTCACGATTCCGATGGAGACACAGATAGTTTGGTTCTGGTTTGCATTCTTTCTATTATCATTCGCACTGACGTTCGTACTTTATTTTTACTTCAAATCAAAAGGAAAAAAAGTTAAACCATACAAGAAGTACGCCAAGTATTTTTTCTGGCCGAACCTAACAATCACGTTAATCGGTATACTTCTTACTTTTTCACGCTACGAAAAGCTTACGATGCTTTCATGGAGATTTTGGGTTTATGTTGATCTTCTATTCTTAATTGTCTTTAATGCCTGGTACTTCATGGTGAGACGCAATCAACTTGAAGACGAAATTATCCGCTTCCATGATACAAAGCGGAAGGAAAAGTGGCTCAGAAAGTAGTTGACACTGATAGCAAAAGTTGCTATTATTACTAGGCTTTTCAAAAGCCAAATACGTGCAAAAAATAAAGCCCGGTAACGAGCTTCCAGTATTTTTTTGCGCCAAGCCCTTTGACAGCAGAATAATAGCAGAAAACAAGTCCAAACCCTTAAATTCTTAAATAGTAGAGTATAACTACTTTAAAAATATGCATGAGCAATCAGCTCTTTTTGGAGAGTTTGATCCTGGCTCAGGATTAACGCTGGCGGTATGCCTAACACATGCAAGTCGAACGGATCTTCGGATTAGTGGCGAACGGGTGAGTAATACATTGGTATCTGCCCCAGAGTAGGACATAGCTTGCCGAAAGGTGAGGTAATTTCCTATAGTCTTAGTAATAAGTAAAGCAGCAATGCGCTCTGGGAGGAACCTTTGCCCTATCAGCTAGTTGGTGAGGTAATGGCCCACCAAGGCTACGACGGGTAGCTGGATCGAGAGGTTGACCAGCCACACTGGGACTGAGACACGGCCCAGACTCCTACGGGAGGCAGCAGTGAGGAATTTTCCACAATGGGCGAAAGCCTGATGGAGCAATACCGCGTGAAGGATGAAGCATTTCGGTGTGTAAACTTCTTTTTTATGGGAAGATTATGACGGTACCATATGAATAAGCATCGGCTAACTACGTGCCAGCAGCCGCGGTAATACGTAGGATGCAAGCGTTATCCGGAATTATTGGGCGTAAAGAGTTTGTAGGTGGCAAGTTAAGTTGAATGTTAAATCTCAGGGCTCAACTCTGGGGCTGCATTCAATACTGGCTAGCTCGAGGTATGGAGAGGTAAGCGGAATTAGTAGTGTAGCGGTGAAATGCGTAGATATTACTAAGAACACCAATGGCGAAGGCAGCTTACTGGCCATATCCTGACACTGAGAAACGAAAGCGTGGGGAGCGAACAGGATTAGATACCCTGGTAGTCCACGCCGTAAACGATGATCACTAGCTGTTCGGGGAGTCGACCCCCTGAGTAGTGTAGCTAACGCGTTAAGTGATCCGCCTGGGGAGTACGGTCGCAAGGCTAAAACTCAAAGGAATTGACGGGGACCCGCACAAGCGGTGGAACGTGTGGTTTAATTCGACACTAAACGAAAAACCTTACCGAGGCTTGACATCTCTGGAAGGACCTAGAAATAGGACTGTGCCCGAAAGGGAACCAGATGACAGGTGCTGCATGGCTGTCGTCAGCTCGTGTTGTGAAATGTTCGGTTAAGTCCGTCAACGAGCGCAACCCTCGTCGTATGTTATATTTTTCATACGAGACTGCCCTGGTTAACAGGGAGGAAGGTGGGGATGACGTCAAGTCAGCATGGCTCTTACGCCTCGGGCTACACACGCGTTACAATGGCCGGTACAATGGGTTGCCAAATCGCAAGATGGAGCCAATCCCACCAAAACCGGTCCCAGTTCGGATTGGGGGCTGCAACTCGCCCCCATGAAGTCGGAATCGCTAGTAAACGTAAATCAGCATGTTACGTTGAATTCGTTCCCGGGTCTTGTACACACCGCCCGTCACACCACGAAAATTGGCAACATCCGAAGTACGCTTTTGCGTCCTAAGGTGGGGCCAGTGATTGGGGTGAAGTCGTAACAAGGTATCCGTAGCGGAAGCTGCGGATGGATCACCTCCTTTCTAGGGAGTAAGATAAATTGCATTTATTGCAACAATCTAGGCCGAATCGAGAACTTGTTTCTCGGAGGTTTGGAAAATGCTCTGCTATTATTCGGCTGCCAAAGTCGCAAGACTGAGACACCGAGAAAACCACTACTTGTAGTGTTTTTTTAATTAATGTTTTATGAGAGTAGAAGCATAGCAGCTTCGTATTTTGGCTTTATTAATTTCTTAGATTTTTCAAATTGTAGCTGACTATATTTGTTTTGTAATTTTTTTCTAACCGCTTTTTGTGCTTCGCCCTGATCTAGTCCTTCATATTCATATGCGGCCTTGAAAATACCCCCTATATTGTCGAAGTTACTAAGCACATCAGCCTCTGCTATAATCTGTTCTTCCAAACTTTTTCTTTCCCTATTTAGAGACCCACGATGATTCAGGATGCACTTTTTGACCAGTTCAATTTTCTCCTCTGGATAATGTAACTCTCGAAGTTTTTCTTCTGCAATTTTGGCACCAGCAATATGGTGGTTTTCTCGTCCCACAACGATCGAGCCTATATCATGTAACCAACCGGCAAGCGTAACGACCTCTATATCAGCTCCCAGTTCGTTAGCAAGTTCGACTGCATATTTGACAACTGGCTCAAAGTGAAATCGAAATGGTTCTAGACCATATTTGCTAGTAGGTTTTTTACATTCCTCTTCGACATAATTTCTAATGGTTTCTGTGATGTCCACTTGGTCCTTCAGCTCTTTTGTTAAATTATTGTATCGACGATCTCAGACCAATTTTTTACCCTTATGATATTATGGTCTTCGATTCTGCTTTGATTCCAAGGCTTGTCTAGCAGAAATACTTGTAATTCGGTCATTGCGCAATCCTCGGCGTAAGATAGTACATCCTCTACGAAATAATCAAGATGTTTTTCTATACATACTGAAGATTTATTTTTAGAACTGTCGAAATGACTGTCTATTAAGATTATCTCCTCGAAGTAACCATTAAAGTGTTTGTCTAGCCAGTCAGATGTCAATTTCATTAATTGTGGCGGTCTTGATGAAACGGCGTACAATTCATAGTTCTTGGAAAGTTTCTTGATTGCCTCTGTAGAACCGCTTACAGTGGCTAGTTCTGCAAAGTAAGTTGATGCGAAAAAGGCTATTAATTCTGATTTTTCTGCCTCCGGTGTTATATTGAATATTTTTGAAAATGAATACTCTACAATTTGATCAAAGAAAAAATGTGTGTCGTGTTCTTCGTTGTAGAAGGCTAGAAAGCCAGCGACCGTTTCAGATAATACTTCGTCTATATCTATACCAATTTTCTTCATGAAACCTTCTTCCCGAAAAGTTGTGTTTCTACTTCTTCTTTATCGTGAGTGAGAGAGATATTGCATTTTCGTAGTTGGATCTCGGTCTCGACATCTGTTGAAAAGTTCGGTAAATCTAATATTGCATTTTCACTATCATCACCAGCAATTCGATTTGCTGAAATTTTGCCACATGAGGTACATTTTGAAACAATCATTACTTCGCCGTCTTTTTTCATTGTGAGGCCAATAGGCATCATTGGTCTTCGACAATTA
>CAZXMN010000017.1:0-4601 GCA_964641375.1 uncultured Candidatus Saccharibacteria bacterium
AAAAACCAGTTTTTATTTCTAGTTTTAATAGTTATCTTCATAGGCGTCTTGTGGCGCGTGTTTGAAATAAATACATTTAAAGCCTTTAGTGCTGGCGAGATTACCATTTTGAGTACGGCGCTAACAACCATACATAACCACTTCCAACTTGCTGTCTCTAACTTATCACAGGCTGTTTTTATATATTTCGTAGCCATAATCGGCCAACTTAGTCACTTCAACCCACTTGCCTTTAGATTTATACAAGCAACTATCGGTATTTTATCTTCAGTAATTTTCTTCCTATTCGTTAAAAGTTGGTTTAACAAACAGGTGGCTCTCATTTCCACACTCTTTTTTACCACGAATGCTTTTCTAATAATTTTATCAAGGGCAATTGATCCAGCAATGCTTATCATTTTGCTTCAGCTTTTGATCTTATATGTCCTAACGATCGCTTTTCGAGAAAAAAACATCTATCTATTTGTATTAGGTGGACTTTTGGCTGGCTTAGGTTTTTACCTAAGCCCATTCTTTGTATTGTCTGGTATTCTGATAATGTTTGCTGGGATAGCTGTAGTTATGAAGAATAAGAAGATTCTGGCGATTTATCGATATGAGCTTATAGCATTAATTATTAGTGTCTTAGCTGCCGCCAGTTATTACTTTTACAGACTACCGCTATTCTATTCTGATTTATTCAATTTTTTTAATCCCGGATCAATAGCTACATTTTATCTAAATATGGGGGCAAATGTTTTAGCCGTTTTTAGTAATACACAAACCCGTACTATCCTAAATGTAGGTACTGAGCCCTTAGTTGATCCGTTTATTGCCGTCACTTTCTTTTGTGGTGTTATTTATGCTCTTTTTCACTCAAACAAACGTAAATATTTATTCCTAATGTTATGGCTTTTGGCCGCACTAATAGTGATTTCCTTAGCAAATTTCCAGGGAATTTCAAACCTCGTACTTTTGATGCCCGCTTTATTTATTTTCTCAGCTTCAATTCTGGATTATGTTCTGACAAATTGGACGAGAACATTCCCGTTCAATCGATCGGCTAAACTGGTAATGGCACTCATATTCTCACTATTTCTCTTCCTATCTGTTTATTATAACTATCAAAAGTTTTTTTATGGATGGCAAGAAAATCAAGTAATTAAAAGCAGTTTCACGAAGGAGTTCCATGAGTAAAGAATTGATCAGTGTTATTATCCCCTGTAAAAACCAAGCCGATAAAATAGATGAAACTATAAGTGGCATTATTGAACACTCTAAAACTCTTTTAAACTATGACGTTGAGATCCTTTTTGTGAATGACCGATCTACAGATAAGTCGGTTGAAATTGCCGAAAAAATACTGATAAATTATCCAAATCACAAAATTCTACACACCGACCCAAAGTATGTCGGAAACGGTAAGGGTTTAGCTGTGAAACTTGGCATGACCGTTGCAAAAGGGGACTATCGACTTTTCATGGACGCTGATAACTCTACTAAGTTTATTGAGATAGACAAGCTTATTCCTTATTTCAAGGACTACGACGTTGTGCTTGGAACAAGATACTCTAATAAAGTTGTAGTGCCCGCAGGAAATTGGTTCAGTTCATTCTGGTCCGCAGTTGTGGATGTTATTCAAGTTATAATCTATGGTCATGCGGAGAGATATACTGCTACGAAAAAACAGGGCCGTCTAAGAGAACTCGTTTCCCGTGGTGGTAATCTAGCATTTACTGTCCTACTGGGTCAGAGTTTCACTGACAGTCGTTGTGGTTTCAAGGTATATTCGAAAGTGGCCGCTGAGAAAATTTTCCCACAGATAACTATCAAGACTTGGGATTTTGACACTGAAGCTCTGGCATTAGTAAAAAAATACAAATATTCCATGATTGAAGTGCCGGTAGCCTGGTTCGATGATGCTAGTGCATCTAATTTCAAAGTAAGTGACATGATAAATGGTTTTAAATATATTTTTATGGTTCAATGGAATATGATTACTGGTAAATATAAAGGAGGGAAATAGGATGAAGTTTCTGAAAAAATACTTTTATCCCATTGTTATTACAGCGCTACTTGCGCTAATGTTCGGTCTAATGTTCTTTTCGGCAAAAGGTGACTCACCTATCGTTGATGAGATTGCCCACATTCCGTCAGGTTACTCGTATTTAACGACTGGTGACTATCGTCTTAATCCAGAACACCCACCGCTAATCAAAGATTTAGCTGCTTTCCCATTACTCTTTGAACATCTGAAATTCCCTTATGATTATTGGCGTGCCGATAGTCCTATTATCAATAATCAATGGGAAATGGGTTGGAAATTCCTTTACAAGATGGGCAACAACCCAAACACAATTAAGCTTACGGCAGAAGTTCCAATCATGCTGATTTCACTAGCCTTCGCTCTTCTCATTTATTTCTGGGCAAAGGAGCTTTGGGGTAGCAAGAAGGCTGGATTATTTGCCCTGATTCTCTATGTTTTCAACGCTAACATTATTGCGCACTCCCGTTTTGTTACTACTGATCTTGGTATCTCGGCGGCACTAACCTTGAGTTCTTATACCGTTTATCGGTATCTAAAGAAACCAGACTGGAAAAAACTCATAATAGCTGGACTTATCTTTGGCGTTGTTCTGGTTGCAAAGTTTTCTGCTGCTATACTAGCCCCAACTTACTTAATAGTTTGGGTAATGCTCATATTGCGAAAGGGTACAGAGACGGGTAAACCCTTCCTTGAACAGATTAATGATAAGAAGTGGACAAAGAGAGCCTGGAGCGGTTTTGTAGCATTTGCAGCGATAGTTGCTATCGGCGTCACAGCTATGTGGCTCTTCTATATCCCACATACTATTAATATGCCGGCTTCGGTACAAAAGGGACTAATCACAGAATCCCAGGTAGGGTTCATGACTAAGCCACTTCAAGCTCTTTCAGGTAACCCTGTTACGAAACCTATCGCACAGTGGGTTCTGGGCTTCACAATGGTGACGATGCACGTTGAGGGTGGACATGATGCGTTCCTTATGGGTAAAGTTTCCAATCAGGGCTGGTGGTACTATTATCCAGTTTGCATAGCTATCAAAACACAAATTGCACTCTTCATATTTATAATTCTCGCTTATGTACTCTGGAAATGGCGAAAACGTCAAGGCTGGTTTACCGAGGTCTATCTCTGGGTTTTGCCGGTCGTCCTACTCGCTATGGGCATACAAGGTAAGTTAAATCTTGGTATCCGATATATGCTACCGATTTATGGTTTTGCCTTTCTGGCAGTTGCTCCACTTGGTGACCTAATTTCCAAAGAGAACCTGCTTAAGGTGAAGAAGAATCTTGTTAAATTTGCGGCTGCTTGGCTAATCATCTTGCTTGTCATTTGGTATGCTGCCGCTGCTATCCTCATCTATCCTCATTATCTGGCTTACTACAACGAGTTTATTGGCGGTTACAAGAATGGTTATAAATATCTAACCGATTCCAATACTGACTGGGGTCAAGATTTGAAACGTCTGGCAACCTATGTACACGACAATAACATCCAGCATATCTATGTAGACGTTTTCCCTGGTGCCTTTGAGGCGAAGTACTATATGGGTGATCCACTTATCGAATGGCATGTTCAAAATGGTCGTCCGAGCGGCTGGTTCGCAGTTTCGGCCACATTCTACCAGAATTCTAGGTTGAAAAAAGATGTAAACAATGGCGTTGACTACTCTTGGCTCGACGCTTACAAGCCAGTCGAGAATATCGGCGGATCAATCTTGATTTACAAGCTTCCATAGAGCATAATATAAGCTCGTTAACAGAAAGGATTACGTTATATGGCTATGTTCGGTAAAGCAAAAGAACAACTAGAGTTTGTAAAAAAGGCTCGTGAAATTCAGAAGAAATTGCAACATGAAGTTTTTACGGTTGAATCAGGTGCAGTAACTGTCATTATTAATGGTGAGCAAAAACTTCAAAAAGTCACACTAAGTAAGGATGATGTTAATTTAGAGAAGCTCGATGTTTTAGAAAAAGACATCAAAACTGCCGTTGAAAGTGGTATTAAGAAGTCTCAAGAATTCGCAGCCAACCTTATGAAAGATATCGGCGGTTTCCCTGGCATGGGTATGTAGGTATTCATGAATATCGTCCCTAGAAGTGTACAGGATCTCATTGATGAATTCGCCAAACTGCCAGGCATCGGACCCAAAACGGCACAAAGGCTGACTTTTCATCTCCTGAGAAAACCCGCCAAAAGTTCTGAGGATCTCGGAAAGGCGGCAGAGAACCTGAAAAAAGATATCCGATTCTGTTCAGTCTGCTGTAACTTCACTGACAGTGAAGTCTGCTCGGTTTGCAGTGACAACTCTCGAGATAAATCAATTATTTGTGTTGTTAGTGAACCACTAGATGTTGTCGCTCTAGAAAAATCAGGCAGTTTTAAGGGACTTTACCACGTACTTGGTGGCGTCATTTCTCCAGTAGACGGTGTCGGTCCGGATGATTTGTTTATCGCTCAGCTCGTTAACAGAATCAAGGTAGGGGATATAAAAGAATTAATAATTGCCACAAATCCGAACCTAGAAGGCGAAACAACGGCACTTTACATTCAGAAACTTATTCAACCCCTAAACATA
>CAZXMN010000018.1:0-3406 GCA_964641375.1 uncultured Candidatus Saccharibacteria bacterium
TGGTTAATGGGCAAAAGATGTCCAAGTCCCTTCATAATATTTTCACAATCCAGGATGTTTGTGAAAAATATAAAGTTGAACCGCTGGCCTTCCGCATGCTTGCAGCCATGTCACATTATCGTGAAAAGTTGAACTTCACTGACGAGTCGATAATTTCCGCTCAAAACACACTGAATAACCTTCGCGACTTCATTATTCGTCTTAAGCAAATTGAGTTAGAAGGCGACAAAACTGATGCCGATAAGCTAATTGAGAAGGCCGAAAGTGCCTTTAGGCACTCACTAGATGACGATTTGAATATGCCGAAGGCAATGTCGATTCTGTTTGATTTTGTGAAGGAAGTGAATAAATTTGTTACTCAAGGACTGACAAAACAGGAGGCTGAAGAGGTTCTAAACTTACTTTATGATTTCGATAGAGTCCTAGGTTTGGAACTAGATAAAGTTTGTGCGATTACCGGCAATGATGCTGTAGACAAGTTACTGCTCGAAAGAGATGCCGCCAGAGCCGCCAAGGACTGGGCGAAGTCAGATGAGGTCAGAGACCGGATACGAGAACTCGGTTTTGAAGTAGAAGATACTCCTAGCGGACAAATCCTAAAGAAACTTTAATGAACTTCAAATGGTCTGAAATAGAAAAGCCAGTCTTTGTACTGGCACCAATGGCAAACATTACGACCTTGCCATTTCGTTCTATTTGCAAAGAGATGGGCGCAGATATTGTTTTTACTCCAATGTTGGCTTCCAATGCCATTGTTTATAATCCAAACGAAACCTTGAAGATTGCCGAATTCAAACCCGAGGAACAGCCAGTTATAGTTCAACTTTTCGGCTATGACGGAGATCTGATTGCGAAGGCAGCCAACATTGTGAATAACCGTATCCATCCAGCCGGAATTGATATAAACATGGGCTGCCCAGCACCCAAGATTACCGGCAACGAGTGCGGCTCTGCATTATTACGAGACTATGATAAAGCCCTAGAAATCGCCAAACATGTCAGGAAGAACTTTGATGGACAGCTTTCTATCAAGGTCCGTCTGGGGTGGCTCGAAAAGGACGTGAAACATTTTGTGAAACAATTAGAAGAGATCAGAATCGACGCTATTACTATTCATGGCAGGACCGCCAAACAAGGCTACTCTGGGATGGCTGACTGGGATAAGATATACGACATCGCAAAAGAAATAAGTATTCCCGTTATAGGTAACGGCGACATTACTACCGCTGAAGAAGCCTGGGGGAGACTTGATAATTCTAATCTAGCTGGCGTAATGATCGGCAGGGGAGCACTCGGGAATCCTTGGATATTCTCCCACATACGTCATCCTGAACTCGTTTCAGGATCTACCGAAGAACTAAAACGAGTCATCCTCGACCAAACCCTCCGCACTATCACATATTTAGGCGATGAAGGACAAGCAATTCGTGAGATGCGTAAACACTACGGTTGGTATCTAAAAGGCTTCCCAGGAGCCCAAGAACTGCGTAAGAGGGCAATGCAGGCCAATACTCTCGCAGATGTTCAAGAAATCCTTTCCGCCTTGAAAAAGTAGCTATTTTCTAGTAAACTCTCTCTGTCATCCTCGACTAGTCAAATTAACTATGATAGTTGATCGGGGATCTTCCCTAGCGGTCGCCGCTAGAGATTCCTGCATTCGCAGGAATGACACCAACATTGGGGAGTGGCCAAGTGGTAAGGCACCGGTTTTTGGTACCGGTATTCGGGGGTTCGAGTCCCTCCTCCCCAGCCATTTTTTTATTATCTTGCAGGCAATTTTTTCAATATAACCAAAAGAACCGTTAAAGACCTTAAGCGCAAATGCAAAAGAATATATTAAAAGGTTAAGAACTACAAAAACATTTTAGAAACTCCGATTTCGTGCTACAATCAGGCGGTAAAATACTTGTGAGGGCCGCGACACTGTCGTGGTCCGCACTGTATCCGCACCTATGCTCCAGGAAGGAGTCGACCATGCCTGACGATGAAGGCAACCTGGCCATGCGGAAGGACCCAGATACGGGCATCCCGATGCTGGCTACTGTCTACCCGAACGACGAGGTAAAGGTTGTCTCTCTCAACTTCTACCCTGACTGGTTCCCCGATCGGCAAGAAGTTGCTTCGTCGCTCGTCAGCCGCTTTGCGGTCAGCAACAACAAGCGCCCTACAGCTCTCATCACCGGCCATGACTTCAACGGAGGCGAGTGGAGCTACCAGATCGTAGTGACTCGGTTCCAGGACAATGGCCTCGGCATCGCGTTCAAGGGAAACTTCGAACTCGAAGGTATTATCGTCGGTGGCTACCACGGTAGATGGCACATGGGACACCGTCTCATTGCCAGCTACAACCACGCCAATTACGATGACGTGACCAAGGGAAATGGGCCCAGTTGGCACTACGACAACGAACTGGCTATCTACGTCCCGATCGACATCCACGGACTCGTGGATTGTCCTGGCCATCCAGATCACGGACCACTCGGCAACGAGCCAGGCGAGCACGAACTGTGCACCTTCTGCCGCGGTGAGGACAAGCTTCTTCTCGAGGAAGCCCTGAAGCACAGCGGCTACAGCAACCTGAAGCAAGAACGTTTGCCCACCATCTAGAAGGAGTGAATTCCCATGAGGTTTCGGAGCGTCCAAGTTGTCTGCTACTTCGTCTCGATTGTGTGCATGATGGTGGTAGCGGTCAGCACCATCATCGTTCCAGTCCTAACCCCGTTCGCCAAGTCGATCCTCGTCGTTGTTGCCTCGATCAGCATTGTCGGCGCCTCCTATTGGGGCTTCTCTGACTTCCTGATTCCGCTGATCCTCAGGGATGGCGGCTGGAACATCGACAAGGTCAAGATCAACGGGAAGACTGCATGGCACGCCTCGCGGCACGATGTGGAGTTTTCCAGCAACAACCTGGCGGGCCTGTACGATCGAGCCATAGTCCACTAGGCCACAATTTGTAACCGTCTAGACGCCCACCTTCCAAACGCATTGCGTTCCACGGGAGGTGGGCGCTTTGCATTAGGCCAAAATATTTCGAAACTTCATCTATCCTGCTCTACTATTCATCATGAAATACATTAGAACCTCTTTTACTAAGTCCAGCCAAATTTATACTAAAGGCTCGTTTGGGCCTTTTTATGTTATAATCGACACATGGTAAATATTATCAAAGACGAAAGAGGACTCGCGGAAGAATCAGTCAAAACCATTTTAAGTGAGCTTGGCGAAGACATTAGCCGAGATGGGTTATTAGATACACCCGAAAGGGTCGTTAAAAGTTGGGGTGAAATATACGGTGGATATGGCAAAAACCCCCAAGATCTCATAAAAGTTTTTGAATGCGAAAGCTACACCGGAATGATACTTCTGAAAGATATTGAATTATATTCAATGTGCGAACATCATATGC